>CAVPLY010000031.1:0-138481 GCA_963706045.1 uncultured Actinomycetota bacterium | reverse complement strand
TTGGAAGCACACGGGGCCACCTGATAGCCCGACTGGGTGATCCTGGTGCGAAGCTCGGCGGCGGCACAATGGCCAGCCTACCGTCATGAGCAACATTCCATCGCGGCATCGCGTCGCGACTTAGAGGGGGTCTCCATGCGCAAGATCTTGGCAACCGGGGGTGCGGCCGCGGTTGTGCTCGCGTCAGCTCTGGCCGCGGGCACGGCATTCGCCACACAGCCGTACAGTTTCGACGGCACGAACGCTGACTTGACTAACTACGTCGAGGACGGCCACAAGGTCACCATCTGTCACCGAACGGGATCGGCAACGAACCCGTACGTCGTCATCACTGTTGACGTTGCCGCCATCGACGGCGAGGGCGCGTCTGACCACGACAGTCACAACCAGGTGGGAAATGGCCCGATCGGTGACGTCATCCCACCCGTCGCCGGATTCAACGACGATGGCAAGAACTGGCTGAACAATTGGCAGCCTGGCGACACCGTGACCGCCGACCTTTGTGGTGGCGGAGGGTACCCGGACGACCCGTACACCAACTGACTCTGGGGCTAGCCACTGTCGGTGAGTGAAGCCGATCAACGTGAACGTGGGTCCCGGCCAGCCGGGACCCACGTTCGAATTCTCTGTCCTTTGAGAAGGTGTGAGGCGAGGTCCGCAAAGCGGACCTCGCCTCACGCGATGAAGGACTACTTCTTCTTCTTGCCCTTCTTCTTCTTGTCTTTCTTGTCCTTCTTCTTGTCGCTCTTCTTCTTGCTCGACTTCTTGCCCATGGAATCCCCTTCCCTACGACTGCTGGATCTCGAACGTAGCAAACGATCGGATCCCTTACGTCGTCCACATAGTGCTACTCCCAACCCGGGTAGCCCGCCCATATGGGGAAGCGTCCGTTGCCGGCACCCACGCCTCCGTTGCTGATAGCGCCTCGGCGAACGCTGACCGTGGGATCGATGTCGGGCCGCACAGGGTGGTGGCGCTATGTTGCGGGGACGCAACTGAGGGGAGTTCCCGTCCATGCCCACCTGGCTCTTGCTCACGTTCGCCATTGGGTTCGAGGTGCTGGCAACGGTGTTCCTGCGCTACTCCGACGGCTTCACAAAGCTGTGGCCGGTCGTGGTGGTCGTCATTGGATACGGCGTCTCGTTCTATCTGCTGGCCCTGATCCTCAAAACGGGGATCCCGCAGGGAATTGTGTACGCGATCTGGTCCGCATTCGGGATCGCGCTGGTGACACTCGCAGGCGTGTGGTTGTTCGGCGACTCGATCTCGTGGGTGACCGCCACCGGGCTGGTGGTTGTGATCGCCGGAGTCCTGCTCGTCCAACTTGGCAACACGGCCGTAACCCATTGACATGAGCGCCCGCCAGGCGGCCGTGCTTCGGTCTGTGGATCGGCCAGTGAGTGGTGAACAACGACTAGGCGTCAACCCACTCGCCGTCGATCCACTCGGGCTCACCGTCGAGTAGGGGCGCCACTTCGCGCGTCCACCACTCGTTCTGGGCGCTGTCATCGGCCAGGGCGAGGTACTTCTCCTTGGACTCGAAGCGCACGGCCATCACCAGGCGGCCGTCATCGGCCGACATGATCCATCGGTCGACGAATCCCACGGATGTGCCGCGTTCGAGCTCCCACTTCTGTGCGCGTCGGCGGACTGCTTCGGCCGACGTTGAGATGCGCGCCACCATCACGGTTCCGTACATGGCTTGCCTCCGTACCCCAAGCGCGGCTGCGATTTCGCAGCGTGGGGGAGCCTGGGGCTCTCCTGAGTCCTACTCCCAAATAGTCGGAGGGGCAATAGCACTGATGGGCAGCACCACCAGCGGTCTCAGTAGATCGAACTGGCTCACGGTGGGCGTGGGTTTGTGTCGCTGGATCGAGGGGTGGACCCTTCGGCGTCCGCACTACAGTGCCACCGTGAGCAGCCCCACTGTTGGCGACGCCGTCGACGCCCTTGACGATCTCTACCCCCCGGCGACGGCCGAGAGCTGGGACGCGGTTGGGCTCACGTGCGGCGACAGAGGCACGTCGTTGGGTCGGGTGATGTTCGCCGTCGATCCGCTTCCTCAGGTCGTGGACGAAGCGCTGGCGTGGGGCGCGGATCTGCTGGTGACACACCATCCGCTCCTGCTCTCGCCGACGCACAGCGTTGCCACAGATACCTGGAAAGGATCGACCCTGCACAGGTTGATTCGCGGCGGGTGCGCGCACTTCGCCGCACACACCAACGCAGACGTGGCAACGGGAGGGGTCAACGACGCGCTTGCTGACGCGTTGGGTCTGGTCAACCTCTCGGCGCTTCGTCCGTGGCCCGACGACCCGGCCGACAAGATCGTGACGTTTGTGCCTCCTGCCGATGTGGAGGCGGTCGTCGATGCCATGGCGGCTGCGGGTGCCGGGGGACTGGGCCACTACCGGCGTTGCGCATGGACGGTAGGTGGGACGGGCACGTTCACCCCGCAACCAGGTGCGAGTCCCGCAATCGGAGCGGTAGGGCGGCGAGAAATCCTCGATGAGAGCCGGGTAGAGATGATCGTGCCGCGGATCCATCGCTCGGCTGTCCTCGCAGCCCTCCGAGGAGCGCACCCCTACGAGGAAGTGGCCGTCGATGTCATCGAGTTGGCGGCGTCCGAGCGGGCGACGGGTCTAGGACGAGTAGGCACGCTGGCCACCGAGATGACTCTCGAGGACTTCGCGCAGGTGGTCGCGGATGCATTGCCGACCACACCCGGCGGCGTGCGCTTCTTCGGCGACCCTGAGGCCTTGGTGGTGCGCGTTGCGGTGTGCGGCGGGTCGGGAGACTCGCTGTTGGACGACGCCAGTCGCGCCGGGGTCGACGTCTTTGTCACCGCCGACCTTCGTCATCATCGAGCGTCCGAGCACCTTGCGGCCGGCGGTCCTGCGCTGGTCGACCCTGGGCACTGGGCCAGCGAGTGGCCGTGGCTGCCGAGGGTGGCACGGCAGCTGACGACGGCGCTCGCGGCGGCGCATCCATCCGCGACTACGGTGGAGGCCCACGTCTCGACCGTGGTGACCGATCCGGTGACCGGCATGGTCCGGTCACGACCCGAGGAGGACCGCTGAAGGCAACTCCGGCTGAGCAGGCCCGATTGCTCGACCTGCAGGCGATCGACCAGACCCTGGCGCACCTCGAACACCGGCGGCGCACCCTGCCCGAGATCGCCGAGCTAAGCGAACTCGCCCTGAAGCAGCAGGCGGTCCGCTCGGATCTAGTGGTGGCTCAGACCGAAGCCGGCGACATCGCTCGTGAGCAGGACAAGCTCGAGGCAGACATCGACCAGGTACGCCAGCGCATGACCCGCGACCAGCAACGGCTCGACTCCGGTGCCGTCACGTCGGCCAAGGACCTCGAAAACCTCCAGCATGAGGTGGGCTCGCTGGCCAAGCGGCAGCGTGACCTCGAAGACATTGAACTGGAGGTCATGGAGCGTCTGGAGGTTGCCGAGCACCGGACTGCGGCACTGGCATCGGAGCAGGAGCGACTGGCGGGTGCCGTGGAAGGCACCGAACGCCGCCGGATCGAAGCGCTCTCAACCATCGACAAGGATGTCGAGTTCGCGAAACTCCAGCGCGAGGCCGTCGTCCCCGACGTTGGTGAAGAACTGTTGTCCTACTACGAGAAGCTGAGGCTTCAGCTCGACGGAATCGGCGCTGTGGCCATCAAGCAGCGGCGCTGCGACGGATGCCGTCTCGACCTGTCGGCCACCGACGTCGGCCGCATTCGTGAAGCAGCCGAGGACGAGGTCATTCGGTGCGAAGAGTGCCGGCGCATCCAGGTCCGCACAGCAGAGTCTGGTCTCTGAGCGGTGGGGCGTCGCCTGATCATCGAGGCTGATGGTGGGTCACGGGGAAACCCCGGCCCTGCGGCCTACGGGACCGTCGTCAAAGACGCAGAATCGGGCGCGGTTCTCTTCGAAGAGGGACGCGCCATTGGCATCGCGACCAACAACGTTGCCGAGTACGACGGACTGGTGGCTGGACTCCGTGCCGCCGCCGATATCGACGCCACCGCGACCGTAGAAGCCCGACTCGACTCCAAGCTGGTGGTCGAGCAGATGAGTGGGCGGTGGAAGATCAAGCACGCCGACATGCGCGAGAGAGCGATTCTGGCTCGCGATGCGTTTCCCGCTTCGGCAGTGACGTACACCTGGGTGCCGCGTGAGCAGAACGGGCACGCCGATCGCCTTGTGAACGAGGCGCTCGACGGCCACCCACGCAGTGAGATGACCGAGGCGGCGGCGGAGGCACCTGAGCCTGGGCGACCGAACGTCCTGGTCGGCTGGTCGTCGGCGCATCCGGTGGTCACCACCACACATCTGTTGCGACACGGCGAGACCGTGCATACCGCAGAACGACGCTTCAGTGGATGGGGCGGTGACGACCCTCCCCTCAACGCCCCCGGCGTCGAGCAGGCGCATCGTGCAGGGCGACACCTGGCTGCGTCCGACGGTGCTGATCTGATCATTACGTCTCCGATGACCCGAACCCGCCAGACAGCCGAGATTGTCGCTGAGCACCTCGGGGTAGATGTCGTCGAAGAGAGCGACATCCGTGAATGTGCCTTCGGCGAGTGGGACGGCATGACGTTCGGCGACGTTCAGAGCCAAGACGGCGAGGCGCTGTCACGGTGGCTGGCGTCGACGTCTGTGCCACCTCCTGGCGGGGAGTCATTCGACGAGGTCGAGACTCGAGTCAGCGCGGCGCGCGACCGCATTGTCGAACGCTACGAGGGTTCAACGCTGGTGCTCGTCACACACGTCACGCCGCTCAAGACCCTTCTTCGCTTGGCCCTCGATGCCCCGGCCCACAGCTACTACCGGATCGAGATCCGCCCGGCCTCGTTGTCGACGATCAGCTGGTTCGGCGACGGCAACGTGTCGGTACGAGGAATCAACGAGACGCCACACCTCGGCTAGCGCCTCAGAGCTCGTCCACCACGACGTCGAGGTTCCAGGGCTTTCCCGGACGTCCCGCGCTCAGGTCAACACCGACTCCGAGTGACTCGATCTGATCCGCGAGCGACTCGACGGTTCGCGCGGTCTTCGCCTGAAGCGCGAGAGCGCGAACGAGTCGCCCCTTCGTGGCCTTGTTGTGGTGGCTGACGACGGCCCGTGAGCCATCCGGTCGCTCGAACAGGACGCGTGCCACCACGGTGCGCTCTGCGAGCTGCGCGTCCGGCGTCCACATCTTGGCGTAGGTGCCCGACCTGAGGTCGAGGACGACCCCGCTGCCGGCCGCTGCAGGAATCGCTGCCGACAGGGCTGGGCGCCACAGCGCGGCAACCGGCCCGAGACGTGGGAGGGCGACGTCTCCGGAAAGCCGATAGGCCGGAATGGAGTCGTTGAGATGCACAGCACCCCACAGCCCCGAGAAGACAACGGCCCAGCGATCCACACGGCGACGGGCAGCCGTTGGCAGCGAGGGGTAGTCGAGTGCGGCGTAGAGCACGCCGTTGTACACCGCAGCTGCTGGCAGGGCCTTGGCCTCGTGCGAGGTCTCGGTTGCGGTCGAGTTCCTCGGTCTGCCGTACCGACAGCCCCAGCATCTTCCGTGCCCGCGCCTCCTGCCCATTGCAGAGCTTGACGACGCTCTGGAGAACTCGCTGGCGAGTGGCGGAGAGCTCAGGCATCGAGAGAGCCTCAAGGTCGAAAGGGCGTCCGCGGTCGGTGGAGGCCTTGCCCTCGGAGGGCGGCAGCAGGATGAGCACGAGGGCACACTCTAGGCAGCGGTCCGTGCAAGCGTGCGACGGCGTACCCTGGTCAGGCGAGCGAGTTGGCCGGACGACCGCGGCGAGTGAGAAATCAGTCGTCGAGGAAAGTCCGGGCTCCAGAGGGCAAGGTGGTGGGTAACGCCCACCCGGGGTGACCCGCGGGACAGTGCCACAGAAAACAGACCGCCGTCCGGGCAACCGGGCGGTAAGGGTGAAACGGTGGTGTAAGAGACCACCAGCGCCGCAGGTGACTGCGTCGGCTTGGTAAACCCCACCTGGAGCAAGGTCAAGAGGTGTCAGTTTCGACTGGCGCTGCGCAGGCGCTTGAGGACGGCCCGTCCGAGCCTGCGGGTAGACCGCATGAGGTCGTCGGCAACGGCGGCCCCAGATGGATGGTCGTCCCGCGTGCCGCAAGGTGTGCGGACAGAACCCGGCTTACAGGCCAACTCGCTCGCCCCATGGCTCTGACCTGCACGAAGTCCGCGTGGGCACGGTGTACCGAATTCCCTGCCGATGCTGGAGACTCCCCAGGGGGTGACCATGACCTACTCCGCTCGAGATCTCGCCGCGGCGACGCCGGTCGACCGGGACCGGTATGTCGACCTGCTGCGAGTGGTCGCGCTCACTGTCGTCATGCTCGGGCACTTCTTCATGGTGGGGGTTGAGGTCGATCCCGATGGCGCCGTCGAGGTGACCAACTCACTAACCGTCATCACCTGGGCGCAGTGGCTCACCTGGCTTCTTCAAGTCATGCCTGTCTTCTTCGCCGTCGGCGGCTTCTCGAATGCGGTCGCCTGGACCTCATACCAGCGTCGGGGTGGTACATATGCGGACTTCATGGTCTCCCGAGCCGAGCGTTTGCTGCGGCCGACGTTCGCCTTCATCGTGACCGGGCTGGTCATTGGGGTTGTCGTCGAAGCCAGCGGGCACCTGAATCTGACAGCCGTGATGGTGCTGCGCGTAATTGCCCAACCGCTGTGGTTCATCGGGATCTACCTGGCTGTCGTGGCACTTGCCCCCCCGATGTTCGCGCTGCATCGCCGTTGGGGGTGGCGGGTCCTAGCGCTTCTGGTGCTCGGAACGGTCAGCGTCGACTTGCTGAGGTTCGAGCTCGGTGCCCCGGCCATCATCGGCTACCTCAACTTCGGCTTCGTCTGGCTCGCCGTTCATCAGTGCGGATTCTTCTACGCGGACCGGATTCCGCTGCTCGACAACCGACGATCTGTCGCGGCCGCTGCCCTCGGTGCTCTGGCACTGACGGTGACGCTGGTGGTGTGGGGTCCGTACCCGGTGTCGATGGTGACCCTTCCGGGTGAGTCGGTCTCGAACATGACTCCGCCGTCTGTTGCACTGCTCAGCCTCTCCTTCTGGCTAATGGGACTGGCGCTCCTCCTACGTGTGCCGGTGAAGGCCGTCCTCCGACGCGAGTCAATCTGGCGAGCCACGGTTGCGGCCAACGGTGTGCCGATGACGAGCTTCCTCTGGCACTTCACCGTGATCGTTGCGGTCACCGGCGCGCTGGTTCTGGTGGGTGCTCCGCTCTTTCCGACGATCGGCTCCACGACGTGGTGGCTCCTACGCCTGCCTCTCCTCGTGCTCATGGGTGCGGTGCTGCTGAGCGTGGTGATGATGTTGCGGCGATTCGAGCGTCCTACCCCATGGCAGATCCCGAATGTTGCCCTCCGGCGAAAGCACCGCGACGTCAGAGTTGCGGTCGGGGTGGCGCTCGCACTCCTCGGCATCCTGGGTTTCTCGGTAGCCGGCTTCGCAGGGGTGCTGACCTTACGGACTGCGACCCTCGTGTTCATACCCATGTCCGCGTTGCCGTCGGCCTTGATCCTGGTGGTCGGGTACGGACTTATGCGACATTCGGCGGCACCCAGACACAACCAGGTTGACGGGCCAACTCACTCGCCTTAGCTTCCAGACCGTTGAGCCTTGAATCGGAACCATCGGCGCTTGCCTCGGTGAGATGCGAGTGGGTTCTACTCGGCGCTGGCAGAGACGGGCTCCTGCGCGGTGGACTTCGCCTCGGTGGCAACAGGTTCAGGCGTTTCGGCGTCGAGGGTCTGCTCCACGATCGGCGGAGCAGCACCTTCGGAGTCTTCGGCCGCGGCTTCATCGCTCTGCCAGGCGCTGATGGTGCCCATCGTGGACACCAGGCCCAGTGCGGCGATCAGCAGTCCTACGCCGCTGACGCCCGCCCACAGGGCTGAGTCGCCGAGGGCCAGGGGCATCACGTAACCGAACAGGGCGGCCGTCACGATACCGAGCAACCAGACGTCGATCATCCGCGCCTTGGCGGGAGCGGCGTCCGCGTCGTCGCGGGTGGCTGGGTCGCTGCCGGTCCAAAGATCCTGCAGGACGCGGTAACCGATCACGAAGTTGGCGATCGGGATGAACCATCCGACCAGCGACATGGACGCCCCGTGGCGCTGGCGCGATGCCGCGGTGGCGGCCACGTGTGAGTGCGCACGCGAGACCCAGTGCAGGAACGTCACGGCTGCGCCGGTCCAGAGCGCGAGCGTGACGAGAGCGAGGCCAAGGAACACGCCCGTCATCGATCCGGACGCGTCCAGGACGGATGCGAGAGCAACGACGGCGAGGTTCACCACTGCGGTACCCACGAGCAGTACCGAAGCGGGGCGCAGGACCGCGGCCGCGCGTCCCGGCTTCGCAGCCGAAGGCGCTGTGGATGTCTGATCAGTGTCACCGGCTGACTCCGCGCTTAGGTCATGCTCCTCATCGCTGTCGATGATGTTCACGTCGTTGGTGTCCGAAACGGCCGGCTGTGTGTCGCTGTCGTCAGTCGACGGCTGTGACTCCTCGGGGGAAATCGCATCGTCAGTGAGTGCGGCCAGTGGTGCCGTGAGCGGGTCGACGTCTTCGGTAGCCGTTTCTGCCTCGGTGGGCTCCGTCTCGCGGGCGGTGTCAACGGCGTCGTCGGCGTCTGCATCCATGGCCGGCGCCTCGGCGGCAGGCTCGGAGTTCCCCGCGGTTTCGACATCTGCTGGTGGCTCAGGAGTCTCGTCAAACGACTGTGGTGCCATCGGCTGTCCCTGTCGCGCAACCATGCCGGCGAGGGCGTCGAGCTGGACGCCGACGTGGTCGTTGTCCTCGGCCGAAGCAGGCTCATCCGCTTGGGGGGCAGCGGCGGCCGTGCTCTCCAGCTCACCCTCAGCAGGTGGGTAACCGACCCCGGAGGGCCATCCGCACATGCCACATCGGTCGAGCCCGGCGAAGAGGACGGCAGTGCATCGCTGACATGAGGGGCCAGAAGTGGCCGCAGGCTTCCGTTTGCGCATGGTGCGGGTATCGGACGATGTTGGCCTCTGCCTTACCCCTCAAGGTCAACGATCTTGCTCATGTGGCCCACCCCGACCTTGATCGGAGCACAATCGCCAGTTTCTGGGGTGCCGGCGGGTTCGTTCGTGACCGAAATGCTCCGATCACTGCCTGCGGTGGACGGGCGGAAGACGGTTCTCCTGTGCCTGTGGATAACTCACGGCTGGGGCTGAGGGCTCGGGGGAGTGGGGCTGACGTCAAGGCAGGGTAAGGATCTCGCTGCCTGAGTCAGTGATGAGAATCGTGTGCTCGAACTGCGCAGTGCGCCGCCGGTCGGCCGTGACAACGGTCCACCCGTCGTCCCAGATTTCGTAGTCGATGGCGCCAAGGGTCAGCATTGGTTCGACGGTGAAGGTCATGCCCGCCTCGATAAGGGTGTCGTAGGCCGGTTCGTCGAAGTGCGGAATCACAAGGCCGGAGTGGAACGCAGTTCCGATGCCATGCCCGGTGAAGTCTCGGACGACGCCGTAGCCGAAGCGCTTCGCGTACGCCTCGATCACACGCCCGATGACGCTGATCGCCCGCCCGGGTGCCGCGGCCTTGATGCCACGCATCATCGCCGCCTCAGTGCGCTCGACGAGAAGACGAGACTCGTCGTCGACATCGCCAACAAGATAAGTGGCGTCAGTGTCGCCGTGGACCCCGCCGATGAACGCTGTGATATCGATGTTGACGATATCGCCGTCGCGCAGTTCAGTGCTGTCGGGAATGCCGTGGCAGATGACCTCATTGATCGAAGAACAGAGTGACTTGGGGTATCCCTTGTAGCCCAGGGTTGAGGGATAGGCGTCGTGATCGCACAAGAACTCGTGGCCGATCCTGTCGAGCTCGTCGGTGCTGACGCCTGGTTCGATGTGGCTAGCGACCTTGCGAAGCGCCTGAGCGGCAATGCGACCAGCGACGCGCATCAACTCGATGGTCTCGGTGTCTTTGACCTCTGGCCCGGCGAAGGGCCTTGGGCCGGCTCGATCGACGTACTCTGGGCGAGCGATGTGTGACGGCACGCTCCGCCGGGGCGAGACCTGGCCAGGAGTGAGCTTTGACATGATGGCCACAGTCTACGAGGCCGCGAGGAGAGACACCTGATGAATACATCTGAGCCTGTGCAGTACTGGTGGTGTCTTATCCACGAGCAAGTGGAGACCGACGAAGGATGCGCCAACACCGAGCGTCTCGGACCGTTCGCAGAGCGCGGGGAGGCCGCGACTGCACTCGAGGTTGCTCGTCGCCGCAACGAGGTCTGGGAGAACGATCCAGAGTGGAACGACGAGGACGACTGAGCCTCGAACGCTGAAGGCCCCGACACCATGTGGTGTCGGGGCCTTCAGCGTTTGTTCAAGCTAGCGCTTGCGCGCGGCCTTCTTGGCGGTCCGCTTGGCGGGTGCCCTCTTGGCTGTCTTCTTGGTGGCCTTCTTGGCGGTCCGCTTGGCGGGTGCCCTCTTGGCTGTCTTCTTGGTGGCCTTCTTGGCGGTCCGCTTGGCGGGTGCCCTCTTGGCTGTCTTCTTGGTGGCCTTCTTGGCGGTCCGCTTGGCGGGTGCCCTCTTGGCTGTCTTCTTGGTGGCCTTCTTGGCGGTCCGCTTGGCGGGTGCCCTCTTGGCTGTCTTCTTGGTGGCCTTCTTGGCGGTCCGCTTGGCGGGTGCCCTCTTGGCTGTCTTCTTGGTCGCCTTCTTGGCAGTCCGCTTCGCGGCAGTCTTCCTAGTCGCCTTCTTGGCAGTCCGCTTCGCCGGTGCCTTCTTGGCGGTGCGCTTGGCGGTTGCCTTCTTGGTCGTACGCTTTGCAGCGGCCTTCTTGGTCGACTTCTTCGTCGTCCGCTTGGCAGCAGTTGAACGCTTTGCTGCCTTCTTGGCCGTGGTGGACTTGGCAGCCACCTGTGCCTCCTGACGCGTCAGTGTCCGGCCCCTTCGCCGAACGCTTTGGTTGCACAATCCCATCGTCACTGTCGTGACGCCAGCACCGTGCATGCAATTCAACGTTCGTGTCGCGAACGTTGCGTCGCACAGTCTGTCGTTAACTGCGCGATTGCGCGAGTCCTGGCTGCACGTTTTGTTCGAAGTGTTTGCATGTTCGTGTGCGCCGATCGCGTGCGAACTGGTGACCGAAGATGCAGTGCTACGAGATGCGTGGACCTGAAAGCCGCTCGAGAAACTGCGCCATCCGCTTGCGCATCGACGTCGAGGATCCACCATGCGCAGCTTCACCTGCTGCAACACTGACGAGGTGTTGCACGCTGTCGAACGACACGACTTCGAGCTCTGGCACAACAAGAGATGACTCGCTCACACCTGGAACAACGAGGGACTCGTGGGCGACTCCGTGCAACTCGTCATCACCTGCGTCGAGCGAAAGAACAGTCGCGCCTGCCTTTCGGGCGTCCCATGCACGCTCCAGCAACATCTCAGGAGCGGCGTCTTCACTGACAACGAAAAGAGTCTCTCCTTTGCGCGCTGCCTCAAGGCGTTCGAGAGTCACTGCAAGGTGAGCGGGAGCATCAACGGGTGCTTGATAGCGAACGAGTGTGGGGCTCAGCTGAGGAGTGCCCGACCACCGTGACTCGTCGTCAAGGTGAGCCGCAAGGTGCCATGGCTCGGCCTGCGGAGTGCCTACCAGCAGCAGACCCCCTGGCTCGGTCGTTTGGCGGCGCAGGGTGCGCGCAAAGCCTTGAGTGCGCTCGACCCATCCAGACGAGGCGAGCATCTCGCGTAACAGCATCACACGGCTGACATCCACGGCCCTATCGTGCCGCAGATGCGAGGATGCGACGATGCACGGCATGGATGTGCGTGTCGGCGATGCTCAACCGAGCGATGAACCTGCGGGAGCGCTCGTTGTCGGTGTCATTGGTGGAACCGGCCCTCTAGGACGCGGTTTGGCCGTCCGGCTCGCAGCAGCAGGCCACCACGTGCGCCTGGGCTCGCGCGATGTCGCCAGGGCGGAGGAGTGTGCGGGGACCATCGGCTCTCGCGTTGTCGGGGTGTCCAACGCCGCAGCTTGCGACGGGGATTTGTGTGTGATTGCGGTCCCTTGGTCTGCTCACGATGACACGTTGGTCAGTCTCGCCTCCTCGCTGCAGGGCCGCGTCGTGATCGACTGCGTGAACCCGCTGGGCTTTGATGAGCGGGGGTCGTTTGCGCTACGCGTTGAAGCGGGTAGCGCCGCGGAGCGCGCACAGGAGCTGTTGCCCGACAGCACTGTTGTCGGGGCGTTTCACCACGTTTCCGCTGAGTTGCTGCTGGGGGGTTCTACCCTGGATGGCGACGTGCTCGTGGTCGGTGACGATCGCGAGGCGGTCGGCCTCGTGATTGCCCTGATCAACTCGGTGGCCGGACTTCGGGGCGTGTTTGCTGGTCGCCTGCGTAACGCCGGCCAGGTAGAGGCGCTCACCGCCAACCTCATCGCGATCAACCGGCGCTACCGCGTTCAATCAGGAATTCAGGTAGCGGGCCTGCCACGCGGAGATGCTCGCGATCACTTGTACGACTGATCGGACGAGGGGTACTCGCCACTGACGACGTCGTCAGACCACGCGCGGACAGCATCGGCGATGACTGAGCGCGTGTCTGCGTATGTCCGAATGAACTTCGGGTGTGGGGCAGGGGTCAGCCCGACCAAGTCTTGCCAGACGTTCACCTGCGCGTCGCACCCCGCGCCAGCTCCGATCCCAATCGTCGGAATCGACAGCGCCTCGGTAACCCGTGTGGCCAGCTCCGCCGGAACCACCTCAAGGACGACGGCGAAAGCGCCTGCGGACTCAAGCGACTTGGCATCACGCAGCAGCCGTTCACCCGACCCACCACGACCTTGGACGCGGTAGCCACCAAGTGCGTTGACCGACTGGGGAGTGAGTCCGAGATGTCCCATGACGGGTATCCCGGCGCCGACCAGGGCCTCGACCTGCGGAAGGATCCGTTGGCCTCCCTCGAGCTTGACGGCGTGCGCCCCGCCTTCCTTCAGAAAGCGCGCAGCCTGTTCGAGCGCCTGGTCGGCGGAGGTCTGATACGTGCCGAACGGCATGTCGGCGACGACCAACGCCCGGCGAGTGCCTCTGGTGACGGCGGCGACCAGCGGTACCAACTCGTCCATCGTGATGGGGATGGTGGTTTCGTACCCGTAGACGACATTGGCCGCAGAGTCGCCTACCAGCAGCACGGGAACGCCCACCTCGTCGAACAGTCGGGCAGTCATCGCGTCATACGCGGTCAGCATCGGCCAACGCTCGCCACGCCGCTTCGCCTCTGCGATGTCGTTCAGGGTGACTCGCGACTGGCGACCTGCTCCGTACAGGCGCGGACCGTCGCCCTCGGGTGATCGATCTGCATCGTGAGAGTGATCTGTGGGGGTCATCTCATTTCCCTTCGCCTCGAGGCCTTGGACGGTCCCCGGACTGCTCCCATGGTGACACTTCGGGAATCAGAACCCAAGCGCCATGGGTGACGAGCTTCTACTGATGGGTAACCCGGTCGTCGATCTACGACTTGAAGGGCTCGCGGGTAGCAGCCAGCTGCGTCAGATACGACTCACGCCAATCGGCGATGGTCCACCCTCGCAGCACTTCATCGAGCTCACGCCAGCGTCGTCGCCGTTCTGGCAGGGTCATCGTGATGGCCTGGTGGATCGCGTCGGCCACACCGTCGATGTCGTGGGGGTTGACGATCACCGCGCTCTCGAGCTCCCGGGCAGCCCCCGCGAACGTGGACAGAACCAAGACACCTGGGTCCTCCGGGTCTTGAGCAGCGACGTACTCCTTGGCGACCAGGTTCATGCCATCGCGCAGAGGAGTGACCAGCCCCACGCGTGCTGTGCGGTAGAAACCCGCCAATGTTCCCTGGGTGTACGTGCGGTTGACGTAGCGAAGGGGTACCCAGTCGGCCTCGCTGAATCGACCGTTGACGGCGCCTGACTGGCGTTCCAGGTCGGCGCGGATCTGGCGGTACTCGGGCACCTCGCCACGTGAAGCCGGCGCCACCTGCAGCATTACCGCCTGTCGACGGTGCTCGGTATGGCGGTCGAGGAAGCGCCCAAAAGCCGAGAAGCGATCGTGCAGGCCCTTTGAGTAGTCGAGGCGGTCGACGCCGATGATCAACCACCGACCAAGAAGTGAGTCTCTGAGGCGGCGGACGGTCACCTGCTGCGAGGCGCGCATCGCCTGCTGAGAGACCAGGTCACGGTCGATCGAGATGGGCATGCACCGCACGAGGGTGCGCGTGCCAGAAGGCATCGTCACATAGTCGTCGTAGGTGAGGCTGCCGCCCGCAAGGTTGATCAGGTAGTCGACGCACGCCTGGCGGTCTCCCTCGGTCTGGAAACCCAGCAGGTCGTAGTCGGTCAGTGCTTCCATCAGCGCCCGATGACCCGGAAGCGCGACGATCAGATCGGGGGGTGGCAATGGCGTGTGCAGGAAGAACCCGATGCGGGCTCGCACTCCTTCCTCGCGCAGCAGGGCGGCCAGTGGCATCAGGTGGTAGTCCTGGACCCAGACGAGATCGTCGTCACGAATCATCGGGGCCAGTAGTCGGGCGAACGAACGGTTGACGCGCTGATAGCCGCGATATGTGTCGCGGCGGTAGTCGACGAGATCGAGCCGGTAGTGCAGGAGCGGCCAGAGGGTGCGGTTGGCGAAGCCGTTGTAGTAGGCGTCGTACTCTTCACGGGCGAGGTCGATCGTGACGTACTTGATGCCGCCCTCGTCCAGCTCGGTCGGGGGGCCGGGCGAGTCGGATACCTTGCCCGACCAGCCGAACCAGATCCCCCCGTTCTCAGCAAGGGCGCCCTGCATGGCGGCGGCGAGTCCACCCGCGCGCGTCTCGCGCGGCATGGCTACCCGGTTGGACACGACGATGAGCCTGCTCATGAGGCATGCTCCCAGGGGCGCGAGAGGCGCATGGCGATCTGGATGATTCCGAGCATCGAGTAGGTCTGCGGGAAGTTGCCCCACAGCTCGCCGGTCTCGGGGTGGAGATCCTCCGACATCAGACCGAGGTGATTGCGTCGACTCAGGATGTGTTCGAAGAGCTCGCGCGCCTCATCGATGCGCCCGACCCGAGCAAGCGCGTCGAGATACCAGAAGGTGCAGAGGTTGAACGACGTGTTCGGCTCACCGAAGTCGTCTGCGTCGACGTACCGGAACAGGTAGTTGCCACGTTTCAGATTCGTCTCGACCGCCGCGAGCGTTCCCAGGAACCTCTCGTCGTCTGCCGCGATGAAGCCGAGGTCGGGCAGGACGAGCGTGGAGGCATCGAGCCGTGTGCCGCCCCACGTCTCCATGAAGGCACCCCGCTCGGTGTCATACGCCTCGTGGATGATGCGGTCGCGCATGAGATCGGCCCGCGACCTCCAGTGCCCGGCGCGGTCGGGTTTACCGAGCTGAATCGCGATCTTCGCCAACCGATCGGCGGCAACCCAGCACATCACGCTGCTGTACGTGTGCACGCCTTGGCGTCCGCGGAACTCCCAGAGCCCGGCGTCCGGTTGGTCGAAGAGCTCGTAGGCGAGGTCACCGGCGCGCTCGAGCTGCTCAAAGGCACCATCGTCGCCGGGAGTCGTGAGCCGTTGGTCGAAGAAGAGGTGGGTAGAGGCCATGACGACGC
The DNA here is from genome assembly GCA_963706045.1 of uncultured Actinomycetota bacterium. GTDB lineage: Bacteria > Actinomycetota > Actinomycetes > JAHEKZ01 > JAHEKZ01 > JAHEKZ01. The sequence goes on along the minus strand of CAVPLY010000031.1, from coordinate 122,825 downwards.
TGCCGTAGACGTCATGCTGTTTCTGCAGGTAGGCCTCATTGCCGCTACGAACCGGTCCGTGCCCGCGGTAGCCAGCGAGATCGGGCTCGATTTGCTCGGTGAGCGCCCGCTCGAAGTGAATGCCGTAGACCGGCTGCATCTCTTCGGTGCCCGAAGCCAACGTGTAGATGTAGCCGAGGAAGTCCTCCATGCTCTTGGTCGCCCCGAGCTGGTTCAGGGTGCGCACGACGAATGCAGCGTCACGCAACCAGCAGTATCGGTAGTCCCAGTTGCGCCCGCTGTCGGGCGCTTCGGGAATCGATGTGGTCAAAGCGGCGACAATCGCCCCGGTTCCCTCGTACTGACAGAGCTTGAGCGTGATGGCTGCGCGGATAACCGCGTCCTGCCACTCGAAGGGGATCGACAGCGAGCGGGACCATGACTGCCAGTAATCGACCGTGCGGTCGTAGGTCTCACGGGCGAATGCCTCGGCCGACGTCGTCAGGCTCTCATCGGGGCCGAGGATCATGTTGATCGGTCGGTCGAGCACGAAGGGCAGCTCGCGTTCGATGTAGGGGACGCGGGTGTCCGTGGTGAGCCGCAGCGTTGTGTCTTTGAGCAGCCAGCGAATGTGGTGGCTGCCGCTCGTGCGGTCGGGAACCCGGCCACCCCAGTCGGTCAGCGGGCGAACGCGGATCGTGATCCGGGGTCCGCCAGCCAGCGGGCGGATACGGCGCACGAACATCACCGGGTGGTAGAGCCTGTCCCATCGTTCGAACCGGGGTGCGAAGTCGGTGATCTCGACGGCGCTGCCATCTTCGGCGCGCAGCACAGTGATGAGAACGGCGGTGTTGGGCAGGTAGCGCTGCTCGCTCGAGACCAGCCCCTCGAGCTCGATGGCACATACTCCGTGGTCCTCGCTCGAGGGCTGGAGCAACTCACAGAAGGTTGGATCGGCGGCCAGGTGGGGCAAGCAGCCCCACACATAGCGACCCTCAGCATCGATCAGCATTCCCACGGTGCTGTTGCCGACCACCGCAAGGTCGAGTGACTGCTGCTCGGCGGTCACGGCGACGCCCGCTGGGGAATGTCGGTCAGCCATGCGCGTACCGCCTCCGGGTCGGTGATCCTGTACTGCGCGACGCTATCGGTTCGGGTCCCGACCAGCACCGAGAGCCCGCCATGCCGATGAGCGGAGGCAAAGGCGAACTCGTCGGTCCGGTCGTCGCCGACGACGACTGGGCGTCGGCCCACGAATGGTTTCTGAGCCATCAGCTCATCGAGGGCAAGTCCCTTGTCGAAGGCGGCGGGGCGGAGTTCTTGCACCAGGACGCCCGGCTGGACCTCGAGCGCGCCGTCGGAGTCCATGGCGGTGCTTAGTGCGAGGGCGATGACAGCGTCTTCATGCTCGGGGGCGTTGCGGTAGTGCAGGGCAAACCCATATCCCTTGTCTTCCATCCAAGCGCCGGGGAGTGGAGCGAGCCCGGTCTCCAAGGTGCGGCGAATCACCCCGAGCTGTTCGGCGTCGGGGTGGTGCAAGCGGGTTCCGGTGCTGCCGCGTACTTCTGCGCCGTGCCCTCCTGCTGCGAACGGTTGCCACGGTTCGAAGACGCGGTCGATGTCGTCGAGGGGCCGCCCTGAGATCAGGGCCAGGGCGCCGCCCAGCGAGGCGCTTACCGACTTGAGGAGCTGGGTCAGGCCGCGCGTGGCTCGCACCAGTTCTGGGTGCGCCTCGAACTCGAGCAAGGTGCCATCGATGTCGAGGAAGAGCGCGGTCGGCAGCTGCGCGAGTTCCGCCCAGGTGGGGGCTGATGGCAGCTGCGGAGGAACGTTCACGGTGCGTTGAGCTCGTCGATGTTCTCGCGCCAGCGACTGGTGATCGGCAGTCGGCGGTCCCGCCCAAAGGCCTTGAACGAGATCTTGGGTCCCGGTGGATATTGACGTCGCTTGTACTCGGCGCGGTCGGTCATGGTCAGTACTTGTTCGACGAGCTCAGCCGAAAAGCCGGCTGCGACGAGCTCAGCCGCCCCCGAGTCCTGCTCGACGTAGTCGTCGAGGACGTCGTCGAGCACGGCATAGTCGGGCAACGAGTCCGTGTCGAGCTGTCCAGGTCGCAGTTCGGCAGACGGCGGCTTCGTGATGCTGTTCGGCGGGATCGGCGGGATGCTCGCCTCGGCCCGTGCTTGGTCATTGCGCCATCTCGACAGCTGCCAGACCATGGTCTTGGAGACGTCCTTGAGCGGCGCGTACGCGCCGACGGCATCTCCGTAGAGAGTCGAGTAGCCGACCGCGAGCTCGCTCTTGTTGCCGGTGGCCAGAACCAGGTGGCCCTCTTCGTTGGAAATCGCCATCAGCGTGGTGCCCCGGACTCTTGCCTGCAGGTTTTCTGCGGCGAGGCCCGTGAGATCGAGCTGAGCGAGATAGGCATCGACCATGGGGGCGATCGGCAGCTCGCGGAAGGGCATGCCGGTGCGCGAGGCCATGTCGGCGGCGTCGTCGCGGGAATGTTGCGAGGAGTGGACACTCGGCATCCCCACTCCGTGGACCGACTGGGGACCGAGCGCGTCGACCGCGAGCGCAGCGGTGAGCGCCGAGTCGATGCCACCTGACATACCGATAACGACGCTGCTGAAACCGTTCTTGCGGACGTAGTCGCCCAGGCCACAGACCAGGGCCCGATAGACCTCTTCGACACTGCCCATGCGGGGAGGGGGTGGCTTCGCTACCTCGTCAAACACGTCGACACACAGCAACTCGGACGTGAACTGGCCGGCCCTGGCGAGCACCTCGCCGTCCTTGTTGACGACGAGCGAGTCACCGTCGAAGACCAGCTCGTCCTGACCACCGACGAGGTTGACGTAGGCAAGCGGCATTCCTGCCTCTCGGGCGCGCCTGTGGCACAGATCCAGGCGTGTGTCGTCCTTGTCACGCTCGTACGGTGAGCCGTTGATCACCAGTAGCAGGTCGGCGCCTGCCTCCTGGGCCCACGAGACTGGTCCGCCCTCTTGCCAGAGGTCCTCGCAGATGGCGAGCGCTACCCGACGGCCCTGTACCTCGATCGTGCAGGCGCGGCTTCCCGGAACGAAGTACCGGTACTCGTCGAAGACCCCGTAGTTCGGCAGGTGGTGTTTGGCGTACTTGGCCGCCACTGATCCCGCGCGCAGCAGAGCCGCTGCGTTCTGTGGCGAATGTCGTGGGCGTCCGAGGCGATCGACGTGGTCGACATCGCTGTCGAGATAGCCGACGATCACGTCGATCTGTCCCAACCCTTCTGCCTCAAGGCGCCGCGCCAGATCCGCCACGGTTCGTTGGGATGCCTCGATGAACGACTTCCGGAGCGCCAGATCCTCGACGGGGTAGCCGGTGAGGAACATCTCGGGAAAGGCCACCAGGCAGGCGCCCGCCGCTGCCGCCTCGTGGGTGCGGGCGACAACGAGGTCGGCGTTTCCCGCGAGATCACCGACTGTGGCGTTCTCCTGAACCAGCGCCAAGCGCCAGGGACGCGCCGCGTTCTGGTCGTGGGCCACGGCGCCACTGTATCCGCGTGCCTCTCGACGCCGAGATACCGTCACGGGGTGTCCGAACTGCTGCTCACTCCGCGCTGGGCTGCGCGCATGGCGATCTTGGTCGCAGTCGTCGCCGCCTGCGCGTGGTTGGGCTGGTGGCAGTGGGACCGAGCACGCGTCGAGGTCGTCAGGACCCCCCCTACTCAGGTCGTCCCGCTCACCGATGTGCACGAGCCGGGTCAACCTGTCGATCAGGACCAGATCGGCCGCCGGGTAGCCCTGAGCGGCACGTTCGACGCCGAACGCGAGGTAATGGTCATCGAACGTCAGAACGCGGGTACTTCCGGCGCGTGGGTCGTCACAGCCTTTCTCCCGGACCGTGCCGGTGGTGCTGCGATCCCCGTAGTTCGGGGCTGGCTGCCGGCCGGTGAGGACGTCCCCCCGGCCCCGGAGGGCGATCAAGACCTCGTTGCGTGGCTGGAGCCAACCGAGTCGGACGCCCTGCGCGAGAGGGGCCGGGAACCGCTGCCGGCGGGCCAGGTCGAGGTGGTTTCCAGCGCCCAGCTGTTGTCGCTGTGGCAGCCCCCGCTCTTTCAAGGGTTCGTCATTCAGCAGCAGCCGAAGCCGGAGTCACCGCTGGTCGAGGTGGACCCTCCCGCGCTCACGGTGACCGGAGTGGTGGACTGGCAGAACGCGGCCTACGGCGTCCAGTGGTGGCTCTTTGGTCTGTTCGCCATCTTCTGGTTCTTCCGTATGGTGCGAGTGGAGCGTGAAGACCTGTTGGCGACACCCGAAGAGCGGGCTGCAGATTCGCTTGACACCATGGACGCCAACCGCGATCAAGAACCTCGAAGGACCAGCGAATGACTCAGAGTGCCACTGCGCCGAAGGCGAGCACTTCGGCGCTGAACCGGTTTCGGGTGATGGCGTGGATAACGGGGGTCGGGCTGCTCCTGCTCTGCCTCGACATGTACCTGCGCTATGTGCAGGACATGACCACCGTGCTCGACATCGTGCCGCGGGTGCACGGCTTTGTGTACATGGTGTACCTCGTGACGGTGTTCGACCTCTCTTTCCGGATGAAGTGGCCACTGTCGAAGGGCGTCCTTGTGTGCTTGGCAGGCACGGTCCCCTTCTTGTCCTTCGTCGCTGAGCACCGGATTACCAGCCAGACCAGAGCAGCGCTGCAGCAGTCGTAACGTCGGCGAAACACAGCCCGGGCACCATGGCCGAATGGACAAACAGCAAGAGTTCGTCCTTCGGACCACCGAAGAGCGCGACATTCGATTCATTCGCCTGTGGTTCACCGACGTTCTGGGATATCCTGAAATCGGTCGCGGTCGCGCCCGCCGAGCTCGAAGCCGCTTTTGCAGAGGGAATCGGTTTTGATGGCTCGGCGATCGAAGGATTTGCTCGAGTCTCTGAGTCCGACATGCTGGTCAAGCCCGACCCGACCTCGTTCACGGTGCTTCCGTGGCGCGGCGAACCAGGCGTGGCGAGGATGTTCTGCGACATCCTCATGCCGGACGGAACTCCGTCATTCGCCGACCCTCGCTACGTGTTGAAGCGGGCTCTGGGCAGGGCGGCCGACATGGGCTTCACCTTCTACACCCATCCGGAGATCGAGTTCTTTCTCTTCGACGAGCTGCCGCCGGCGGGCCAACGGCCGGTCCCGATCGACAACGGTGGCTATTTCGACCACACGCCCACCTCGGTCGGCCAGAACTTCCGTCGCGACGCCATCACCATGCTCGAGGCCATGGGGATCTCGGTGGAGTTCAGTCACCACGAGGGTGCACCGGGTCAACAAGAGATCGATCTTCGGTACGCAGATGCCCTCAGTACTGCCGACAATCTCATGACATTTCGAACCGTCGTCAAGGAGGTGGCTCTCTCGCAAGGTCTGTTCGCCTCATTCATGCCCAAGCCCTTGGCCGAGCACCCAGGCTCTGGCATGCACACCCACCTGTCGCTCTTCGAGGGCGACCGCAACGCCTTCTTCGAACCAGGCGCCGACTACCAGCTCTCCAAGGTCGGCAGGTCATTCATCGCGGGCCTGCTCCGTCACGCCGCCGAGATCACAGCCGTCACCAACCAATGGGTGAACTCGTACAAGCGTCTCTACGGTGGGGGAGAGGCTCCCGCCTATGTGTGCTGGGGGCACAACAACAGGTCGGCCATGGTCCGCGTCCCCATGTACAAGCCCCAGAAGGGGCAGAGCACCCGCATCGAGGTGCGCACGCTTGACCCGGCGTGCAACCCCTACCTGGCGTTCGCGGTGCTCTTGGCTGCCGGGCTCAAGGGCGTTGAAGAAGGCTATGAGCTGCCGGCCGGCGCCGAAGACGACGTGTGGGCACTGACTGAAGGCGAACGCCGCGCGATGGGGATCGATCCGCTCCCGCAGAACCTCGCAGAGGCGATCGCGGTGATGGAGCAGAGCGAGCTCGTCGCCGAGACGCTCGGCGAGCAGGTCTTCGACTTCTTCCTGCGCAACAAGCGGGCTGAGTGGGAGGACTATCGGAACCAAGTCACAGCCTTTGAGCTCGAGCGGTACCTGCCTGCGCTCTGAACCGGGCCGGCATGGCTACGGTGAACACGTGGCGAGCGGACGCACCGAGACGACGCCGGGGCGCCTGTCCCGGTGGGGCTTCGTCGATGCTGCAGCAGCTGGTGTGGTTCTCGAATCCCTCGAGGCACAGGGATACCCGCCCGGTGAGTCGCTCCTGAGCCGAATGGCGTCGGTCGCAGATCCCGATGGTGCCCTCGCGAGCCTGGCGCGGGTGCTTGAGGCCTCGGAGGCGCCGAGGGATCTGCTGGGATCGTTGGACGCGGACGACGTCTACGCTGACCGGGTCCTGGCGGTGATGGGGGCAAGCCGTGCCCTGGCAGATCATCTGGTGCGACGGCCCGGCGACTGCGTCATCCTTGCCGACGCGGATCTCGATCTCACTCGGCCGACGGCTCACGCCATGCGGGCCACGCTCCTTGCGGCCGTCGACGCCGATCCCTCCTCGCCTACTCCGGTTGCTGGTCTTGAGGCGAGGACCGCGCTTGACGCTCTGCGGGTGCAGTACCGAAGACTGCTGCTGTGCACCGCGGCTCGTGACCTCACCACGTCGGCAGCGGTATCTGACATTGCCGCTGAGTTGGCCGATCTTGCTGCCGGGGCTCTGGACACCGCACTCGCCATTGCCCGCGCCGAGGTTGGACCGGAGTCGGGGCTGGTGCGTCTTGCCGTCATCGCCATGGGCAAGTGCGGCGGTCGCGAGCTGAACTACGTCAGCGACGTCGACGTGGTCTACGTTGCCGAACCGTTGGCTGACGTCGATGAGGCAACGGCCACGCGGATCGGCGACCGGCTCGCGGCAGGCTTGGCGCGTGCGTGCTCCACCGTGACGGCCGAAGGTGCCCTCTGGGAAGTCGACGCCGCCCTTCGACCGGAAGGGAAGTCGGGCGCGCTGACGCGCACGCTGGCCAGCCATGTTGCCTACTACCGCAGGTGGGCCAAGACCTGGGAGTTCCAGGCGTTACTCAAGGCGCGCGCGGTTGCGGGTGACCTTGGGCTAGGTCGCGAGTACGTGCAGGCCATTGCGCCCATGGTCTGGGAGGCATCCGGCCGCGAGGGCTTCGTCGGTGATGTTCAGCGAATGCGACGACGCGTCGAGGCCAATGTTCCCGCCGCCCAGGTGGATCGACAGCTGAAGCTCGGGCCTGGTGGCTTGCGCGACATCGAGTTCGCCGTCCAGCTGTTGCAGCTCGTTCATGGCCGCAGCGATGAGACCTTGCGCAGCGGCAACACACTGACGGCACTCGCTGCGTTGGCGGACGGCGGCTATGTCGGACGCGACGACGCGGCCTCGCTGGCCGATGCGTACCGCTTCCTGAGAACGCTTGAGCATCGCCTCCAGCTGTGGCGCTTGCGACGGACTCATCTCATGCCGGCCGATACCGGCGCCCTCCGGGTTCTGGGGCGATCGGTGGGCTTCACGAAGGACCCTGTCGACCAGCTCACTGAAGCCTGGAGGCAGCATGCCCGCGAGGTGCGTCGCCTCCACGAGAAGCTCTTTTACCGGCCCTTGCTTCAGGCGGTCGCTCGGCTGGGTGCTGGCGAGTCGCACCTGACGCCAGAGGCGGCACAGCACCGCATGGAGGCGCTTGGGTACAGAGACCCCCAAGGCGCTTTGCGACACCTTGAGGCCCTGACGGCTGGGGTCAGTCGGCGAGCCGCGATCCAACGGACCCTGTTGCCGGTGATGCTGGGGTGGTTCGCAGATGCCCCAGACCCCGACGCCGGGCTGCTGGGCTTTCGTCGGGTGAGCGAGGCGTTGGGAAGCACCCATTGGTATCTCGCCCTGCTACGGGATGCCGGCGCGACCGCCGAGCGGCTGGCAAGAATCTTGGCCACCAGCCGGTTCGCGACAGACCTGTTGCTGCGCTCACCCGACGCCGTGGCACTGCTCGCCGCTGATGATGCGCTGCGGCCCCGCTCGACCGAGGAGCTCCTCGGTGAGATGAGGGCGACGGCTGGGCGGGCAAGGACGCCGGAAGAAGCCGCCAACGCCGTTCGGGCCATCAGGCGTCGCGAGCTGTTTCGGATCGCTGCCGCCGAGGTTCTCGGCAGCGTCGGGCCCGATGCCTCAGGTCCAGCGCTCACCGCGGTGGCTGAGGCCGCTCTTCGAGCGGTGCTGGAAGTCGCCGCAGCTGGCGGTGAGGAGCAAGGAGCTCCACCCACGCGTTTTGCTGTCATTGGGATGGGTCGATTCGGCGGTCGCGAGCTGGGGCTGGGCAGCGACCTCGACGTGCTCTTCGTCCACGACCCCATCGAGGGAGTCGATGAGGAGCTGGCTTCTCGTTATGCGCTCGGTGTCGCCACGGAACTACGCCGACTGCTCACCTTGCCGGCGCCTGATCCGCCGATGCAGATCGATGCCGACCTTCGACCGGAAGGGAGAAGCGGAGCCCTGGTCAGGAGTCTGGCGTCGTACCGCGCGTACTACCAACGTTGGTCACTGACGTGGGAGAGCCAGGCGCTGCTGCGGGCGCAGCCGATGGCAGGCGACCCTGAGCTGGGCGTTGACTTCACGTCGCTGATCGACGCCTTGCGGTGGCCCCGTGGGGGCTTGGCCAAGGCTGAGGTGGTTGAGACGCGGCGGATCAAGGCTCGCGTGGAGTCAGAACGACTTCCGCGCGGAGCGGATCCGGCGCTGCACACCAAGCTTGGGCCAGGTGGCCTCGCTGATGTCGAGTGGACGGTTCAGCTGCTGCAGCTGATGCACGCGGATCGGGTCCCGGCCTTGCGGACGACAAGCACGCTTGAGGCGCTGAGTGCTGCACGCGACGCCGAACTGCTGTCCGATCGCGACACTGAGTACCTGCGTGCGGCGTGGCTCCTGGCTACCCAGATACGGGACGCCATCATGGTCGCGAGAGGTCGACCATCTGACAGCGTGCCCCGGGATACGGGCGACTTGGCCCTCGTGGCGGGTGTCCTGGGATACCCCCCGGACCGAGCTGGCGAGCTGGTCGAGGACTACCGCAGAGTGACGCGACGCTCCCGGGCCATCGTCGAGAGGGTGTTCTACACGTGAGCGAACCCCTGGCTTCAGGGGCTGCGCGCTACCGCGCGGTGCTGGGCAACTCCGAGCTGGTGGCGCTGCTTGCTGCCCGTCTGCTCTCGGGAATCGGCGACCAGCTGGCTCGCGTCGTACTGGCCCTCTACGTCCTCGAACGCAGCAATGGCAACGCGTTCCTCGCAGCGGGCGTACTGGCGGTGTCCTACCTGCCGAGCACGTTCGGCTTCGCGTTCCTCGGCTCCTTGGCTGACCGGTTTCCCCGCCGCTCGGTGATGTTGTGGGCAGACCTTGCCCGTGCACTGCTCGTGGCCATGCTTGCTGTCGCCGTGTCGCGCGACGCCAATGCCCTGGCGGTCGGCCTTCTGCTCGTCGTCGAGATGTTCAGTGCGCCTGCGCTTTCGGCCCGGTCGTCGCTGCTGCCGGACGCCTCACGCTCACCGGTCGAGTATCAGGCGGTCGTGGGGCTGGGAACCACGTTCGAGCAGGTGGTCCAAGTAGTGGGCTTCATCCTCGCTGGTGTCGCGCTTGGCCTGACCAGCGCGGGATGGGTACTGCTGCTCAACGCCCTGACCTTTCTCATCTCGTACTTGATCGTGCTTGCCTTCGTGGTACCCCGACCTTCGGCGGCCGCTTCCGGTACGAGTTTCCGTCGCATGATGAGGGACACCAAGTCTGGTCTGCGCACCATCGTGAAGACCAGCAACATCCGGGCCGTGGTGATCCTGCTCTGGGTGTCTGCGGCACTTCTGGTGGCAACGGACGCGGTTGCGCTGCCCTACGCCACGCAGGCGGGAGCACCGCCATGGGCGGCTACCGTCTTGTTGGCCGCCACTCCTGCTGGTGCGGCGCTGGGGGCCCTGCTTGTGGCACGGCTCCCGATGGAGCGGCAAGTGCGTCTCATCTTCCCGTTGGCTCTGCTCTCGATGGTGCCACTGCTGGCCACCGCCGCTGAGCCCCCCGTCTCTGTTGCCGTCGCCCTGTGGTTCCTCAACGGTCTGTGCCAGGGATACGTGGTGACGCTCATGGCGCTGTCGATGCAGTTGACGCCCGAGCAGCGCCGCGGGCGCGTCTTCGGCATGGCTGGGGCAGGTTTCAACGCCATGGCGATCGTTGGGCTTGTCGGACTCGGAGCTGTGGCCGAACGCACCAGCCCGGCGGCGGCCATTGTCCTTGCTGGAGCAGTAGGCCTCACGATTCTGGTCATTACGGCATGGTGGTGGCCGCACCGACAGGTACGCTCGGCCGTTCGCGCGGCGTTCGGTGTGGCGCCTCGTCGTTCCTGACGGGTCTGGTTCGGTGCCGGCAACATCTCGGAGGGGCTTATGAAGGCGTTGGTCAAGCGTGAGGCGGCACCCGGGCTCGACCTTGTGGACGTCCCCGAGCCCGTGGTCGCCAGCGGTCAGGTGTTGATTCGGGTTGCTCGCACGGGGATCTGCGGCACCGACCTCCACATTCGGTCGTGGGATCCGTCTGTGCAGTCGATGGTGACTCCGCCAGTGGTCCTCGGGCACGAGATCGCCGGGCACGTCGCTGAGGTGGGTCCCGGAGTCGACACCGTGGTCGAAGGCGACCTGGTGAGCGTCGAGGGGCACCTGGTCTGCGGGCGTTGCCGTAACTGCCGGGCCGGGCGGCGACAGCTGTGTCCCAACACCAAAGGTGTGGGCGTCCATCGCGACGGCGGCTTTGCGGAGTACATCACGGTGCCAGCCGCAAACGTGTGGCGTCACCCCGCCGATCTCGATGTCGAGGTCGCGGCGATCTTCGACCCCTTCGGCAACGCCGTGCACTCCGCGCTCGCCTTTCCGGTGCTCGGTGAGGACGTTCTGGTAACGGGCGCAGGTCCGATCGGCATCATGGCGGCCGCCGTTGCTCGTCACGCAGGCGCGCGCCACGTGGTGGTGACCGATGTCAGCCCCTACCGACTCGAGCTGGCACGCAGTACCGGCGTCACGATGGCTGTCGACCCCACCGAACGCGAGCTGCACGATGTGATGACCGAGCTGGGGATGAAGGAGGGCTGGGACGTCGCCCTGGAGATGTCGGGAGCGCCGTCGGCGCTCGCCAGCATGCTCGACACGATGGCCAACGGCGGCCGTATCGCTCTCCTGGGCCTGCCCAGCAGCGACGAGGCACCTTTCGACTGGATGAAGACCATCACGTCGATGCTGACGATCAAGGGGATCTATGGCCGCGAGATGTATGAGACCTGGTACGCGATGTCTGTCTTGGTGGCCGCTGGACTGGATATCACACCGGTGATCACGCACCGTTTCCCGTATCACCAGTTCGAGGAGGCCTTTGATACGGCGTCCAGCGGACGGTGCGGCAAGGTGTTGCTCGACTGGTCGGAGGTATGACGTGCTGGAAGACCTGAGAAGTGAGCTGTCGGCCCGAATCTCGGAGATGCATGAGACCGGTGTGTTCAAGCCGGAACGGATCTTGTCGAGCCCTCAGGGCACGCACGTCCACGACGAGAATGGCCGTGAGATCCTCAACCTCTGCGCCAACAACTACCTGGGTCTGGCCGATGACCCTCGGGTGGTGGAGGCTGCCTCGAGAACGCTGCAAGAACGAGGATTCGGAATGGCATCGGTCCGCTTCATCTGTGGCACCCAAGACATTCATCGAGAACTCGAAGAGCGGCTCTCGTCATGGCTCGGCCAAGAAGAAACAATCCTGTTTCCTTCGTGCTTCGATGCGAACGGCGGCGTGTTCGAGGCGTTGTTCGACGCCCGCGATGCGGTGATATCTGACTCCCTCAACCACGCGAGCATCATCGACGGGGTCCGCCTGTGCAAGGCCCAGCGCTTTCGATATGCCAACCGTGACATGGACGAGCTCGAGGCCCGCCTCAAGGAAGCGTCAGGGGCCCGCTACCGGCTGATCGTCACCGATGGGGTCTTCTCGATGGATGGCTACTACGCGCCTCTTGACCAGATCTGCGCGCTGGCCGACCAGTACGACGCACTGGTCATGGTGGACGACTCACACGCCGTTGGATTCGTCGGAGAAGGAGGCAGAGGCACGCCGGCTCGATTCGGCGTCGAAGACCGAGTCGACATCCTCACGGGCACACTCGGCAAGGCTCTCGGCGGCGCCAGCGGTGGCTACGTCGCCGCACGGCGAGAGATCGTCGGCGTTCTCAAGCAGCGAGCTCGCCCCTACCTCTTCTCCAACTCTGTAGCGCCTGCGGTGGTGGGTGCGACGCTAGTGGTCCTTGACCTCCTGCAGGAGTCCGACGACCTCCGGGTGCAGCTGGAGCGAAACGCCGGGCGCTTCCGGGCGGGCATGTCCCACGCGGGCTTCGACCTGCTCCCGGGCGAGCACGCGATCGTCCCCGTGATGTTCGGCGACGCGGTGGAAGCCAGTCGCGTGGCGCAGCAGCTGTGGGAGGCAGGCGTGTACGCGGTGGCGTTCTCGTTCCCAGTGGTCCCACACGGTCAGGCGCGAATCCGGGTACAGCTGTCGGCGGCGCACACCGACGAGGACGTGGATCGAGCCGTTGCGGCGTTCGTTGCTGCGCGCAGCTGAGGCTAGGCGCTGGCGAGCGAGTGTCGAATCTGGTCGCCGATAGTGCGCATGGTGCGCAGAACATCGTCACGTAGTGGATCGTCAGAGCCCACCGGTGTCCAGTTGGCGAGGACGGCATAGGTCGCGCTCGCAGCTCCACGCTGGACGACGCCGACGTCGCCCCTGACACCGTGGTTCGTTCCGGTCTTGTTCCACAGTGCGTATCCACGGTCTGCCTCGCCGTGCGCCAGTGGGTCAAAGCCAAAAGCCCCCGCAACCATCGACAAGTCGGTGTTCAGGGCAAGCCACGCGCGCACCTGTTGGGCCACTTTCGGGGAGACGTTGTTGCCCGTGCGGATTGACTCGCACAAGTGACGCAGCTCTGCGGCCGATCCCACCGACAGGGCCGGCGGGTCATCTGGAGTCCGTTCATCGCGGACGATGTCGAGGAGCCTGGTCTGCCTCATACCAAGGAGGCGCCCTGTCTCGGCCACCTCCGGGAGGCCGACGATCTCGATCAATGCATTGGTGGCCCAGTTGTCGCTCGTCGCGCCGACCAGGACGCAGAGGTCGCTGAGCGGAATGTTCGCGGAGTGTAGGTGCTGCCACAACCCGGAGTCAGCCACGGCTATGGCGTCGTCGCGCTCGAGGATCGTCTCGGGCGAGAGGTGGCCGGTCTCGATCGCCGTAGCGATCGCCACCAACAGCAGCAGCTTGCCGATACTGGCTGTGGCGCACACGTGGTGCGGACCCACGAGGATCAAAGGCTCTGAGTGAAGGGAGTGCCGCACGTCGATTGACCAGTCGACCTCGCTCGGAAGGTCGAGCTCTGCAGCCAAAATGGTCACGACTTGGCACGCTCACCGATCGCGGCAAGCCGTGCTGTCTCGGCTATGCGTCTGGCACGCGTCTCGGCTCGCTTGGCCCGCATGATCCACTCCAAGGTCCTGCGCTTCGCTGACCGCGGGAAGGACTCCCACTCATCGGCTGCCGGGGGGTGATCCGCGAAGGCCCGCGCGAGGTCGTCCGGCACCACCAGGTTCTCGACATCGTCGAGCAAGGCCCATGAGCCGTCGGCTTTCGCCGCCTCGATCACCCGCCGACCGGGATCGGCCAGGAGACCAGCGTCCTCGAGTCTGTTGATGCGGTGCTTGTTGCTTCGCGACCATCCGCTTCCGGGCTTGCGCGGTGCTAGCCAGTGCATGGTGCGTGCGTCATCGAGACCGCGGGTCTTGGAGTCGATCCAGCCAAAGCACACCGCTTCCTCCACGATGTCCTCATAGGACAACGGCTCGTTGCCAGAGCCCTTCCGCCAGTTGACCACCCACAGACCCTTGGGGCGCGAATGGTTGTCGCGGAGCCAGGCACGCCACTCGCCCCGCGACTGGGGATGAACGCTCTCCTCTGACACGAGATCGAGCGTACGACCTCTGGAGGGGCTTTCGGCTCTACCGGTCGGGGTACCTCGGCGTGACTCTGAGGGCATGGCTGAGGTACTGATCGTCTACGGATCCCGCGAAGGGCACACCGCCCTGGTGGCCGACCACCTTCGGCGGCCGCTGGAGACAGCTGGCCACATCGTCCGGGCGTGTCCCCTCGATGAGGCGCCGACGTGCCCGGTCGGCTACGACCTGGTGATCATCGGCTCGTCGATCCACCAGGGCCACCACCCACGTGCGGTGCTTCGGTGGATCAAGGGCAACGCTGAACAGCTCAATCGCCTGCCATCGGCGTTCTTCCAAGTCAGCTTGTCGTCGGCCGGGGCTGTCGACGGGGGTTCGGGTGCAGAGCGTTACGTCGAGGAGCTGCTGAGTGAGACGGGATGGCGCCCGGGCCAGGTGGCGTCTTTCGCCGGTGCTTTGCTCTACTCACAGTACGGACTCGTGAAGCGTTCGATGGTTCGCTCGATCGCCCGGTCCTCAGGTCTCGGCACCGATGTTCGACGCGACTACGACTACACCGACTACGCAGCGGTGGCGCAGTTTGCTCGAGACGCCGAAGCGCTCCTGTACGGGGTTTCGCGCCAGGCAGTGTGACGCCGCCTCGACCTCCTGCTCAGAGGCTGTCGAAGCAGCGGCCCGCTCCAAGTGCGGCGAGCCCACTGCGGTCGCCGCGTCCCAACGTGTTGACCAACGGGCGCGCGCTCGGGTACATCAGCTGCTGCGGGTCGTTGACATGCGACAGCCCGACGAGGTGCCCCAGTTCGTGGGTGATTGTGGCGACGGCGACGGCGCTCCCGCTGACGTACTGCAGAACCTCTGAGATCTGCTCGGCGTCCAGCACGACCTGGCCTGAGACCAAGACCCGCTGCCCGTCATCGGTGTCGACCGGTTCGCTTCCCGCTACCCCGATCACGTCCCCGGAGAGGGGAGCGAACTCCTGCGGCGTGCTCCAGGCGATCAGTACCGGCGCCCAGCGATCCCCGTAGCGGTCGGGCAGGTAGTTGGGACGGACCTCTGAAGGAGCCTCATCGGCGAGCCCGTCGTCGATGAACTGCAGGCCAGTGGCCGCGGAGATCTCGGCCAAGGACGCGGTCACGAGGTCCGGTCCACCCGCTGGCGCCCCGTCTGGTCGCATCACGTAGTGCACAGGCCGACAGGGGTCGAAGGCCACCGGGTCGGTCGACCCGACCTGCACCTCGCGGAACTGGTAGTTGGGGTTGCCTGGGGCGCTGAGGGGCGCCATCACGAGGCGTTCACCCGTGGTCGGCGTGGCCGTGGGACGATCGGATGTGGGGAGCAGCCGCTGGTAGGTGCCGAAGGCCACCGGCAGGGCGAGAGCGATCCCCAGCACCAGCAGGCGAACCCGCACAGTGGGCGCGCTGACGCCAGGGAGGGTGCTCACGGTCATGAATCGACCCTGCGGGGCTCCGACTTGATGCGCGGCTCCCTGCGTGGCAGTTCACCCTTTTCGGGCGGTGCGGCCAGAATGCTGGTGCAGGAGACTCAAAGGACCCGTCGAAAGGCCGACCATGGCTGAGAGCAGTGACCGAGAACTTCAAGAAGCGCGTGCCGAGATCGCCCGGCTCCGCGACGAGAACGCCCAACTGCGGTCAGGCGGAGAGGGCGGCCCCGCCGACTCCGTCACTAAGGGTGGGCGGTCTCTTGGGTGGGTGCGCTCGACCGCGGTCGTCGTCCTGATGGGAATGGGATTCGTCCTCGTGCCCACGGCGGGCGTGGCGGTATGGACGCGCAACACCCTCCTGGACACCGACCGCTACGTCGAGACGGTCGCACCACTGTCGGACAGCCAGGCCGTCATTGATGACGTCGCCAACGCCATCACCGACGAGATTTTCGCCCAGGTCGACGTTGAGATGCTGCTGCAAGAGAACCTGCCCCCGGAGCTGTCCTTCGCGGCTGGGCCGATCACGAGCCAGGTCGAGTCCACCACCCGCTCTCTGGTGGTCAAGGCGCTCGAGAGTGATCGTTTCGACGTGCTCTGGCGCGAGATCAACAGGCAGGCGTCCGCATCGGTTGTCGGGGTCGTCACTGGAAAGGACACCTCCGCCATCCTTCAGATCGAGAATGGTCAGCTCTTCCTCGAGCTCAAGCCAGTGATCGAGGACGTCAAGGCGCGCCTCAGCGAGCAGGGCCTCAGCCTCGCCGACAAACTCCCAGCGGTGAGTGCCAGCGTTGAGCTTCCAGTTGCCAACGTCAGCTACATCCAGGATGCCCAGACAGCGGTCCGCGGTCTGAACACGCTGGCCAATGTGCTGCCCTGGGTGGCGGCGTTGTGCTTCCTCGGCGCCGTCTTGCTGTCCCGCAACCGCAGGCGGGCGCTCGTGTGGGTGGGCGCCCTGATATCGGGGGCGGCCCTTTTGGTCGGGCTGAGCCTGGCGGTGGGACGCGGGATCTACCTCGACTCGGTCACGTCGGACATGGTGAGTACCGAGACCGCAGCCGTGGTGTACGACACGGTGGTGAGGTTCCTTCGGAACGGCGTCCGGGTCTTCTTCTTCCTCGGGATCGTCCTCGCCTTCGGGGCGGCTGTCACCGGGCCTGCGGCTTGGGCACGCAAGACCCGAGAGGTGTCGGGCGGAGTGATGACCCAGGGTGGACGGCGCACTGGCTGGAGCACCGGCGCATTTGGGGCGTTCGTGGCGGCCCACCGGGTGGGGATCCAGCTCACTGCTGCAGTGGTGTTCGGTGGAGCCATCTTCTTGGTTGATCGTCCGACACCTTCGACAGTGCTCTGGTTCGTCGTCGCGCTGCTGGTGGTCGTGGCTGCCGTGCAGTTCCTGGCGGCGACGGCTCCGCGAGACGACGAGCTAGGGGAGCCTCCATCTGAGGCAGACGACCGGGAGGAGCAACAGGTCTCAGCCTGACTTGCGGCGGAACTCCCGCTTGGCGCCGTGGGCGTGGGTGTCCTCGGATCCCTGCGGTGAGTCCTGAGCACCGGTTCCGACCGCATCGTGGCTCTGCTTGTTCTTTCGCTCCAGAGCCTCACGGAACTTGGCCTTGACGTCTTCGGCTGGTCCTGGCTGGTCGCTGTCGCTGGTGTCACTCATTCCCCGAGCATGGTGCGACGCCCACCGATCGGTCAAGCGGGTTCCTGAGCATGATCTCGCCTGGGCTGGCACTCTTGGGCCATGGACCGATGCGCTGTGTTTGTCGACGCCGGGTACCTCGGCGAGAGCGCCAAGGTCCTTCTGACTGAGGGCTCGAGCGGTCGACGTGTGCGCGCTGATCGGCCGGCGCTGGTGGAGGCCCTCGCTGACCTCGCGGTCAAAGACACCGGGCTGCCGCTGCTTCGCCTGTACTGGTACGACGCGGCGCCCAACCGGGTTCCCTTTCCCGATCAGCGCGAGCTCGGTCGACTCACAGATGTCAAGCTGCGGCTGGGAAACCTTCGTGAGCGTGACGGTGGCCGTCGTGCGCAGAAGGGCGTCGATGCCGACCTGCACGCGGACATGACAGAGCTGGCCCGCAACAAGGCTGCGGCTGACTTCGTGCTGCTGACCGGTGACGAGGATCTGCTGCGCGCGGTTGAGGAAGTGCAGAAGTACGGCGTGCGGCTGCACCTGTGGGGGGTCGACAGCCCTCCGGAGAGCTCGAACCAGTCACTTGAGCTGATCATGGCCGCCGATCGTCGTCGGGTTCTCGACGCGGGGTTCCTGCGTTCTCTCTACACGGTCTTCCCTGACCCTGCTGAGCTGGCTGCCGGTGTTGCCGAGGTTGCGGCCGCCAGCGACCGCGAGTCGGCCACAGCCGAGGCGGTTCTAGACGTTCCGCAGGCCGGCGTTCCGCACGTCCCGACACCGGCCGAGATCGCGGCGCTCCACAAGCACCCCCCGCCGGCCAAGCCCGTGCCTTCGCGTCTGCTCTTCACCTCCACCGGACGAGGCTCTGGCTATGTCGACGAGGTCCCTGCCGACCAGCTGCTGCGGCTCTCGGATGTGTCGACCCGAGAGGAGCGGGCACGCGACGATGCTGAGGACCGTGCCGTGGCGTCGATGGTCACGGCGCATGAGGCCGGCCGAACCTACGGAAACCGCTGGCGCCTTCGGGCAACGGAGGAAATGCGTGCAGGGCTCATGGCGTCCAAGCCGAGCATTCCGCGCCGAGTGGACGCCGAGCTGCTTGGCTACGCGGAGGTACGAGGGGTCGACACCTGGCACAACGAGCAGGCCAAGCACGACGTACGCGACGGCTTCTGGTCAGCGGTCAACGAGTCGGTTCCGCGCCACTAGTTGGTGACGACGCGGAAGAGGCTCATGTCTTTCACCAGGGCTCCGCGAACGTGACCGAACGGTGCAGCTGCCGTCTGCTGCAGGAAGTCGACAACCTCTGAGGTCACGACTTCACCGGGCAAGAGGTTGGGGATGCCTGGAGGGTAAGCGGCGACGGTGTCAGCTGAGACCCGACCGATGGCTTCGGCAGCAGAGACAACCTCGGTGGCGCCGAAGTAGGCGTCTCGTACGGACGTGGCGCGAGCACCCGGGGCCGGCAGTTGGATGGCACCGGTCGCTGCTACGCCAAGCTCGGGCAGCGCGTGAAGGGCGTCCAGCAGTCGGTCGACGTCAGGGATCGCACCGGCGCCCACTACCGCCACGACGACCGAGTCGGTCGACATCTCGCAGTGGATGCGGTGCTCCTCGAACAGCAGGTGCCGTGCCTCGTGGCCACTGATGCCTCCGGTGCGGGTGTCGATCACCACTCGTAGTGGGTCGATCTCGACGACATCGTCGAACGAGAGCATGCGGTTGTCGAGGACGCCGAAGCGGCCCTCCGCGACGATGCGACCGCGTAGCTTGTCGACGGCGTCCAGGCTTGCGCCGATTGTCGTGTGTCCGTTGACGGCCAGCTGGTGGCGCGCGTGGTCGAGCGAGGCCATCAACAGTGCCGATGCCGACGTCGACTGCATCGACCGGAAGGCACGGTCGAGCAACGGCTCGAGACGGTCGGCGAAGTCGCCGTGGCCGAGGTGCAGCATGGCCGACTGGGTGAGGGATCCGGCGAGCTTGTGGGTGGAGGAGATGACCAGGTCGGCACCCAGACGCAAGGCGTTGACAGGAAGACGCGGGTGGAAGCCGAAGTGTGATCCCCAGGCCTCGTCGACGACGAGTGGCACACCATGGTGGTGGGCCACCTCGGCGAGCGATGCGACGTCGGCAACTGCCCCGAAGTACGAGGGCGTCACCACGTAGGCGGCGACGGCGTCGGGGTTGGCGGTCAAGGTCTCGTCGAGCGAAGCAGGCGTGATGCCGTGCGCGATCCCCAGCTCGGCATCGATGCTCGGGTAGACGAACGCTGCGTCCATTCCTGCGAGCGCGAGGCCATCGACCACGGACGAGTGAATCGAGCGCTGCAGCACCACCTGGGTGCCGAGGCCACGGAGCGCAAGGCAGGCGACGAGATTGCCCTTGCTCGCACCGTTGGTGAGGAACCACGTGCGCTTTCCGCCCCACGCCTGGGCGGCGAGGTAGGCGGCCTGCCCGAGGGGAGTGGGGGCGTCACCGAAGTCGATGCCCTGGGTGAGGGGCGGGATGTCGAGCTCGAGGACGCGCTGGCCGAGGAAGTCTGCGAGCCCTGGCTGGGCATGCGCCGACGCCTGGTGCCCGGGGACGTCCAGCCGCATCATGTCGCTGTCGGCATACGCCGTCAGCGAGTCGGCGTACGGCGTGCACGTCTGGTCGAGACCGGGCAGGTGGGCGGCGAGAGCGTCATGAGGAGTCACAGCACAAGAATCGGTGACAGAAGTAGGTAAGAGAAGAGGGTAACTATCTGGTGCTGCTCCATAGTCAGTATGTAGGCTGGTGGCATGCTCGAACTGCGACAGCTCACCGTCCTGCAAGCGATCGCGCGCGCCGGATCGCTGGCCGGCGCTGCTCGCGCCCTGCACCACAGCCAGCCAACCGTGGCCCATCACCTAGCGGCGCTGGAGTCTCATCTCGGCGTCAGCCTGGTCACCAGGACAACGCGTGGCGCCACGTTGACCGACCTCGGCCAGCTCTTCCTCGGGCACGCGGAGGCCGTGCTCGATCGACTGGCGTCCGCCGAAGCCGAGGCCAAGGCGCTGGCTCGACACGGTGTCGCCACCTTGCGAATCGGAACGTTCCCGACGGCCGGAGCCCACGTCCTGCCCAGAGCGGTCGCTGCCCTCGAGGTGCGTACCGGGGTCCGCGTCGAGCTTCACGAGGCTGAACCCCCTGAGCTGATCGACGGCCTGCTCGCCCGTGAGCTGCACTGCGCGCTCATCTACGACGATCCCGAGACACCGGCGCATCTGCTCGACGAGCTGCAGACCGTCGCGCTGTTCGACGACCCGTATCGGGTCGTGCTGCCGGCATCGCATCGCCTCGCCAGACGCCGGTCTGTGGCCCTCGCCGATCTGGCCGACGACGGCTGGATGATGTCGCGCGATCCTGACGAGCCGGGCGACACGGCCCTTCGCAGCGCGTGCGCGGCCGAAGGCTTCGTGCCGCACGCGGTCCTTCGCACCGACGACTACGACGTCATGTTCGGGTTCGTGGCTGCAGGCGTCGGAGTGGCCCTCGTCCCGCAGATGGCTCTGGTGAAGCGATCCGGCGTCGTCGTGCGCCCCCTGGCCGGGCAGACGCTACGTCGCTCCATCCGTTTCGTCTCGTATGCCGATGACGCTCCACCCGCAGCCCGGGTCCTGCTCGCGGCCCTCCGTGCAGGAGCGAGAGCTGCCGACTAGTTCGCCTGAGGTAGCGGCACCATGATGGTTCCGTCTGCCTCGGCACCAAACGCTTCTAGCCGCGCCGGATCGACGAGCATGAGCAGAGAGACGTAGGCACACACGACTGCGTCGACTGCATCCTCGACGGCGTTGAGATGCATAGGGCGGGCGGCGTCTTCGACGCCGGCGCGCGCCGAACGCCACTGAGTGCTCTCCTCGACGTGGAGCGGGAGCGCCGCTTCGCTCAACGACTCAACGTGGTCGAGCAGGATCATGAGCTCGCTCCGTCGCTCTGCGACGGATCGCCCTCGGCCCTTTTTGTACCGCAGCACTGTTGGCAGGTCGAAGAGCGAGACGATTGCCGCGTGCGGATAGACCTCAATCGCTCTGCGGTCGCCGGCCGGGTCGAGCGCGGTGTCGAGGCCGAGGCGCGTCGCAAGACCCCATGCCCGGCCGCCATCGGCGAAGTTCGGGTTTGCCCGGTTGCTCGGATAGCACGACGCGTGGCGTGAGCCGAACCTACGGCTGACCTGGCGTTCGCAGTCGCGCATGCCGGTGGCGTTGCGCACCACCAGGGGAGCGTCGAAGGCGACGATGCATCCTCTGGCTGCGTGCGCGTTCAGCCACTGTTCGATCTCAGCGTCGGTGGTCACTGTGTCCATGGCGGTGAGTTCGCCCGCTGCGGTGACGGCCGCGAGCCCGGTCCGCCCCCGCGGTCCCCAGGCCAGGTCGATGCCGATGGCGGTGGTGATGAAGGAGGGCACTCGGTGATCGTGCCAGGTGGTGAGCGCAGGCTCGACTACTGGACGACGGGCTCTCCCGCGGCAGCCCACGCCTCGATGCCACCTTGCAGGTCGGACATGTCGGTGAAGCCGAGTTCGGCCATCTGGTCGGTGGCAACACCGGAACGGTTGCCCGTCTGGCAGTACACGAGGGTCTCCGTCGACTCGTCGAGGCCGGCGACCTTGGTGGCGAAGTCGCTTGACTCGACGTTGATGTTGATGGCGTCGGGCAGGTGGCCCGCTGCGAACTCTTCTGGCGTCCGGACGTCGAGGATGACGGCGCCGCCGTCGTCGACGATCTGCTGCGCTTCGGCCACGTCGACGTCAGTGATGGCGTCGGAGCCGGTGCTGCAGCCGGTGAGTAGGGCAGCGGCGATCACTAAGGGGGCAATCCAGGCTTTCGGGCGCATCGGAGTCCTTTCGTCGACTGCGTCACTATACCCCAGGGGGTATCAAGATCACGTGTCAGGCCTCGGTCCCGGGGGCGTCATCGGTGGTCGTCTGCGCCCCCGTGCCCCCGACCCGAGCGGCAAGCCGCAGCCCGTAGCCCACCGACGGGCCGATGAAGAGGGCGAAGGCGACGGTTCCGATCCCTACCGTGCCGCCCAGGGCCCAGCCCGCAGCGAGAACGGTGATCTCGATCAATGCGCGCACGGCGGCAACTGGTGCTCCGGTGCGCTGGTGGAGGCCGGTCATCCAGCCATCTCGAGGGCCAGGGCCTAGCCCGCAGGTGAGGTACAGCCCACTGCCGAGCCCGATGAGGCCGATACCGCTGACCACCTCAAGGGTTTGCCAGCCCACGGTTTGGGGCTCGGGCAGCAGAGGGGCGGTAACGCCTAGAGCCAGGGCGATGACGACGGCGTTTGCGAGAGTGCCGAGTCCGGGCCGTTCGCGAAGGGGAATCCACAGCACCAGCACGGTGAGGCTGATGAAGAAGGTGGCCCACCCGATGCCGATACCGGTCTGCTCGTAGACACCTTCGGCTAGGACGGTCCATGGGCTGACCCCGAGCTGGGAGTCGACCAGGAGTGCTTCGCCGGTGCCGAAGATCCACAGTCCACCGAGCAGGATCGCCAGTGTCGATGGCGAGGCTTTCCACCGTGACGTAGCTCGCCATCGCGTCACCGGGACCGAGCGGGCTGGTGCGAGCCAGCGCCGCAAGGTGGTGATCATTGCGGCCACATTAGAGGGCGAACGGGCGCACGCTTCGGGGGCGTCGGGGCAGGATGGACCCATGACAACCGAGCGAATGCAGATCTTCGGCAACGGCGCTGTGTTCACCGGAGTGCGTGCACGACCGTGGGCGGGCGCGGTGGCCATCAACGGTGCGGATGTCATAGGCGTGGGTGACTTGAAGGATCTTCGTGAAGCCTGGCCAGCAGCGGACGTTGTCGATCTGGCCGGAGGGACACTGCTGCCTGGCCTGGTTGACGCCCACAACCACTTCCTCTCGACGGGGGAGTCGCTGGCCTCCTGGGACTTGCGGTACCCGGGCGTCGACTCACCGCAGGCGCTGCTGGAGGTTGTGCGTCGAGCCGCGGTGGCTGCCGAGCCCGGCGAGACTCTGAGTGGTTTCGGTTTCGACAACGGCAAGTACGCACTTCCGTCACTCGCCGAGCTGGACGCGGCCTCAGGTGGGCATCCGCTGCAGTTCTTCCACACGTCCGGGCACAACGTACTCGTGAACTCTGTCGTGCTCGCCCGCAACGGAATCGACGAGCACACGCCCGACCCCGCCGGTGGCAGGTTCGTGCGCGACGCCGAAGGGCGCCTCACCGGTCTCTGTCTTGACGGTGCATCCGGGGCAGTGGTCCCGTCCGACGTCGACATCGGGTCACACGGACCCAACTTCCACTCCTCGGCATCCCTCGATTCGCTGGTCAGAGCCGTCGATCGTGCTGGTCGGGCTTTCCGCGCGGCTGGACTGACGTGTGTGGCGGACGCGCAGGTGACGTCTCGCGAGCTCCGCGGCTACCGGGCTGCACGTGAGCGTGGACTGCTGCACCTCCGTACGGTCTGTATGCCCTTGTCGCATCAGCTTGGCGAGTTCGCGGGGATAGGCCTGACGGGGCCGTTCGGCGACGACCTGCTCTCGATCGGACACCTCAAGGTCTACGCCGACGGCAGTTTGACTGGAGGAACGGCAGCGTTCACGCGCCAGGACTCTGGCGTTCCGGGCCAGACGCGCTCGTACTTCCACGAGCCCGATGACCTCATTGCCTTGATCGAGATGGCCTGGGCGCAGGGGTGGCGCATCGGCGTCCATGCACAGGGCGATGAAGCGATTGGCCATGTGCTCACCGGCTTTGAACGCGCAGCCGCCTGGGCGCCACGCACTGACGCGAGGCCTCGCATCGAGCATGCCGGTATGCCAACCCCGATGGGCATTGAACGGATGGCGGCGCTCGGCGTGATTGCGGTGAACCAGCCGTCGTACCTGGCGGACTTCGGCGATGAGTACGCCAAGTCTCTGGGCGATCTAGCCGACGACATGCAGCCGTGGCGCGATGAGCTGGAGGCCGGCGTTCGCGTTGTGATCAGCAGCGACTCGGACGTGACGACGTATCGCCCCCTGGTGACGATCGCGAACGCGATGCAGCGCCGCACTCTGAGTGGGCGAGTGCTGGGGGAGCGGCACAGGCTCTCGATCGACGAGGCGCTGTTTGCCCACACCATCGACGCGGCCTACGCCGTCGGACTTGAGCAGCGGATCGGCTCGCTGGAGCCTGGCAAAGCGGCCGACCTGACGTGGCTCGCCAGCGATCTACGGGTCGGTCGCGCCGAGCGAGGTTGCGAACGTCGAGGTGGTCGCGACCTACCTTGATGGTGTCCGTGGGTAGTGCCATGTGGCAGACCTCGCCACCCCGGAAGCGCTTGAGCGCACCGAAGGGCGATAGAGGTCAGATGAGTTTCGGGAAGGTTGCGAGCAGCACAATCCCCGCGGACGCCAGCCCCATGCCCAGAATCAACATGGCCCACCGCGAGCGCTGCTGATCCAGTCGTCCCGACATCGCCGTGAAGAAGAGCACGGAGGCGAACAGCACCGTGAGAAGCGTGTAGTTGTCACCGCGTTGGTTGTTGCGGAGAGCCTCGGCGAACTTCGCGTCCGCACGGTCGTCAGCCTCTTGGGCAAGTACTCGTTCTTCGATGACGTAGGACGGCATTTCAAAGGGTGTGCTGTTGTCGTCCTTCAAGGACTCAGGGTCGGTGGCGAGCCAATCCTCATGCGCTGTCGCCAGAGGTTCGGGGAACCGGCCTGAGATCTCCTTGGCCAAGGTTGGGTTGTCATTGCCCGTCGCATCGACCCACTGCACCCAGAGTCCAACCTGGATCGAGGTGCGCACGTTTGCCGTGCCGTCGAGCCGGGCAGCCTCGATGCGCGCCGAGGACGCCTGGCTGAACGAGATTGACATCGCCCCGCCCCACTTGCTGGACTCGAACGCGGACCAGGCGGTGAGGATGGTCGTGATCGAAAGCAGAATCACGGCTATCAGTTCGTGACGAGCTCTGATCTTGTGGTCGTGAGCGATGGAGTCGGCGTCAGCTGCCGTGGATTCGTGTGCCACTCGCAGAGGATAGGGGATGGCGATCTTCGTGGTGGCCCGGCCCAGCCCTTTGAAATAGATCCGGCGTGCGAAGCCGATCGGTCGTTGGCCCGAGCCAAGAACTGACTCGGGCCAACGACCGATGGTTCAGCGTGGCACCGTCACCCGGACGCACTCCGACGGGCGCCGTTTTTCCCTGTTGCTAGCCGCGCAGCCTGATGACGCAGGTTTCGCCTTGCGCGGAACGAGCCTTGACCCTGACTCGATCCTCACCCCGCTGATTCGGCAGGTAGCGCCAGACGTCAAGCTCGCCGTCACCATCTGCGGAGCGGGTGATCTTGTGCGCGAGGTCGCCATTCTGCACGAACTTGACGACCCACTTCTGACGCGCTGGACCGAAGATCTCTGCGTCGACTTCGAGCCTCATGCCATCGCGCTCCAGCTTGCTGACCATTCGCGACGATGCGCTGCAGTTGACACTTCCGCGGTCGATGACGCGCGCCAGGGCTACACGAGAATCTGACGTGGTTGCCTGAACCGAGCCTGTCTTGGCGATTGGTGCCGGCCGCTCTCCTGGAGAGGCCGTCGCCGCCAGCGGTGCTGCGAGAGCAAGCGGGAGGGCGAGCATCGGCACGAGGTATCGCTTCTGCATGGGAGTCCCTTCGACGTGGTGGGCATGCCACCGTTTGTCGGTCTCTCCCTGCGGTGTGACACCGCACTGGTGACCGGGCGAAGGTACGCCGTGTTGACGATCACCGAGCGAAGGGATACTCCCCTGCGGGGAAGTATGCCGTAGCATCACCGGAAACTCAACTCAGGAAAAAGTGAACGCCCTTTTGCAAGATGGGCTTCACGACCGAGCAGCAACGGGCGGTGTAGATGTCGGACCGTCGGCCTAGATCACCGGTGTCGAAGGTGGCGGCGTCGACAACGCCTTCTACGCTGCTGACGGGATTTCAGCGACTGGCGCAGGTCCACTTTCGCCGGCGATTATCGGGCACGGCTTGAATCCCTTGAAGGTGAGATAGAGGCCGAGTGACAACTCCCAAAGGAATTCCGGAATCGTCGCGAGGGCCTGCGCGGGACCTCCAGGATCGATCACGTCGAACAGCACGGCGATCCCCGAGACGATGATGAGGGGGCCGCCGATCAGCCCCAACATGGCCATGCCTCGGGGCACCAAGCCCGACGTGTACATCAGATAACCCAAGATGAGTCCGTTCCCGATGCCGACAATGAATCCCGGCCCGAGCAGGAACGTCCAATCATGGGCAGCGACGAGAGACTGTCCGGCCGTCAGGAACGAGCCCTCATCTCCGGTAGCGGCGCCTGCGAAGTCCTGCTGCAACGTGACAATCGCCAGGAGGCTGACGATTCCCATTGCGATAAATGTGCATTCGAGAATCCGCGCGGCGACATAGCTGAGTGCGAGAGTCTCGTTCTGCCGCTTGAGGATCGGGAACAGCACGACGGCTGTCCCGACGTTGGCGACAATGAGCACCATCTCAAGTAGTGCGCCTGTGGCCACGCGCGTGCTGTCGCCGGAACTGACGATGTAGTTGACGTCATCCAGCACCGTGGCGTAGGACCACAGCAACGCTGGGATCGAGGTGACGAACGTGACTAAGAACAAGACGCCTGCGAGCAACGCGGTTTTTCGCGTGGAATCCACGTGAGCTCCATCCAGCATTGAGGCTGTGGAGCCCTGAACCTAGGCCCCGAGGAGCGGCGTGTCTATGCCGGTGACTTCTTCGCTGACCCGTGGCCGGGCGACGGGATCGGTTCGCAGGAGGCGGGCAAGGCCGCCCACTCGTCGTAGGCCGATGCCGATTCGGCAAGACCCGTGGGAAACACACGCCGGGTGCCTCTGCGGAGCGACCAGTAGGCTCTAGATTGGTGCTATGGGCCTCCCTTATTCGACTCGCCGAGCACTGGCACTCCTGATCAGCTTGACCATGGCGACCGGCTTGAGTTTGACGACCTCCATTGCCACCGCTGCTCCGCTGACGGGCACGGTCACCGTAACGGATCTCACGCCACCACCTACGTCCTTGGACCTGTCGCGGCGTGAGATCGGCTCGGTCACGCTGACCTTCAAGGTCACGAGCACTGACGGCCAGGCTCTTCGCCCCAAGGTGCTGGACAGCACAGGTGGCACTTCGTTCGGGCCCGCCACGTCAACATTGCTTAGCGGCGATCGGACCGACGGTAGCTGGGAGGCGACCGTCACGCTGGCGTCATTCATGGACGGAACACATCATCCGCGAGTGCGGGTTTGCACCGCGAAGGACGCCTGCGTCAGCCGGACCCTTGCGACGACCGTAGTCGTCAACGGTTCGGATTGGCCGACGCTTACGCGGATCACCCAGACCCCGCGGCGGCTGCCGGCTGGCAAGGTGACCGGGGCTGTGGCCCAAGGCCGGGTGGTCTTTTCCGACAGTCGTGACCCTGTCCGAGGAATGACTGTGCGCCTGCTCCGACACATCGGCGAGACCGGCAAGTTGGTGGATCGAACCAACAAACGTGGCGAGTTCACGGCGCCTTGGCCATGGACCGGCCACGGCCAAGATCCCGCACGAGTGACCCTGATTTCCCCCAAGGTTCGCGGTGTCCCCTTCGACCACGCCGTCCTGGGCAATCCGAACACCCGCTTCAAGGTGCAGCGGCCCCTCGCCAAAGTGGTGACGACGACGAACAAACGGTACGTCGTCAGAGGTACCCTCAGCCCCGGATACCCCGCGTCACGTCTGGGTGGGATCCGGCTCCAGCAGCGCACCAGCTCCGGCTGGGTCACCCGAGATGTTTCCCAGGTGCGCCCGGTGCGGAGCGATTCTGGCGTACCCCTGAATCGCGCTCGCTACCGATTGTCGACGTCGTTCAGCAACGTCGGCAAGCACACGATGCGGGTGCTCAAACCCGCGGCCATGTGTCACGCCGGTGACTGCCGAGTTGCCGCGGGCCGGTCCAAACGCTTCTCAGTGCTGTCCGGAAACCGGGCGTACTTCGTCGAGCGCCGGCTCCATGCCCTCGGTGTCCCGGTCGGCACTGTGGACGGCGTTGTGGACGTGCGGGCGAAGCAGGCATTCTGCGCGTGGCGAGACATGACCGGTGACACTCCCAACCGACGGGGCTTGACCAAGAGCTTGGTGCGCTCGGTCCTGCATCACACCAATCTCCCTGCTCCTCGCCGAACGGACGGAATCTACGTCAACAAGACGTGTCAGATCCTGTTCCAGGTCAAGCACCACAACTTCCGCCGCGTGGTGTGGGCCTCCACCGGTTCGGCTGGGCACGAGACTCCCAACGGGACCGGTCACATTTTTCGCAAGGTCAACGGGTGGAAGGAGAGCACGCTGTATCCAGGTGCCTACATGCTCGACCCGATGTACTTCTTGCCTGACCGGCCGGGGATAGCCCTTCACGGCTCGGTCACCAACGATTTCGTCGAGCCTTACCCCGCAAGCCATGGATGCGTTCGGGTCTGGCGCCCGCAGATTCGCCAGATCTTCAGGGAGTCGCCGCTCGGCACGAAGGTGAAGGTCTACGGCCGCGACTGATCAGCGACTGACCACACCGATAATCCGACTCGTTCAGCAGCGGTCGCGGAGTGGCTCAGGATCTGGTGGAGTTTGCTTGCCATGTGGACAGTAGGCGACCGGTGTCGCAAGTAGAGGCTGTGCGTGAGGATGCGTGCCTGTTGCCGAACCTACGGCCCGTGCTGTACGCTTTTCTGTACAGGAGGCACCATGAAGACCATGAGCTATACCGAGTCGCGGGCACGGTACGCCCAGGTGCTCGATGACGTCGTCAACAATCGCGAAGAGGTCGTCATTACACGCGCTGGTCATGAGTCGGTCGTGATCGTGTCTTTGGAGGACTTCGAGTCGCTGCGCGAGACGGCCTATCTGATGCGTTCTCCGGCCAACGCCCGACGCCTGCTTGATGCGATGGAGCGCCTCGAGGCAGGTGCGGGGCAGGCCCACGAGCTCGTGGTGTCCGACTGAACATGGTGCTGGTGTGGGACAGCAATGCCTGGGAGGACTACCTGTGGTGGCAGACCCAGGACCGCAAGATCCTCAAACGCATCAACTTGCTGATCCAGGACGTCGTGCGCAATGGCAACGAGGGGATCGGCAAGCCTGAGCCGCTCAAACACGACTTCGCTGGCTACTGGTCGCGCCGGATCACAGATGAACACAGGCTGGTGTACAAGGTGACAGATAGCGAGGTCCGCATCGCCGCATGCCGATACCACTACGGCCGCTGAGATCTGCGCTCGCTCCAGAAGCTCTTGCAGGTGAGTTCGGGTCTGTGGTGGTGGTGCCGGCCTTTGCCTCAAGGTCGGCGGCAACAGCTTCGAATTCCGCCAACGCGGCCGTCAGATCCTCGACGCTCTCTCGGGCAATGACCTCGGACGCCGTCAGGTTCTCGACGTCCTTCAGGGACCCGGCACGCACCCAGGTGATGTCGAGATTGACCTTGTCCCGCGCGATGACCTCGTCATACTCGTCGAGGTGGTGACGGCGCAGCGGATTCTGTTTGAGAGTGAAGTGCTGGTTGGTGCACCCGAAGCTTCGACGTCCACGGCTGCTCGGATGCCGGCTTCTTGTCGAAGAGCAGCACGTTGGCCTTCACACCTTGGGCGTAGAAGATCCCAGTGAGCAGCCGCAACATCGTATGGAGGTCGTAGTCAGCAAGGGGTTTGAGAAATGTCCGGGTCCGCATCGTGCTGGTGCCCCCGGCGCTCCTCAAGAGCCTTGAGGCCGAGGGCGTCGCGGACGAGGAACTCTGCGCGTTGCTCGCGAGCGGCCGAGTCATCCCCGTCGCCCACGGCACGACGTTCGAGGCTCTCCGGGACGTCAGCCCCTTGCTGTCCGTGCGCAGCCTCACCGCATTCGGCGAGACCACGTGATGCTTTGAAGGATCTGATTGGCGGATGGGCCGAGCGTGGTTGATCCGCCACGCAAGGCGCCTCCGCCTGCGCTTCACCGTGGAGTGATCGGTGCGCCTTTCCGCCGCGATTGACCCGGGGTACAGCCGATAGGGCCACGCGCCTGACCCCACCAGGCGTGGGGCGCAACTCCTTGAGTGGCCGAACCAGTGACCGTCGGGGACAACGTGTCAGCTGAAGGGGCGGTCCTTCACTAGCGTGTCCACCGAGCGACCTAGACGGCCGTAGGCCCGTGAGTAGCACACGTAAGGCGACCCTTCACAGGCGTTGGGATCGGACGCGGCCCAGTCCGGGTCGCCGAACCGATAGCCCGCGTTTGAGAACACCGAGACGATGTACTGGCGACCACCCTGTCCGGGCAGCGCCCGCACGATGCCGGCATCGGAACCTGCAAACGTGACGAGGCCGGTCTTGTGCATGAAGTCGACCTCGGCCGTGTCGAGACACGGGCGGACGTCGTAGCCGAAGTCGAGGACCAGGTCTCCGTCGTAGGTGACGACGTTGCCGGTGTCGGGGTCGATCCAGCGCTCAGACACTGTGGACGGGATGCCTTGAACCGCATCCGACGAACCGCACAGATTGACCGGGTTGAGCACCTCGTTGAACGACTGTTGAGCAAGCACTCTCCTGAAGTATCGCTGCGAGCGTGGCGATAGCAGCTGATCTGCCCTGATCACCTTGCCGTTGGCCCGCCAGAGTTGCCCGGGTGACCCGTTGACGATCAACAGCAGGCGAGAGGTGTCGAGCGCACCCATGGTCATCTGACCCGATGACCACCCCGAACCAACCGCTGGCTGGGAGGGAAACATGCGAAACGTGTCGAGTCCGATCGCTCGGAAGTGGCGGTTCGCGGTGTTGAGGTTGCCCTGGTCGTAGACCGTCTGCAGCAGCACGCACGTCGCGAAGTTGTCGGACACCGTGATCATCTGGTCCATCCAGCTGCGCAGCGAGTCCTTTGCGCCATTCGCCTTCGGCGGTGGCTCCTGGCCCGTCGGGTTGCTCGGCCCGTAGTAGCAGGATTCGCCGTTGCGGTTGTGGTACGTGATGGTCTCGCCAAGGCTGAGCTTGCCCTTGTCGACCAAGCGCAGAATGCTGTAGCCGACCATCAGCTTGAGAACACTTGCCGGGTAGGCGAGCATGTACTCCTTGGCCGTTGCCTTGGGACTCACCAGGATTTCGTCGCTCGAGGGGCCTGCGTCCCAGGCCGCCTGGCTGTCCCACTGGTCACCGTTCCACTGCGAGAACTGAACGCCGCGCGTCGACAGCGCACGTTCGTTGATTCGCACCCGGAAACCGTTCGGCGAGTCGCGGTCGTACACGACGTTGGCTGCTCCCCGGACTTTGCCCCTCGACCCGAGCTCGATCACAGCGACATCAACATTGGGCAGCGCGTACGCCGGCTGAGCCTCGCCATAGACCACGTCGTTGAAGTCGACCAGGTCGTCGAACCCGGCATCCCGCAGCGCCGCCGCAAGGCCCTTCGAGAGGCGAGTCGACTCGGTGCGGAAGCCGTTGCCGTCGCTCACTCCTTGCCGGCTCGATGAGTCGGAGGGAGATTTCATCGCTGCGTCGGCTTGAGCCGTGGGCAGCGCGAGCAGCGCAGTGACTGCTACGAGGGCAACGGGGCGGCTGAGGCGCATGGTGACTCCTGGTAAGCCGGACAGAGATCGTAAAGTTGAGCAGGTGTTCAACCCCGGAACCTAACGCCACGGCCGCCGGAACGCAACAGGCCAGCCTGGCTCGTTCAGGGCCCGCGCCGAGCCAGGCGGCATCAGGTCAGTGAGTCCCTGCCCACCTCGGACGCCAATGCCTTGACCGTCCATCGCCGCAGGTCGTCGACAGGCGCGTCAAGCTGGTCAGTGGAGGTGTGCAGGTGAAATCCGTCGAGCATGACCAGAATCCGCCAGGCGCTGGCATCGAGGTCTGAACACGAAAAGGCACCGTTCACCACCCCGGCGTGCAGGATCTCGCGAATCAGGTCGCGCCACTGGAGGTTGAGGCGGCGCGCTGCCTCCTGCAGAAGGGGACGTTCTGGCGCCAGGCTCCAGGCGTCGATCCACCACTTGTACCGCCAGTCGCCTACTGCCGGTGCGAAGAACTCCACCAGCGCCGCCAGTTGGTGGCCTGGCGAATCGCCAGCGTGCACATCACGGCTGGCCTGCTCAAGATCTGCCTGTTCCACCTGCTCGAAGGCGGTGGCGACGAGGGCGTCGACGGACCCGAAGTAGTGGTGCAACAGGCCAATGCTCGTGCCGGATTCAGCCGCCACGTCGCGACCAGAGGTCGAGGCCAATCCGTTCCTGCGAGCAACTGCGATACACGCATCGACCAGCGCTGCCCGGCGGGCATCCTTCGACATCCGCTGCGAACTCACCGGCCCAGTGTGCTCTGCTCCTGGAGGTTCACCCAAAGCGCCACGCTCGCGCAGGCGTATGGCTACCCCCAAGGAGCTCGGCGGCCTCCGTGACATCAATGTGACACGGCCAGGCCGAAGAGTTCAGGTAACCCTGCACGAGCTCTGCAGACCGTCCCTCGCTTCCGAGCCCATCTGCCGTTTGAGGGCGCCCACTGAGCTGCCGCCCCCTGCGGATTCACTACCGGAGTCGCTGGAACATTCACCGGATAGGGATCAGACTGTGATCGATCAAGGCATTCGCCGCCAACCTCTTGCGTCTTTCCGCCGAGAGTGACCGGAGCATGTTCGGACCGCCAGTCGTCCGCGCGCGCCGACAGGTTCGACCGCCTACGCGTCGGAGTCGAAGATCCGGCTCTCTCCGACAAAATGCTGGATGACGTTGCGTGGCGCCGACAACGAGCCAGGACGTGAATCAGATGTCGTAATAGAGCTCGAACTCGTGCGGCGTCGGACGTATCTGGATCGGCGCGACCTCGTTCTCGCGCTTCCAGTCGATCCACGTCTCGATGAGGTCCTGGGTGAAGACGCCACCCTCGAGCAGGTACTCGTGGTCCTTCTCGAGGGCCGTGAGCACCTCAGGAAGTGAGCCAGGCACCTGTGGGATGTCGGCACGCTCTTCCGGCGGCAGCTCGTAGAGGTCCTTGTCGACGGGCTCGGGTGGCTCGATCTTGTTCTTCACGCCGTCGATGCCCGCGAGCATCATGGCGGCGAAGGCCAGGTAGGGGTTGGCTGACGGGTCGGGCACGCGGAACTCGATGCGCTTGGCCTTGGGGTTGCTTCCGGTGATCGGGATGCGGATGCAGGCCGAGCGGTTGCGCTGCGAGTAGACCAGGTTGACGGGAGCCTCGTATCCGGGGACCAGGCGTCGGTAGCTGTTGACCGTCGGGTTGGTGAACGCGAGCAGGCTCGGCGCGTGGGCTAGCAGGCCGCCGATGTAGTGGCGGGCGGTGTCAGAGAGGCCGCCGTATCCCATCTCGTCGTAGAAGAGCGGGACGCCGTCCTTCCAGAGGCTCTGGTGGCAGTGCATGCCAGAACCGTTGTCACCAAAGAGCGGCTTGGGCATGAAGGTCGCGGTGCGACCGTTCTTCCACGCCACGTTCTTGATGATGTACTTGAAAAGCATGATCTGGTCAGCCGAGTGCGTCAGGGTCGAGAACTTGTAGTTGATCTCGGCCTGGCCGCCGGTGCCTACCTCGTGGTGTGCGCGTTCGACTTCGAGGCCAGCATCTTCAAGCGCCAGGCTCATCTCGTCGCGCAGGTCGGCGAAGTGGTCGACGGGCGGCACGGGGAAGTACCCGCCCTTGAAGCGTGTCTTGTAGCCGAGGTTTCCACCGTCCTCGTGACGAGCGCTGTTCCACGCGCCTTCGATGGAGTCGACGAAGTAGCTGGCGGTGTTCTGCTTGGTCTCGAAGCGGACGTCGTCGAAGACGTAGAACTCGGCCTCGGCCCCGAAGTAGACGGTGTCAGCAATCCCGGTGCTCTTGAGGTACTCCTCGGCCTTGGCCGCGATGTTGCGTGGGTCGCGGCTGTAGGGCTCGTCGGTGAACGGGTCGCGGATCGAGAAGTTGATGACCAGCGTCTTCTCGGCGCGGAAGGGGTCGATGAATGCGCTCGTGGGATCGGGCACGAGCTTCATGTCTGACTCGTGAATGGCCTGGAACCCGCGGATCGACGATCCGTCGAACATCAGCCCCTCGTCGAAGGCGGCGTTGTCGAAGTTGGTTGCCGGCACGTTGAAGTGCTGCATCACCCCCGGCAGGTCGCAGAATCGGACGTCGACGAACTTGACGTCATTGTTCTTGATGTAGCCGAGAACTTCGTCAGCGCTGGTGAACATGCATCCTCCAGAAGGGCCGGCTCGCTTCCCCACGAGCCGGGGCGGGCAGAACATGCGCGACGCTACGGGGGCGCCGTTTCTCGTCGGTGTCCCTAGTGTTTCAGTCGCGTTACCTGAGCCGCCGGTGGGGCGGCTAGCCTGCCCGAATGCAGCGGATCCTGGTCGGGGGAGTGACCGGTGCGGGCAAGACCACCTTCGCCCGAGACCTCGCTGGACGCCTCGACCTCCCGTTTCACGAAATGGATGCCTTGTTTCACGGGCCGGGTTGGGTGCCGATCCCGACCTTCGTCGACGACGTGGAGCAGATTGTGGCGGGGGAGCGCTGGGTCTTTGACTCCTACGGCTACGAGTCGGTGCGTGATCTCGTGTGGTCTCGGGCTGACGCCGTCATCTGGCTCGACTACTCACGGCCCGTCGTGCTGGCCCGGGTGCTTCGGCGCTCGGCCAGGCGGACCTGGGAAAACGAGCAGATCTTCAACGGCAACGTCGAGCGGCTCGCCGAGTGGCGGAAGCCGTACCACCCGGTCCAGTGGGCCATGCGGCGCTACGACAAGGCGAAGTTCGAGATGGAGACCCGATTCGCCGATCCTGCGTACGCCAGCGTGGTCAAGGTGCGCATTCGGCGTCCGGCTGCGGCCCGATGGTGGCTGGACCACGCCGCTGGTGGTCGCTGAGGTCAGAAGTGCACGGACGGGTGCCGACCCGTACCGTGGAGGAGTGGACCGCAAAGACATCGGATCGTGGCTGTCTGGCCCCCAGCTGGAGCAGGGGCTCGACGGCGAGATCGGCTACCCGGGTGAGCGGTTGGGTCTGCCTTCGGGTGGTCGCGGTGCCGTGACGACGTGGGGACGCCGCATCGGCGCCCTGGTAATCGACTGGTTCATCGTGTTGGGGGTTTCCCTGGCCATCGTCGGCCCACCCACCCCAGGCGACGACACCTTCGGGCTCGTCAACCTTGGCGTCCTGGTCGTCATGTACGTCTTGTTGCTCATGACCGCTGGGGCAACCCTGGGCATGTGGCTGTTGGGTCTGGCGGTCTGGCCGGTCGGATCGCAGCGCTTGTCGTTCGTGCGAGTCGTGGGTCGCACGCTGCTCCTCGCGCTGGTGATCCCGGCTGTGGTCTACGACCGCGATCGGCGTGGGCTGCACGACAAGGTGGGAGCCACGGTCGTGGTGCGCGTTCGCTGACCGGCTCGTCGCCTAGGTCTCGCGCGGGCCTAGACGCATCAAGTAGGTGACGGTCGGCGTCATTCCGCGTCGCCGGTAGAACTCCTTGACGCGGTCGTTGCCCTCCATGACGGCCGTCACCATCGTGACGGCACCGCGTCGCTGCAGCTCGGCCTCGGCGACGTCCATCAGTGCCGTACCGGTGCCGTTGCCGCGTTCGCCGGGCAGCAGCGACAGCGTCTCGATGATGCCCACGGTGTCGCTGGTGTCCCACGAGTCGTCCGGGTGTTCCTGCACGTGACACATGGCGTAGCCAACCGGAGTCGCGTCACGTTCGGCGAGCACGGCGAAGGTCTCGGGGCTCTGGAAGAGGTCCTGGTAGATGCGACGTCGGCGGGGCCACGTCAGCGACCTGTCGATGATCGGTAGCCCGGCATCACCGACCGAGTGGTGGTGGTCGAACAAGGCGAGCCACAGCGGCTCGAGATCATCGAGGCAGTCCGCGGCGCGGACCGTAAACGTGACGGTCTGGGGATCGGGCACGGCTACCCGCGCATGCTGCGCGCTTGCTTGGCGCTGCGCGGCATCGGACCCTTCGGGATCGGCATCGCTCCCTGTTGCGCGGTCAAGGCCTTGAGCCGGTGATTGAGCTCGTTGACCTGACCAGGCGTGATCGACTTGGGCAGCTTGGTGACCGCGCGCGGCAACTTGCGCAGCGGTACCTCATCGTCGCCGTTGCCGGAGAAGATCTCGTGCACGGAGATGTCGGGGGCAACGCGTGCCACCTTGCGCTTCTCTTGGTTGAGCAATCCTCGGACGCGGTTGTGGTTGCCCTCGCCCACGAGCACGACTCCAGAGCGTCCTACGACGCGGTGCACCAGGTCTTGCTGCTTGGTGAATGCCACCGCCGGCGTGACAGTCCATCCGCGACGCAGCATGTTGAGGGACGCGGCTGCGGCTCCCGGCTGGCCCTCGATCTGGCCGTAGACGGCGCGTTCGGCGCGGCGTCCGAAGATCCAGGCGGCCAGCGTCAGGCCGGTCATGAAGCCGAGGAATCCGAAGATGACCATGTACCCGACGAGGTACCCGATGCCCAGCAGGAGCACGAACGGCCCGAGGAGACTGCCGATCAGGATCCAGAGGATCTTGGGGTCGGACTTCTTGGTGATGTCGTACGTCTGCTTGATCTGAGCAAGGCGTCCCGGTTTGCTGGGCTCAGCCGGGTCCTCGGCCGCCTTCTTCTTCCTGTTCCACAGTGCCATGGGGGCAGCCTACGGCGCCCCGGCGTTCAGGCTGCGGGTTGGGGCGTTACGACACGAACAGCGGCACCGACCGTCACTGGCCAGCGCCCCTGGCGTCGATGGCCTCGCGGTAGAGGCGTCCGGCTCGGTAGGACGAGCGCACCAGCGGGCCGCTCATGACGGCCACGATTCCGCGGTCGAGGGCTTGCTGCCCAAGAGCATCGAACTCGTCGGGGGTGACCCAGCGTGAAATCGGGTGGTGCCGCTCGCTGGGCCGCAGGTACTGCGTGATCGTGAGCAGCTCGCAGCCGGCGGCGACCAGCTGGTCGATGGCGTCGAGCACCTCGTCGGTCTCCTCGCCCAGGCCGAGGATGAGGTTGGACTTGGTGACGAGCCCCGCCTCTCGGGCAGCTGTGATGACGTCAAGGGACCGGTCGTAGCGGAAGCCGGGGCGGATTCTGCGGAAGACGCGGGGGACCGTCTCGACATTGTGGGCGAGCACCTCTGGCCGTGAGCTGAACACCTCCGCCAGCAAGTCGGGTTCGGCGCTGAAGTCGGGGATAAGCAGTTCGACGCCGGTGTCGGGGTTGAGCGCGTGAATCTGGCGTACGGTCTCGGCGTAGAGCCAGGCGCCCTGGTCAGCGAGGTCGTCACGCGCAACCCCGGTAACCGTCGAGTAGCGCAGCCCCATGGTGCGCACACTCTCTGCGACGCGTAGCGGCTCGCCCACGTCGAGATCGGCCGGTTTGCCGGTGTCGATCTGGCAGAAGTCGCAACGGCGCGTGCACTGGTCGCCACCGATCAAGAACGTGGCCTCGCGGTCTTCCCAGCACTCAAAGATGTTGGGACAACCTGCCGACTGGCAGACGGTGTGCAGACCCTCGTCCTTCACCAGCTTCTGGATCTGGCGGTACTCGGGGCCCGTGCGCAGCGTGGTCTTGATCCACGGAGGCTTGCGCTCGATCGGCGTCTCGGCGTTGCGAGCCTCGATGCGCAGCAGCTTTCGACCCTCTGGTGCGACTGTCACAGCGCCACCGCATCAGCGCCAACGGCAGAGGCACTCAGAGCTGGCAGGTGGCGCTCGAGAACCGGCAGAACATCGGCGACGGTGAGCGGGGTGAGCCCACTTCGCTCGCGTTCGATGGAGAGGGTTGTGACGCCGGCGTCGGCGATGCCGCACGGGACGATCACGTGGTACGCGTCGAGCGAGTTGTCGACGTTCAGCGCGAACCCGTGCATGGTGACCCCGCGAGCGACGCGAACCCCGATCGCGCCGACCTTGCGCGTCGGGGCCGTGTGTGTCAGAGGCAACCCAGACGCCACTACGTCCGTCGACGCGGCCGGTCGTCACACCCAGCTCGGCACTGACGTCGATGAGCAGCTGTTCCACGCGGCGCACGTACGCCACGACGTCGATGGGGTCGGCGAGCGTGGTGATCGGGTAGCCGACGATCTGGCCTGGACCGTGCCAGGTGATCCGCCCGCCGCGGTCGACGTCGACGACGGGCGTGCCGTCGGTGGGACGCTCCCACGAGTTGGTGCGCTTGCCGGCCGTGTAAACCGCTGAATGCTCGAGGAGGAGCACGGTGTCAACCCGCGAACCATTGGCGACTGCCGCGTGTACCTGCCTCTGCAGGGCCAAGGCCTGCTCGTAGTCGACCAAGCCGTCGCCAAGGGGAGGGCCGAAGCCGACCCGCTCGACGTCCAATGTCATGCCATCAGCCTACGTCGCCATGCACATGCGCACCTGCTGCCCTAGATTGCTCGGTGATCATATTCGCGAGCAAGGAGCCTCACAGCGTGGCTGAGCCAACCACCCCCAAGCCGTCGGTGCACGAGATGCACGCCCGAACCCGCCACGCGCGGGCCTGGGTATGGGGCGCCATCGCTCTGATCATCGGGTGGTTCGCCCTCGGCGGGGTGATTGGCCCGGTCGCCGGTCAGCTCTCGAGCGCTCAGGAGAACGACAACGCCACGTTCCTGCCGGCGGACGCCGAAGCGACGAAGGTGATCGAGAAGCAACAACTCTTTGCCCAGGAGTCCACGCTGCCGGTGGTCGTGCTCTTCGTGAGTGACCAGAAGATCATGCCTGACCAGCAAGCCGCTGTTGCGGGCTTTGTCGACGACGTCCCCTCGATCGAGGTGGAGACCGACACCGATGTGGCGGTGCCGATGTCGGACTTCTTGAGTTCGGCACCCGTCACCGCCGTGCCCAGCGAGGACGGTCAGGCGATCCTGGTCACCGTCCTGCTGTCCGAGGACAAGACCACCGACGCCCTGCCGAACGGTGAGTCACCCGTCTTGGCCGTCGCGACCGCGCTGACCGACGCAGCGTCAGTGGTAGCCGATCCCGTCGGCCTGGAGAGTTACGTCACGGGCCCCGGCGGGTTGCTGGCCGACCTGATCTCGGTCTTCGGTGAGATCGATGGAACGCTGCTGCTCGCCACGGCGCTGGTGGTCACCTTCATCCTGATCCTGGTCTACCGCAGCCCATTCCTCTGGGTGATTCCGCTGGTCAGCGCCGGGTTTGCGCTGAGCCTCGCCAGCGCTCTGGTCTACTTCATGGCGACCTCCGACTGGCTGAGCCTCAACGGTCAGAGTCAGGGCATCTTGACCGTCCTGGTCTTCGGCGCCGGAACCGACTACGCCCTCTTGATGGTCAGTCGATATCGCGAAGAGCTGCACTACTACGAGCGACCGGTCGATGCGCTCAAGGCGGCATGGCGTGGCACGGTCGAGCCCATCCTCGCCTCAGGGGGTACGGCGTCGCTCGGGCCTGCTCATGCTGCTCTTCTCAGATCTGAACTCGAACAAGTCGACGGGCCCGGTCGCCGCTGTGGGCATCGCCGCGGCGCTGATCGTGATGCTCACGTTCCTGCCAGCGCTGCTGCTGGTGCCGTCAGCGGCACTGCCGCTCGGGGCGTTCCTGATCGTGGTCATTCCTGGAATCGTTCTCGAGCTGATCTTCGGGACGCCGCTCCTTCCATTCGCCGCCGTCGGTGGCCTGCTGGCCGTCGTCGCACTGATCGCGGTAGTTGTTGGGGGACTGGTGCGCCAGTTCACGACGCCCGGCAGCCGTCCCCGCATCGTCGATGTCGCTCCGGTGCGATGGGCATTCTGGCCACGTACGCCGAACCAGGACAGCAGCGACGACAAGCTGTCGGGAGGCTGGGCGAAGGCGAGCGGGCAGATCGGCCGGCGTCCACGCGTTGTGTGGGTCGGCGCGGCCGCTGGCCTGTTGATCCTCGCCGCATTCAGTACCACGCTGAGCGCGTCCGGCATCGCTACCACCGACCTGTTCGTCAACGACGTTGATTCGGTGACGGGTCAGGAGAAGCTTGCCGAGCACTTCCCGGCCGGCGAGGGCAGCCCAGCCACCGTGATCGGTCCAGCCGACTCACTCGACGCCATGACCGCTGCACTCAGCGACCTGGATGGCGTGGCATCGGTGGTGCCGTACACCGGTGCGCCCGCCGGTCCTCCGCCTGAGGAAGGGGCACCTGTCCAAACCCCACCTGAGCCGCTGGTGGTCGACGGGCTGGTGCAGATCGACGTCACGTTGACCGATGCTGCCGACTCAGACGCCGCCGAGACGACGGTCGTCGAGATGCGCAGCGTCCTCGATGGCGTCGCTGGCGAAGAAGCACTGGTCGGTGGGACCACGGCAGTGAACTACGACACCCAGCAGGCGAGCATTCGCGACAACAAGGTCGTGATCCCGCTGGTCTTGCTGGTCATCTTCGTCATCTTGATGATCCTGTTGAGGGCGATCCTCGCCCCGGTGCTGCTCATCGGCACCGTGGTGCTCTCGTACTTCGCGACACTGGGGTTGTCGTCGATCGTGTTCGACCTACGTGGGTTCCCCGGCGAAGACGCGTCGTTCCCGCTGTTCACCTTCGTGTTCTTGGTCGCCCTGGGCATCGACTACAACATCTTCCTCATGACCCGTGTGCGCGAGGAGTCGCTGAAGCTCGGGACCAGGCCGGGGTTGCTACGTGGCCTTGCGGTTACGGGCGGCGTCATCACCAGCGCCGGCGTCGTGCTGGCCGCGACCTTCCTGGTGCTCGGAGTGCTTCCGCTGGTCGTGCTTCAGCAGATCGGGTTCGCGGTGGCTGCGGGCGTCCTGATCGACACCCTCATCGTCCGGTCCCTGCTCGTGCCGGCGTTGTCGTACGAGATCGGCGGCAAGATCTGGTGGCCGTCGAAGCTGATGCGCCAGCCTGATGCGAGCGTCGAGCAGCAGCAAGCCGCCGGCGTCCCGTACATCCGTGAGCTCGAGACGGCTGCTGCGAAGGACTAGCTCAAGCTTGGTGCCGACCGAGCTGTGTTCGCCTAGAGACGGCCAGGCGGCAGCGGCGTCTCGATGACGGTGTCGCCTTCGCGCTCGACGCGGTAGGCCATCGGCGCGGTAGCCGAGCTGGGGCGGTCGGAGATGACCTCGACGGGCTCGGCGCCCTCGTAGAGCAGCCCCACATAGTCGTCCGTGGCGTAGGCCGTTCCAAAGGTGCCGTTGCCGACGAGTTCATGAAGCAGGGGTCGTCGCTGTTCCTCGGAGTCGTAGTGCACGCCGTTGGCGTAGCGCAGCAGCCCGAGCCCGTTTGTCACGGCCCGCAGCTCGGGGCCGAACGAGTCAGTCGTGCCGCCGGTGTGCCAGCAGAGCGAGCCTGCGCTGACGCCGCCGAGCACGATGCCTGCCTCCCATGCCTCGCGCATGGCGGCATCCACCTCGTGCAACCGCCAAACTGCCAGCAGATTGGCCACCGACCCCCCTCCGACCCAGATCGCATCGGACTCGAGCAGGACGGACCGTGGATCGCGGTTGGGCATCGGGAAGAGCTCGAGGTGGCCCACATCGACGTTCCAGCCGGTGAACGCCGAGTAC
Source organism: uncultured Actinomycetota bacterium (assembly GCA_963706045.1). Taxonomy (GTDB): domain Bacteria; phylum Actinomycetota; class Actinomycetes; order JAHEKZ01; family JAHEKZ01; genus JAHEKZ01. Next base: position 81,291 of record CAVPLY010000031.1, on the reverse strand, counting down.
GAGCGGGTGAGGTAGCTGCGGTCGTCACCGCTTGCGGTCATGACGAACGTGAGGCGCGGTCGATCCTTGCCAGTCAGCTCGAGCATCCGCCGGAGCGATTCGGCCGGCTTGGCCACGCTGTAGCGGTCACCAGCGGTGAAGCCGCCCGACGTGGCCATGATGCGGCGAGTGGTCATCGATTCGCTCCTTGTTGGCTGAGGACGGCATGGGCTGTTCGGCGTCCAGACACCATGGCACCTTGAATCGACGCGCTGTCGCGGTGGTCGCCGGCGACAAACAGCCCGTCACCCATTGAGACCGGCTGACGGAAATCGTGCGGGAACGGCATGGCGGGAAGGGCGTGGGGGATGCGGTAGACCGCCACCGTCTCCCACCCGCTGGTGCCGGTGTCGTACAGGTCGGCTGCGTGGGCCAACACCGCTGACTCGTCGTCGGCGGCGGTCCCGGTTCCGATCACCGATGAGGCGATCAAGGCTCGTCCCGACGGAGCGTAGGCCGGCGCTGCGTGGCTCATCACCACCGAGTTGACGATCGGTCCGTCTGAGTCGCCATCGAGATGCAGCACGGGGCGTCCTTTGGCCAAGCCCAGGTCGTCCGTCGAGTGGTACCACGTGGTGACGCCGTTCATGGTCGGCTCGGAGAGAGTGGGCAGCAGGGCCGCGGCGGTGTGCGGGTCGGTAGCGACGACCACCGAGCGTGCGGTGATCGTGGCGCCATCGATCTCGACACGTCCGGGTTCTACGGCACGCACCGGGCACTCGAGCTCGAGCGTGCCGTCCGGCAGGTGGGCGGAGAGCTGCCCGGGGATCTGCTGCATTCCGTGTGATGGCACCGACGGTGTTCCTCGCACGAACGTGCGCAGGACGACGTCGAGGAAGCGGCGCGAGGTGGCTAGGTCGGGTTCGAGGAAGACGCCGGCGAGGAACGGTCGCAGCAGGTGGTCGACGGCGTCGGGCGCGATGCCGGCCTCGAGAAGGGCCGTCTCGGCGGTGGCGTCGAGCTGATGGGTGAGCTCGGTGGTGCGGGTCGTTGCGCATCGCCGCAGGTACCGAGCCAACGCAGCACGTTGCCGAACTGACCCCAGGGGTGCTCGGAGCACATTCGGCGCCCATCGAGGGACATCGCGTGGGTCGGCCAGCTTGATCCGGCGTCCGCGATGGCGGAGGACAGCTCCCCGCGTGAACGGGCGAAGGCGGAGGGCGTCGTGGTCGAGCTGCCGCTGACCCTCCGGGTACGCCGGGTTGTAGAGCTGGAAGCCCCGGTCGAGCAGGTATCCGTCGACCTCGTCGGTACGGACGCGTCCGCCGACGGCATCTGATGCCTCCAGCACCCGCACGTGGAGTCCGGCTTCGACCAGAGTGCGGGCAGCTACCAGGCCAGCCAATCCCGCGCCAACGACGATGACGTCGGCGTCGGGCTCTCCACGGCTGGGCACGTCGGCGAGCGTAGGCCGTCGGACGGCTACGCGCAGCGTCGATGTCTGTGGACAACGCCGATCCGTGCCCGGGTGGTGCGGGCCGGCGCCACAGTAGGCGCATGACGCCGGGGACTCTGGATGACGGGCAGGTAGTCACCCTGCTCGTGGGACTCGGGCTCGAGCTGGTCCAGATCCACGATGAACACCGCGCCTACGGACCGGTTCATCCGGCGCATGTCAGGGTTGATGACCGAGGCCGCCCCCATCTGGTCGACGTCTCACCGCCATCGGGTTGGACGCCGCACGACGACTGGGTGGGGCTCCTCCGACTCGGCAGGCATCTGGGCGGGTCGGCTCGTGCGACGTCGTTGTCGTGGGAGTCAGCCGGACGCCGCGAGGGCGTCGACCTGTTGCGCTGGCTGCTGCAGTGGAGCACCCCCGAAGCGCTGGACGTGGCTCGCACGCGAACCACCGACAGATGATGGTGCAGCGCTTCCAGCTGTCCTGACACCGGAAACCTCTGCACCATTCCGCCGCAGTCCGTCCACAGGCCTCTTCGTGGCCCCGGCGTCCACCGATCGGGGTCGAGCGTGGCGCTGCCGACGAACCGATCCCCACACTCGTCCGATGCGTCCTGGTGCCGAGCCGACCGTGCTTGTGGTTGCGGACGCCATCGCACTCTTCGGCGAGGGTCACGTCCGGTGGATGGTGGCGTCCGGTCGATGGCAGCGTCCCGTCCGAGGGGTGGTCGTCAGGCACTCAGGGCCCTTGTCACACGGTGATCGCCTCTGGTGCGAGGTGTTGGCGCGCAGCCCGCGGGCGGCTCTGGCGGGTTTGACCGCGGCGGCCCTTGACGGGCTCAAGAACTTCGACACCAGGACCGTGTTTATTCTCGTTCCCCGAGGGTCCAGTACGCGCAGTCGGGACGACGTCGTCGTGCGCTCGTCCACCAGGCTGCGGCCAGCTGATCTGCACCCGGCACGCTCGCCGCTGCGGACACGGCCAGCCGGTCGATCGTCGACGCCGCATCATGGGCGGCGACCGATCTCAAAGCACAGGCGGTGATGGCGTCGGCCGTTCAGCAGGGGCTGGTGAGGCCGGCTGACCTCGCGGCCGTCGCCGTCGACCGCCTACTGAAGGTCGACCGCGACGTCAGCTGATCAGGGAGACCATTCGCGACGCGTCAGGGGGCGACGCTCAGCGAGTACGAGATTCTGTTCGCCCGCCTGTGCGCGTCAGCACAAGAGCCTGCCCATTCCGACGCGGCGACCCCGTCGGAGAGATGCCGTCGGGCGATGGCCGCTGCCTCGACGCCGACTTCCGACGAGTTCGACCTCACCGTCGAGGTGGACGGGCAGCAGCACAGGAGGCGCTCAGCTGGTGAGAGGACCATGAGCGCACCAGCGGACCTCCGTGGCCGACAAGATCGCCGGGTGATGCGGTTCGCCGGGTTCGCGCTGAGGCGGCAGCCCGAGCAGGTGGCGAGTGATGGCACGCTACTTCCCGCGGCCCGTCGGGATGTTCACCCGTCCAGCTCGGCCTGGCCCGGGGATGTTGCAGCGGTTTCCGCTGCCTGACGCCGGTAACCTCTGCAACATCCGGGACCGGTGGTGGGGTTGCTCGGACCGTTGGATGGCCGGTTGAAGGGGTCAGCTCTTCGCGAGCTCGGGGCGGGCGGCGCGCAGAGCTTCGGCGATCGTCGGGTCGTCGAAAGTGAAGCCGGCTTCGACCAGCCGCGTCGGCAGCACGCGAACGCTGCCCAGCACTTCTTGGGACATCTCGCCGAGAACTGCCTTCAGAACGAAGCTGGGGACGTGGGCGAACGCCGGGCGATGGAGGAACTCGCCCATGGCCTCGGTGATCTCAGCATTCGTGGCCGGATGCGGTGCCGTGACGTTGTAGGGACCCTCCAACGTGGCGTCGTCGATCATCATTCGAAGTGCGCGCACCTCATCACGCAAAGAGACGAAGCTCCAGTACTGGTGACCCCCGCCGAGGCGGCCACCGACTCCCATGCGGAAGAGCGGCCAGAGCCTGCCCCAGGCGCCACCATCGCCGGCAACCACGAGCCCCGTCCGCGGGTGCGTCACCCTGATCCCGGCATCAGCTGCCGGAGCCGCTGACGCCTCCCAGGCGGCGACCACGTTGGCGAGGAAGCCGTCGCCGGCAGGGGCGCTCTCGTCGACGGGGGTGTCGCCGGTGTCGCCGTAGTAGCCGATGGCTGACCCGGAGACGAAGACCGCCGGCTTCGGGTCGAGGCCGGCCAGGGCGCGGGCTAGCGTCCGCGTGCCGAGCACCCGGCTGTCGCGGATCTCCCGCTTGTAGGACGCCGACCAGCGATGGTCGCCAACCCCGGCCCCGGCCAGGTGCACGGCCGCATCGATGCCAGCCAACCCCTCGGTGTCGATCGAGCCACCTTTGGGGTCCCACTGCACCTCGTGTGCGTCGTTCGACGGGCGACGCACCAGGCGCAGCACCTGATGGCCGTCTGCTTCGAGGGACTCGCGCAGGGCGGTGCCGATCAGCCCGCTGGCTCCAGAGATCGCAATCTTCACAAGATCATCGTGCCGCGTCAGACAACTTTCCGCGCGTCGGGGCCGCCCGCCGTGCACGTTTGGGCACACTGCACGTCGCTACAGCCACCCGAGACTTCCCCGAAGGTGTGGATCTAGAGGTCGCCCTCGAACGCGCCCTCTTCAAGGCGCTCCTTGAGCGTCAGAAGGAAGCGGGCGGCGTCGGCGCCGTCGACCAGGCGGTGGTCGTACGTGAGCGCCAGGAAGACCATGGAGCGGATCGCGATCGAATCGGCTCCGGTGTCGTCGGTCATGACCACGGGGCGTTTGACCACGGCTCCGGTGCCGAGGATGGCGACCTGGGGCTGGTTGATGATGGGAGTGTCGAAGAGGGCCCCGCGGCTGCCGGTGTTGGTGAGAGTGAACGTGCCCCCAGCCAACTCGTCCGGCGAGATGGTGCTCGACCGGGTGCGCTGAGCGATGTCAGCAATCCGCTTCGCCAGGCCCGCGATGTTGAGATCGCCGGCCTGCTGAATGACGGGCACCAGCAGTCCTCGCTCGGTGTCGACGGCCACGCCCAAGTTCTCGACGTCGTGATACGTGACGGTTCCGGCATCGCCGTCGATGCTGGCGTTGAGCGACGGATGCACCTTCAGCGCCTCGACCGCTGCTTTGGCGAAGAAGGGGAGGAAGCTGAGCTTGGCGCCTTCGCGCTCAGCGAACTCGCGCTTGGCGCGGTCGCGCAGCAGAGCGATGCGCGTGACGTCGACCTCGATGACGGTGGTCAGCTGCGCCGAACCCTGCAGCGACGAGACCAGGCGTTCAGCAATCACCTTGCGCAGCCGCGACATGGGCTCGGTGCGGCCCCGAAGTGGTGACGGCGCACTAGCCGGAGTCTTTGAGGCCTGTTTGGGGGTTGCTGGCTGCGCCGAGCGCTGTGCCACGAGCTTGGCGGCGTCGAGGACGTCCTGCTTGCGGATGCGGCCGCCAACGCCGGTGCCTGTGACCGATGCCAGGTCGACCGCATACTCGGCCGCCAGCTTTCGGACCAGGGGCGTCACGTAGCCAACCTCCGCGGCTGTTGCCCGAGGACCAGCCGGTGCTGTCGCGGCCGGAGGTTGCGAGGCGGCTGGGGATGCCTGGGGAGGCGGGGATGCCTGGGCTGCCTGGGCGGGCGCCTGCTCGGGGGGAGCGGCGGCCGGAGGCGTCAACGGGACCGCCTGCCCTGATCCGGCTGTGCCAAGGACGCCGATCTCGGCACCGACCTCGACGACCTGGTCCTCGCCGACCGTGATGGCGACCAACACCCCGGCAACCGGCGACGGGATCTCGGTGTCGACCTTGTCGGTGGACACCTCGACCAGCGGCTCGTCGACGGCAACGGCGTCACCCACCTGCTTGAGCCACCTCGTCACCGTTCCTTCGGTGACGCTCTCTCCAAGCGCCGGCAGGACGACGGGGGTGGTAGCGCCGGCGGATGCTGGAGCTGGCTCTGGGCCCGCAGCGGGCACGGCCGGCGCGGACTCTGCAGGCGCGGGCTCTGCCGCAGCCGGCTCAGTTGCGCTCACATCAGGTGCAGGAGCAGCTGCAGGCGTCGGGGCGGGCGCTTCGTGGCTGGGTTCGACGGCGCCGGAGCCAGAAGTTGACCGAAGCGGGGCCTCGCTCGACTCACCGATCACCGCGAGCTCGGCGCCGACGGCGACGGTGTCGTCCTCCTGAGCGAGGATGCGCAGCAAGACCCCGGCGGCCGGAGAGGGGATCTCGGTGTCGACCTTGTCGGTGGATACCTCGAGCAGTGGCTCGTCGGTGCTCACCTCGTCGCCCTCCTTCTTGAGCCACCGCGTGACAGTGCCCTCGGTGACGCTCTCACCGAGCAACGGCATCTTCACTGAGACCGACATAGCGTTCCCTTCGGCAGTGCTGAGGTGGTCAGGAGTGGGCGTGCAGGGGTTTGCCAGCCAGCGCGAGGTGAGCCTCGCCCATGGCCTCGCTCTGTGTCGGGTGGGCATGGATCAAGGGGGCGACGTCGTCGGCGTATGCCTCCCAGTTGTAGATGAGCTGGCCCTCGGCGAGCAGCTCGCCAGCCCTGCTCCCGATGATGTGGACGCCAACAACAGGACCGTCCTTGACGGCCACCAGCTTGACGACGCCAGCGGTCTTCAGGATCTGGCTCTTGCCATTGCCTGCGAGGTCGTACTTGACGGTGGTCACCGCGTCGCCGTACTTCTCGCGGGCCGCCGGTTCAGTGAGCCCGACCGAGGCCACTTCCGGCTCGGAGTAGGTGACCCGCGGGACGCCGTCGTAGTCGATCGGACGCGGATCAAGACCGGCGATCTGTTCAGCCACGAGAATGCCCTCGCCGAAGCCAACGTGCGCCAGCTGAAGCGTGGGGATGAGATCTCCGACGGCGTAGACGTTCGGTACTGACGTGCGGCAGTACTCGTCGACCGAGACATAGCCTCGGTCCATCGCGACACCGGCCTCTTCATACCCCAAGCCCGACGAGACGGGACCACGTCCGACTGCTACCAGCAGGAGGTCGGCCTCGATCGTCTTGCCGCCCTCAAGATGAACGACGACGCCGGTCGACGACTCGTCGACCTTGCTGAACCGTGCACCGAGCTCCTGTGCGATCCCGCGCTTGCGGAACTGACGTTCGATCTGCTTGGAGAGGTCTTCGTCCTCCAGTGGCAGCAGATGGGGCAACGCCTCAACGATCGTGACGTCAGCCCCGAACGACTTCCACACACTGGCGAACTCGACGCCGATGACGCCGCCGCCGAGGACCACGACCGACCGTGGCACGTAGTCGAGGGTCAGGGCGTGGTCGCTGGTGATCACCCGCGACCCATCGATCTCAAGACCAGGCAGTGACTTGGGCACCGATCCCGTGGCGAGCACGACATTGCGGCCGGTGTAGGAGGCGTCGCCAACAGCGACGGTGTCGGGGCGAACCAACTGCCCCTGGCCTTCGACGAACGTGACGCCACGGCTCTTCACCAACCCAGCGAGGCCCTTGTAGAGGCGTGACACGACGCCGTCCTTGTAGGCGTTGACCGCGTTCATGTCGATGCCGTCGAGGGTCGACTTGACGCCGAACTGGTGCCCCTCACGCGCTGCGTCCGCGACCTCTGCGGAGTGCAGCAGCGCCTTGGTGGGGATGCAACCCTGGTGCAGGCAGGTGCCGCCCAGCTTGCCCTTCTCGATCAGGACGACGTCGAGACCGAGCTGGGCAGCCCGCAGTGCGCAGGCGTATCCGCCACTGCCTCCGCCGAGGATCACGATGTCGTGAACGGTGCTCGCGGAATGCTCGGACACGTGCGACTCCTCTGCGTCGGCTGACGTCTGTCATCTTGTCACCTTCGGTCCATGGCGCCACACTCGCGTCCTGACGCCGCATCGGGCTCGACGCCGCTACCGTGGAGTCCTGAATGGCGGCACCGCCGCTCGGTCGAGACGAATCTGGGGGTAGCCATGAAGTGGCTGCGACGCCGCGGATCCAAGTCGTCCGGCTCCGCCGGCAAGTCGGGCAAGTCCGCTGACCGCAAGTACCTCGAGGAGTTCGTGGCCACCAGACGCGGCGTCGAGGCGTACGTCGAGCCGCAGACCTCGGTGAGCGCGACGACGGTGGTGCTCGTGGCCGCCGACGGAGAGTGGACCAGGCGCGCCGTGCCCGACGCCGCTACCGCCTTCTCGTGGGCCAACAAGCAGGGGATTCCCTGCTACGACGTCAACCTGTTGGGCTATCCGAAGCGCATGCGCGAATGGAATGGCGGGGCCTGAACGTCTCCACTGCGATCGAAGGCCCCGTTCTCGATGAGGACGGGGCCTTCGATCGCAGTGGTGAGGGAAGTGCCACTGCGTGCGGTGCGGGTGCACCGGCCCGGCGCTTACAGGGGGGCGGAAGGGGGGGTGGGCGCCGGGAAGGGGGAAGGAGGACCTTTCGTGAGGGCGGATGGGGATGGCTACTTGTTGTGGCCTGGTGCGTTGCCACTGTTGCCAGGGGCGCTGCTGCTAGAGGGTGAGCTGTCAGAGGCTGAACCGCTGTCGTCGGACGAGCCAGCCTCGTCCTTCTTGGCCTGGCCCGGAGGCTGGCTGCCAGACGAGGAGGTGTCGTCCTTCTTGGCCTGGCCCGGGGGGACCTTGGCCTCGTCGGTCTTCGTGCTGTCGGCATCAGGCTCGTCGCCTTCTGCTTTGGTCTTGCTCTTGCCGCAGTCGCTGTGTGCTGCCTCAGAGACCGCTGCGCCATGGCCAGGCCCTGGGGGTGTGTTCTTCGCGACGCCTGAGACGTACTCCCCGTGGTTCCTGGCGTCCGCGCAGGCGTCCGAGGTCGGGTCGTCCGTCGGGTCGTCGGTCGGGTCGTCGGTCGGGTCGTCGGTCGGGTCGTCGGTCGGGTCGTCGGTCGGGTCGTCGGTCGGGTCGTCGGTCGGGTCGTCGGTCGGGTCGTCCGTGGGCTCTTCGCACTCCGTAGGCGCTGCAGCTGGCCCGTCCGCGGGGTCGATCGAGGGGTCGGTCACCGGCTCCTCGGTCGGGCAGTCAGCTGGAGTGCTGGTCGGCTCGGTCTCGACGACCGAGGCCGGGTCATCGACGAACAGATCTGCGCTCGTCGCCGCCTCGGCGGTTCCCGCGAGTACTACGGTGGCGGCCAACACCAGGCCGCCGATCTTCGCCTTGCCGAGCGCTGCTGCCAGCGTCGGGTGCGTGCTGAGGTTCACGGTTCCTCCGAGGTGATCGGGTGTACTACCCGCTCGTCCCCGAAAGTAGTCGCGCTGTTACGGACTGTCAGCAACAATCACACGGATGGACTAGTCCGGAAAGGCCATATCCACCCTGGTGGCCGAGTCGCGCAGGTCCTACGCGTCGTCGGTGCCCGCGGTGGTTGCAGTGCCGGCCCGACGGGCCAGTTCCACCAGCGTGCGCATCGCCGCACCGGTGCCGCCCTTGGGTGTGTAGCCGAACGGCTCACCCTCGTTGAAGGCCGGTCCTGCGATGTCGAGGTGAGCCCAGGTGACGCCTTCGGGAACGAACTCCTGCAGGAAGAGGCCAGCCACCTGCATCCCGCCCCACCGGTCACCGATGTTGGCGATGTCAGCGACCTTGGAGTCCATGGACTTGCGCAGCTCAGGCGGCATCATCATCGGCCACATCTGCTCGCCCACCGAGGTCGCCACGTCGTGGACGTGTGTGCGGAACTCGGCGTCGTTGGCCATGATCCCGCTGGTCCTGTTACCGAGAGCCACGACTGCGGCCCCGGTGAGGGTGGCGATGTCGACGATGGTGTCGGGCTTGTCCTCTCCGGCCCGGACGATGGCGTCGGCGAGCACGAGGCGTCCCTCAGCGTCGGTGTTGAGGACCTCGACGGTGCGTCCGCCACGGATGGTGATGACGTCGCTCGGGCGCTGGGCCGAACCTGACGGCATGTTCTCGGCCATGGCCATGTAGCCGGTGACGTTGACTTCGGGCTTGAGTCGGGCGATCGCGGTCATCGCGCCGAGGACGGCGGCGGCGCCGCTCATGTCGCTCTTCATCGCGTCCATGTTCGCGGCCGGTTTGATCGAGATCCCGCCGGAGTCGAACGTGATGCCCTTGCCCACCAGGGCCAGGTGGCGGGACGCCTTTGGGTGTCGGTAGGAGATCCGCACGAGGCGTGGTGGGTTGACCGATCCCATGCCAACGCCGAGAAGCCCGCCGTACTTGCCCTTGGCGAGCGCGACCTCATCGAGAATCTCGAGGTCGAGCTTGAGGCTTCGGCAGGCCGACAGGGCCGTGTCAGCGAAGTCGGACGGCGCGAGGTCCGAAGGCGCGGTGTTGATGAGGTCGCGCACCAGGTGCAGGCTCTTGGCGATGGCCTTGACCTCGTTGACGAGCGCGGCAGCGTCCTTCTCCTTCGCCAACGGAGTGGCCACCGTGATGGCTTTCACCGGCGTCTTGTGCGCCTTGGCCGACTTCTTCCGGTACGTGGTGAAGGCGTAGGCCCCGAAGAGTGCGCCTTCGGCGACGGCACGTAGCTCGTCGTCGGATGTCGCTGGCAGGGCAAGGGCCACGCTCTCCATGCCCGCGGCGGACCGAACGGCGTTGCCGGCAGCGCGGCGGAGACCTTCAGCATCTGGGACGGTCTCACCGAGGCCGACGGCGATGACCACCGGCGACGCCACGGATCCGGCCTTGGGGATGCGGGTGACCTGACCGGCATCGCCGGTGGCGCCCAACGATGTGAGCGCGCGGGTCAGCGTGCGGCCGTAGGCAGAGCCAACGGGGGTCGATCCGGGCGCGACCTTGAGGGAGTCGCCCTTCTTGAGGACCCCGATCACGATGGCGTGTGCACGAATGCGGGCCGGGTTGCTGCTGCTCAGTTCGATCGAGGTCACAGATCCTCACTCCAGTGTCAGTGGGCGGTCGTCACACCTTAGTGCCGACCGCTGCCAGGTAGCCTCCGGTGCATGACCTCCACGCTGCGGCGCACGCCCGTATTCGACCGCCACCTGGCACTTGAGGCCAAGATGGCCGACTTCGGCGGGTGGGAGATGCCGATCGAGTACCCGGGAGGCGGTGTCCTGAAGGAGCACGCCGCTGTGCGCGAGCGCGTCGGCCTGTTCGACGTCTCGCACCTCGGCAAGATGAGCGTGAGCGGCCCTGGCGCGAAGGACTTCGTCAACAGCCAGTTCACCAACGACCTCGGGCGGATCGATCATGGTCAGGCCCAGTACTCGATGTTGTGCGACACGTCAGGCGGCGTCGTCGACGACCTGATCGTGTACCTGAAATCCGACGACGACGTCTTCGTGGTTCCGAACGCCGCGAACACTGCTGCGGTCGTCGCACACCTCACTGCTGCTGCCCCCGACGGCGTCACCGTTGCGAACCAGCACGCCGACTTCGGCGTCCTCGCCGTCCAGGGTCCGCGCGCCGACGCGGTGATGCAGGCGCTCGTGCTGCCGCATGGTGGCGAGTACATGGCTTTCGTCGAGGCCGAGTTCGAAGGAGCTCCACTGATCGTGTGTCGCACCGGATACACCGGTGAGCGTGGCTACGAGCTGATCCCGACCTGGGACGCCTGTGTCTCTTTGTGGGACGCCCTTGCTGTTGCTGTGGCAGCCGAAGACGGGCGGCCAGCGGGGCTCGGCGCCCGCGACACCCTGCGCACCGAGATGGGATACCCGCTGCACGGTCAGGACTTGTCATCGACGATCTCTCCGGTGCAGGCACGAGCAGGCTGGGCAGTTGGCTGGAAGAAGGGGGCCTTCTCAGGGCGTGAGGCGCTCGTGGCTGAGAAGGAGGCCGGTCCTCGTCGTCGTCTTTGGGGCCTGCTGCGCCAGCGACCGCGGCATCCCGCGTCCGCACATGGAGGTCAAGGACGCCTCGGGTTCGGTCATCGGTGAGGTGACGAGCGGAACCTTCTCTCCGACGTTGCGTACCGGGATCGGGCTGGCGCTGATCGACACGGCTGCTGGCATCGGCGAAGGCAGCCGAGGTGACCGTCGACGTGCGCGGGCGGGCTACTGCCATGACGGTGGTCAGGCCCCCCTTCGTCGACGCATCCCCCCGCTAGGCAAGAACGGCCAGCAGCAGGAGAAAGACCGTGAAGGTCACCTGCTCCACCGAGCCGAGGACGTCGCCCGTGATGCCGTCGAACCGTCGGGCGCAGTGTCGACGCCACAGCTCAGCCACGGCGATGGCGCCGACCGCGCTGATCGCAACGATGCCGGCGAAACGTGCGTCGACCAGAGCGCCGGACGCTGCAAGCAGCCCGACAGAGATCGCAAGCACGGCCAGCGCTGAGGTGGCAGGCACCGATCCGACCACCTGACGACCTAGTCCATCCGGTGACGCCGCACGGACGCCGTTTCGGCACGACCAGGTGAGAGCCGCGCGGCTGAGTAGGGCCGCGCCGACCACGGCAACGGCGTGGGCGATCCATGAAGACCTCGCGAAGACCTCGGTCAGGGCGGCGATCTGTGCCAGCAGCACGAGAACGAGTGTCACGACTCCGAATGGACCGATGTCCGAGCGCTTCATGACGGCCCTGGCGTCGGCAGGGGAGCGGCCGCTGCCCAGGCCGTCGGCAACGTCGGCCAGCCCGTCCAGGTGCAGCGCGCGCGTCAGGAGAGCGAGGGTGGCGACCGCGGCCACGCCGGCCATCAGCGGTGACGCCCCCAGCTCGAGGATGCCGATGGCGACAGCCGCTGCCGCCCCTCCGAGCGCGACGCCGACAACGGGTGCCGCCGTCATCGATCGTCCCCATGTGCGGTGGTCGACGTCGCGGGGGAGTCCCACGGGAATGACGCTCAACGTGCCGAACGCCAGCCGAAGAGCGTCGGTCACGACTCCTCGACGTCCTCGGTGTCATCGCCGCCCTCTGGGTCTTCTGCATCCTCTGCATCATGGGGACGATCTGTGACCCCGGCCTCAGCGAAGGTTGCCATGTCGGCGAGCGTTGCCTGGGCGGCCCGCACGAGAGGCAGAGCAAGCAGAGCGCCGGTTCCTTCACCCAGCCGCAGCTGATAGTCGAGGAGCGGCTCGAGCTGCAAACGTGCCAGCACGTACTCGTGGGCCGGCTCGACCGATCGGTGCCCGGCCTGCCACCACTTGGCTGCGCGGTAGGCGATGCGGTGGGCCACCATGGCGCAGGCTCCCGACACCAGGCCGTCCAGAATCACTGGCGTCCTGCGCACCGCGGACTGCAGCAGGAATCCGGTCATTGCTGCGAAGTCGGCCCCGCCAACGGTGGACAACAGCGCGAGCTGGTCGGCCTTGACCTCTCGGCCGCGCCGCATGGCATCGCGCACGGCAGCCGCTTTGCGCATCCACCCCTCGTCATCGAGTCCCGTCCCGCGGCCCGTCACGGCTGCGGCGTCGCGCGATGACAGCAGCCCGATCAAGGCAGCAGCTGGCGTGGTGTTGCCGATGCCCATGTCTCCGGGAATCAACAGGTCGGCGCCGGCGTCGATCTCTTCGTCGGCGATGGCCATGCCCGCCAAGAACGCTTGGTCGGCCTCGTCCCGCGTCAGTGCATCTTCTCTGGTGATGTTGCCTGACCCGTTGCGTACCTTGTGGCGGGTGAGCTCGTCGGGAGCACCGTCGAGATCAGTGGCCACGGCCATGTCGACGACGCGAACGGTAGCGCCGACGGTGCGTGCAAGGGCGTTGACGGCTGCGCCACCGGAGAGGAAGTTCAGCACCATCTGTGCGGTGACCTCTGGGGGATACGCCGAGACGCCGTCCGATGCCACCCCGTGGTCACCGGCGAAGATGACCACCCGCGCGCGTTCGATCGGACGAGGGGGGCACAGGCCTTGGGTGGCAGCCACCCACGCCGCGAGCTCCTCGAGGCGCCCCAGTGCACCCGCAGGCTTGGTCAAGACCAGCTGTCGCTGCGTGGCCGCCTTCTCGACGTCGACGTCAGGGCGGGTGATCTCGTCGCGGAAGCGCTGAAGATCGATCGTCACTGGTCGAGCCTTTCGTGGCGGGTGGCGACATGATGGGTCATAGCCGCACTGGACGGCCAGCGACCATCATCACGGCGACGTCGCTCTCCCGGGCGACCGAGGCGTTGAGGCGCCCTTGCACGTCGCGAAAGAGACGCCCGGATCTTGTCGCCGGCACGACGCCTTGGCCGACCTCGTTGGTGACGGCAACCACCTGGGCTGCGGTGTTGCGCCAGGCGTCCACGAGACCGGCGATCTGCTTGTTCACCAGCTCAAGGTCGCCCTCCCACGCCGCAGCGTCGTCCATGACGCGGGTCAGCCACAGAGTCAGGCAGTCGACCAGGACGTAGTCACCGCGCAGCGCTGTCGCCAGAACGTCGGCCACGTCGCCTGTTTCGGCCGTCGTCCAGTGGGGCGGCCGCCGCAGCTGGTGAGTGCGCACGCGGTCTGACCACTCGTCGTCGTCCGGCTGCGGGCGCGCGGTGGCGACGTAGGTGACGCGGCCAGCGGCCGCCAGGAGTGACTCGGCATGGCGGGACTTGCCTGACCGTGCGCCACCGATCACCAGAGTACGGCTGGGGAGGGTCGATGCTCGACCGTCATCACCGGTGGCGAGGACGGTTCCGTCCGGAACCAGTCGCGCGCCCCACGACCCGAGCCGTTCGGCCAGGTCTGGCGGGTTGTGGTGCGACAGGTGCACAGCCGCGACAGTTGTGTGATCGTCGACGGCACCCACCTCTCGAAGGCGTCGCAGCTCGTGAGGGAACGTCGTGAGGTCGAGGTGCTGCGTGCCGTGATCGACGACGTCACCGAAGGTCTCCTCGAGCAGCACCAGATCGAAGCGTTCGCCCGACACAGCGCTTACCGTCTCGGCAGGTAGTGGGCCGGTGTCGGTGGCATACAGCAACCGCCCGCCATCAGCACCTGTGACATCGAAGAGAACGGCATCGCCGATGGTCGAGTCGCCGTGGGCAGCCCTCAGGACGCGCACCCGGTAGCCCTGGGCTGTCAACGGTGTCTCCGGCCACGACCGGGTGGAGTCTCACGGGGTCGTCGGGTGCGATCCAGTGCACCAGCAGATCGAGAACACCTTGCGGTCCGTAGATGTCGAGTGGCTCACGGCGTCCGGCCCAATGCCGAAAGAGCAGAGCGGCAGGCCCGACATGGTCGGGGTGGGCGTGGGTGATGAGCAGGCAGCGGACGCCAGTGAGGTCGGCGCCGTGTCGGGTGGCGGCCAACGGCACGTCGGGGCCGCAGTCGATCAGCAGCGCATCGTCGATCAACGCACTCGTCTGTCCCCGGAACTCACCCGTGAGGCGTGCGGTGTTGCACGAGGCGCAGGTACAGAAGGCGTTCGGCCACCCATCGGCTGACCCTGTGCCCAGCAGCTGGACCTTCACGAAGCGGTATTGGCCGTTGGGGCGACCGACATGTCTAGAGGGACGAACTCGCGTGGCGCATCGAAGGCAGCGACCCGATGAGCTCGGCGAAGAGCGCGAAGCGCCGGTGCTCCGAGCAGGGCGATGAGGACGGCGTTTCCGACGGCACGAGGGATGTCGAATCCCCATGACGTGGCAAGGGTGAAGGCCAACAGCCGTCCGAGGTTGTCGGCGATGGGGGCGCCGGCGACGAACGCGATGCTGCCGTCGGTGGCGATGAAGGGCCAGAACCAGAGGTTGAGCAGCAGTCCGTACGCAAGCGCGCTGAGGGCGCCATAGGCGGCGAGCAGCGCGACCTCACGGCGTCCTCGACAACGGGGAAGCAGGCCGGCGCCCAGCCCCAGCCAGGCGGCAGCAATCATCTGGAACGGCAGCCACGGGCCGACGCCGCCGGTGATCAGCGCCGACGCCAACATCGACGTGGCCCCGAGCAGGAAGCCGAAACCGGGACCGAAGACACGTCCACCGATGATCAGCACGACGAACATCGGCTGGAAACCTGTGACGCCGCCGGACAGCGGACGCAGGGCCGCAGCGACGGCGGTGAGCACACCGAGCAACGCGACCGATTTCGCGTCGATGCCGCCCTCGCTCAGCTCGGCGACAACCACCGCCAGCAGCAGTGGCACGAGCAGGGCGAAGAGCCACGGGCCGTCGGGGCTTTCAGCAAGCCACGTGCCGCGATCGACGAAGAAAGGCCATGCGAACGCAAGCAGGCCGATGACCGAGGTCAAGCCGATGGCGAACGCAGATCTTGGGGTGATCGCGTGAGCGGGTGTCACAGCGCCTCCGGAAGGACGGCGCGCACGTCGGCGAGCGTCAGCAGGGGCACTGGCGCCAAGACCTTGGAGACCTGCGGGGCGAACTGGGGAGACGCGGTCACGACGTCGCGCGTCGGGCCATCGGTGACGATCTCGCCCTCGGCGACCACCACGGTTCGCGTCGCGAGATCGGCGGCGAGCTCGACGTCGTGCGTCGCCACGATCACTACGTCACCTGCCGCGGCACGTCGACGTAGCAGGGCGCTGAGCCGGTGTTTCGTCGGGTAGTCGAGACCACGCGTCGGCTCGTCGAGCAGGAGCAGCGGAGCGCCAGCCGAGAGCACCACGGCCAGGGCCAGCGCAAGCCGCTGACCCTCAGAGAGGTCGCGCGGATGCGTCTCAGGGTTCACGCCAGGGACGAGCTCGGCGAACACCCGCGCTGCCAGATCGGAATCGCTGGACTCGGCGAGCTCAGCGCCCACCGACTCGTTCCACAGCAGATCACCTGGGTCTTGAGGCACCATTCCCACGACGGTGACAAGCTCGGCCCCCTCCAAGGAAGCCGGGTCCTCGCCACGCACGCGCACCGTGCCGGACGCCGCCTCGGTGAGCCCGACCAGTGCCCGCAGCAGCGTCGACTTTCCTGCTCCGTTGCGCCCCATCACGGCAACGATCTCGCCGGCGTGGATCTGCAGTGTGACGTCGCTGAGCGCCGTTCGCGACCCGTACTGCACGCGTAGTCCCGCGGCCTTGACGACGGGCGCGCCCTGCGGCACGGCGCCGACAGAGTCGTGCGACTGTGCCGCAGGCATGGCACTGAGCGTTGCCCGTAACGGACCTGCGAGGCGTCGGGCGTCGCGCACGGTGAGGGGCAGCGGCTCCCAGCGAGCCCACCGTCCGAGCTCGACCACTGGCGGGGCGACGGGTGCGTCGGCCATGACGGCCACCGGGAGACCGTCGGTGACCTGGCCATCGCTGTGCACATGCACGATCCGGTCGGCGAACTGGACGACTCGCTCAAGCCGGTGCTCGGCCATGAGGACCGTCAGCCCAAGGTCGTGAACGAGGCGTTGAATCGCCGCGAGCACCTCTTCGGCAGCACCGGGGTCGAGGGCCGACGTTGGTTCGTCGAGCACGAGAACGCGCGGGTGCTGCGCGAGCACGGAGGCGATGGCGGCTCGCTGCTGTTGCCCACCCGAGAGCGTGCGCAGTGCTCGGCCCCGTACGTCGTTGAGGCCGAGGAGGTCCAACGACTCCTCGACGCGACGCCGCATGACCTCGGGCGGCAGCCCGAGCGACTCCATGCCGTACGCGATCTCGTCTTCGACGAGCTCGCTGACGAAGCCGTGGCGGGGATCTTGGAGGACGACGCCGACGATGTCAGCGAGCTCGCGGGGTGGGTGGAGACGCGTGTCGCGTCCGTCGACGACCACGCTTCCGGCCAGCGTGCCCCCGGTGAAGCTTGGTGCCAGACCATTGACCAGTCGAAGCAACGATGACTTGCCACATCCGGTGCGCCCTACGACCAGGGCGAGCTCGCCTTCTGGGATCTCAAGGGTCACGTCTCGAAGGGTCGGCGTGGTGGCGTCCGGATAGGTCAACGTCGCCCGGTCGAAGGTGATCATGCGGCCACCGGCTTGCGTGCGTCGGCCGACGTCGTGGCGAAGGGTGCGGGCGTCTCCAGCACCTCGTCGACAACGTGTACCGGAGGCGCGACCCATGCTGGGGCCGAGGCGAGCAAGGTGGCGATCAGGGGGAGCAGCGGAAGGGCGGGCCAGACAAGAGGATTGGTGGTCGGCAGCATGACGTCGGGCGCGGCCACGGCCGCGGCGGTGTAGACGGCGGCGGCCACGAAGCCGCTCGCCACGGTGACGGTCTCAGGCCACCGCCAGGGATCAGGGCGGTAGACGGTGCGCACTGCGCGCCGGTTGGCGCGGTGCAGCCCGGTCACCGACAAGGCCACTCCCAGCGCCAGCAGAAGCGCTGCCATGGCGGCTGGGGTGCTCGCGTCCAACAGGGCGTACCCACCGACCAGCAGCATGCCGAGCCCCGTTGTGGTGAGGATCGCGGTGATCCGACGCGTGCGGGGAGCCAGCGGGTTGAGGCGCCCGAAGCCGCGCGAGTCCATGGCGGCCGCCAGCGCGAGCGAGCGCTCGAGGGCGCCGGTCAAGACAGCTGTCGCCATGCGAGCGCCTGAACGCACGCCAGATGTCGACCTGCCTCGCAGACGACGTGCTTCGCGGACCTGCTGCAGGTGCGTGAGCCCCGAGGGGATGAGCGTCAGGGCCACCACCACGGCGACACCCACCTCGTACAACGCGCCCGGCACGCTCTTGAGCAGTCGAGTGGGGTTGGCCAGCGAGTTGGCGGCTCCGACGCAAGCCAGGATGGCCACGAGCTGGAGCCCGGAGTAGAGCGCTGCGACAAGCGCCTCCAGTGTGACGGCGCCACCCAGCCGGGCACCCGCCATCCAGTCCGGCAACGTCAGCTCGGGGAGAGTGAAGACGGTGGTGCCAGGGATGGGCGCCCCGAAGAGCACCTCGAACATCAGCCGCACTCCCAGCACCACGGCGCCGAGAACGAGGAAAGCGCGGAAACTGGCCGCCCAGGGCGTGTCACCCCGCCGCGCGGAAACGACCAGGGCCGCTGCGCCGATGATGGCGCCGAGCAGCAGCGGGTTGAGCGTGCGGGACGCCGCAGCCGCCAGTGCAAGCGCCCAGAGCCACCAGGCAACCGGGTGCAGGGCGCGAGTGGCTCGCGGAGCGCGCGTCATGTTCGTCGCCGGCGTACGACAAAGGCGGCGGCGAGGAGCCCGGCGACGACCCCTAGGCCGGCCAGAAGGCCCAGTGGCGAGCCGCTGGCCGATGACGGCGTCGAGGCGGCGGCCGGGCTGATGTCGACCGGCGAAGCTGCTGCCTGATCGTCACCTGGGCCGGTCTCTGTCTTCTTCGACTCGTTCTTCTTCGTGTTCGACGTCTGCTTCGAGCCGTCCTTGTCGTTGGACGCGACATCGTCGGTCTGCTCGTTCGGTGTCACACCGCTTGATGGGCCGGAGGAGCTGCCACCGTCGCCGCCTCCTGAACCGCTACCGCCGGACCCGCCGCCACCACCGCCTTCGGTGGGAGCCGCGGACGGCGATGTGGTGGGGTCGGCAACGGCGACGCCGCACTCGGTGGCCGGATAGCCGTTCATTCCACAGATCAGGCCGGCATCGGTGCGCAGCTGCACGGCGGCTGCGAGTACCGCGTACCCGTTGGCATCAGCAGGAGCGACCACGCAGGTCGCGATGCGAGCAGGTGCTGTTTCGCCCTTGGGGGCGTCGGTCGCGGTTCCGAAGTCGACCACGAGACCCACCCGCTTCTTGCCGTCCTGCGGGGGTGTCGAGCCACAGATCTGGGCGAACGATGTGGAGTGGCGCGGCGGTGTGGTCGACGACGACGCCTCGCTGACGGCGAAACGCCACCCCTCGACCGTGCCATCGGCCGGACGCCGGCTGGCGCCCTGGTTCGAGAACGACCATCCGGTGTCGCTGCCGAGCCAGTACGCCCAGAAGCGGTACGACGTGGCCTCTGCTGTGGAGGCACCCCACGTTCCGACCAGCGCGGCAAGTACGAGAGTGGCCGTGACGACGGCCGCTCCGCGGAGCGCGAGGGTTCGAGGGTGTGGGGTGCTCATGTCAGCCGGCGAGCGTCCGCGATGACCTGATGTCCTTGATCGGGTTGGTGCCACCGAAGGAGCGCGGGTCTCCGCTGGTGGCGTACGCAGTCAGGGCGAGTGCGGCAGCTGACGCCGGCAGCACGGCATCTGATCCATCGCGCGTGAACGTGGCGGCGTTCGCCTCGAGCGTCGACACTGCAGCGTCGATCTCTCCGCTGCCGTACCCAGCGGCGACCAGCGACAACACTGCGTTCGCCGTGCTGCCCAGATCTCGACCGGGGTCGAAGCTGCTGGGGATCGATCCGTCATGGGTGGTGATCGTCCGACCTAGGTATCCCGCGGCGACCGCCGACGGCGATGGCTGGCTGCCCGCTTTCGGGCAGCGGAGCGACGGAAGTGCCGCGCTGCTTGACGCAGGCTTGACCGGCAGCGACGAGCCAGCAAGAGCCTGCGTCGCCTGCGCTGTGGCGTAGTTGTCTGCGGCCAAGGTGTCCTGCGGCACGTAGTCCAGAGCGCCACGGGAGGGCGCAGCGGCAGAGCAACGAAGCTGCAGGGACCGAAGGAACCGGGGGCCGGTGCGGTCGGTCTTCACCGTGGACGGCTTGACCCTCATGGCGACCATGGCCTGGATGGCCAGACCGGTCGTGTTCGCATTCGCTCCAAAGCCCGCGTTGAACTCCCAGCCACCTGAGGGGGTCTGCTGCTTGAGCAACCAGCCCAAGGCGGCGCGCGCCGCGCCCCGCTCTCCGACTCGCTTGAGCGCAATCGTCGCGATAGCAGTGGAGTCGCCCTCGCCGACCCCGCACCTGCCGGCCAGATCGTTGTAGCTAGGGAATCGTCCGTTCGCGCACTGCTGGCGCAGCAGCCACCTGACCGAAGCCCTGGGTACGCGGGCCCCGGCGGCGTCGAGCGCGATGAGCGACAGGCTCTGGCGGTAGACGCCGTCGTAGGTGGGGTCTTGCTCACCGAAGAGGCCGATGGTGGCTCTGTCGGTGGAGGTTGCCGCCCTGGGGCTGTTGGTCGCGAGGGCCGCGGGTGCGGTGAGCACAAGCGCCCCTGCGACAGCGGTTGCCGCTGTCGCATTGATGAGCCGGCGTGCGTTGGCGTGCATGGAATGCCTCTCAGATGAGCGATCCCAGGAGCAACCCCGAACAGCACTGACGCAAACGCCCCTGTGCCACCTTGCGGTGACGAACAGGGGCGCGGACGGGCAGTGAGCCCGGGCTCCGCCCCGTAGGCCTCGACGGTAAAAAGGGAGCCGCTCGCCTCTCGTCAGGTGTCCCGGCTTGCCGCGAGACGCCTCAGGGATGACTCCCAGCAGCGCGCGGCCTACGGTTGCGGGTCAGCGCCGGATTTCGACCGGTCTTCCCCTGCCAACAGGCGGATGAAGTTGTGGGCGTGATCTGATCACACTTGAGCGGCCGGCGTCAAAGGAATCGCCGCCCGACGACTGAATGGAACGGAGTGTTCGCGATGGCATGGCTGTGGCGGTACGAGCGGACCGAGAGCGCAGGCGCCGATGCCGCCCAGGAGGGGACCTCTGACGAGCCTCCGACCTTCAGCAGTCAGGCGGACGCCGAAAGCTGGATCGGCGAGGAGTGGCAGACGTTGCTTGCTGCAGGCGTCGACGCGGTGACCCTGCTCGAGGACGAGCGCGAGGTGTACGGCCCCATGTCGCTGCACCCGCCCGCCGAGTAGCCCGTCACCCGTCACTCCGGGGTGATACTCAGTCGATCTCCTCGCCTGCCAGGGCCTTGGCAGCCAGACGCTCCTCCTCGCTGACACTCCACACTTCGTGGGCGGCGTGGAGGGCAAGTGCGATGATGACGCAACCCAGGATCAAGTCGGGCCAACCGGAGTCGGTCCGAAGTGTGATGAGCGCCATGACGATGATCGATGTGTTGATGAGCACATCGTTGCGGGCAGACAAGAAGGCCGCCCGACTCAACGAGCCGCCATGGTGGCGGACCGAGACGAGCAGCCAGGCGCTCGTACCATTGACCGCAATTGCCCCAATGGAGACCAGCACAACCGGAGCGACGGCGGGAGCGGAGGGGTCGGAGAACTCCTGAATGGCCTGCCAGGCCGCTAGCGAGGCGGGTCCCAAGATGACGAGCGTCATCACCTTGCCCATTGCGGCTCGTCTTGCCAGGGGCCATCCCAATGCGACGAAGATGAGGAGATTGACAGCGGTGTCTTCCAGGAAGTCGACGCTGTCAGCCAGTAGCGACACCGAGCCTGCCGACAACGCAACCGCGAACTCCACGAAGAAGTAGACGAAGTTCAGCATCGCCACGATCAGGACGATCCGAGACAGCCGTCTGGCGTCGAGCTTCGCCGGGTGTGAGCGGCCGTCGTTCACGCCTGGCTCTCGTGGCCCCATGCACCCGAATCTATCGAGGGGCGTCTGTCGACTCGATCTCAGGCGCGGGGGTCGGGGCTCTCGGTCCTGGCCGGGTCGCGCTCGACGACGTCGCCGAGCGCGGCGTCGATGCGCGCCATCAGCTCGGGCTCGAGCTTGACTCCGGCGGCTCCAACGTTGTCCTTGACCTGCTCGGGCCGGGACGCCCCAACGAGCGCTGCGGCGACGTTGTCGTTCTGCAGCACCCAGGCAATCGCGAGCTGGGCCATCGTGAGTCCGGCGTCCTCGGCGATCGGACGCAGTTTCTGCACCCTGGTCAGGATGTCGTCGGCCGAGGTAGTCCTCGATCATGTCCTTGCCCGACGAGGTAGTTGCGCGGCTGCCGGCTGGCGGCTGCTGACCGGGCAGGTACTTGCCGGTGAGGACGCCCTGGGCCATCGGTGACCAGACGATCTGCGACAGCCCCAGCTCGCGGCTGGTCGGCACGACCTCGGCCTCGATGACGCGCCACAGCATCGAGTACTCCGGCTGGCTCGACACGAACCGGTCGTAGCCCAGCTCGCGCTGCATGGTGACAGCGGCCTCGATCTGGCTGGCTTTCCACTCGCTGACACCGGCGTAGAGCACCTTGCCCTGACGGATCAGGTCGTCGAACGCTTGGAGCACTTCGTCGAGCGGCGTCTCGTAGTCGAAGCGGTGAGCCTGGTAGAGGTCGACGTAGTCGGTGCCGAGACGCTTGAGCGAGGCGTGGCACGACTCCATGATGTGTTTGCGCGACAGCCCCCTGTCGTTCACGCCGTGTCCGGTGGGCCAGTACACCTTGGTGAAGATCTCTAGACCCTCGCGGCGCTGTCCCTCGAGCGCAACGCCGAGAGCGCTTTCGGCCTTTCCCCACGCGTAGACGTCGGCGGTGTCGAACGTGGTGATACCGGCGTCGAGGGCTGCGTGCACGCAAGCCGTTGCGGTGTCCTGGTCGATCTGCTGGCCGTGGGTGAGCCAGTTGCCGTAGGTGATCTCACTGATCTTGAGGCCGCTGCGGCCGAGGCGTCTGTGTTCCATGATCGGACCCTAGCCCGAGGTCTGTTGGTCGGCCCACTGGTGCGACGTCATGGCGTAGAGGACGCCATCGAAGGTCGTTCCGTCGTCCACGATCACGGTGTTCTCGACGAACGACATGCCGAGTCGCTTCATCAAGGCGATGCTGCGGACATTGTCGAGATCGGTGACCGAGATGATCCGGGGAAGCCTGAGTGTCGTGAACCCATAGCCCAGCCACCCGCGCGCCGCCTCGGTGGCGTACCCGTGCCCCCAGTGCTTCGAGGCGAAGCGCCACGCGATCTCGACGTCATCCGGAAAGGACTCCTGGTGGTGGAGCCCGCACATGCCGAGGTACACGCCGTCCGAGAGGCGCTCCACCGCCAAGAGCCCCAGGCGGTCCTTCTCGAAGCACTCCTCCGCCCACTCGGCGATCTCGTCGGAGTGCTCCCGGCTGAGAGGCGCGCCACCCAGCTGCTCGTACACCAGCGGGTCGGCGTTCAGCGCGGCGAAGGCCGGCAGGTCGTCGCGTCGGTAGGTGCGCAGTGCGAGCCGGGACGTGCTGAGAACTGTGGTTCCGTCCCAAGGTGCCATCGCCTAGCTCCTCTCGTTCGAGAGGGAGTCTCTCGTCGGCGAGGTGGGGCCTGGCGGGTGTCCGGTCGCAATCAGCGAGATGAGAACGACCGCCTCGAGTGCCAGCAGCACCACGGCGAACGCCGTGAGTCCCGCTAGCCACAGCCCCAGGGCGGCCAACCCGAAGAGCAGCACCTCAACGGCGATCCGGAGCAGCAAGGGGGCCGCGAACGTGGCCTTCGGCGAGACCAGGAGACCCCAGACCACAGCGGCGGCGACAGGCAACGCCAGAGCGAAAAGAACCCGTGCCCATCCGGCCCCAGGCAGCGCCCAGCCCACGATGGCCAGGCCGGCGAGGAGCGCGAGCTCAAGCAAGAAGCGAGCAGCCAGCAGCACGGCGGTCACACCGCCACCCTAGGAGAAAAGCTGGTGCAGCCTGTGTCGTCGGGAGGGCGCTGCCCCCGGTGGCAGTCGGCCCGTGCCAGGATCACGGCATGACCTCCGACACCTCGTTGCCCACAATTCCGTTCGGCACCACCGGCATGGACATCACCCGCGTCGGGTTCGGCGCATGGGCCGTCGGGGGCACCGGCTGGTCAGGCGGTTGGGGTCCGCAGGACGACAACGAGTCGGTGGCCGCGATCCGCCGTGCCGTCGAACGCGGCGTCAACTGGGTCGACACGGCGTGGGTCTACGGCTACGGGCACAGCGAAGAGGTCGTTCGCGACGCACTGTCGGTCTTCTCCGATGCCGATCGTCCGTACGTGTTCACCAAGTGCGGTCCTGTGGAGCCGACCGTTCGCACCGATGAGCCCATCTCAACCGGAGACCCAAAGACGCTCCGCCAGCAGGTGCTGGCGTCACTCAAACGGCTCGGTACCGACTCGGTCGACCTCATGCAGATGCACTGGCCCGCCGAGGACGACATCGAGGTTGAGGTCTACTGGCAGGCCTTGCTCGACATGAAAGCCGAGGGGCTCTACCGGGCCGTCGGGGTCTCGAACTTCGACGTGTCCGAGCTCGACCGGGCGGAGGCACTTGGGCACGTTGACACCCTGCAGCCGCCCTTCTCGGCCATCGACAGACGAGCTGGAGGCGACTTGTTGCCGTGGTGTCTGGACCACAACACCGGCGTCATCGTGTACTCGCCGATGCATGCGGGCCTGCTCACGGGTGCCTTCTCACCGGAGCGCGTGGCGGCTTTGCCAGACGATGACTGGCGCAAGACCGACACCGACTTCACTGACGACCTGCCCGCCAACTTGGCGGTTGCCGATGCCATGGCCACAGTCGCCGAGCGCCATGGTGTCTCGACGGCTGCCGCTGCAGCGGCGTGGACGATTGCGTGGCCGGGGGTTTCCGGCGCGATTGTCGGCGCGCGCAGTTCCGGTCAGGTCGACGGCTGGTTGGACGCGGCCACGCTGCAGTACGACTCCGACGACCTGCAGATCGTCGCCGACGCGATCGCGACGTCCGGCGCCGGCGAGGGCGCAGCTCACCCCTCCTGACGGTCCAAGGTCCCTGTCGCCGCGGCCCGCTCCTCGGCACTGTGGAGGTGTCACCACCTTCAGGAGGCCACCATGACCAGACTCGCCGGCAAGACAGCGATCATTACCGGATCCGCACGTGGGATGGGCGCGGCTGAGGCACGGCTCTTCGTGGCCGAAGGCGCCTCCGTCCTGGTGTGCGACGTCCTCGACGACGAGGGGGGCGCCCTGGCGACCGAGCTCGGAGTCCAGGCGCGTTACCAGCACCTCGACGTGACCGACGAAGGGCAGTGGGCAGAGGCTGTGGGCGTCGTCCAGTCCGTGTTCGGGTCCCCGGACGTCCTGGTGAACAACGCTGGGATCTTGCAGTTCGCCCCCATGCTCAGCATGTCGGTAGCTGACTTCGACAGAGTGCTGCAGGTCAACCTGGTCGGCCCGTTCCTTGGCATGAAGTCGGTAGGTGCGGTGATGGTCGAGGCCGGTAGTGGATCAATCGTGAACATCTCCAGCACCGGGGGACTGGTCGGGATGTCGATGATCTCCGCCTACACCGCCAGCAAGTGGGGTCTACGCGGACTGACCAAGTCGGCCGCGATCGAGCTGGGCCACCAAGGAGTCCGTGTCAACTCGATCCACCCCGGGGGAGTGGACACCCCGATGACCAACCCAGGTGGCGAGTCGATGGACCAGGCGCAGTATGTCGGTCAGCCGATCCAGCGGATCGGGCGTCCTGACGAGATCGCTGCCATGGCGCTCTTCCTGGCGTCTGACGAGTCGAGCTACTGCACCGGTGCCGAGTTCGTCGTGGACGGTGGCCAGACGGCAGGCATGGACCTGTCTCCGATGCTCGCTGCTATGGGCGGCTAGGGCGTGAAGGCCTTGACCTCGCCTCGGCTGTACTGGCGCGTCCAGCCACGTTCCACCTGCGGGACGGGCAGTCGCCGGCGGCGGGCCTGGATCGAGCGGCCGAACGCGTAGGCCATGGCCCCCCGGCGCTCGGACGGATCGGGTAGTTCACTGTGCAGCGCCCGGCGCAGCCCCAGCAGGGACCAGCCGGAGTCAGCGGTGATCAAGACGTAGAAGCCGAGGAGCACCATCGTCGAGCCCTGCTGTAATGCCGGGATCGGCAGAAAGAGCAGGACGAGGGCCGCGATCACGATCGGCCAGAAGAGCTCACCGATGTTGCGCCGGCCATCTATCCAGTTGCGCGCCAGGTGCCGGCCCTTGCCCTGGTCGCGTGCGGGGTAGTGACGCTCGTCGCCGCTGCGGAGCGCGTCCGTGGTGCGTTGCCGCTCCTTGGCCTTCTCCGCCTTCATCCGCGCTTTGGCTTCGCGCCGGTCCTTGGGCGGTGACATCTTCTGACGCCTGGCGGCTTCTGACTCCTTGCGCTTGGGCGTGGGCCGTCCCTTTCCGGACGCGCCGGCGCCCTCGCCGCCCTCGGGTGCAGGAGTGGCGTCGCTGGTGGCTGGGTCGTTCTTGCGGCCGAACACGGGTCCAGGCTAGACGCGGGCCGGAGTGGCTGGTGAGGAGGGACCTACGCCCTGACACGACACGCGCACAGATGCATAGGCTGAAGCCCCCGCGCCGGTGCTTCGAGAAGGTGGGTCAATGCGCGTCACATCGATCGGTCACGCAGGTCTGCACATCGAGACCGCCCACGGGGCCATCCTGTGCGATCCATGGTTCTCGCCGGCGTACTTCGCGTCCTGGTACCCCTTCCCCGCCAATGACGGTCTGGACATGGAGCGGCTCGGCCGCTCTGAGTACCTCTATGTGTCACACCTGCACCTTGACCACTACGACCCCGAGTGGCTCGCGGCGTACATGGACAAAGACACGACTGTTCTGCTGCCCGACTACGGCGTCAGCGATCTCCGAGACGCCCTCGCTGCCCTTGGATTCCATCGCTTCATCGCCACCAAGAACGCCGAACCCTTTGAGCACGATGGCCTCACCTTGATGATCGTGGCCATGACCGCCCCCAACGACGGACCGCTCGGCGACTCGTGCCTGGCTGTTGACGACGGGACGGCCGCCTTCCTCAACCAGAACGACTGCCGACCCACCGACCTCGAGCCCATCGTGCAGTTCGGGCAGTACGACGGCCATTCGCTGCAGTACTCAGGTGCCATCTGGTTCCCCATGGTCTACGACCTGCCCGAGCACGTGAAGCAGGGTCTTGGTGAGCGCAAACGCGCCAACGGACTCGACCGGGCGCGTCGGTTCGCCGAGGCCGTCGGTGCGCGGTGGGTGCTGCCGAACTCGGGGCCGCCGGCGTTCCTCGATGACGACCTGTTCGAGATCAACGACTTCGGCCAGAAGGGCAACGTCTTTCCCGACCAACGGGTCTTCCTCGACTACCTCGCCTCGATGGGTGACGAGAACGGCATCTTCATGTCGACGGGAACCACCGTCACCCTCGACAGACGTCTCGACAAGCCTGACGTCACGCACGCGGCTTCTGACGCCGACACGCTCTACCCGTTCACCCACAAGCGCGAGTACCTCACCGAGTACGCCGCTCGCACGAAGGCCGATCGTGACGTCCGCAAGCTGGCCTGGGCGTCCACCAGCGACCCGCTGCTGCCACAGATCAAGGAGTGGTGGGAGCCTCTCATGCAGCAGATGCCCACGCTCTGTGGACGGCTCGGCGACCGGGTGCTCATCACGACAGAGAACGAGCAGATCGTCGCCGACTTCGTCGACCAAGAGGTTGTGCCGTTCGACGGCCAGGAGTGCCGCTATCAGCTGAAGATTGCGGACCGACTGATCCGCCACTGCGTCGAGCGACGCCTCGCCGACTGGGTCAACGAGCTCTTCCTCTCGTGTCGGTTCCAGGCAAAGCGCAAGGGCCCGTACAACGAGCAGGTCTACACGTGGTTCAAGTCGCTCTCCTCCGAACACGCTGTCTACGTCGAGGACTGGCTCGAGACCGACCGCGAGTCGAACGAGATGTGGCGTTTCGGAGACCACCTCGTGCAGCGGCACTGCCCACACCTGGGGGCCGACCTGGCCCGCTTCGGCGACGTCGAGGACGGCGTCCTCACCTGCCAGCTGCACGGATGGCAGTTCGACATCGACACGGGCCGGTGCCTGACGTCCGACGACGCAACGCTCACCAGCAAACGCATCGCTCACCGCGATCCCGAAGACATCAGGTCGTAGGGGGTCGGGCCGGTGCGCGTCCTGCTGGCCCCAGACAAGTTCGCCGGCACCCTGTCGTCGGTCGAGGTCTGCGATGCCTTCCGGGCCGGCTGGCATGACGTCGCGGCTGCCGACCAGGTGACGGCCGCGCCGATGGCCGACGGCGGCCCCGGCTTCATCGCCTCCCTTGCCACTGCGGCTGGGGTCATGCCCCGCGTGGCCGACACCGTTGGTCCGCACGGCGAAAATGTCTCGACGCAGATGCTCCTGGTGGACGCGGAGCGCCCGACGGCCTTCCTCGAGGCGGCCTCGTGCTGCGGCCTCACGCTCTCCTCTCGACCGCTCCGCCCGCTGGAGGCGAGCAGCCTCGGTCTTGCGCGCTTGATCCAGGCAGCTGTCGATGCTGGTGCCTTGAGGATCGTGATTGGAGTGGGTGGCACCGCCACCACCGACGGTGGTCGCCCGGTCTACGACGCGCTCACCGGGTCCCTGCCGCCCGACCTCGACCTCGTGGTCGCCACCGACGTCGACAACCCTTTGCTTGGCCCAGCTGGAGCGGCGCGTTCGTTCGGGCCCCAGAAAGGTGCGACCGATGCCCAGATAGCGGCGTTGGAGCAGCGACTCTCGGCGTGGGCGTCCGGATGCGACATCGATCCGTCGACTCCGGGGGCAGGAGCCGGTGGAGGCCTCGCGTTCGGGCTGATGAGGCTGGGGGCTCGCCGAGTCAGCGGAGCTGCAGTCGTCGCTGAGGCCATCGACCTCGATGGCCAGATATCGAGAGCGGATCTGGTCGTGACGGGTGAAGGTGGGCTCGACTTCTCGTCGCTGCGCGGCAAGGTAGTGGCCTTCGTGGCTGGGCGCGCACAGGAGCTGGCCAGACCGTGCATCGCCGTTACCGGATACTCCAAGGTCGGACGCCGAGAGGCCGCCGCCGCTGGAATCGACGAGATCTACTCGCTGGTCGACGCCGTGGGGCGCGATCGGGCCCTCGCCCAGCCGGCCGCAGGCGTGCGCCGGGTAGCCGCCGCTGCCGCACGCGACTGGTCGCGCCGCTGAGTGCCGGCGGCCTGGGTGTGTCACCATGGGAATGGCCACGTATCGTGGCTGCGTTCAGTGTTGTACCTGATGTCCGCCAGCACCGGAGGAGACCTCCCGCCATGACCGTCCAGAACGACGCCCCCACCGTCACCGACCCCGTCACCGGCGTCACTCTCACCGATGGCGCTGCCGTCAAGGTCAAGGGTCTTCTCGAGCAGGAGGGACGTACCGACCTCGCGCTGCGCATCGCCGTCCAGCCTGGCGGTTGCTCGGGCCTGCGGTATCAGCTCTTCTTCGACGACCGGCAGCTCGACGGCGACGACGTCCTCGACTACGACGGGTTCAACCTCGTGATCGACCGCATGAGCGTTCCGTATCTCGGCGGGGCCACGATCGACTTCGTCGACACGATCGAGAAGCAGGGCTTCACGATCGACAACCCGAACGCCACAGGTTCGTGCGCCTGCGGCGACTCCTTCAGCTAGTCGGCCGCCGGCTTTCGGCAACTCCACCTGCTCTACCCCCATCGCACGGCAGAATCGTCGCAAAGACATTCGGCCGACAAGGGGGATTGGGTGTGTCTCGTCGTGCGCCCGGGTTGCTCGTCTTCCTGACGACGTCGTGATGACTGCCACGCCATAGGACAAGGCCGGCCACGGGGGCGGTACGGTCGCCGACGATCGCACGGCACATAGAGCGAGGAGCGGCATGGATACCAGCGGCGCGGCGTCATCGGCCGACCATGGACTGAAGCTCGACCGCGTCGCGGTCACCGGTTCGGTGGCCACCGACCACCTGATGACCTTTCCAGGTCGGTTCGCGGACGCACTGATCCCTGACAAGCTCGACGCGCTCTCGGTGTCGTTTCTGGTGGACGACCTCGAGGTTCGCAGGGGAGGGGTTGGCGCCAACATTGCATTCGGCCTAGGCACCCTGGGGCTACGGCCGCTGCTGGTCGCTTCGGTCGGCGGCGATTTCGCCGACTATCGATCGTGGTTGGGCCGGCACGGCGTCGACACCGACGGCGTCCACGTCAGTGACACCCATCACACCGCGCGGTTCGTCTGCACCACCGATCGTGACCAGAACCAGATCGCGTCGTTCTACCCAGGCGCCATGACGGAGGCGCGCGACATCGAGCTGGGCCCGGTACTCGAGCGGGCCGGAGGAGTGGGCCTGGTCATCGTCGGAGCTGACGACCCAACAGCGATGCTCAATCACACGCAGGAGTGCCGGCAGCGGGGGCTGCCCTTCGCCGCCGACCCGTCGCAGCAGCTCAGCAGTTTGTCCAGCGAGCACACGGCGATGCTCATCACCGATGCGACCGTGCTCTTCAGCAACGAGTACGAGTCAGCGCTCATCGAGCAGCGCACGGGCTGGGGGTCCGAGGCAGTGCTCGAGCGGGTGGCGATCCGCGTCACCACGCTGGGGAAGAACGGGGCGAAGGTTGAGCGCCGCGGACACGATCCCATCGAAGTTGCCGTGCCGCGTGAGACGCGGGTGGCTGACCCCACGGGCGTCGGAGATGCCTTCCGGGCTGGGTTCTTGGCCGGCCTCGTCCGGGAGCTCGATCTGGAGCGAGCCGCACAGGTGGGGTGCATGTTGGCCACCTACGTCGTCGAGACGGTGGGCACGCAGGAGTTCCGCTTCGAGCGGGCCGGGTTCCTCTCTCGGTTCGCCGAGGCCTACGGCGAGGCGCCGGCCGCCGACCTCGACACCGCCTGGCCTCGGCGATAGCGAGCCCGTGCCGGTCGAGCCACCGCCGAGTACCTGGGATCTGCCGGATCTTCAGGCGCTTGCCCCTGAGCTCGCCGATGAGGATCTTGTGGGACTTGGTGCCGACCTCGCGCCGGGAACGCTGCTGCGGGCCTACCGGTCGGGGATGTTCCCGATGCACGTCTCAACGGGCGACGACGAGGATTCTGACCAGGTGATCGGCTGGTGGTCGCCTCAGCCCCGGGGCGTCCTGCCCCTCGGCCGCTTCGCGGTGAGCCGGTCGCTCCGGCAGTCGTGCCGAAGGATGCGCACCACCGTCGATACCGCCTTCATCGACGTCGTGGACGGCTGCGCCGATCGGGGACGGTCGGGTCGCTGGATCAACGATGACATCCGCTCCGCCTACCTGCGGCTGCACGAGCTGGGATGGGCGCACAGCGTCGAGACCTGGCGCGGCGACGACCTCGTCGGAGGGCTGTACGGCGTCTCAGTAGGCGGTTTGTTCGCGGGGGAGTCGATGTTCCACCGATCGCCGGACGCGTCCAAGGTGGCCCTGGCCAGGCTGGTCCACGAGCTCAAAGCTGATGGGCGCCAGAGGCTGTTGGACGTCCAGTGGGTCACCGACCATTTGGCGTCGTTGGGGGCTGTTGCGATACCTCGCGGTGAGTATCTTCGGCGCCTTCGCACTGCGCTTGCTCTTCCCCTCCCCGAGGCGTGGGAAGGGGAAGAGCAAGCGCCGTTACCTGGCCGTGACTGATCATCGCCCCGGGGTCGGCAAAAACCAGATTCGACACGTCGGAGATCAAGTGCGCCCCGGGCTGTGAGAGCCCCCTGACCTGCGCTAGCGTGGGTTCACTATCGCTGCTTCGTCCGCCCTGGCCGGTGCACTTCACGGTGTCCGGTGGGGCCAGTTCGAGGAGATCAACCACTCGTGACGTCTGATCGCGTGGCCACCGCGCGCCGCCGCCACATGGCAGCCGCCGTGGTGGGCAGTGTGCTCCTGCTTGCCCTCAGCGGGTGCTCGCTCAATGATCTGGACAACCAGATCGCGATCCCAGATCCGGTCACCGACTCCGGTGATCGCATCTTCCACCTGTGGCAGGCCACCTGGGTGGCCCTGTGGGTCATCGGCTTCTTCACGTGGGCCCTCATGCTCGGGGCCGCGTGGTTCTACCGCCGCCGGCGCGAGGACTACGTCCCGAAGCAGACCCGCTACAACGTGCCGATCGAGGTTCTCTACACCGTCACTCCCATGATCGTGATCATGGTGTTCGCGTGGTTCACGATTCGTGATGGCGCCATCATCACCGAGGTCGAAGACAACCAGAGCCAGACCGTCAACGTGGTCGGCTACCAGTGGAACTGGGCGTTCAACTACACCGACGAAGATGTCTACGAGGTGGGTTCCCCCAGCGAGCTGCCCACCCTTTACCTCCCGGTCGACGAAAAGGTGCAGTTCGTCCTCACGTCGCCAGATGTCGTTCACTCGTTCTGGATCCCCGACTTCCTCATGAAGATGGACGTTGTCCCTGGCCGGGCAAACCGGTTCGAGGTCACGCCCACCGTCGAGGGTCGTTACTCGGGCAAGTGCGCCGAGTTGTGTGGTGTCTACCACTCGCAGATGCTGTTCTGGGTTGAAGTTGTCAGCGCTGAGGAGTTTGACGCGAAGATGGAAGAGTTGAGGCTCGCAGGGCAGACCGGCCAGTTGGAGACCGACCGCACCAACACCGATGCCCAGAACCAGGGCAACACCCGTATAGGGGAGGACTCGTGACCCTCATTGACGAGCCGGTCGCAGGAGCAGTTACCGAGGCGGCCCCTGCGCGCCCCATGACGCGCGGTCAGGTGGTCGTGAGCTGGGTGACCAGCACAGACCACAAGGTCATCGGCTACCTGTACTTCATCACGTCGTTCGTGTTCTTCCTGATCGGCGGGGTCATGGCCCTGGCCATTCGAGCCGAGCTCACCGAGCCAGGCATGCAGTTCGTGAGCCTCGAGCAGTACAACCAGCTGTTCACGATGCACGGAACGATCATGCTCTTCCTGTTCGCGACGCCGCTCTTCTCGGGGTTCGCGAACGCGATCATGCCGCTTCAGATCGGTTCGCCCGATGTGGCATTCCCACGAATGAACATGTTGGCCTACTGGCTCTACCTGTTCGGCGCCATCATCGCCTCACTCAGCTTGATCACCCCCGGTGGAGCTGCGGCATTCGGGTGGACCGCCTACGCCCCACTTTCCAGCGCGGTGTTCTCGCCAGGTGTCGGCGCCGACATGTGGCTCATCGGCCTGACCCTCGGTGGTCTCGGAACCATCTTGGGTGCTGTCAACTTCATCACCACGATCATCTGCCTTCGGGCCCCCGGAATGACCATGTTCCGCATGCCGATCTTCACCTGGAACGTCCTGCTCACGAGCATCCTGGTGCTCATGGCCTTCCCGGTTCTGGCCGCAGCCCTGCTCGTTCTCGAGATCGATCGGCAGTTCGGCAGTCTGGTCTTTGCCCCAGAAGTGGGCGGTGCCATCCTCTGGCAGCACCTCTTCTGGTTCTTCGGACACCCTGAGGTATACATCCTGGCGCTGCCGTTCTTCGGCATCATCAGTGAGATCCTGCCGGTATTCAGCCGCAAACCGATCTTCGGCTACAAGGGTCTGGTCTTCGCCACCATCGCTATCGCCGGGCTCTCGGTGGCGGTGTGGGCGCACCACATGTTCGTCACCGGCGCAGTACTCCTGCCGTTCTTCGCGTTCATGACCATGTTGATCGCGGTCCCGACCGGTGTGAAGTTCTTCAACTGGATCGGAACGATGTGGGGGGGATCAGTCTCATTCGAGACTCCCATGACCTTCTCGCTCGGGTTCTTGGTCACCTTCCTCTTCGGTGGTCTGACCGGAATCATCCTGGCGTCCCCGCCCCTTGACTTCGCCGTCTCTGACTCGTACTTCGTGGTGGCCCACTTCCACTACACGGTCTTCGGCACCGTCGTGTTCTTGATGTTTGCCGGCTTCTACTTCTGGTGGCCCAAGTGGACCGGGAAGATGCTCGATGAACGGCTGGGCATGATCCACTTCTGGTTGCTCTTCATCGGATTCCAGGTGACCTTCCTGATCCAGCACTGGCTGGGCGCGGCAGGTATGCCTCGTCGCTACGGTGACTACATCGCCGAAGACGGCTACATCTTCATGAACCAGGTCTCGACGATCGGTTCGATCCTCCTGGGCCTGTCGACGGTGACGTTCCTCTACAACGTCTGGCGCACCCACAAGCGGGGCGTCAAGGTCACCTCCGACGACCCGTGGGGATGGGGGCGCTCGCTGGAGTGGGCCACGTCATGCCCGCCACCTCGACACAACTTCGACTCCATCCCGCGGATTCGTTCTGAGTCGCCAGCGTTCGACCTGCACTATCCCGAGATCGCCTTTGCCGAAGGCGACGTCTCCGACGCACCAGTGCTGGCCGAGGTCTACGGGGCGGCCGACGTCACGCATCGCGAGGACATCGTGCAAGACATTGCTGAGGGCAAGGGCGAGGAGAACTGACGTGCGCATCGCCGGACGCCTCTTCGCCATCATCGCGGTCTTCTTCGGGCTGGTCGCGGTCATCTACTGGTTCCTTGCCAAGGAACCGGCCGGTACAGCCGCCCTCGTGTTCACCGGCGCGCTCGGCTTCCTTGTCGCGTTCTATCTCTTGTTCACGGCCAAGCGGATAGAACCGCTGCCCGAGGACGACGAGGAGGGCGACATCGCCGAAGGAGCCGGCGTCCAGGGCTTCTACAGCCCGCACAGCTGGTGGCCGCTCCCGGTAGGCCTTGGCGCTGCCACCATCGGCATGGGGCTGGTGTTCGTCATGTGGTGGATGATCATCTTGGGCGTGGTCATGACCATCATCTCGACGGCCGGAATGCTGTTCGAGTACTACCGGGGCGAGTTCGCACGTCAGTAACCCCGCCGCTCGGTGGCTGGGCCGTCGTCACCATTTCTTGATGTGAGAAATTCCGCTTGAGACGTTAACCTGACGTGTCGAGAGTATTGGAAGAAGACGGGACATCCCGCTCTCCTTCCACAAAATTACGGGGTAGGACACCAGTGATCAAGCAATCCGGCGTCTCACGGTGGCGCACCGTGGCGGCCGTCTCCAGCGCCTGTGTCGGGCTTGCCGCCTGCACGACGGCCGGCGCTGGCGCTCCTGAGGCTGAGACCGGCCCCCCGGAGTCCAGGGCAGTTATCGCCGTGCCTGCCGCCAAGGAGCGCGCGTGGGGTCCCACCCGCCCGTTGGTGGTCAAGGCTGAGCAAGGAAAGCTCACCAAAGTTGTTGTCCGCGACGATCGTGACCGCAAGGTGTCAGGCGGCTTCAGCGCGCGCCACGCCAGCTGGCAGACGACTGAAGCACCCCTCAACTTCAACAGCCGTTACGTGATCACCGCCGAGGCCGTCGACTCTGACGGGGTTGCCACCGAGACCACCACCTGGGTCCACACCGTGAAGCCGAAGCGGGTGGCTTACACCGGTGTGAGTCCTTACGGGGCGTCCATCGTCGGTGTGGGCATGCCGGTGGTGATGACCTTTGACCAGCCAGTCAAGCGCAAGGCAGTCGTCGAGCAGAAGCTCTCTGTCTCGACCAAGCCAGCAGCGGTGGGGGGCTGGTACTGGGTGAACGACCAGATGGTGCGGTGGCGTCCCAAGGAGTACTGGAAGCCCGGCACCGATGTGACCGTGCGCAGCAAGCTCGAAGGCGTGAACCTCGGCGACGGCGTCTGGGGCGACGACGACGATCTGGTGCGGTTCAAGATCGGCTCCTCGATGGTGAGCACGGTCAACATCGGCGAGCACCGCATGGTCGTTGAGCAGGATGGCAAGGTCATCCGCACTCTCCCCGTCACCACGGGCAAAGCTGGCTGGGACACCCGCACCGGCACCAAGGTGATCATCTCGAAGGAGCGAGATGTTGTCATGGACGCCGCCACCCTCGACGTCGATGAGGGTAGCCCCGACTACTACCGACTCGATGTTGAGTACGCGATGCGCCTCACCTGGAGCGGTGAGTATGTGCATGCTGCCCCGTGGTCGGTCTCCTCACAGGGCGAGGACAACGTCAGCCACGGATGCACCGGCATGTCGATGAGCGACGCCGGATGGTTCTTCAATGCCTCCAAGCCCGGCGACGTGATCAACTACGTCAACGGCCCCCGTCAGCCCGAGGACTGGAACGGCTACACCGACTGGAACCTGTCCTGGGATGAGTGGAAGCAAGGCAGCGCCCTCTCCTAGGCGCCCCCACCCAAAGAGCCTCCCTCCGCGACCGGCCGCCCAAGGGCGCGCGATAGCTGTGAGCCCGGATTGTGGTGAGCCCAGAACTCTGAGCCCAGAACTCTGAGCCCAGCACTCCTGGCCCGCCCTCATTGGGCGGAGAGCCCGAACCCGAGCGTCATCTAGGTGCGCACTCGACGAGCCTGCGCGGAGGCTACTCGTGGGGGGCGAGAGCCTTGGCGCGGGAGTCGTCGATCTCATGGTCACGGCCTGCAGTGACCTCGGCCTCATGGTGGTTGGCTTCCTCGATCTCGGCCTGAGTCGGAATCGGAAGCCGCTCGTCATAGAAGAAGTGCGACAGCTTCGCCCGTAGAAGTTTGACGCCGTAGCCCTTCTGCTTGATGCCGTTGGCGTCGTACTTCTCCGGGATTGGCAGCGGCAACGGAGCGTCGTGCCGAGCCAAGATGACTGCTCGCTCTTCGTCAGAGATCGGCTGGTGCTGCTCGTAGTACTTACCGCTGGGCAGGCGCTTGATGACGCCGGACTCGTAGCCATGAAGCAGTTTGTCGCGGTCGCGACGCTGAAGGCCGAAGCAGATGCGCTTGGTGATGACGTAGACCAGAGGCGGCACGATGAAGATCGCCGCTCGCATGAACCACGTGATGCTGAAGACATTGATATCGAAGGTGGAGGCGATCAGGTCGTTGCCGCCCTGGACCCAGAGCAGGAGGTAGAACGACAGACCCATCGCGCCGAGCGCGGTACGCGTAGGCGCGTTGCGTGGACGGTCGAGCAGGTGGTGCGGGCTCTTGTCGCCGGTGGCCCATTGCTCGATGAACGGGTAGACGCGCCATCAACGTGAAGATGATGCCGGGCAGGATGACCGCCGGGATCAAGATGTTGAGCATGAGGTTCCACTGACCGAACAAGCACGATCTCGATGTTCGGCATGAGGCGCAGCGCACCCTCGAGCCAGCCGATGTACCAGTCGGGTTGGGAACCTGCCGTGATCTGGTCGGGGATGTAGGGCCCGTACAGCCAGATGGGGTTGATCTGGAAGAGGCCACCCATCAGGGCGGTCACGCCGAACACGACGAAGAAGAAGCCGCCTGCTTTGGCCGCGTAGACCGGGAAGAGGGGGTACCCCACGACATTCCGCTCGGTGCGGCCCTTGCCGGGGAACTGGGTGTGCTTCTGGAACCACACCAGCATGAGGTGCACTGTGATCAGGGCAAGGATGATGCCCGGCACCAGCAGCACGTGGACGGTGTAGAGGCGGGGGATGAAGTCGGTCCCAGGGAACTCGCCACCGAACACGAAGAACGACATGTAGGTGCCGACCACTGGCAGCGAGAGCATGATGCCCTGGGCGATCCGAAGCCCGGTGCCTGAGAGCAGGTCGTCAGGAAGGGAGTAGCCCGCGAATCCCTCGAGGAGTGCAAGCGTCAGAAGCCCGACGCCGATGATCCAGTTGGTCTCGCGCGGTTTGCGGAAGGCGCCCGTGAAGAAGATGCGCAGCAGGTGCACCGAGATGGCAGCGACGAAGAACAGCGCCGCCCAGTGGTGGATCTGCCGCATCAGCAGGCCGCCGCGGATGTCGAAGCTGATGTCGAGCGTCGAGGCGAAGGCCTCAGACATCTTGACGCCGTTCAACGGCAGGTAGGAGCCGTCGTAGACGACCTCGAGCATCGAGGGCTTGAACCACAGGCTGAGGAAGGTGCCCGACAGCAGCAAGATGATGAAGCTGTAGAGGGCGATCTCGCCGAGCATGAACGACCAGTGGTCGGGGAAGACCTTGCCCAGCTGCTTCTTGAGGTACTTCGAGGCGGGGACGCGGTCGTCAACCCAGACGTAACCGGCGCCGCCAGCCTGCTCTACCTTGCTCGTACTCATCCGCGCTCCCAGAAGCTCGGTCCAACCGGCTCAGCGAAACCTTCGCGAGCGATCAAGTATCCGTCCTCATCCACGGTGATCGCCAGTTGAGGCAGCGACCGGGCCGCTGGTCCGAAGATCACATTGCCGGCATCAGCAAGATCAAATGTGGATTGGTGGCACGGGCAGAGCATGTGGTGTGTGAGCTGCTCGTACAGTCCCAGCGGACAACCGACGTGCGTGCAGATCTTGGAGTAGCACAAGATCCCTTGGTAGGTCCACGGCTCTTCGCCCTCGGGCGTCTGGTCGGCAACGATCTCGCTGGGGTCCATCCTGATCAACATCACCGCGGCCTTGGCCAGGGCGTTGAGGTTGCCCTCTTCTTCCATGACCTCGTCGATCCCCTCGGGGACGGCGCTGATCAGGGTGCCGACCTCCATGTCCTCGGGGCGGATCTTCTGGTTCGTCTCGGCGATGAGGATGTGCATGCCGGGTTCCCACATGGTCTCGGTGAGTACTGCCCCCGGCAGTGGGCCGAGGTCGCGCAGCAGCACGATGGCCGGCAGGCCCGCCAGACCCAGGGCCGCCACCATGCTGCCGAGGATGAAGGGGCGGCGCTTGACGCTGCTCTCGTCGATGCCGCGCTGGTACTCCTCGAGCAAAGCGTCGCGATGCTCGGCGTCAGAGGCCTCAGGCGCGCGCTCCTGGACGATCTCGACGTCGGGCATCAGCTTCTTGGCCCAGTGAATGGCAGCGGCACCGATCAGGAAAAGGGCCAGCCCCATGGTGATGCCCAGCAGCAGGTTCGAGGCGTTTGTGGTGCCGAACCCGGGGAGCGGGATGTCTTTGTCGACCGGCGTGACGACGTAGGCGACGATGAAGGCTGCGCTGGCCAGCCCGGAGGCGAGGAACATGAAGCCGACCTGGCGCTCGGCGCGTTTGGCCGCCTTCGGGTCGACGTCGGCGCGTCGCGGTTTGTGCTCGGGAAGGTCGTTATCCGAGCCGTGGGGTTCGATGGTCACTTGGCCTTGACTCCGATCCAGATCGCAACCGAGATGAGGGCGCCGAGCCCGAGGATCCACAGCAAGATCCCTTCGGTGACCGGGCCGAGCCGTCCCTGCGTCGATACCGCCGCTGTTGGGGCTCTCGCGCATCGCCTCGATGTAGCCGATGATGGCGCGCTTGTCTTCAGGGCGCAGCGTGGTGTCGGGGAAGTTCGGCATGTTCTGGGGGCCGATCAACATGGCCTGGTAGATGTTGCGCGGCGTCGTCTCGGCGAGTGTGGGGGCGTACTTGCCGTCGGTCAGCGCACCACCCTTGCCGGACGCGCCATGGCACGAGGCGCAGTTGGCGCGGAACAGCTCGCCACCCAGGGCCAGCTCTTCAGGGGAGATCCCGGCGGTGTCGTACTGGTCAGGTGCTGGGATCGCCGGCCCAGGGGCGAGCGATCCGATGTAAGCGGCGAGAGCTGCCGTCTCTTCCTCGTCGAAGATGGGTTCCTTGGCTTTGGCCTGTGCCCCTGGTGCGGCCAGTGGCATGCGGCCCGTCGACACCTGGAAGTCCACGGATGCGGCGCCCACTCCGATGAGGCTGGGGCCTGCGACGGTGCCGTCCGGCTGGTAGGCGCCGTCGGCATTGATCCCGTGGCATGACGAGCAACCTTCGAGGAAGAGCTCGCGGCCCTCCTCGATCAAGGTCGTGGAGGCGCTGGGGGTGGTGGCCTCAGCCTGGGTGGAGCCGGAGGCCACCGCATAGATGCCACCCACTGCCACGAGGGCAAGAAGCAGAAGGACCGCCGTGGCCCACGGGCTGCGGCGTCTGGCGAGCAGAAATGTCACGAGAGGTTCCCCTGGTGAGTGGCTACTGGATGAAGTAGATCGTCGCGAACAGCGCGATCCACACGACGTCGACGAAGTGCCAGTAGTACGACACGACGATCG
This sequence comes from uncultured Actinomycetota bacterium, assembly GCA_963706045.1. Taxonomy (GTDB): domain Bacteria; phylum Actinomycetota; class Actinomycetes; order JAHEKZ01; family JAHEKZ01; genus JAHEKZ01. Next base: position 41,665 of record CAVPLY010000031.1, on the reverse strand, counting down.
CGCGCGTGGCCTGGTCGTGGTCGAATCTGCGGGCGACATACGTGGTCGCGAGGACGAAGAGGAAGGCGATCAGCCCACCTGTCACGTGGGCTGCGTGGAAACCGGTCGTGAGGAAGAACACAGATCCGTACGGATCTGAGCTGAGCGTCAAGCCCTCGTGGACGAGCTCGGTGTACTCAAAGATCTGCCCGGCGACGAAGACGGCACCCATCAGATAGGTGATGGCGAACCACTTGCGAAGCCCCACCACGTCGCCTCGCTCGGCGGCGAAGACGCCGAGCTGACAGGTGAGCGACGACGACACGAGCACGGCGGTGTTGAGTGACGCGAAAACGATGTTGAGGTTCACGTCTTCTGGCGGCCACGCAGCAGGCAGCGTGACCTGGCGGACGGTGAAGTACATCGCGAACAAGGCCGCGAAGAACATCAACTCGGAGGAGAGCCAAACGATGGTTCCCACACTGACGAGGTTGGGCCGGTTGGGTGCCTGAATCTGGGTAGGCTCGGCCACGGATGTTGTCGACACGCGCCCGATTATGCCGACTCTGGTCCGGCTGTGGGGTGAGGGGGCGCACTTTGTTCCCGGGGTGTTGCGCCAGACCCATGATCAGGTCGGGCCGGTGAACTCTGGGCATCCGGGCGCTACCTGTCTCCGTGGCCGTTCCGTGACCTTCTTCCGGAGCGGCGAATGGCTCGGTTGCCGCCTATGGTCGGCCGGTATGTGGGCTTGGATCAGGCGTCGCGCAGCTTCTCGTCCGGTCGCCCTGACCGATGATGGGTCCTTCGTCGTGCTGGCCGAGTCATGTGACCCGGCTGCGTCCGACCACGCCGTGCTGCAGGAGGCTGAGGACGCGGGCGTCTCGCTGTCGGGGACAGTGCTGCTCCGGCACCTTTGCGCCCTGCCGAGCAGGGCTGTCGAAGCCTTCGCTGCTCAGCTCCTCGCTGAGGGGTACACGACGCAGGAGATCCATCCGCCTTCTGGAAGCAGCCAGGACTCTGACTTCGGCGATCTGCGCGCTGATCGGACGGTGATCGCGTCGGGATTGCTCGTCGCCCAGGAAAGAGCACGAATGGCGAGCCTGGTCACCAGACATGGCGGAGAGGTGCACGGCTGGCAGATCCTGGCGCCCCCGCACGATGAGAACGACCTGGCTGGCTACGATCAGGGAATCCCATGAGCCATCGGCGCGAGGCCGGCGGTCAGTCCCGAAGCGGGAGAGCGGCATGACAGACGACGTGCTCACCGTCATGGTCTACAGCGACGACCGCAACATCCGTGAGCAGGTACGCATGGCGCTCGGTCGTCGACCCGCCTCAGACCTGCCGGCCGTCGAGTTCGTGGACGTCGCCACCGACTGGGCTGTCATGGATCGCCTGCGTAAGGGCGACATCGACCTGGCCATCCTCGACGGTGAAGCAGTTCCGGCCGGCGGGCTCGGCGTCTGCCGCACGATCAAGCAAGAGGTCTTCAACGCGCCGCCAGTTCTGCTTCTCGTCGCCCGCCCGCAAGACCGCTGGTTGGCCTCGTGGTCCAGGGCCGACGGCGTCGTCTCTCACCCCCTCGATCCCATCACGCACCGCGGCGGCAGCTGCTGAGCTGCTGCGCTCTGTCGTTGCTGCCGGCAACGTCGCCGCCAACTCCTGATCTCGTGCCAGACGGGACGCCGGACTGGCCGACGGTGCTTGCGGCCCTGGTTCGGGGCGAGAATCTCGACTCGGTAGCAGCCGAATGGGCGATGGGCGAGGTCATGGCCGGCAATGCCACCTCGGCCCAGATCGCAGCTTTCGCGGTGGCTCTGCGTGCCAAGGGAGAGACGGCCTCCGAGATGTCCGGCCTTGCCGACGCCATGCTGGCGGCGGCCCATCGGATCGACATCCCAGGGCCGGCCGTCGACATCGTCGGGACCGGGGGAGACCGCTCGCACTCGGTCAACATCTCCACCATGGCGGCACTCGTCGTCGCTGGCACCGGGGCGCGAGTGGTGAAGCACGGCAACCGCGCGGCGTCCTCGGCCTGCGGCACTGCCGACGTCCTGGAAGAGCTCGGCGTGATGCTCACTCTGCCTCCGCAGCAGGTGCGGCAGGTCGGCATCGATGTCGGGATCACCTTCTGCTTCGCCCAGGTCTTCCATCCGGCAATGCGTCACGCCGCCGGACCTCGCCGTGAGATCGGCATCCCCACGTCGTTCAACTTCCTGGGGCCGCTCACGAACCCTGCGCAGCCGATCGCCCAGGCCATTGGCTGTGCCGCCCTGCCGATGGCACCGGTCATGGCGCAAGTGTTCGCCGAGCGCGGAGCGTCGGCCCTGGTCTTTCGCGGCGATGACGGCCTCGATGAGCTGACGATCTCGACGACGTCGTCGGTCTGGTGGGTTCACGGCGGCGAGGTGGCGGCCAAGACGCTTGACCCCACCCGACTGGGTATCCAGCAGGCACCGCTCGAGTCGCTGCGTGGTGGCGATCCGGCGTTCAACGCCGGCGTGGTTCGCGCGCTGCTGGCCGGCGACGAGCAGGGGCCGATTCGCGACGCGGTGCTGCTCAACGCCGCCGCCGCCCTCGCTGCGTTGGATGCGGCAGCTGGCGACACGCCCGGCAGCCTGGAAGATGCCGTGGCGGCTGGGCTTGAGCGGGCAGCCGCGTCCATTGACTCGGGCGCGGCGGCGGCGATCCTGGACCGCTGGGTGCAGGCGACCCAGGAATCTGCCGGCTAACGGCGGGTGACCGTCGTGCGCTCGGCTATTCGAGCCCGAGGGAGAACGCTGCCTCGAGGTCGTGCCTGCTGTAGGCCTGGAAGGCGATGTGCGTCTCGGTGTGAACGATCCCCGGGATCTTGGCCAACCTGCCCGTGATGACGTCGGCGAGCTCGTCGTGAGCCCGTACTCGGATCATGGCGATGAGGTCGACACCGCCCGTGACCGAGTACACCTCGCTGACTTCTGTGATCTCGACGATGCTCTCAGCCACGGACTGGATCTGGTCGACATCGCACTGAACGAAGACGATGGCAGTGATCATGACCGGTCACCTCTCGTGAGACAGCGCCTTGGTGCCTACCGTCGACTCTAGCCCGCGTGAACCGTGCCGCGGGCTGGCCCAGACACCATCGAGGTGGACCAGACGCACTCCGGGTGAGTCGAGCCACCGCAGCAGAAGTTCGGCTTCTTCTGCTGTAGATGCAGGGAATCCACCGACTGCGGGGGCGACGAGGTCGGCCCCGGCACGGAGAGACGCCACGAAGGGCTTGGGTGAGACGCCGCGTTCGGCCAGGCCGGCCGCGGCCAGGCGTCCGTGGCGAATGACGGCGATCTCCCACCCCGCGTCGGGCGTCGGCCGGGCGGCAACAAGCTCTGCCGTGCCCCCCAGGGCGCGCAGGCGCTGGGACCGAGCTGTGGCGGCGAGGAGTGCCTTGAGTCGGTCGCGATGGATGACGGCCTCTTCAAAGCGCTCGCCAGTGACCAGTGGCGCCATGCGCTCGCTGAGGGCGACGACAACGGGCCCCGCGTCGACACTCATCGCCTCGGCCGCTGCCGCGACGATCTGTGAGTACTCGTCAGCGTCCTGCCGGCCGTCGCACGGGGCGCCACACCGCTGCATCTCGGCCAGGATGCAAGGAGGCTTGGGGGACCGAGCGGAGAGCGGCTGGGTGCACTGACGAAGAGGAAAGGTCTCGTGCAGGGCATCGCGCGCCTGCTCGGCCTGTCGCCGTGAGCTGAACGGGCCGAGGTAGGTGCAACCGTCGTCCTTGACGTCCCGGACGATCGAGAGACGGGGAAAGGCGCCAGCGGTGAGCTTGAGGAACGACACCTTCTCGGGGAAGCGTGACCGCCGGTTGTACGGCGGCTTGTACTCGGCGATCAGGCGTAGTTCGCGCACCTCGGCCTCGAGCAGGGTGGTACTCGGCACGGTGACGACCTCTTCGGCGGCTGCGACCATCTCAGCCATCCGTCGGCGCCCCTCGGCAGCGGTGAAGTACTGGCGGACCCGTGACCTGAGGTCGACGGACTTGCCCACGTAGAGGACGCGCTGGTGGGCATCGCGAAAGAGATAGACACCCGGACCGCGCGGGACGCCGTCAGCAAGATGGCGCTTGCGTTGTTGCGCAGGGTGCACGCGCGTGGAGAACGTGCCGAGCTCGTCGATCGTGGTCACTCCGAAGCAGCCGACCCGCTCGAAGAGGCCGTGCAGCACATCGACAGTGGCGCGAGCATCGTCGAGGGCGCGGTGAGTGGGCGTGGTGGTGGCGCGGAAGAGGCGGGCCAGTGTGCTGAGCTTGCAGTTGGGGGCTTCATCTCGGTCGAGCGTGCGACGCGCGAGGCGAGCGGTGTCGAGGACGCCGAAGGCCGGCCACTCAATGCCCTGCTGCTCAGCTGCGGCCTTGAGGAAGCCCATGTCGAAGGGAGCGTTGTGGGCGACGAGAGTGGCGCCCGCAGCGAACTCGAGGAACGCCGGTAGGACCGAGTCGATGCGGGGCGCGACGGCGACGGCGGCGTCGGTGATGCCGGTGAGCACCGAGATGAACGCCGGGATGGGCGCGCCTGGGTTGACCAACGTCTGGAACTCGCCAAGGACCTCACCGCCGCACACCTTGACCGCACCGATCTCGGTGATGGCGCAGGTGGCAGCCGACCCGCCGGTCGTCTCGAGGTCGACGACCACGAACGTGATGTCGGACAGCGGGGTGCCGAGGTCGTCAAACGTGGGCTGCGTGACCCGCGCACTCACGTTCGTACTCATGGCTCGACCGTAGGCGGACCCACCGACAACGAGGGCAGGCGCGCCGACTCGTACGCTTGGGACCGACCCACAGCCCTTCCAGGAGGACCAGTGACGCCCTTCTCGGTCCCTGACGCCGACACCCGTTGGCGCTGCAGTCAGTGCGGCAATCTGACGAGGTTCGACGTCGTCCGGGTGAGCCGCACCCGTGAGTTCTGGCACCAGGAGCTCTCTGGGGCGCCGGTTGTCGAGGACTCGCAGGTCCTCGAGGGTGAGATCGAGTCCGTGGAGTGCCGATGGTGCGCCGGCGGCGGCTCGGTCGAGCTGGTCGCCCGTCCGGTCGGCGAGTCGGCGACCTCCTGAGCGAGCCGCCGTCCCGACCCCTGGTTCCCTGCTCCGAAAGGGTTGTCGGTGGGCCCGTCTAGCGTCTCCGTCAAGACCAGATGAGGAGACGTTCATGATCATCGACTGTGACGGGTGCGGTGTCCGAGGGCACGCCTGTGGCGACTGTGTCGTCGCCGTGCTGCTGGGGGCACCGCCGGACCTTCAGGCCGACGAGCAGCGAGCCATCAGCGTCCTGGCTGATGCCGGTTTGGTGCCGCCCCTTCGCCTCGTCGATCCGGTTGAAGGGCACCGAACTGCCCCTGGGGCTCCGACGGCTGCCGGGAGTGTGACTGACGACACACCTGGCTCCAGCACGGAGGCTGTTTGATCCGTTGTCGTTTCGTTACTAGTGTGTGCGACGAGCCTGCGGCCACAGCCGTCCACCGACGTCGACGCGGGCTCCCGTCGAGTTCAGGCGGAGCGCAAGTGCTTCGAAGCCATCGAAGCCCGGTGTGACTCCTGGAGCCGGGGAACCATGTTCCCTGGGGCGAATCGGCACAAGGGATCCAGAACGTCGGATCCTGATGTGCAGTAGGGCGCCTTCCCCGCCCGAGCCCGTCAGCTCACCCGGTAGACGGTTGAGGAAGAAGGAGAGCCGCCTCAGTGGCGACCCGCCGTATTTCGCGTGCCCTGTCCCTGGCTATTGCCTCCGCGCTCAGCGTTTCCGCGATCGCACTGGTGCCCAGCACCGGTTCAGCCGATCCCAATGTGAGCATCGAAGAGGTGCAGCAGCGCGTCGACGACCTCTACCACGAAGGTGAGGTAGCGACCGAGCGGGCGCACGACATCACTCTTCAGGTGCAGTCCGCTCAGCGAAGCCTGGCCCGACTGCGTGCCGACATTCGCAAGCAGGAGCGCGAGTTCGAGGGTCTCCGCGAGGTGCTGGCCGACGCTGCCGCCGAGATGTACGCCACCGGCGGCATCGACCCTTCGATGCAGATGATGCTCTCGTCCAACCCCGACGAGTTCTTGCTGCAGGCTCAGTCGCTCGACCAGGTGCTTCGCAGCCAGGACGCCGACCTACGGCGCGCCCAGGTTGCCCAGCTCCAGCTCGCCCAGGACAAAGCCCGTGCCGACCAAGAGCTGGCCAAGCTCCGCGACCTGCAGGCTCAGGCCAAGAAGGAGCGCGACGCAGCGAACGCCAAGCTGGCACAGGCGACGCAGCTGCTCTCGCGTCTGAAGGCCGAAGAGCGCGAGCGACTGGCTCGGATCCAGGAGAGGCGGGCAGCTGAGGCTTCGGCTGCCGCACGATCGGAAGCGGCCCCCTCACCTTCATCGAGCTACTCGGCTCCGGCACCGACCTCCTCCGGCAGCGGACGCGGATCCACCGCTGTCGCTTTCGCCAACGCCCAGGTCGGTAAGGCCTACGTGTACGGCGCTTCCGGGCCCAGCGCCTACGACTGTTCTGGTCTCACGTCATCGGCGTGGGCCCAGGCTGGTGTTTCGCTTCCACACTCGGCGGCCGCGCAGTACGGCGTCACGTCGCGCGTCGACGCCGGCAGCCTGCAGCCAGGTGACCTGCTCTTCTTCTACAGCGGCATCTCGCACGTCGGCATCTACGTCGGCGGCGGCATGATGGTTCACGCGTCCAACCCGGGTACGGGCGTTGAGCGTGCACCTCTGGCTGGCTACTGGATGTCGGTCTTCGTCAGCGGCGGCCGCGTCTAGCTGCACGCCGCGCTCGACAAAGCCGGGTCGTGTCCCGCACGCCCTGTGACGTGCCTACCATCGTCAGGTGAGCAGTCATCGGTCGCCGAGCCCAGTGTGGCCCGTCGTCGTGCCCTTCGCTGCCGTCGCGCTCGTGGCCAGTGCTGGTGCCGGCTTCGCTGTGGGGCTCGCTCAACCTGATCCCGTCCAGCCCACGGGTACCGGCTGGTTCGACCGATGGGCATCTGACGCCGCCGACGAGGCCTGGGCCGAAGGCGCAGCGTCAATGGCCGAATTCCAGCTCAGCTCCCGTGGCAAGGCGGCGCTCGGCGCGTCCAAGGGGTCCCTGGCCGCCGTGCCCTTTACGTCGTTCCAGGTACGGCTGGCCCGCGCTGATCGGCCAGACAGTTCGCAGGCGCGCACCGGCCGCTTCCAGGCCACCGCCATCATCGAGTACGAGCTGCCGCTTGATGGCGTCACGGTGGGCCGCACTGCCGATGCCTCTTTCCGACTCGGCCCCCGCGGGTGGCGGCTGGTGAGACTTGATTCATCCGGTCGCGACCTGTGGGATCACGAGCCGGTGGAGGTCAGCCAGAACGGCAAGGTGCTGGTCATCGGGTCGCGTGACGATGCTCGCCTCGATGGGCTCGGGGACATCGCCGAGGAGGCCAGACGTGACGTCGCGCGATTCTGGTCCGCCAAGTGGCCGAAGACGGCAGTTGTCGTGTTGCCGTCCGAGGCACAGTTGCTCGACCCGCTCGTCGGCTCCTCGGCCGGTAGTGACCAGGTGGCTGTGACGCTCTGGGCGACCGGGTCAGATGGTCCGGTGATTCGGGTGCTGATGAACCCCACGGTCTATGACCGAATGCCTGAGTTGGCGCGCGAGATCGTGCTTCGGCACGAGATCACCCACGTGGCACAGGACGCCTTGCCCCGCGACAACGTTCCGACCTGGCTGACCGAGGGCATGGCCGACTACGTGGGGTACCGCGGGTCGGGCGTCCCTGACTTCCTCGTCGGTCGTGAGCTCTTCAGCCAGGTGCAGGCGTCCGGTGTGCCCAACCAGCTGCCGTCAGAGTCTGAGTTCGATCTCGACCGGCCAAGCGACGAGCGACGTGTGGCCTACCAAGCCGGATGGGCGTTCTGCCAGATGATCGTGGACGAGTACGGCGAGAACCAGCTGGTGCCGTTCTACGTGGCTGTCTCGCGCGGTGAAGGCTCGACCCAGCAACGCCTCGACGACGCTGCCGAGGAAGTGCTGGACACCTCGTTCGATGAGCTGGTTGTGCGGTGGCAGGCCTGGCTGAGGACGAACGCGTGACGTCACGCACGGCGGCGATGGTGGTCTTCGTGGTGGTGATTGCCGTGCTGGTAACGGCATTGGTGGTGCTCGTTCCCTGGGGCGCCGCACGCGAGGCCACGGGCGCGATCCCGCCGGACGCCGCGGTCGACTTCAGTGCAGGCGAGATCGCTCTGGGAGACCGACTGGCCAGGCTGTTGCTGATCCCAGGCCTCACCTCGCTCGGTATCAGCCTCGCGCTCACCGTGGCCTTGGGGTTCACCCCGATCGGAGCTCGTATCGTCCAGGCTGTAGCACGTCCGCTCGGCGGTGGATGGTTCTGGCAGGCGACGCTGGGCGGTCTGGTGCTGCTCCTCATCGTGCGACTCGCGACGCTGCCCTTTGGGGCGTGGGCAGAGTCCGTGCGCCGCGCGAACGGACTGTCGACCCGAAGCTGGCCCTCCTGGGGCATCGATGTGGCCAAGGGTTTCGGTGTGAGCGCTGTGGTCACCGTCCTGGCGTTGACGGTGCTGGTGGGTCTGGCCCGCCGATGGCCGGAGTGGTGGTGGGTGGCCGGCGGCCTGGGCGCCGCGACACTGGTGGTCGTCGTCTCGTTCGCCTACCCCTTGGTCGTCGAGCCGATCTTCAACAAGTTCACGCCCATGGCCGACGGCCAGCTGCGAACCGACCTGCTGGCCCTGGCCGAGCAAGACGGCATCGAGGTCGACGACGTGCTGGTCGCCGACGCGAGCCGTCGCACCTCGACGCTGAACGCCTACGTGTCGGGATTCGGCAACACCCGTCGCATCGTCGTCTACGACACGTTGCTCGAGCAGGCGCCTGATGCCGAGATCGAGGCAGTCGTGGCCCACGAGCTCGGGCACGTCTCAGACCGTGACGTGGTGGTGGGTACCGCGCTCGGGGCCCTTGGTGCGATGTCGCTGGTGCTGCTGCTCTACCTCGTGGCCGGCTGGCTGCCCCTTGACCGCTGGTTGGGCATCTCGGGTCTGGGGGACGGGAGGTCGATCGCGTTCCTGCTGGCCTTCGTTGCCGTGGTCTCGTTCGTGTCGACTCCCGTTCAGAGCGCGGTGAGCCGGCAGATCGAGGCGCGCGCGGATCTTCACGCGCTCGACCTGACCGAAGACCCGCAAGCCTTCGCCGAGATGCAGCGCAGGTTGGCGACCGCTGTCAAAGTCTGACGTGACCCCGAACCGGGCGCTGTACCGCTGGTTCGGCACGCACCCGACGGCTGCTGCCCGGCTTGCCACTGCGCGCGCCTGGGCCACGCGCGAAGGTGTCGCCGGTGCCCGGTCCGCTGCGTCCCAACGAGTCTGGCCAGGGCGGCTGACATGACGCGCATCTTGGTCGTCACCAATGACTTCCCCCCGCGCCCGGGTGGCATCCAGACGTTCGTCCACGAGCTGGTCCGTCGCCTCGACCCGGCCGACGTCGTCGTCTACACCTCACGGTGGAAGGGGTGGGAGGAGTTCGACCGCGAGCAGCCCTTCGAGGTGGTGCGCGAGGACACGTCGATGCTGCTTCCGACGCCCGCCGTGCGTCGGCGCGCGCAAGACCTCGTGAAGGCGCATGGCTGCGACGCAGTGCTGTTCGGTGCTGCGGCTCCATTGGCGCTGCTGGGGCCGTCGCTGCGGTCGGCGGGGGCCTCTCGTCTTGTGGCGCTCACGCACGGACACGAGGCCGGGTGGGCGCAGTTGCCCGGGCCGCGTCAGGTGTTGCGGCGGATCGGCGACGGCGTCGACGTCGTGACGTACCTCGGCGAGTACACGCGTAGCCGGATTGCGGCGGCGCTCTCGCCGGCGGCGGCAGCGCGCATGGTGCAGCTGACGCCCGGCGTCGATGCTGATGTCTTCACACCTGACGCTGACGGTGCTGCGGTCCGGGCGCGGTACGGGTTGGGGGATCGCCCGGTCGTGGTGTGCGTGTCCCGACTGATGGCGCGCAAGGGGCAGGACACCCTGATCGAGGCCTTTCCGGCGCTGAAGCGCCGCGTGCCAGACGCCGCACTGCTCATCGTGGGCGGTGGTCCGTACCGAAAGCGCCTTGAGGAACTTGCGCTCGCGTCCACCTGGCGCGACGACATCGTCTTCACCGGATCGGTGCCGTGGCCAGAGCTGCCGGCTCACTACGCCGCCGGAGACGTCTTCGCGATGCCGTGTCGCACGCGACGGCGGGGCTTGGACGTCGAGGGCTTGGGCATCGTGTATCTGGAGGCGTCAGCCACGGGGTTGCCGGTGCTCGCCGGTGACTCCGGTGGCGCGCCAGACGCGGTGCTTCCGGGGGAGACCGGCTGGGTGGTGCCGGCCGGTGTTGGCGCGTCCGCGAGCTGGTGGAGCGGCTGGAGGCGCTGCTGGGCGATCCGGCATGCGCGCCGGATGGGGAGCGTGGGCGGGCGTGGGTGCAGGATGACTGGTCGTGGGGGCGTCAGGTGGAGCGGCTGCGAGGGGCTGGTCACGGCAGGCTGACGCCGGAGGTGCTCGTGGGCGGTCAGCAGCTGCCCGAGCCCGTTCGGTCGCGATGTTGTCGCAGGTCTGCCTGGTACTGACCGCTGACTGTCTCCCCGAGAACGAAGACGACGACGACGATGACAGCGGCGATGGCGACGACGATCAGCCCGTACTCGACCGCCGATGCACCGTCGTCGGAGCGGGCACTATTGCATGTCCATCTTCATGTCCATGCCGCCTTCCAAGAGTGAGGCGGGGTGGGGGTCAGAACCCCCACCCCGCCTGCTGGCTCGAATCGAACCGGTCGTGAACCGTTCAGGCTACGCCGGCGTGCCGTCTCGATGCCGTCGCTGGTCGTCCTGGAACGCGTCGAGATCTTGCCGCCAAGCGCGAAGACGACGACGACGATGACGGCGGCGATGGCGGCGACGAGCAGGCCGTACTCAACGGCCGAGGCGCCCTCGTCGCTGCGAGTGCTGTCGAGCTGGCGCGATGTACTGGAGCTGGATCATTGGGTGGTTCCTTTCGATGGCCCATTTTTTCCGTTGTCCCCGAGTGGGGTGTCCGGGCCCCCCTTGGGCTCCGGCACCACTAATCATGATGGTGCGCACGCCCCCGGGTATCCGCTGGCAGTTCGGCAAACCCTGGCCATTCGGTTGACCCCGAATGGGTGACCGGTGGGCCAGAGGTTGACTGTGGCTCGCGACCCTGGACGCCGGCTCCTCAGCTCTCGGCCTCTGGTGCCTGGATGAGCCCGAGACGGAGCGCCGCCATGATGGCTTGCGCACGGTTTCCGGCGCCCAGCTTCTCGTAGAGCTTCGAGATGTGGGTCTTGGTCGTCGAGTCGCTGATGAAGAGGCGTCGCGAGATCTGCGAGACGCTAAGCCCCTCGGCGAGCAGGTCGAGAACCTCCTTCTCGCGCGGCGACAGCTGTGGGCCGGTGGGTGTCATACGGCGGCGCATCGCCTCGGCAAGGTCAGGCGCGGTGAACGAGCGGGGTGAGCTTGCCGCGTGCCGAGCCGCGATGACGACGTCCTCAGCGGGCGCGTCCTTGGGCACGAACGCGGAGGCACCCGCGTCGAGGGCACCGAACAGCTGGTCGTCGCCCGCGTACATCGTGAGGACGACGATCCCGAGATCCGGATACGAGTCCCGCGCCTCGCGGGCGGCGTCGAGGCCGCTGCCGTCAGGCAGTCGCACGTCGAAGATCACGACGTCGGGGCGCTGCTGGCCAGGTGCTCGCGTGCCTGTTCGATCGAAGCCGCCTCGCCAACGACCTCGAAGTCGCCGAGCGTTCGAAGGCGCGGCGCAGGCCCTCGCGAATCAGCTGGTGGTCGTCAACGATCAGCACGCGAATCGTCACGAGCCACCGCCTTCCTGAGTCTTCGCGACGTCACTGGGCGACCCCCTCGGATCGGGGGTCGAGCGGTCGTACCGCAACGCTAGTGCCACCCCCGAGCCGGTTCGTCACGGTGAGGGTGCACCCCGCTCGTGCCGCTCGCTCTTGCATGATGGCCAGGCCGAAACTGTCCTCCCTGGGTGGCAGGAGGCCGCGTCCGTCGTCCTCGACGGACAACAAGACGTTCGGCGCGTCGATCATGCAGGTGACCCAGAGATTTCTTGCCTTGCTGTGCCTGCGGGCGTTGGCGATCGCCTCCTGGGCGATGCGGAGAAGCTCAGACTCCACGGCCGGGCGAAGTCGAGCAGCTGACTCTGAGAGCTCGAGGTGGACCGCGATTCCGGCGATCTCACCGACGTGGCGTGCATGGTCGGCAAGCACGGACGTGAGGCTGGCGCCGGGCCCAATCTCCCGTCGCAGATCGAAGATCGAGTAGCGGAGCTCGGTCACGATGCGCGTGAGTTCTTCGCGCAGCTTGGCAAGGTCGGGCTCGAACTCGCCTGGCGCCCGCGACTGCAGATCGTCGACCAGGTAGCCGAGCGACGCGACCTCCTGGGCGATGCCGTCGTGGATCTCGCGGGCCAGGCGTTGACGCTCCTCGGCGGTAGCCAGTGTCCTCACCTCGTCGAAGAGCAGGGCGGCATCGAGCCGCACGGCGTCGGCGTCCGCGACGACTTGAATCTCCTCCAGCTCGGACCGTGTCCAGGGCTGGCCCCGTCGTTCGAGCGCCAGCAGCCCGACGACCGTCGAGCGGATCCGCACGGGGAGCACTGCCCCGCTCATCGACTGATCCGCGCTGAGCGGTCCGGTGGTGTGCTGCGCTGTCTGGTCGGCGACCGCCCGACGCCAGAGCGGTCCTGAGACCAAGGTCAGCGGCGAGCCCAGGGTCGATGCCCGGCCCGTAGGCGAGCGGTATGGGCGCCCCACCAGCTCGGTAGCCGAACACCCACCCGCGCGTCATGCCGAACTGAGCACGGACGTCGTCGAGCAGCGAAGACGCCAGAGATACGGCGTCCAGCCCCCCGGAGAGCTCGCGCGACAGATCGCGAAGCTGAACGAGCAGGCGAGTCGCCTCGAGGTACGACTCGTCGTCGTCGGGAGGTTCCGTTTGCACGCGTCGAACCCAGGCGGCCAGCAGTCCCACGGCGAGGGCGAGAAGAGACCACTGAACGGCATCGACGACGTACTCCGACCCGACGAGTCCCCCGGCACCTGGACCCCGGGCAGGAGTAGGCCCAGCATCGCCGCGCCCGAGGTGATGACGGCGAGCGACCATCCGCCGATCAGTCCAGCCGACAGGGTCGGAGCGACGAGGTAGGGCAGGAGCGAGGGATCGTACGGATCGGCGGTAGCGATCAGCAGCCCCGCGACCAGTGCTTCGAACGACTGGTCGCCAACGACGGAAGCGGCGGCTGTTCACCGGGAAGAACCGCTGACGACGGCCAGCAGCGTAAGGAGCAGAAGCTGCGGTGCGATGTCGCGGGCGGTTCCTGTGAGCACCGAAACGGCGTACGCCATGAGCCCAGCGCCGCCGCGCGAACTCCGATCTCGACTCGCTCGTCGTCGAGTTGGTCGAGCAGGCGGTCCCGTTTCACGCGCCTACCGTGTCACAGGTAGATCGTGCGAATGTCGGCATCTGACGGGCCACCAACCGGGCGATTATCTGCAGAAAGTGCGACGGGCAGACCCGCCGTGTGGTTCCATTCCAATCATGTCTGATCAGGTGTTCTCACTCGGCGATGTCCTTGCTGCCACAGATCGGCGGCTGGACGCCGGTCTGACCGCCGCTGCGCGGGTGACTCCGACGGGATTCCATCCGCTCGACACCTACTTGGCCGGGGGCTTGCGCGCCGGCGAGCTCACCCTGCTCGGTGGGCCTCAGGGCCTAGGCAAGACGACGATGGCGCTGCAGATGCTCCGCAACGTCGTGGTGAGCGGCGGAACTGGCCTGTACTTCTCGTTCGAGCACGACCCCGCCACCGTGCTCGAACGGTTCGTCGCGATCGAGGCCTCCTCACGTTTTGGGATCGACGCCGTCCCGCTGCGCAGAATCCGCGAAGCCATGGAGAGCATTGACGGGCACTCAGGTGGACTGGCTCATCGCTTGGCCGACACCCCAGGGGGCGCGGAGGCCGTTGACGCGGTCGAGAAGTACGCGCTCGCGCCTACACATCCACCGCGCCAGCGGCGGCGTCAGCGACCTGCCAGCCATCAAGGCCATCGTCAACCACGTGATTGCCGAGACTGGATCGGCTCCCGTCGTGGTCGTTGACTACCTGCAAAAGGTGCCGGTGCTCGACCGTCAGCTCTCTGAAGAGGATCGCATCACCACCGTCGCCCAGGGCCTGAAGGACCTTGCCCTGGAAAGGGACGTGGCGGTATTTGCTGTCGTGGCGTCCGACAAAGAGGGCATCGTGAGTGGTCGGCGCATGCGGGTGCACCACCTGCGCGGTGCCGCGGCCCTCGCGTACGAGGCCGACGTGGTGCTCGTCATCAATGACAAGTACGACGTGGTGGCACGCCATCACCTTGTCTTCGACGTGGGCAACGCTGAGCGCTTTCGTGACTACGTCATTGTCACGATCGAGAAGAACCGGACCGGTATCGACCGGGTCGATCTCGAGTTCCGCAAGCGCTTTGAACAAGGACGCTTTGAGACGGAAGGCTCTTCGGTCTCGGAGCAGTTGGTGGACGAACGCGTCTTTGTCGAGTGACGAAGACGCTCGCTCTATTCGGTGTCGAGATGCCTCGATAGTGCACGCGCGAGAGATCGCAGCTCGATGGCCTGCACCAGCAGCGGTCCGGCCTCGTCGGCCAGTTGCGCCAAGGCCCCGAGCGACTGCTCGGTGAATGGCTCTGCACGGTCTCGTGCGAGCACCAGGATCGCCTTCACCTGCGGCACCGGTACGACCATCAAGTGTGTTCGACTGGCGAGGGGAGCGCCTCTGAGATCTCGGCGCGCGACGTCGCTTTCCTCGATGAGGATGCCCTTGCCTGCGCTCGCGGTGTTCTCAACCAGCCACGACTCAGACGTCAGCTGAAGCCGATACTCGAGGGGGCGAATCCCACTCCGGCGCTGACTCGCCACAGCTCACCATCTGGCACAAGGATGGCCCCGGCGTCCGCCATGCTGAGAACAACGGCATCGTCGACAATGACGGCCGCGATCTCTTCCAGCGTGTAGAGGTCGTCGGCCTCGGTGAGTAGTTTCTCGACAGGGCTGCGGGTCTCGGCAGAAGCCACCTTCGACAGTGCTTGTGGGGCTAGCGCGGCGAGCTCGGCCTTCGGAACTGGAGGGCTCGAAGGATCCAGACGGATCGTGGTGTGCGGCGCCGGCTGCTTGCGCTCGCGACGCGGTGTGGCTCTCGCGGGGGGTGCAGGCTCGGGTGCAGGCTCGGGTGCAGGCTCGGGTGCAGGCTCGGGTCCAGGCTCGGGGACCGGCTCGGGTCCAGGCTCGGGGACCGGCTCAGGTGCAGGCTCGGGGACCGGCTCGGGTCCAGGCTCGGGGACCGGCTCAGGCTCAGGTTCGGGGACCGGCTCGGGGCAGGCTCGGGTCAGGCTCGGGGATCGGCTCGGGTTCGGGCTCGGGGACCGGCTCGGGTGCAGGCTCGGGGACCGGCTCGGGTCAGGCTCGGGGACCGGCTCGGGTGCAGGCTCGGGTGGGCTCGGGGACCGGCTCAGGTCGGCTCGGGGACCGGCTCGGGGACCGGCTCAGGTGCAGGCTCGGGGACCGGCTCAGGTGCAGGCTCAGGCGTGAGCCAATCCGGGTCGGGGGCGGCATCAAGATCTGGGACGTGCTCGAGCAGTGCGGTGGGGCTTGGGTCTGCCTGCAGGGGGGGTGGAGTCCGCGGATGCTTCAGAACGTCTGTCAGTGCCGATTGGAGTCGTTGGGGGTCGAGCGGCAGGGAGAGGATGTCGACGCCGGGCAATGCCAAGAGATCTGGATCGCTCCAGGCAAGGTCGGATAGTCGCGACGAGAAGCACTGGCACCCAGCGTGCCTGAGCTCGCAGGTCACCTACCACGGCAAGAGCGGCAGTCGCAGATCCCAGATCGAGCACCAGCGCATCGACACCAGCTTCTCCACTGCCGGCCAGCCATTCTTCGAGATCTCCTGGACGAATCTCCTCAACGCTGTGCTCGGTCGCCGCCAGCGCCATGGACATGCCCGGGTTGCGCGAGACAAGCGCGACGCGCGCCACTGGCTACTGCCCGGCGATGATGGAGTCGTAGATGTTGATGGCCGCCGGACCCAGGACGACGATGAACAGCGCCGGCAGGATGCAGAAGATCAGCGGGAACAGGATCTTCACCGGAACCTTCTGCGCCTTCTCCTCCGCCCGCTGCGAGCGCTTGACGCGCATCTCCTTGGCCTGTACCCGCAGCACGTTGGCGATCGGGATACCGAAGGCATCCGCCTGCACCATCGCGGTCACGAAGCCCTGCAAGCTCATCGACGTCGGTACGCTCGCCGAGCGCGCGCATGGCCTCGGTTCGTCCCATGCCGATCTGCATCTCCTGAAGCACCCGGAAGAACTCGTCGGCCAAGGGACCATCGGTGTTGCGAGCCACCTGCGAGACCGCGGCGTCGAAGGCGAGTCCGGCCTCGACGCTGATGGTCAGCAGGTCGAGGGCGTCGGGCAGGTCCTTGCGGATCTGTTCGCTGCGGTTGTAGGCCGTCTGGTAGAGGACGAGGTTCGGCAGGTAGTAGCCAGCGAAAGCTCCGCCGATCGAGGTCGCGAGCGGTGGGGAGCAGGCCACCAATCGCGGTGCCGAGCAGGAAGCCGAGCACGAGCCCGGCGAACAACCCGAGCACCTTGAAGGCGATGATCCGGTCGACGTCCCAGTTCGGCGGGTTGCCGGCGAGATCGAGCTTGCGCTTCATGCGGTCGGCCTGGTCGCCGGCAGTGAACCGACGTCCGATCTCGGTGAGTCGCCCCATGGCCGGGCTCACCACCCGGTCCCCGAACGGCTGGTCGAGCTCGGCCTTGGTCGATCGGGGGAGGTGTCCATCGCCCGCACGGCAGCGAGCGAACGGTTGACGGCCTGACGCTCGGAGGTGATGGTGCCGATCGTGGTCAGCAGCAGGACGATGGCGAGGAAGATGGCGGCCAGACCGAGGAGCAGCATCAGTTCTGACGACATCTCAGACCTCCACCTTGACGACCTTGCGGAGCCAGAAGCCACCGACTGCCAGCAGGAAGACGCCGCCGCCGATCATTATCCAGCCAATGACGGTCGTGTACAGCGGCTCAAGGTACTCGGGCCGGGCGATCACCAGGTACAGGGCGAAGACGACCGGCAGCATGCGCAGGATCCACGCCGACAGCCTGCCCTCGGCCGAGAGCACCTGCACCTGGCGACGAAGCCTTTCGCGCTCGCGTAGGGTGGCGGACACAGTCGTCAGAACCTCGGCGAGGTTGCCTCCGACCTCGCGCTGGATGCGGATGGCCATGACCACCCAGGTGAAGTCGACGCTGGCCATGCGATCGGCGATGCCATCGAGCGCATCCTCGAGATCGACGCCGAGCCGGGTCTCGACGAGTGCCCGGTTGAACTCGGTCGAGATCGGGGGTTTGCCCTCGCGGACGACGGTGTCGACCGCCTGGGGCATCGAGTAGCCGGCTGACAGGCTTCCTGCCATCAGCTGGAGGGTGTCGGGCAGAGCAGCCATGAAGGCCTTACGGCGCTGGCTGGCCTTGAACGACAGGTACAGCCACGGAACGAGTGCCCGAGGAAGAGCCCGATGAGGGTCACGAAGATGCGGCCGCTGGTGAGCAAGAAGAGCAGAAGGCCAGCGCCGAGTGTGATCCCGACGTGGATGAGCAGCCACTCGGCGGTCTTCAGCGGTACGGCGGCGGACTCCAGCTTCCCGCCGAGCCTGGACTCGAAGTCGCGCTGAGCGACCACCCGGCCGGCGAACTCGACGGCGCTCCGGGCCACCTGGGTGTCACCCAGGACCGTCGTCTCTTGTTCCTTGACGGGCTGTCGACCACCGAGCGTGTAGATCGACAGGCGACGACGAACGCCGGCATTCTGGTCTCGCTCGCGGTTGGAGGTGGCAGCGATCGCGAAGAACACGAGAATGGCAAGGGCGACGAATACCCCAATGAGAGCCAACCAGATGAAGTTGTCTGCAACTGACGCCAATGGTCCTGGTTCTGACGCGGGGGAGGGCGGAGGTATCTCGCGTGCCCTTGCTGCTCGAGGTTTGGCCGATGACCACTTGGGCGGCATCGGTCACGGCATCACCGTCCACCGGCACCGAAACCGCCAAGGTGCCCGAGTTCTGGGTGTAGTCGGCCGGGAGTGGTGCAGTGAACAGGAATCGGTTGGTGAGAGTCTCGGCGGCGGCATCGAACGCCTCGATGAGAGCGTCGGTATCGGCCGCCTCGTAGACGGTTCCATCGGTCGCCTCGGCGATCTCGGTGAGAGCGGCGACCTGACCGGTGCTGTCGCCGAACGAGACGACATCGAACCGTGCATCTGACTTCTCAGCCGCCTTGGTGGCCTGGGCGAGAGTTGCCTCGCTACCACGGTCGGCGCCGTCGGACAGCAGGAGGGCTGAACCCACGTCTGCTGACCCGAGCTCTTGTGCGGCGAGGACTACCGCGTCGTAGAGAACGGTCTGCGGCGCTGTGGTCAGACCGTCGATCGTGCGCAGCAGATCGCTGCGGTCTGGATGTCGGTGCGACCTGTTGCTCGGCGACGCTGTCGAATGTGACCAGACCGATCTCGACCTCAGCTGGAACCGCATTGACGAACTGACGCGCTGCGTCCTTGGCAGCGGTGAGCTTCTCGCCCGCCATCGAGTCGCTGGTGTCCATGACGAGAAGAGTCGTCTGGCTGACATCACCGGAATCGGAAAGAGACTGAACGTCCGGAGCCAGCGCCTGTCCCTCAATCGAGGCGGTCGCATTGTCGGTGTCGATGTCTGCGCCGGCGGGAACGCCGTCCAGAGTGACGACAAAGCTGAGTTGCCCATCGGCTGCTTCGACCTCACCGACCGTGGCGCTGGCATCGGCGAACGCCGGAGCGGCCGTCGCGACGATCAGAAGTGCGGCGGTGGCGAGGCCGGCGATGGTCCGACGCACGCTCATCGCCCCGCGAACTTCTCGAACGCAAAGACGGAGGGGTCGACCTGGACGCCACTAGCTGCCAGCTTGTCGAGGAACTTGGGCCGAAGACCCGTTGACTTGAGCGTGCCCAGTGATCGTCCGTTGTCGTCGAAGCCGGCACCGTGGTCGAACAAGAAAATGTCCTGGAGAGTGATGACGTCACCCTCCATTCCGACGACTTCGGTGACGTGAGTGATGTGGCGGGTTCCGTCCTTGAAGCGGGTCTGCTGGACCACCAGGTCGATCGCGCTCGACACCTGCTCACGGATGGCCCGAACCGGCAGGTCGACGCCGGCCATCAGCACCATGGTCTCCACGCGTGCCAGCACGTCGCGAGGTGTGTTCGCGTGCACGGTACAGATCGATCCGTCGTGCCCGGTGTTCATGGCCTGCAGCATGTCGAGCGCGGCGGCGTCGCGGACCTCACCGACCACGATTCGGTCAGGGCGCATGCGCAGCGCGTTGCGGACCAGGTCGCGAACCTTGACCTCGCCACGACCTTCGATGTTGGGAGGGCGTGCCTCCAGACGCAGGACGTGGTCCTGGTGGAGCTGCAGTTCGGCGGCGTCCTCGATCGTGACGATTCGCTCGTCCTCGGGAATGAAGGACGACAAGACGTTCAGAGTGGTGGTCTTTCCAGCGCCGGTTCCTCCGGACACGAGAATGTTGAGCTTTCCGCGGACACAGGCGTCCAAGAAGTCGGCCACTGTGCGCCTGACGGTGCCGAAGCCGATGAGGTCTTCGATCCGGTAGGGGTCGGCGGCGAACTTTCGAATCGTGAGCAGCGAACCGTCCAGGGCAAGTGGCGGCACGACGGCATTGACACGGCTGCCGTCAGGAAGTCGAGCGTCGACCATGGGGCTCGACTCATCAACGCGTCGACCGACCCTGGCCACGATCTTCTCGATCGTGCGACGTAGATGGTTCTCGTCGGCGAACTCGCCCTCGGTCTTGTAGATGCGACCCGCGCGCTCAATCCAGATGTCATTGGCGCCGTTGACCATGACCTCGGTGATGTCGGGGTCGCGGAGGTAAGGCTCAAGCGGCCCGTATCCCAAGATGTCGTCGGCGATCTCCTGCGCGATGCGGGCCCGGTCGGACGTGGTGAGCGGTGTGTCTTCCTGGCTCAAGACCTCCTGCAGTGTCTGGCGGACCTTCTGCTCAAGCTCGCTCTGGGTCTGGCGCGAGTCGTAGAGCTTGGGGCCGAGGTTGTCGAGCAGCGCCTGGTGTACCTGACGCTTGAGATCGGCGAACGGGTCGGACGACTTGCGTTTGGCCGATGGCCTTCCCGTAAGCGTGTCATCAGCATCGACGGGGGCCGTCGGGGCCTTCTGGCGGCGTGCTTCCGCGAGGCGGTCTGCCAGGCTCATGAGGTCTTGGCCTTCCTACGAAGGAGACCGCGGCGGTCGCTACGGAGCTCGGGCGGGATCGAGGCGTCGCCGTGGTGGGCTGTCAGCACGTACTTCTCGGCGAACTGACGAATGGCCACACTGACCGGGTGCTTGGGGTTGTCGTAGATGATGGGCACACCGCGGTTGATGGCGGCCGGCACATCTCGTGAGCTCGGGATCTGAATCGAGATCGGCACCCGCAGCGTCTTCTCGACCTCGTTGAGAGCGAGCCCGACCTTTGAGTCGGAGCGGTTGAGGACCACTGCCCACTTCTCGCGCGGAAAGTTGATCTCATCCAGCGTCTCCAGAGTGAGCTTGAGGTTCTTCAGGGCGGGGATGTCGAGGGTAGCGATCAGGGCGATCAGGTCGCTCTGGTCGAGTGCCTCTAGAACCTGCTCATCGAAGGCCGGCGGGGTGTCGACCACCACGTAGTCGAACTCTTGGCGCAGGACTTCCAGAATCTTTCGGACGAGTTCGGCGGAGATCCCACGGTTGGAGCCTGGGTCGAGCGGTGCGACCAGGGTGAACAGCCCGCTGATGTTGCCGTGCGGGGTGAGAAGCGACTCGACGGCTTCAGCATCCAACCCGTCGCCGAGCGCAACCGCATCGACGATGGTGTGGGCAGGGAAGAGCTGGAGTGCAATCGCGACGTCGCCGAACGACAGGTCGAGGTCGACCAGGCACACCCGGTTGCGGCCACCCTCGGTGAGCGCGACCGCGAGGTTCGTCGACAAGGTGGTCTTGCCACAGCCACCCTTGGCCGAGAAGACTGTGACGAGACGGCCGTGGTCGCCGGATTCGCCAGGCATCTCAGCACCAGGCACCGTTTCCCGCAGTGACGTCGCCAGCGACTTCACACGAGCAACGGCCGCGTTGATGCCGGCGAGGTCGCGCTCCTCGACGACCTCTCGAACTCCGGAGCGAAGCGCGTCGGCGAGGACCGATGTGTCAACGCGACGACGGACCATGACGACGCCCATGCTGGGTCGGTTGACCCGCATGGTTGACGCGAGAGCCAGGGCGCTCTCGATGTCGACCGAGGCCCCGATCACCACGGCGTCTTCACCCAGGTGGGTGTCGAGGTGCCGTCTCAGCGCATCGAACGTGGGGAGTACCACGGTGTCGGCACCGAGCGCCGAGCGCAGCGTCTCCGCTGTGCTTGCGTCGTAGTCGAGGAGGGCGGTCATCAGCGGAACAGGTTCTGGGTCGTGGTGGGGTTGCCTGAGCGCACCGTCGTCGATTCGCCGAGCAGGGCGAAGTAGATGGCACCCCCAGTCTGGGCGTTGATGATCTTCTGAGCCTGTTTCTGATCAACCGCGAGGGTGAGGATCGCCAGAGGGATCTCCTCCGTGGTGGACTGCCCCTCGTCTGTTGTGGTCGTTTGCGTCGTCAGTGTTGTCGCCCCGACGCCAATGACCTCAACTCTGGAGAGAAGCGCCGCGGTCACGTCGATGTTCTTCGTCGTACCCGGTACCTCAGCCTCGAGGGTGGCAAACACCGCCACCTCCGAGCCCGGCGCAACGAAGCCGGCTACCCGCTCGGGGTCGCCGAGCTGGACGGAGATCGCGAGTTTGTCCTTGGGCACGTTGAGCCCGGTTTCGGACCCGGGGGCACCAAACATCTGAGCCAAGATCTGCTGCCCAGGGAAGATCGGCGCCAGCGCCACCTGGTCAGAGATGATGGAGATGTCGGTCAGAGCGCCTTCGGCAGCAGCCGAGGTCGGGACCTCCTGGATCTCGAAGGCGCCAGCGTTCGACGCGTCGGCTGCGGTGGTACCGGCAGCGACATCCTGGGTGGCCACGAGCACATCGACCGGCGCGGCGTCAGCCTGCGCTCGATCGTCAGCGTTCTTGACGTAGACGAAGATGAGCACCGTGCCGAGCGCGGCGACCACCAGAGCGGCAATGAGCAATACAGTTCGACGTCCCATACGACCTTCTATCGGAGTGTGGAGCCCACGGTTGAGGGAACAAGGCGGACAATTTTCGAGACACGGGCAGTCGCTGATACTCCAACCGCACGATTCACCATGTCCCTGCCCCGAGTTCCCCTGCGCGACTACTGCCGCTGTGACGGCATCGTGTCATGAACCCTGTCCGTTACGCCTCGGCATGTCCGGAAGATGCCTAGGAAGAAAGAACTAGTCCACTTGATTAGCCACCTGCGACGGTCAGCACGACCGATGCGCGGACATGCGGGTGTGACCAGGCGAGCCCCGTTCGGTACCAGTGCAAGGCGCTGAGCAGTAGCACGGGGAGGGCGCCGAAGAGTGGTAACCACCAGAGGCCCGACAAGGCCAGGGTGGCGAAGTACAAGCTGGTGAACGTGGTCACCACAGCGAACCTCATCGACTGCGCAGCCATGACACCTGGGGTAGCAGGTGTGTCGCGTGGCCCCTGGAGGTCGGCGCGGTGGGGATGGCGAAGCGACGATCGCATGCCAAGGGCAACGACCAGAACCGCGCAGCAGAGCGCCGACATGAAGGCTGCTGTCACCTCGGACAGGCTGTTAGCCGGTTGGGCTCGAAGGGATCCGCCGACAAGGGCAGATAGGACGGCGGCGAGCGCTACTTCGAAGAAAACGAGGGACTTGGCTAGGTAGGCCGGCGATACCCAGCCAGGCAGGGTGGAGAGCCATACCGACCCAGTCGAGTCGAGGGTGAAGGCGTTGATGCCGAAGAGCAGGCCGGCACCTGCGGCGATCAGGCCCGGTACGAGGACGAGCGACTGCCACGTCATGCCGGCGAGTGCGGATATCAGCCCGGGTACGAGAACCAGGACCAGGACGCCGCGCCTTAGGGGCGTGGACCGCCAAACGCTTGCATGATCGACCATGAGCAGCGCGTAGGTCACATTGTGCGACCACCTTCGACGCGAAACCGAACGCGAGCTCGTGCGATCTGCGTGGTCGCCCGGCCGCCGAAGTGCCCAACCTGCGACTGCGTCGCCGATACGCATGAACGCCACCATCGCGATGAAGAGCAGACCCACGACACCTAGCCACGAGCTGTAGTCGCCGTTGTAGCCGTCGTATGCCCCGACCAGCACGCGCGTGGTGGGGGAGTTGTCCAAGAGTGTGATGACGTTGTCGGTCCAGAAGATGAGAAGCCCAGCAAGAACCACGAGCACGCCGCCGACATTGGTGGTGAAACGTCCCCGCCGAGACTGGCGGAAGCCCATCACGAGCCAGCCGATGGTGTGTCCTGCGACTGTTGCCGTGAGGATGAAGACGGCGACCGTGAGAAGTGATCGCGATGTTGGAAACCAGGCGAGGTCCCCAGTCGCGAAGCCGGTGACGACCAGTAGCGCGATGACATTGATGACCCAGGCCAGGTTCACCGGAGCCAGTACCAGCGTGCTGCGGTAGGCCGTCGCTGGCCGGATCGGGTAGGCCGCCAGCTGATCGGAGGGATAGAGCTCGTAGCCGCCACCGGAAACCAGTGGAGCCAGGACGGCGAGGAGAATGAAGCCCACGTAGAGCGTAGGGGTAGCCAGGGCGATACTCAGCGTCTGCTCGTCGGGCACGGTCTGCATTCCCAGGAGCCCCGCGACGATGAGACCGGCTGGAAGAAGACTGAGTGCGACGATGCTCCAGCGGATCGGGCCTGACCGAATCATCCGCCACCGCAACCGCAGCAGGGCGAGGAGCTGTCGACTGGTAGAGATGTTGGCTGACTGGCTCATGAGGTGAGCAGTGATCGGTAGCGTGCCGCCCCTGAGGCGCCGGTGAGCTCGATAGTCGGGGCTGCCGCCGCCACTTGACCGCGTCGCAGAACGACGGCTTGCTCGCATGCCTCCACGGCGAGTTCGAGCAGGTGCGTGGAAACCAGGATCGCCGACCCCGTCGCACGGAGTTCGCGAATCACGTCCATGGTCGCCTCGACACCGAGTGGGTCCACGCCATCGAACGGTTCGTCGAGGAGCAGGACTTCTGGCTCATGGAAGGCGGCGAGGAGCACGGACATCCGCCGCCCCATGCCATGCGAAAAGCCGGCCGTAACTCGATCGGCGACGCCCAGAAGGTCGAAACGATCGAGCAGGTCTTCGGCCCGGTTCTCCCAGCCCTTGTCCATCGACCGCAGGGTGGCGGCCAGCTGAAGGTGCTCCCAGGGAGTCGCACGTGGGATCAACCCCCCGACGTCAGGGCAGTACCCAACTTTCGCCCGCGCCTGGTCGGGATGGCGTAGCGCATCAATCCCAGCGATGGTGACCGCCCCAGAGGTTGGCGGAAGTACACCCGCAAGGACCTTCAGAGTCGTAGATTTGCCGGCCCCGTTTCGACCAACAAGAGCGAGTGTCGCCCGGGCTGGCACGGTGAGGTCAAAGCCGTCCACGGCGACAACTGGCCCAAACGAGACCGTCAGGCTCCGGGCCTCCACCACTGCGCTCATCGTCCCCCCTTCGGCACACTCACAGTCCAGGTTGATGGGCCTACCAGGGTGTTCGCAAGCCGAGATTGGATTGAGCATCAAGCCAACGGTGGTGTGTGCCGACGATTGGGCCGTGGGTACGACCTTGTCATGCGGCGAATGCGGAGCGCCCCTGCGTCCAGAGCAGGACTGGTGCTCGCTCTGCTACGCGGTCGTGCAGCCTGTCTTTGACCCCCTGACGGCACCCCTGGACGACGTGATCGATGTCGCCGCGGGCCTGAGCGCGACGTCCGAACCCGAGTCAGCTGCGGACCCAGGGCGAGTATCTGTTCCGGAGCCCATCATCGAGGCGACTCGCCCAGATGATCCCCATCAGCCAGACGAGCCGAAGGCCGACGTGTCGGATGTCGATGTGATGCTCTCGATGCTGGCGGCTGAGCACCGCCGGGCTGAGCCCGCCTCCGGTCTGGCCGAACGCCTAGGAGACAGGTCCACGCGGGTCGCCGTCATGGTGGGCGGGACGGTCATCGTGGGCGCAGTCCTCTTCGCGATCCTGACCGCGCTCGGTGCCTTGGTCTAGGGCCGATACGCTCGGCTGGTCATTCCCACGGCCCGGCTTGGAGTCCCCATGAGCGAGCAGACGTCCTCGACCATCGAGATCGAGGCGCCAGCTGAAGTGGTGATGAATGAGATCGCTGATCTGGAGTCCTACCCGGAGTGGACGGGGTCGGTCAAGGCGGTCGAGGTGCTTGAGCGGGGTGTCGACGGCCGACCCTCGCGTGCAACGTTCGTGCTCGATGCCGGAGTCGTCAAGGACACGTACACGCTCGCCTACACCTGGCACGGAAGCGACTCCGTGAGCTGGACCCTCGTGGAGGCTCAGATCCTGACCGCGATGGACGGCAGCTACCAGCTCAGCGCTGGCGCGCAGGGGACGACTCACGTTGAGTACGTCCTCACCCTTGACCTCAAGATGCCGATGATCGGGATGTTGCGACGGAAGGCCGAGAAGGTCGTGACAGATACCGCTCTGAAGGAACTCAAGCGTCGGGTCGAGGGCGAGTAGCGGTCACCCTTGCGCAGCGGCAAGCACGGCATGGAGAAGTGACGGCTAGGCTCGGTTCATGGTCGGCACAGGGACGCGCGTCATCCTCTTCACGGGCAAGGGCGGGGTGGGTAAGACCACGCTTGCCGCCGCCACCGCGGCCCGGGTGTCCGCTGCGGGAGGCAAGACGCTGGTGCTGTCGACGGACCAAGCTCACTCGCTAGCCGATGCGCTGGGGTGTGTGGCAGGGGGCGAACCGGAGGAGATCAGCACCGGGCTCTATGTAGGTCATGTTGACGCGCAGCGCAGGCTTCAGGAGTCCTGGGGCCAGATTCACAGCTACTTGACGGCCGCCCTCGGATCGGCGGGCTTCGATCGTCTCCGGGCCGAGGAACTGACGGTCTTGCCCGGTGCCGAAGAGGTGCTGGCGTTGATTGAGGTCAGTGAGCACGTCCGGAGTGGCCGCTGGGACGCTGTGATCGTCGACTGTGCTCCCACCGCCGAGACACTTCGGCTGCTCGCTCTTCCCGAGCTGCTTGACTGGTACGTCTCCAAGGCGATGCCGGCTGATCGGCGGGTTGTAAGGGCGCTACGACCCCTACTGGGGCCCGCAGTGGGACTTCCGGCCCCCAGCACCGAAGTCTGGGATGCGGCCGAACGTCTGCAGGACCAGTTGGCCGAGGTTCAAGACGTGCTCAGCGCGCCAGAAACCACAGTGCGCCTGGTTCTCACGCCAGAGTCCGTCGTGGTTGCTGAGGCAAGGCGCGCCCGCACGCAGCTGGCTCTCTACGGCTACACAGTCGATGCCGTGATCGCCAACCGGGTGTTCGAAGCCGCAGATGATCCGTGGCGCCGACAGTGGGTAGAGGCCCAGAAGGTGCAGCTCACCGAGGTTGCGGAGGCGTTCGACCCGTTGCCCACCTTTGTTGCGAACTACCAACCCACCGAACCGACCGGCTTTGAGGCACTTTCGCGCCTGGGAGCAGACATCTACGGGCAGGACGATCCCCTCGCCTCCACCGAGATCCGCGATCTCGTGCGAGTGCGAGAGGAAGGCGACTGCTTCGTCATGGAGCTCAGCCTGCCGCTGGTCGACAAGGACTCGCTTGACCTGGCAAGGGTCGGTGACGACCTGGTCGTGACGGTGTCAGGTAGACGCCGAGTTCTTGCGCTACCTGGCGGCCTGAAGCGCTGTCGGGTGCGGCGT
Source organism: uncultured Actinomycetota bacterium (assembly GCA_963706045.1). GTDB lineage: Bacteria > Actinomycetota > Actinomycetes > JAHEKZ01 > JAHEKZ01 > JAHEKZ01. The sequence continues at coordinate 14,650 of CAVPLY010000031.1, read as the reverse complement.
GCACACGTCAACGACGGTCGACTCGACATTGAGTTCGTTCCTGATCCTCAGCAGTTCCCGGAGAGGAAGGCGGCTCATCCATGAGCGCGACCGAGGATCCGTTGGGCAGTGCCGCTCAGGAGGCGGGACGGCTGATGGACGCCCTGCGCGAGTGGTTGGACGCTCGAGGCGTACCGGAAACGCCCATCGCCACCGATAGCGCTGAGTGTCGAGCCTGTCCCATCTGCCTGGGTCTTAGCGCTATCCGTGAGCACCACCCTGAGGTTGTCGAGCAGCTTGGCCGTGCGGCTGAAGCGATGCTCGCGGCTGTTCGGGCCGTCGTCACTGATCACGAACACTCGTGGGCCGACAAAGGTCCGCGCGACGTCGAGCGAATCGACATTGACTCATGACGGCGTACACGGTGGGGGTGGACGTCGGAGGCACCAAAGTCGCTGCAGTACTCGTCGACGAAGCCGGCGATATCGTCCGTCGATGCAGGAAAGAGACCGAGTCGGGCACGTATGCGGGCCTTCTCGCTGGGATCGTCTCGGCGGCCACCGAAGTCTGCGAAGGGCTCGAAGTGGCGGGCATCGGTCTGGCGATCGCAGGGAACGTGGCGGCTGACGGATCACACGTGCTGTTCTCGCCTCACCTTCCGCTTGCCGGAGAACCGTTGGCCCGCGACCTTCGCAAGGCTTTGGGCACCCCGGTGCAGATTGACAACGACGCCAACGCCGCAGCCTGGGCAGAGCACGAGGGGGGTGCGGGCCGCGGCAGTACCGAGATGCTCATGGTGGCCCTCGGCACCGGTCTCGGCGCTGGCCTGGTGCTGAGGAACCAGCTGTACCGCGGTCACGAAGGGTTTGCCGGCGAAGCTGGACACATCACGATGGTGGTCGATGGGCGTGCTTGCCCGTGTGGTGGACGCGGGTGTTGGGAGCGTTACGCGAGCGGAACAGCTCTGGTGGCGCACTACGTCGAGCGTGGGGGAGACCCTGAGGTCGGTGGCCCCGGGATCACCAGGGCCGCCGCAGCCGGCGAGCCACTCGCAGTCGCTGCCCTAGCCGACGTCGGCGAGTGGCTTGGTCGGGGGCTGGCGAGCCTCGTGGCGGTCTTGGACCCCGAGGTCATTGTTGTGGGCGGAGGAGTGAGCGAGGCGGGCGATCTGCTGCTCGATCCGGCACGACGTCAGTTTGCGGCCTCGGTGACCGGAGCCGACGTGCGTCCGTTGCCTCGGATCGTGCCAGCTGTCATGGGCAACGATGCAGGGGTGATCGGGGCAGCGATGCTGGCCCGTCAACACGCTCAGTAGCTGGAAGTAACCCTTCGTAGGATCGGCAGCCTGGTCGGGTGGATCGGGTAGCCGGAGCCTTAAGCAGCTTTGGGTTTCTGCCGATGGCGCCTCTGAACTGGGATGCCGTCTGGCTCCCGCGCGGAGGGAGCCATGAAGCGACTGCGACGGTCGACCCAACGAGGACGCGACGACGGTGCTACCGCCGTTGAGTTCGCCCTGGTCGCTCCAATCCTCTTGCTTCTGGTTTTCGGCATCATCGAGTACGGCCTGTGGTTCTCAGACTCGCTCTCGTCAAAGCAGGGTGTTCGTGAGGCAGCTCGTCAGGGAGTAGTAGCGAACTTCGGGGACTCAGGATGCGACCTGTCGGGCGCTTCGGGCGATGCCAACTCGCAGGCACTGATGTGCACGGCCCAGGAGCGGATCGGTGGGATCAGCGGAGACCCCGCCGTCATGGTTTCTGCCCCCGAGGGCTGGGCGCGTGGGAATCCTCTCCTTGTGTGCTCGCAGTTGAAGGTGAGTGCCGGGACAGGGCTCATTCCTCTCCCCAACGACCGAATCATTCGCAGTGAAGTCGAGATGGCCATTGAGCAGGCATCGCCAGGCACGGCGTTCTCGGGTGGCTCGGAGGCTCCACCTGCCGGCGGCACCTGGTCGTGGTGCGGATGAGCAGGAAGTGGCGTGATGACGCCGGCGCGGTAGCTGTCATGACTGCAGTCCTGGCCGTCGTGATGCTGAGTTTGGCGGCCCTGGTTGTCGACCTCGGTATGGCACGGGACAGCCGCCGGCAGGCGCAGAACACTGCCGATGCTGCGGCTTTGGCCGCGGCAAATGCCTTGTATGCGACGCGGGCGCCTAACCTCAACCAGCCTGGTGACTTTGACGCAGCCGTGGATGCCGCGAAGTCGTACGCCGCCGAGAACTACGGAACGACGGAGTCGGAGTGGTCAGGGTGCGTCAACGACTGACGCCCTTGCCTTCCAGCACGCCGGGACTGGGACGAACTGCATCACCTTCGACAATTTCTGCTATCCCAAAGAGGTGCTCGTCGTTGTTCCCTTGCGTCAGCAGCCGGTCTTCTTCGGGGGCGTTGTGGGGTACGAGGGCGCCATGATCGGGGCCTTGGCGCAAGCGCGTCTCGACCCGGGCGGCACGCGCATCTGCACCTTCTGCGTGCTAGGTGACGATCCACACGACCTTCAGAACGGAAACCTGACGGTCTCCGGCGGCAACCTCTGGTTCAACGGAAACGTCGACATCGGTCCCAACGGATCCGCGAGATCGCTGCCCGGCACCGTCACCGGCGATGACGGCGAGTCAGTGATCGACGGCGGGAATGCCTACGTTGCTGGCGACCATCAATGGGAGCTCCAGAAGTTCCAGGGCGGCAACGGTCAGGTCGGTCAACCGAGGATGGTCGACCCGCTGGCGGCCGAGGTACTTCCGTTCGTGACCCAGGACACGCCTTCCAACCAAGATGAACCCGTGCTCGCGAAGGTCCCGGGCATTTACGACGGGTACAAGAGCACCAGCAGTAGCCCCTGCGTGATGCAACCTGGTCTCTACGTATTCACCAAGGACTTCGAGCTCTCCGGAAATGCGGGCGCAACTGCAGGCCAAGGGAGTCACCTTCTACTTCACCTGTGCGTCTGGAACTGCGCCCCGAGAATGTGCCGACGGTGAAACCGGCGCCGGGATCAAGCTCTCCGGCAACGGCGGGTATGTGCATGGAGGCGCCGCTCAAGTCGACCCATCCAACCGTTCCCGACGAGCTATACGGATTCGCCGTCGTCTTCGACCGCTACAACAAGTCGGTACATGAACCTCGTCGGAAACGGTGCATCCACCGTCTCCGGAACGATCTACGGCGTCAACGCGACCCTCGACCTGCGTGGCAACGGGGGAGCACAGACGTCCCGTTCAGCTCGTGGATCGTCGTCGGAAGTGTGCAGCTTCACGGGCGACCCCGCCACGCTCAACGTCGCTTCGACTCGTCGAAGAACCGACGCCCGAGTGAGGGCGCCCGAGGCTTGGTGCGCTAGCGCTACTTGTAGAGCTGTGCGCTCAAGATGGCGTACTGGCAGTCGGCGTCGGTAAAGTCGCAGGTGGCTCACCGCTGCCCGAGTACCCGGTCGTAGTCGACATACCGGTACTGGATGAACTCACTCTCGGCCGAGCCGCCTGGTATGGCGCTGCTTTCGGTGCGTCGTAGCAAGTGCCCGTGGGTGACGTCGCTGTTAATGTAGTAGGCACACACCTTGGCAGCGACGAAACCAACGACGTCGAACCGTCCCGTTGCGCCACTACCAGTGCCCGCGATGTATACCCACTAACAACCGGGAACAGCACGACTTGATTGATGATCATGTCAGCTCTGGACCTGGACCGGTGCGAGGTTCGCCCGGTGTCGTCCGCGGTTCGGTCGGAGGTGACTCGACACTGGATTCGGGTACCCGAACTCCGTCCATGTCTCGATGTCGGAAGCCCCATCGGTACTCCCGTCTGAAATCACAATGCCCCAATTGCCGGACCGACGAGCTGACAAACGCCGATCTGTTGTCTGAGTCCATCAGAAGGTCTTGTCCCGTTGTGCGTCCGCGGCGGTCACCACAGTGTCACAAACCGCAAAGGGGCGCAGACCTCCGATCGCCAACCGGGGGACACGGCGGCTGTTGCCGACCTCTTGGGGTCGTAGCCGGTGGCGTTGGCGATACCACCAAAGAAGACTGGCAGTTCGCGGCTGTTGTCGACCTCGACCTCGACCCGGCTGTCGCCGACGCAGGTGATCGTGACCCCGTCAACGCTGGACTCGCTGCTCAGGTCATTCGAGGCGTTCGTCGAACTGGCCGCTGTCTCGGCGGCGCTTTGGGCGGCTGATCGCTGTGCCGCGGTCCACGTTGAACATCCCCGACCACCGCCGAGGATGGGCAACCCTCCAGATTTTGCCGTTGCCACGGCGCGCGCGGCATCGAGGGCGGCGGCGTCCGCTGCCACCGAGAGCTGACGCTTGACGGCGTAGGCGTTTCCAAGGTCGACCGCGAACGCTGCCATGAGCACAAGGATCGTCGAGAGGATGGCAACGATGACGGCGACGGCGCCCTCATCGCGAGGGCGGCGAAGCGATCTCAGTTGAATTCGCACTTGTAGACCGCCTTGGATGTCAGCGTGAATTGGTCCTGCAACCCAGGTACCGGCAGAGGAAGGATCAGCTCAGCCGGGTACGTTGCCTCGACAACAAGGCTTTGTTGGGCATTGGTGGTTCCGTTGATCGAGTTCCGACAGACAACTGTGGCACTCGCGGGATTGACACCCGTTCCACATGGCGCGGAGCCGGATCTCGTGACCTTGACATCGATGTCGGCCGTGTCCATCGCAATGGCTGGCCCTGTTGCATCGCGGGTGGCCGTCACCACGCCCGCGCACGTCTTCTGGGTCGCCGTGGAGCCCTCGACAACCGCGACCCGAGCACCCTGGCGCACGCCGTTGTTAAGAGCCAACTGCTGAGCGAAGAGGGTGCCGTACGAAATGATGCCGAACGCCAACAACAGCAGGATGGGCAGCACCAAGGCGAACTCGACCGCGGACGCACCGTCGTCGGAGCGTCGCCTCGGCCGGAAGCGAGCGATCATCGGTCCCCCTCGTGGGCGGCCTTCGCCCGTTCGATCTATGAAGATCTCTTTGAAGTGTCCTCGTGCCCCGGCACGTCCGCCAGGATAGCCCCCACGTTCACCCGTTTGGAGCAGTGTCTTGCGATCACTTCGGCTGATGTCCTGGAATGTCCGATCCCTGCGCGACGACCGAGACGCCGTCGTCCGGGTGATCAGGGCGTGCGCCCCGGACGTCCTCTTCGTTCAAGAGGCTCCGAGGTTCCTGAGAGCCCAGTCCAAGCTGGCTGCTCTGGCCCGCGAATCCGGACTGGTGGTGGCCGCCGGCGGACGCCCCGCAGCCGGCGTCGCCTTGCTCACCTCACTCCGGGTCGACGTCGACGAGCCGGCCAATCATCTGCTCACGAAGTCGCCGAGGCTTCACCAGCGAGGGTTGGCGTCGGCCCGGTTGACCTTGGGCGATCGATCGTTCACGGCTGGCTCGGTTCACCTGGGCCTGGATGCGGCCGAGCGTGAGCAGCACGCGCATGAGGTGGCGAGCATCCTGGGCGACTCCGAATCGGTGGTCGCGGGCGACCTCAACGAGACGTCGTCCGGCGCAGGCCTGGCAGTCGCTCGCGGCTGGCCGCGCTGACTCGAACGCTCCAGCGGACCTGCCCACATTCTCGACGTTGAGCCCGCGACGCCGGATCGACGTCATCTTTGTGCCCACCCCCTGGGCGGCTAGCGCGATCTCACCATTGGAGATTGTGCGCGAATCGGACGTCGTTGCAGCGACAGATCACCGCCCAGTGATCGTGGATGTGCTGGGCTGAGGTCGGTAGTTGGAGGACACTAAGGAAACTCGTGGGGCGAAGGAGGTGGCTGGTGCCGGACAGTTTCGCAAGGCGCGTCGCGCAGGTGCCGCCGCGCCTGCTGCTGCCGCACGGCAGCGCAGCCCCCGATCGGCTCACCGTTGTCGACGCCCTGGCTCTGCCGGACGCCGTACCCACCTGCTGGCTGGTCCTCGCGGTCGACGACATCGGCACTTATCACGTGCTGCCGCTCGTGGATCAGGCGCAGCAGCCTCGGCGTGCTCGCACTGGAGATGGATGGGCCACGGCTCTGGCAGCTGTGGGCGTTGCCCCCTCGGACGAGCGTGGCTGGCGCGTGCGTGCTGTCGCCCCGCTAGATCCTGCCGCGCTGCAGGGCTCATTGATCGAGGAGCCCGGCTTTTCGTCGTCATGGTCTGAGGTGGTGGACGTGGCCGGCGGCTATCGCGTCAGGCTCGTTCTGAAGCCCGAGACGTTGACGTCCGTGCCTCCCCAGCCGTGGCGTCACATCGCGCACACCACACCCGACTTGGTCTCCGGTGGCCTCTTCGACATCACCTGGCAGTCGGAGGAGGAGGACTCGGACGTGCGGGCGGTGTCGGCTGCCGCTCTCGTCGCAATGGCCTCGGACGCAGGTTCGGCGGCCGAGGCGCTGAATCGTGAAGCGACCCGCCACCTGCGTGGGGTCGACACCGCCGATGAGACCTTGGCATTGGCCACGGCGCTGGGCGAGACGCTGGCTCGTGTTCATCACGCTCTCGCTACACCCTCTCCCGAGGTGCCCGACCCATTGGTGCTGTTGGGAGATGAGGGCGCCGCCCTGTTGGCCAGGAGGATCAAAGACACGCTGGCCGAGGCGGTGGTGCTCACCGAGGTCGACGTGCGCAAGACGCTGCAGTCGAACATGGCCGACCTGCGCCACTCGCTGGCCGACCTCGAGTCGGCGAGCGGTGCGTGGGTGTTGCCCGCCGTCCCGCTGGGAAGTCTTCAGCAGTTCCAGGTGAGCGGGGCCCGCCTCACCCTCGACCCGTTGACGATACGTGCGGTCGAAGGTCCGCACCTGGCCGTGATGGACCTGGCCCGGTTGCTCCGCGAGGTCACGCACGTGGCGCACGGCGCCTTGCGCCGCATGGTGAGTGGGGGAGAGCACGTGCCGGCCGAGCGCGTGCCGACGTGGGTGGGGGCGGTGCGCGAGACGATCCTGGAACGCTACGAGGCAACCTTGATCGCCTACGGTCAAGCGCCGTTGCTCGACCCGCGGTTGCTGCGGCCCTTTGAGATCGAGGCCGAGTGTCGCGCGCTCATATATGCCTCGCGCGAGCTGCCCACGTGGAGTGCTGTCCCCGATGCCGGTCTGGTGGAACTGCTGACTCGTTGGTGATGTCGCTGCGCCGGTCGCGGTATCGCTAGACGACAGCGCCGTCGTCCGGGCCCCCGTCGACGCTCGGGCCGGTCCGCATGCGTGACACCAGATAGCCGAAGCCAGTGAGGAACGCGATCACCAACGCAATCCCGGTGAGACCTGACACCCCCCAGCCGATCAGTGGGAGGACGATGGCCAGTACCGGAGCCCCGATGGCACCCACCCAGGCCCAGCGAGTTGACCGATCTCCCTTGGGAAGAGGAGGAGGTGGCGGAGGTACGTAGTGCTCGTCGTCGGAGTCCATCTCGTCGTCGGCCAGCTCGGGCGCCGGGGTCGGGATGCGGAGGTCGTCCCACTCAGTCCAGTCAGCGCGAGGCGTCCGTTGAGGGGCGGACGCCGAGGACTCAGGTGGTGGATTCGCCTCGCCCTCGTCTTCGGCGTCCGGCCACGGTGCGCTGGACGACGCGGTCCTCGGCGCATCAATGTTGGCCACGATCTCGTCGAAAGCAGCATCGATCGCGTTGGCATCGTCCGGCTCGCCGGGTTCGTCGGGGGACGTCGTCACGTGTCGGCCCTGGTCTTCGTAGGGGGCTCTGGGGCGCTGACGTCAGCCACGTGCCGCTCAACGAAGGCAAGGCTCTGCTCGAAGATCAGCTGGGCATCGTTGTCGAGAGTGGCCACATGGAAGCTGTCGTGCAGGGGGATGAAGGTGAGATCGTGCGAACTCACTCCCTGCACGATCTCGACGGAGTTGCTCGGCTCAACAACATGATCGTCGTCGCTGCCGAATGCCAGCATTGGGCACGAGATCTCGCCCAGGCGAGGAGCGACGTCCGCCCACAGCTCGGTCAGAGAGTGCATGGCCTGCAGCGGCACACGCGAGTAGGCGACTTCGTCCTGGCCCGGTTTCTTGATGTCGTTGCAGATACCCGGAACCGCTGGCAGGACATGTCGGAGCACCGGCAGTGCCTTCAGTGCGCGGTTGCGTGAGTGCACCGACGCGTTCACGATCACGACACCATCGACGAGGTCGGGCCGCTCGATGGCGAGGCGTAGCGCGAGCGTTCCTCCCATCGAAAGGCCCATGACGAAGACCCGTTCACATGCTTGGAAGAGCTCGACCAGCTCGCGCTCGAGGCAGCCGTACCAGTCGGGCCAGCGGGTGATCTGCATCTGCTGCCATTCGGTGCCATGGCCGGGCAACAGGGGGAGCCGAACCGTGAGCCCAGCGGATGCCAGGTGCTCGGCCCAGGGACGCATCGACGCGGGCGAGCCGGTGAATCCGTGACACATGAGGACTCCGACCGGGCCGCCGTCATGACGGAACGGCTCGGTGCCAGGGCGAGGGACCACAGGAGCTCCAAGAGTCGCGATGACCCTCATCGTGGCACGCGGGCAGCTGCGGGGCGTACCTGACCACCCGACCGGGCGTTGCCGTGGAGGGGGCCTGGTCAATAGGCTGAGCCGGCAGACCCCGCCACCCCAACCGGGACGAGTCGGACGTCGTGCCTGCGATCGGAACGGAGTTGCGTTGCTCTACTGGCTGACCAAGTACGTGTTCGTGGGCTGGTGGCTGCGTTTGATTTTCCGTCCATGGGTGCAGGGCATCGAGAACATCCCCGAAGACGGCCCCGCGATCCTGGCCAGCAACCACCTCTCGTTCTCCGACTCGATCTTTCTGCCCCTCATGGTCGATCGGCACATCACGTTCTTGGCCAAGAGCGACTACTTCACGGGCAAAGGCATCAAGGGACGGCTGATCGCGTGGTTCTTCTCAGCCGTCGGTCAGGTACCGGTTGACCGCACCGGGGGACGGGCCAGCGAGGCGGCGATCGACACCGGCCTGCGCGTGATGTCGTCAGGCAGCCTCCTGGGCATCTACCCCGAAGGCACCCGCTCGCCTGATGGACGCCTGTACCGCGGCAAGACCGGGGTCGCGCGCATGGCGCTCGAGGCCAAGGTGCCGATCATCCCCGTCGCCATGATCAACACCCGGCACATCCAGCCGCCAGGAAAGGTGATGCCTCGCATCGCCCGCGTCGGCATCAGGATCGGCAAGCCCCTCGACTTCTCGCGCTACGAAGGCATGGAAGGTGACCGCTTCGTCCTTCGGTCGGTCACCGACGAGCTGATGTACGAGCTGATGGAGCTCGCGGGGCAGGAGTACGTCGACATCTACGCCTCCCGGGCCAAGACGTCAGCCGCGGCGTCGATCTCACCTGTAGCAGTGGCCGACACTGATCCCCGCGCGGCCGTACCGGCAGCCTGACCAAGGCTCATGAGCCGGGGACCCGCGTCCGGTCTGGCACCTCCCGAGACTGATCCCGCTGGCGCCCTCTGGAGGGCTCTCGCCGTCTACCGCCTTGCCACCGTGCTGTACGTCGTGGTCGCGTACGCCGTCTTGGCGGAGTACTACCTACACCCCGTCGCCGGCTGGCTCGTCGTTGTCGGCATCGGCGTCTGGACGGGGGCGGCGATCCTGCTCTACCGGCGACCGTCAGGTCGCAGCTGGCCCGTTCTCAGCCTCGACCTGGCTATGGCCCTGCTGGCGGTGTTGGTCAACCCGCTCATCGACGAGCCGCTGCGGATCGACGCCGGCGAACCAACGATGGCCCTGATCTGGCCGTCGGGTGCACTCCTCGCCTGGAGTATCCAGTGGGGATGGCGCGGGGGCCTGGGCGCGGCGGGGTTGTTGAGCGTTGCGGCACTGGTGGCGCGCGGCGAGCTCACGAGGTCGACCGGCAACAACATCGTCTTGATGATCCTTGCGGGCGCCGTGACCGGCTATGCCGTCGACCTGTTCCGCCGGAGTGAGGAAGCGCTGCAGCAGGCCACGCGTATGGATGCAGCTACCCGTGAACGTGAGCGCCTTTCCCGGTCCATCCACGATGGCGTCCTTCAGGTGCTGGCGCTCGTCCAACGGCGTGGCCCGGAGCTCGGCGACGAAGGGGTCGAGCTGGCCCGACTCGCCGAGCAGCAGCAGTTGGCCCTCCGTGGACTGCTGGTCGCGCACCCCGACGTCGGCCGAGATGAGGAAGTCGACATCGCCGGCCTCGTTGCCGCGCTCGCCTCCGCGACGGTCACGGTCGCGACGCCGGCCGAACCGGTGTGGCTCCCGTCCCATGAAGGCGGTGAGCTCGTGGACGCCGTCAAGGCCTGTCTCGACAACGTCCGGGTCCATGTCGGGTCGGCTGCGCCGGCGTGGGTCCTGCTGGAAGAGGACAACGACCATGTCGTCGTGTCGGTCAGGGACCAGGGGCCGGGGATTCCCTACGGTCGGCTCGATGCGGCCGCCGCGGACGGCCGCCTGGGAGTTGCCCAGTCCATTCGGGGTCGGGTCGAAGACATTGGCGGCACGGCGACCTTCACCTCGACACCGGGACAGGGCACCGAGGTTGAGCTGACGGTCGCTGCGTGGCCACGACCTAGGGTGACACCGTGACCCGCGACGTGACCGTCATGGTGGTCGACGACCATCCGATGTGGCGAGATGCAGTGGCCAAAGACCTTCAGGACGCGGGGTTCATCGTCGTCGCGTCAGCCGCCGACGGCGAGGATGCTGTGCGACGTGCAGCTGCAACGCATCCACGCGTCGTGGTCCTCGACCTGCAGATGCCCGGCAAGAACGGGGTCGAGGCGACGGCCGAGCTGGTCTCACAAGATCCGGAGACGCGCGTACTGGTGCTGTCCGCTTCTGGTGAGCAGGCTGACGTCCTAGCCGCGGTGAAGGCGGGGGCGACCGGCTATCTCATCAAGTCTGCCTCACGCGATGAGCTCATCGACGCGGTGAGGCGGACGGCTCACGATGAGCCGGTGTTCTCCTCTGGGCTGGCTGGGCTGCTGCTCGGAGAGTTCCGGCGGATCACGTCATCGGGTGACGATCGGTCTGCAGTGCTCACCGATCGAGAGACGGAGGTGTTGCGGCTGGTCGCGAAGGGACTCTCGTACAAGCAGATCGCCGAACGTCTATCGATCTCGCACCGCACGGTTCAGAACCACGTGCAGAACATTCTGTCCAAGCTGCACCTGCACAACCGCGTCGAGCTCACCCGCTTCGCCCTCGAGCACGGCTTGGACGACTGACCCAACCGGTCAGCATCCTCTAGGTATCCGTACCTAGAGAAGTCGAGTATTCGTGCCGATGTGACGGGCTTGTTTGGCGTCGACGCTGAATACATGAACAGTCTCTACGCGCTCAAGCCGCGATTCTCACAGACACTCACGGGTCTCCGCCGTCACTGCGTTGACTCCGGTGTTCGGCCCGCACACCTCACCTGGCTTGGCGTCGGCTTCGGTGCTGCGGCCGGGTTGGCCCTGGTCACCATTCCGGCCGGGCCACTCGCAGCCGCAATGGTTGGCGTCCTTGTGGTCGCCAGGCTTGCCTGCGCCAACCTCGACGGCGGCGTCGCTCGCGACTCCGGGACGTCCACAGCGTGGGGCTCGGTGCAGAACGAGCTGGGCGACCGACTGGCCGACCTGATGATGCTCGCCGGTCTGGTCTGGATGGTCGACGCGCCGTGGGCCGGCCTTGTCCTGCTCGCGGCTACCGCGCCGTCGTGGACCGCGATCGCCGTCAACGCCGCCGGGGGGACGCGGAAGAACGGCGGACCAATGGGCAAGACCGAACGATGCGCTGCGGTTGTGGCAGCGGCTGCTACTGGATGGTTCGCCCCAATCGCTGCGGTGGTTGCGGTTGGTTCGGTTGCCACAGCGCTGCTAAGACTTCAGCAGGGACGCCGGACGCTGGCAGGTGCTCGATGAGTACCGAGGCGCTGGTGGCGGCCCCCTACGTGACGTCGGCGCTAGGAGTCGGCGGTGTGGCCGTGCTGGTTTCTCGTCGGCGCGAGCTCGTCGAGCGTTGGGTGGTGTGGTGCGTCACTGCTGCGCTGCTGGGTGGTGCCGTGCTGATCGGTGGCCCGGCTCGGGTGGTCCTCGCCTCGTTACTGGGTGTGGTGGCGGCGTGGGAGGTGGGTCGACTGCGTCGGCTGCCGCGGGTCGACGTGGCGCTCCTTGGCGCCGTCGTTGCCGTACTGCCGGTAGTGGCCTACGTCGCACCGGACGCCGTCGGTCGCGTTCTGTTGGTGGCACCTCTGGTGCTGGCCTTGCCGGCAATCCTGCAGAGCGACACCGAGCATGGGGCCGAGCGCACGGTCTCGGCAGTCTTCGGCCTGGCTTGGCTGGCCGGGTTGGTGGGGATCGTCTTTCTGGAGCCCGCGACGTTGATCGGTGTCGTCGTCGCCGTATCCGTCGCGGATGTGGCCGCCTGGGCGACGGGAAAGGGTCTGGGCGGCCCTAAGCTGACCGCCCTTTCGCCGAACAAGACAGTGAGTGGCGTCGTCGGTGGTGCTGTCGCTGGCCTCGTGATGCTGGCTCTGCTGGGCCAGCTGACGCCCGTCACCGCCGTGGCAGTGGTCGTCGCCGCACCGCTTGGCGACCTGCTTGAGTCGATGGTGAAGCGCGGCGCCGGCGTCAAGGATGCCGGTAGCTGGTTGCCCGGGTTCGGCGGACTGCTGGACCGGATCGACTCACTGCTTCCCGCCCTCGCCGTGCTGGTGGTGCTGTCGTGATGGGGCGGGGAGGGCTTGGCGCCGTGACGCGCAGGTTGTTGTGGCGAGCAGTGCTGACCTCGACCGGGGGCATCTCAGTGGAGGGGCACCTGCCTGCCGGAGGCTGCGTCGTAGTGGCCAACCACTCATCACACGCGGACACGGCTGCGCTGCTCGCGAGCCTGCCGGCCGACGCGCGGCCGGCTTTCGTTGCGGCCGCGGACTACTGGGGCTCGTCCCGTTCGCGCAAGTGGGCCTGTCGCGCACTTGGCGGCGGCTACGAGGTGCGTCGCGGGGGTGGGGGCAGTACCGACCTGGCTCCGCTGGTCGAGGAGCTACGAAATGGACGAACCGTGGTGGTCTTCCCCGAGGGCACCCGCTCACGGGACGGTTCGATGCAGCGCTTCCACTCAGGGGCGTTCCGCCTCGCCGCTGAGGCCGGCGTACCGGTCGTTCCCGTCGGTCTGCGCGGGACGTCCGAGCTGCTTCCCGTGCACGGCGAGATTCACCGCGCGCGGGTTCAGGTACGCATTGGAGAGCCGATGACGTCGCCAACCCCGGGCGAGGGTCAGACGGCTGTTGCCACGTTGGCCATGAGCCCAGTGCAGCGAGCCGACAGCAGCCTGCGGGTGCGCGTCGAGGCGTTCACGCGAACGCGAGCCTGTCTTGCCCTGGTGCTGGCGTGGGCATTCCTCGAGGCGATCGTGTGGCCCGTCGTACCTGAGCTGTTGCTCGTCGTGCTGGTACTTGCGGCTCCGTCTGTGTGGTGGCGGCTGACTGCTACGGCGTTGGGGGGTGCGGTGGTTGGCGGCGTTGTCATGCTCGGCCTTGCGGGTGCGGGGATCGAAACTCCGCAGCCGTTGGTCACCGACGCGATGCGCGCGGAGGCGACATCGGACGTCGCTGGCTATGGAGCCCACGCCGTCTACCAGCAACCCTTTTCCGGGATCCCGTTCAAGGTCTACGCCGCCGCAGCGGGCGATGTCGGGGCCGGCCCCGTGGCTTTCGCTGCCCACAGCTCCATCGCCCGCGGAAGCCGGTTCGTGCTGGTCGTCGCCGTTGCCGCGATCGCCGCCACGGCAGCGCGTCGGTGGCGGCGCTACTACCCCCTCGCCGTGGCAGCGGCCGTCAGTGGGTTCGTCCTGGGACTTGTTCGCGTCGTCAGCGCCTGGAACCAGGCGTGATCACCCCATCTGAGAGGAACAGACATGTCGTATCAGTCCATCCCACCCAAGCTCTCAGTGAGCGCCACCCCGATGTCCCACGACCCGCTCAGGGAAACCAAGCCGGCTCAACCTCGTCGCTGGCCCTGGCTGGGCTTGGGCTTCGTCCTCGGGGCGGTCGTGGGTGCCCCGTTGTTGGTCGTCTGGCTGCTCTGGGCTCTCTCGCAGATGAGCATCTGATGTCGTCGAGGCTCTGCCAGGTTACGGCTACGAAGATCGTAGGAAGAGAGCGATCCAAGGGCGAAGTTCGTACCCTGGATACTGGCACACCCCGGTGGAGCGTCCTACCGTGGACCAGTACCTCGATCTCAAGGAGTGTCCATGACTGCTGCGCCCACCGACCAGACCACCAGCGAGTCCGTTCACGAACTGCCCGCCGTCCTCACCGAGCTGCCCGGGCCTCGTAGCCGTGAGTGGTTCGCCAAGGCCGACCAGCACCTGACAGGCGCCATGGCCGACCACACGATCGTGCCGTTCGTTGAGGCCTCCAAGCGCGGATCGCTGATCGTCGACGTCGACGGCAACACATTTGCCGACCACATGTCGGCGTGGGGGTCGTCACCGTTCGGACCGACGCCTGCGCGGATCAAGCACGCCATGGAGGCTGCCTGGGACCGCCACGGAATGCAGATCAGCGGATGGGTGCAGAGCACGCCGGTGCTCGAGTTCAACGAGGCCCTCGTTGACGTCGCGCCGGGGCGGCTCAACCGCGTCGAGTACTCGGTGACGGGAACCCTCGCGGTCGAGGGAGCTGTGAAGCTCATGCGCGAGGCGACGGGACGTCCGCTGATCATCACGTTCGGTGGTCAGTACCACGGGGAGTCGACG
>CAVPLY010000030.1:0-91411 GCA_963706045.1 uncultured Actinomycetota bacterium | reverse complement strand
CTTTTCTCTTCATTTCGGTGCGCAAGAGCCGGGCCAGCTTGTTCAAGTTGAACTGGGCACGTCTTGGTGCAGTGATTGGAGTCTTGTCAATTCTGGACTTTGCCTTGACCATTCTTCGTTATGAAAATTATCACACCCAAGGAAGAAGTGATTACATCGTTCGAGTGGTCAATCGTCTTATTCTCTATCCCATTTGGATTGTGTGGACGGCACGACAGCTTCCCAGAGCCGAGGCTACGCAAGCGGAAGCCAAGTTGAACAGTTCCATAGCTGCGCTGGCTGAAGACAAAGCAGAGAGCGACCTGGATTTTTGATGGAAACTACAATGGATAGTCAAGACGATTTTGTTGGCGTTGAGCTTTGATTCTGCCAAAATAACGATTTAGGCGTCGCAACTTTGCTTTCGTATATTAGTAGTCGAGTATCGCCCAGGAGTCTTGGAAGGAGGATCTTTCCCGCGTCACTCTTCTGTTGCTGGAGTGCCCGTCTCACTTCTCACGCACTTTGAATCCAGCCAACCGGCCGCACACAAGCACCAGCAGATCGGCAACGAGACAAAGCCTGCAGTCGCAAGTTTGTCGAAACACAATTTTATACGCTACGACACTGAAATCGACAGCATTCATTCATCTTACCTCCACAGCGGGAGGTTTAGTAAAGCCGGGACGCCCATAAAAGAAAAGAAAAAACAAATCTCATACTCCCAGGAGTAAGACTTTTTTGAAGCGCGACGGCTCGGCAGGTGGCTCGCTTGGCGCTCACTCGGCGCGCGCACGCTCCCCCCCCTGCCAATGCCGCCTCCACGCCTCCTTCCTTCTCGCGAGGAACAATTTCAAGAAATGGCCAAGGAAGGAAGCAGCTCTGGACCATGATATGGTGCGACGCTGCCACATTAGTTGCTCCAGCGACTACAACTGGCAGGAGCATATTGCAGGGAAGAAGCATCGGAGCAAGAATGCCGCCTCGTCGAAGAGGGCTCTTCTTGCCAACTCTACGAATAGCTTGCTTGGTGAGCGGCATCAATGATACCCCTTCGAAAGAGACGCGCAACAATGCCGAGACCGAGGGCGACGTATTCCAAGTCGACTTTCAAGTAACCAAACACCAACAGGACGAAAAGAAACCAGAAAAACATTATTTCTATCCTATCTTTCAAAAGCAGCAGCAACCGAAACCCGTCCACCGTTTCCAGCACAGTACAAGGACGCGTTCAAACGGAAAAAGGGCGTCAACCTTTACATTGCATCCGGCGGTAAAGTCTACTGGGAGTTTTCGTACGACGCCAAAATCATTGAAGCAATCAAGACGCAGATTGCCGGTCGGCAGTGGGACCCTGTTTCCAAAAAGTGGTGGTGCCCTCTGGAGAGTTTGCCCACCTGTGTGGCGCTCTACGAGTTTATGGGTCGCACGGTCGATGCCCAAGTCAAGAAACGCTGTACCGAAATGATAAAGTCAAACGGAGGTGTCGATCCAAAGGACATTATTACTCTGTCTGTGCGTCTCAATAATAATGATGATGACGATCCAAAGGAACAGCTCGGAACGATGGACGTCACGTTTTTGTACAACGCCGACATTGTAGCAGCCATCAAACAGGTGCCCCCGAATCAACGATCCTATAATCCGACTACCAAAGTGTGGCCTGTTGACTTGCTGGCACTGCCCGATCTCTTGGATCACTTTAAGCAGTTGGGCTTTGTGGCGGAAGAGAAGCTTATCGATCTATGCAGCTGCTGTCAAGACATGCTTCAGATTTTGTACAATAATGATGACAGTTGCCATGATTTGCTCATTTCGAAGGACGAGACCGCAACCGACTCCAAATTATCTGCAGACGCTACTAGTGGATGTGTCGTCGTCATTGATGATGATGTAAGGGCTCCCCGATCGTCTCAGGTACCGGACTTTACCGGGAGCAATCGAATCGAAACAGCATCACTCGAACCTCCCACCAAAGAGGATCGTCTGCAAACACAACTCAACAAAATCATGTCAATCTTGGTCGAGAAGAAAGAGGAGGGCGGTACTAACCAGAAGAGCTTGGACAAATCGGATTGCGGGGCGGCGAAGAAACGCCGTCTCACGTCATCGCAAGCGATTTGGTCCTTGAAACGATCGGGCCGCAACGATTCGTACGACGACGCCGCCGACGCTTTCCTAATCACACGCTTGGCAAGTCGCTCTCTCTCGTCAGCAGTCGGCTCCTCCGCCCGTGGACTGCGACTGCGGCTGCCCGCAGATTCGTAGTGGCGGGCTTCACGTCTGCCGCTACTTTGGCACGTTTCATTGTGATTGCGGCAATACGTGGACGAGTGCGTATACGTGGAAGGGTGAAAAGCAGGCCTGTAAAAGTTGCAACCGGGAACGCTTTCCCGACAAAAAGGAACAGTTGAAAAGGAAAGAAGGGCCGCGGGTTGCAGGAGGACATCACGACACGAATCGGTGCTCTCGTTGTCGCAAGTTGGGTTATGACTGTAGCACAGGCGGTGTTTTCTGAAGTACTCGTATATGCTAAGCCGATATTTTAATGCCTAATCGAGTGTACGGTGCTGACTACATGACCAAAATTCTTTGATCCCCTTTGACAAATCGAGGAAAGTGAAAGTGTAGACTACTGGAGGTCCTCGAGCTTGTGTCTGGTTGCGACCCGAAAGCGGCTGCGATTCAGGAAGACGGGCTCAATCACAGACGACAAGCCCTTCTTCTTCGTCGGTGCGTACGCAACCATAAGACCTAATAATTCTGCATCCAGTACCATGTGCTACAAAAAATATGCACAGAAGTTCATTACGTACAAAAAATGTTATTCTTAACGCTACATGAAAGGGTTGTAGTAGCCTCTTTATTGGCAGTTCATTGGTAACACAACATGTTGGTGGCACAGGAATGTATAAAAGATAGACAGAGAAGAAACGCGTCGAATCATGCTGATCTACGCGGTTTATTCGTCCGCTTTGGTGCCTCCCATTCCGGCCTGGTCCGCCTTGACTGGGCGTTTGACGCCTCCGACGGCCGCAGCCGTTCCTTCAACCAAGGCCTTGCCGCCAATCGCACCGTCCACGTTGGTACCGTAGGCGTTCACTCCCATGCCGGCCTTGCAGGTTTCCGCAACAAAGTCGGCGACAGCCTTGGTGGCGTTGCGGACAGTGCCCTGGGCCGAATCCTTGTTTCCTGGTTCGCTCATGGTGTTGGCTTGTGTATACGCAGATAGATATTCTCGTTATGCGGCGTGGGTCGGCTGCTGCTTTTTGTGTGTTTCTGTGCTGCAGACGGAGCTTTTTGATTGCCGCCCCCGTACTTCTCGCAGTTTACATTTTTCTCTAACAACCGCAAGAGCAAAGTGCCGGCGGCATCAGTCGGAAGATCGCAGCAAAACTGCCAGCTGCCAGCAGCAGGGCGGAGACCAACGAAGGTGTTCTCCGTTCTCCACCAGAAAGACCCGAATTCAGACACGGAGAGAAGGATCGCACGACTGGATGAAAACTCCTCGCCTTTTGCTTGCTTGCACAAACCGCACCATATATGCCATCCAAAATGTTGCCCGACTGCAGAGATGCTCAACACCAAACTATTCTACTGTAGAGCTATCTATATTCAACGTCGCAAATGGGCGCAAGCATCAATGTCGGTGCTCCGCGCCTCTTTGCCATTGCAATGGCAGGCTTCTTTTTATTGTTGGTGCAAAATCTGCACCTGCCAACCATCAAGTTGCTGGCGCAACGATCCAGCGTAGTCGGCAGATTACAGACGAGTACTGCCGATGATGCTGATGATGAGCTGGATGCGATAGAGACTGATACCAGTGTGACGACCACAACATCTTTCTCGTCTCCCGCTTGTCGACCCTACTTTCCGCAAGCAATGAACAAAATTACAAGACTGCACCATCACCACATGCGCAAAGCGGGCGGCACGACCATTGGCCATTTTCTGAAGGGTTTCTGCCGACACTACAACATTACATTCACATCGAATGAAGGAGGTATTCCCGAGTGGCCAGATCTGAGCAACGGGACGACACTGTACGTGACGCACTTGAGGGAACCCACGGCTCGGGCTTTAAGTCACTACAAATATTCGGGTCGTTGGAAGTGTTTTCAGTTGGTGGACAATAAGACGTTTGTTCCAACCATCGAAAATTCCGCATCTTTGGAGAGCTTTTTGGAAGGGGACAAAGCCGATCCTCCTAAAACAAGGAAATCAATGAATGGTTTGTTGTGGAGTTGCGCGCACAATTGTTACATTCGTTGGTGCTCGGACTTGCCGACTCATGTGAGCGACATGCAGGAAGCTTTGATTACAGCACGAAGAAGACTGTCTCAATATCATGTTATCCTTGTGACGGAGAAATTCCAAGATGCAGAGTATGTTCAGGAAGTGGAACGCATGTTTGGATTTCCCTGGCCAGAAACCAATTCCCATGTTCTGCGGGCCTCAGTCCCAGGCTGCCAATAAGAAGTATCCCTATCACATTCAAAACCATACGTTGCAACGACTGACTGAAGCCAACGCGTTGGACTCGATGCTGTACCAAGAATTTACTGCCTGTCCAGAGGGATTTCACTTTCCAACGTTTGATCCCCGCTACTTTCAGCCGGGCGGGGTGGGCAGGACCCGAAAGGCGCGAAACAAAGAACGAGAGTGGGCGGGTAAAGAAAAGATAAGTTACACACATTTTGTACAAGGTTTTATCTCTCATTACTGCTATAAAGGTAGACGCCGACGAGAGACAGTCCTCGACAGTTTGGCGCGAGCAACGGCAGCGGTACTCCGCCCGGCGGCAGTTGTTGTTGGCGGCAGTTCGTGAGGCCGGACTCGCTGTGGAGCACTCTGAGGCCGGGCTCTACTTGTGGGTTACTCGCCACGAGTCGTGCACGGACACGGTGGCGTGGTTCGCCGAACGCGGCGTCCTGGTGGCACCGGGCGACTTCTACGGATTACGTGGCGCCAAGCACGTGCGCGTTGCGCTCACGGCGTCTGACGAGCGAGTGGCGGCGGCTGCGACGCGTATTGCGGTCTAGTTCATCGTGCGTTGCCGGCGGCACTTAGCGTGTGGAACCGCCGCCTCGGTAGCTCATGGTTCACGTCACCTCGACGTGGACGTGGTCGAGGTGACGCAGAGTGGGGTCCCTCGGGTTGCCGTAGGGCGAGGTGTAGTCGCGCCATCCTTCTGGACTACGACTCGCAGACCAGATGCGATCGCGATAGATGATGAGTTTGACATCAAGTGGATCGGCGTTGGCGACCAACCAATGGGCGATTGCCCATCCGTCGTGCCGCATTGTGGGTTCACCTGCAGGCTCGAAGAAGACGTCAATGGCACGTCCTTCGTTGTGTGCTGAGGGCTGAGGGCGCTTGACGCCGCCCGGTGCGAAGCCTCCGAGGCTCTGGGTGCCCCAGGCGTCCTCCATGTCGTTGCGGAGTGACGTGGCTCGGGGTGTGAGCCCGTCGTCATCGATCTTCTGTGGACGCTCGTCCTCGGCGCGCACCGTGCAAGACAATGCCGCGCCGCGCCGCCCAGTAAGTGCGGCAGCCAGAGTCTTCGCCTCGTCGGCATGCTGCTGGTATGCGTCCGGGTAGGCGCTTCGCTGAACGGTCTGCGCAGCGACGGTCACCGGCATCTGTTGCCAGCGTTCGACGGTGACCAGCGCCGAGAAGAACGCCTCGGCCGCGTAGACGGGGTCGGTGACCTGGTCGAACGACCCCCAGCCCTGTGAGGGTCGTTGTTGGAAGAGCCCTGCACTGTCGTGGTCGCCACCGTCAAGGTTGCGCAGCTCAGACTCCTGCATGGCGGTGGCCAGGCCGACGGTGACGGCACGCGGTGGCAAGCCACGCCGATGAGCAACCGCCGCAACTGTTGAGGCGTTGGTGACCTGTTCGTGGTCGAGTGTGACCGTGACCTGTGGGCCCGTGACGCGGCACACCTCTCGCCCCAGGATTGGGCCGAATCCACCGTTCCACCACACCAGGAATCCAGCAACGAGAGCCAGCGGCAGGGCAAGCGCAAGCAGCCCCAGGAAGGGGCCGCGGAGGCGGGACGGGCGCTCGGACATAGTCGTCCCAGTGTGCGTCATGACAGGGGATGGTCGGAAATCGACGGCGTGGCGTCGGAGCTGTCAGTCGTTGGCGTGAAGGGCTTCGTTCAGGCCACCCCACGACCCGCTGCGGGCCACCGCCTCGACGGCCCCCGTGACCGAGTTGCGCCTGAAGAGCAGTCCTGACTGCCCCGACAGGTCTCGCGCCTTGGCCACCTGGCCGTCCGGCGTTGTCACCTTGGTGCCGGCTGTGACGTAGAGGCCGGCCTCGACGACCGTGTCGTCCCCCAGCGAGATTCCTACCCCAGCGTTGGCGCCGATGAGGCAGCGCTCGCCGATGCGGATGACCTCCTGGCCGCCACCGGAGAGCGTGCCCATGATGGAGGCGCCGCCGCCGATATCGGAGCCGTTTCCAACGACGACGCCAGCACTGATGCGTCCTTCGACCATGGACGCGCCGAGCGTGCCGGCGTTGAAGTTGACGAACCCCTCGTGCATGACGGTGGTGCCCTCGGCGAGGTGGGCACCTAGTCGCACACGGTCGGCGTCAGCGATGCGAACGCCGAGCGGGGTGACGTAGTCGACCATTCGGGGGAACTTGTCGACGCCGTGGATGGTGACCGGGCCGTCCTGCATGAGGTGCAGGCGCGTGGTCTCGAAGTTCTCCACGGGGCAGGGACCAAAGTTCGTCCACACGACATTGGTGAGCAGGCCGAAGATGCCGTCGAGGTTGATGGTCCGGGGTTGGACGAGGCGCGCTGAGAGCAGGTGCAGCCGCAGGTAGGCGTCGTACGTGTCCGTCGGTGGGGCGTCCAGGTCTTCGATGTGGAGAGCAATGAACTGGACGCGGACCCCGCGTCGCAGGTCGGCGCCGACCAGGTGGGTGATGACCGCGCCCACGAGTTCGTGTGCCTCGTCGCTGGGAACGTCGACCAGGCCAGCACCCGCGACACCGAGACGGCGCATGATGGCGGGATCCCATCCGAGGCCGAGACGGGGATAGCGGACGTCGAGCACGCGGCCGTCGGCGTCTGAGATGGTGGCGAGCCCGACCCCGAAGGCGGCACGCGGTGGGGCTGGCTGGGCGTTGTCAGTGATCACATCGTTACGGTACTCAGGTGGCGACTCTCGACATTGGCCAGGACACAGCCTCGCTCACCGCAGCTTTGGTGGACATCTACTCCGAGAGCGGGCACGAGAAGGAAGTCACCGACGCCGTCGAGGCGGCGGTGCGCGCCATTGAGCACCTCACAGTCGATCGTGATGGTGATGCGGTCGTCGCGCGCACCTCGTGGGGCCGAGCTGAGCGAGTTGTCCTCGCCGGCCATCTGGACACCGTTCCGCCCGCTGACAACCTGCCGTCCAGGCGTGTGGGCGACACCCTCCATGGCCTCGGCACCGCCGACATGAAGGGTGGGATTGCGATCATGCTGCGCCTGGCCGCTGCGGTCACGTCCGCGTTGCGCGACATCACCTACGTGTTCTACGACGGAGAAGAGGTAGAGGCGGAGCGAAATGGTCTTCTGCGTCTTACGCGCAACCACCCGGAGTGGCTGGCGGCAGACTTCGCCGTGCTGCTCGAGCCCACGGACGCCATCGTCGAGGGGGGTTGTCAGGGCACGATGCGCGTCGACGTGCGGGTGCCAGGCGAGCGCGCTCACAGCGCCCGCTCGTGGATGGGCTCGAACGCCATCCATGCGGCCGGAGAGGTGCTCGACCGGCTGCGGGCGTACGAGCCGCGGCGCCCGGAGGTCGATGGGCTCGAGTACCGCGAGGGGCTCAACGCGGTGGGAATTTCCGGGGGAGTTGCGGGGAACGTGGTTCCCGGCGAGTGCATCGTCACAGTCAACTACCGGTTTGCCCCGGACCGCTCTCCCGAAGACGCCGAAGAGCACCTGCGTGAGCTCTTCGTGGGCTTCGACGTCACGGTCACCGACAGCGCAGCCGGCGCCCGTCCCGGGCTTCAACATCCGGCGGCGCAGGCGTTCGCAGCCGCCATCGGTGGGACGCCGCGGGCCAAGTTCGGGTGGACCGACGTCGCGCAGTTCTCTGCTCTGGGGGTGCCGGCCGTGAACTACGGCCCCGGTGACCCCCACGTGGCACATACGGCGGGCGAGTGGGTTTCAGCAACCCAGCTCGCCGAGTGCGAGGACCACCTCCGGGCCTGGCTCACCTCGTAAGGGGGCCAGTCACCCCTTTAAGGGGCCATGTCACACCGGTTCGAAATGACCGAACCGACGCAACATGGCGCTAGAGAGGTTGACGGCCGAGAGCCAAAGTCATCCCAGAGTGGGTGTCACGTTAGTTCGAAATGACCGAACCGGTGTGACATGGCCCCCATTTGGTCGGTCTGGGTTACGGCTGCTTGATGGCGCTCACGTCGAGGGTGATCGTGATCTTGTCGCTCACCAGGACGCCGCCAGCTTCAAGAGCCGCGTTCCAGGTGAGGCCGAAGTCCTTGCGGTTGATGGTCGTGGCGCCGGAGAAACCGATCCGCTCGTTGCCGAAGGGGTCGGTTGCGAGGCCCTCGAGCTCGACGGCAAGCTCGACAGGCAGCGTGGTCCCGCGAATGGTCAAGTCACCCACCAAGACGAAGTCGTCGCCGCCGGAGTGGCGCACGCCGGTCGACGCGAAGGTGATCTCGGGGTACTCCTCGACGTCCAGGAAGTCGCCAGAGCGAAGGTGAGCGTCGCGGTCGTCGCTGCCCGTGGAGATGCTGGCTGCGTCGATGCTGACGAGCGCCTTGGACGCCTCAGGGGCAGATCCATCGAGGGTGAGCGAGCCGGCGAACTCCGAGAACTGGCCGCGGACCTTGGCGATCATGGCGTGCTTGGCGGAGAAGCCGACCCGGGTGTGGCTGGGGTCGATGGCCCAGGTTCCGGTGGTGAGGTCGAGGGACTCGGTCGTTGTCGTCATCTGCTTGGTCCTTTCGGGGAAAGTAGTTGATGTCTCATTAGTTGAAAGCACAACTAAAAGGTAGCACGAGGTATTCCCGTCTGCCGGCCCGCTAGCGTGGGCGCATGAATCCCGGTGATCGTGACGCTGCGTCAGGGGACCCAGCCGCCCCCGAAGAACCGTGGGCGGTGGAGAACCAGAACCCCCCTCGCGAGAAGCGGCGGGGGCGGGTGGTGCTCCGCCGCGGACAGGTTCAGCGCAGCACCACCGATCAGCGACTGCTCGACTCCACCGGACCCAGCGACTGGTTGCACGCCGACCCGTGGCGCGTGCTCAGGATTCAGGCCGAGTTCGTTGAGGGCTTTGGGGCACTGGCCGAGATCGGTCCGGCGATCAGTGTCTTCGGATCAGCTCGCGTGCAGCGTGAGGAACCTGAGTACGAGCAGGCACGTCGTGTAGGGGCAGGGCTGGCCCACGCGGGCTACGCCGTGATCACTGGAGGCGGTCCAGGGATCATGGAGGCAGCTAACCGTGGCGCTGTCGACGCCGGGGGTGTCTCGGTGGGCCTCGGGATCGAGCTGCCCTTCGAACAGGGCATGAACCCGTGGGTCGACATCGGCGTGCACTTTCGCTACTTCTTCGCGCGCAAGACGATGTTCGTCAAGTACGCCCAGGGCTTCATCGTCCTCCCCGGTGGTTTCGGCACCATGGACGAGCTCTTCGAGGCGATGACTCTGGTGCAGACCCAGAAGGTCACGGCATTCCCCATCGTGCTTGTGGATTCCGGCTACTGGGGGGGCCTCATCCAGTGGATGCGTGACACGATGGTGGGTGGTGGCAAGGCCTCCGACCAAGATCTCCAGCTCCTCCAGGTCGTCGACACCGTGGACGAGGCGCTAGCGGTGGTTCAACAGACCGAGGCCGGCGTCAACGAGCTTCGGCAGGAGGAGCTCGACGCGACAATGATCAAGGAAGAGGCCGAGCGACGCGCTGCCAGCCCGCCCATGATGGGCATCTGAGCGACTGAAGGCCCTGCTGGGGCGTGCCGATACCTTCTTGGTGGAGCGCCCTCAGGAGTCAGCGCCGCGGGGTCGCCGTGGGCGCACTAAGGACGTCACGGTCCGATCTGCGGTTGCCGGGCGCCTCCAACGGGCAGCGGTGGTCTCCCGGGACCGCGTTCTCCGTCGCTTCTGGATCTCGCAGATGGTCAGCGAGATGGGCGACTGGATCGGTCTGCTCGGCATCGCCGTCCTGCTCTACGAGAACTCTGGCCTCGCCCTCGCTGCGTCGGCCAGCTTGGCGGCTCTGTATCTGCCCTACCTGTTCGCACCTCTGCTGGTGGGATGGACGGCCAAGATTCCCCCACGACGGCTGCTGATCGGTGCCGACTTCCTTCGTGCAGCCTTGATCCTCTTCCTGCTCGTTCCAGACCTGCCGTCGGGGACACTGCTCGCTCTGGTCTTCCTGGCCTCGGTGCCGACCTCGGTGTACGAGGCGACGAGGGCGGCGGCCGTGCCCGAGTACGCACCTGACGAAGAGACGCGCGAGGACGCCCTTGTCCTCTTCCAGTCGACGCAACAGGTCGCGAGCATGATCGGCTTCCTCGTCGGAGGCGCCGCGCTGGCTCTGGTCGGCTTCGGTTTCGCGATTGGACTCAACGCGCTCTCGTTCCTGGTGTCAGGTCTGCTCCTGCTCGGCGTCCCGCAGCTCGATCCGCTCGCTGATATCACCGACTCGGCCAGGGGGCTGCTGCGCAACGGGATCAGGGCACTGGTTGGACGCCCGCTACTCCGGCGTGCGGTTCTGCTGTCGGTCATCAGCGCCAGCACGATCATGGCGGGAGAGGCGCTGGTGGTGGTATACGCCACCCAGGCCAACCACCCGGGCTTCGCTGGGCCCGCTCGCCGCCCTGATGGCCTTTGTCGCTGCACTTCTCGGTCTCGTTCTACCCCGCCGACGGAGCAGCACCGATCTCATGCGCCTCTCAGCCTTGACGATGGCAGCCGGTGCCATCTTGACCATCGCATCGTTCTCCCTGCCGCCGAGCGTGGTGCCGGCGTTGGTGGGGTACATCGGGCTCGGGATCATCAGTGCCCCAGGGGCACTGACGTACGTGGTGGCCGTTCGCGAGATGGCCCCGGCGATTCGAGCGCCGGTGTTTGCCCTTGTGCAGGTCGTCTTGATGGGGGGCCAGGCGGTCGTCGCGGTCTTGGCCGGGAGTCTGGCCGACTGGACCTCCGTCAATACGTCCATCGCTGTGTGGCAGGTACCCACGATCCTCGTGGCGGCCTGGGTGCTCGCTGCCTCATTCGCTGCCTACGTCAGCGCGGCTGTCGCTCGGCAGCGAGCCAGGGCGTCTAGGCGAGCCCGCGTCGTGCCACCGCGGGCTCCTCGACCCCCGCTATCGCCTGCACCATTGCCAGCACCGCCCGTGTCTCGTGCACCTCGTGCACCCGAAAGACCTGCGCTCCCAACCAAGAACTGATCGCTGTTGTCGCCAGAGTTCCGATCAGCCGCTCGCCCACCGGGGCGTTGAGCGTCTCGCCGACGAAGTCCTTGTTCGACAGCGACACCAGGAGGGGCCAGCCCAGGGCCGTGAGCTGACCGAGCTCGCGAGTCACAGCCAACGAGTGGCGGGTGCTCTTGCCGAAGTCGTGGCCCGGATCGATCAGAATTCGTGTCGGGTCGACCCCCGCCGCTTCAACCCGGGCAGCCTCCTGGCCGAGGAAGTTGGCGACGGACGCGACCACGTCTTCGTACTGGACGCGGTGCGGCCTGGTCCGCGGGGCTGCGCCCCCGGTGTGAGTGCACACCAGCCCCACCCCGAATTGCGCGGCGACGTGAGCAAGTTCGGGGTCGTAACCTCCCCAGGCATCGTTGAGCAGGTCAGCCCCAGCACGACAGACGGCCTCACCGACTTCATGGCGCCACGTGTCAACGCTGATGATCACCGCAGGGTGGCGTTCGCGAACGGCTGCGACGAAGTCAACTGTGCGCCTGAGCTCCTCGTCGAGGTCGACCTCGACGCCCGGCCCTGCCTTGACGCCCCCGATGTCCACGATCTCTGCCCCGGCGGCAACGGCAGCGTCAACTGCGGACATGGCACGGTCGTCGCTGAAGGTGCGACCCGCGTCGTAGAAGGAGTCGGGTGTGCGATTGACGATGGCCATGATCACGCGCTCGTCGACTGAGAATGCCGAGGTGCCGAGGTGCAAGGTGGGTTCTGACACAAGGCTCCTCATGGCATGGTCGTCGGAGAAGTTCCGGCGTGGGACCATCGTGGCGCACCCAAGGAGGAACGTCGCATGATGTGGATTTTATGGCTGGTGGTGATCAGCGCCATCTTGCTGGGCGTGGTCCTGCTCGCGCTGGGGCGGGGCGACGGACTCGTGGAGGAGGAGCCGGACGACGTTGTCATGCGGTTGCCGCAGGAGCGCACCATGGTGGCCTCCGACGTCGAGACGTTGCGTCTGCCATTGGCGGTTCGCGGCTACCAGATGGCCGCTGTCGACGAGGTGCTCGATCGACTCGCGGCCGAACTCGCTCTGCGAGATGCTGAGATCCGGCAGCTCCAGGCAGGGCAGAGCTCGACGTCGGAGGAGTAAGTGACAGCGCACATAGCAGTAGATGTCGTCATCGATGCCCCACCCGAGGCGGTGTGGGATGCGGTCACCGACTGGCCCCGACAGTCTGAATGGATGCTCGGAACGGTCGTGCGCTCGACTGACCTCGAGGGTGTCGGGGTTGGGGGCGGGCTGGAGGCCTTCACCGGTGTCGGTCGACTCGGATTCCTCGACACCATGGTCATCACTGAATGGGATCCCCCGCGACGGTGCGTTGTTCTGCACACCGGGAAGGTGGTCAAGGGCCTCGGCATCTTCGAGGTGATCGCTCTTCCGGGGGGTCGGTCGCGGTTCGTGTGGGCCGAAGAGCTGGACGTGCCGCTGGGCGTTCTGGGCAGGGTCGGATGGCCCATCGTCCGCCCGGGATTTTCCTGGGGAGTGCGCCGTAGCCTGCAAAAGCTGGCGCGCGACGTCGAGGCTGAGCACGCCGCGTCCTAGCGCACTGCATTGGGGCGGGCGCACACCCTCTTCGGCCGTGCGGAATAATGAGCGGGCATTGTTCGAAGGGCTGTACGTACCGAACCCTCGGTCACGTTGCCTTCTGGAAAGGGGATGCCCATGGCGGCCATGAAGCCGCGCACCGGCGACGGACCACTCGAGGTGACCAAAGAGGGTCGTGGCATCGTCATGCGCGTGCCCCTCGAAGGTGGCGGTCGACTCGTCGTCGAACTCAATGCCGAAGAGGCCAAAGACCTGGGTGACCAGCTCGTCGACGTGGTGGGCTGACCTCGATGTTCGGCCTCTCGGTGCGGTGGTCGCTGAAAGACTCTCCACCGGCCGTGGCGCAGCAGTTGCGCGACTACGTGGTATCGACATCCCTTGACCGCTTCTCTGGCATGGACGGGTTGCACGCCAAAACCTGGCGCATGATCGAGGGCGAGTGGTTCGATGGCACCTATATCTTTGCCAGCCGCGAAGACCGAGACCACTTCCTGGCTGGCTTCATGCCGGGCGAGGCCACAGCTCCAGGCAGCGTGATCATCGGATCGCCACCGATCGCCTACGAGCCCTTTGAGGTCGTGGCTATCGCCGAGGGTGGCGACGGGTTCGTCTCCGGGGCGGGCCCTGGCACTGCCTGACGACGCGTCCAGGCGTCAGATCTTCTGAGCGACGAGAACGCCGTCGCCGACCGGAACCAGCAGGGGCCGGATCCTTTCATCCTCACGTGAGTCGTTCACCAGGGCGCGAATGGCAATCGTGGCCGCGTCGCGCTGAGCGGGATCGGCAACGCGACCTCCCAGCAGAGCGCCGTTGAAGACAACTAGTCCGCCAGGGCGCAGCAGACGCAGACCCTCTTCGAAGTAGCGGCTGGACTCCTGGGGGTTCGCGTCGAAGAAGACGACGTCATACGCTCCGTCGGCGAGTCTGGAGAGCACCTCGACCGGATGACCGGTGATGAGTCGCACCCGCTGCGTGGGAACCCCGGCCTCGGCGAAAGTCTGGCGGGCGGCGCGGGTGTTCTCCGCCTCTTCATCGACGGTGGTCAGGACGCCATCAGGTGTCATGCCGCGCAACAGCCAGAGCCCGGAGACGCCAGCCCCTGTGCCAACTTCGGCGACAGCGCGCGCCCCGATCAGCTCTGCGAGCCAGTGCAGTGTCGCCCCGGTGGCCGGTGACACCGACGTCACTCCGATCTCGTCGCCACGGCTACGCGCGGCATCCAGCAGGTCGTCCTCTGGGCGATAGCCGTCGACGAAGAGCCCGCTGGTGTCTGTCTCGTCGGTACCGATGGTCGGCCTCCTCCGCGCTCGTTCTGGTCGGTCCTGTCATGCATTCTCGCGTCAGCGCCGACCCTATCTGTGTGGGGAAGGCTGGGTGGGCTCCTGGCCGCGATGACGCTGATGACCGCGTAGCGTGGCCTCGTGAGCATGCCGACCCGATTTGTCTACCGCGCTGAACGCGGGCCTGGTCCGAGCCTGCTCCTCTTCGTGCTGGCCGCTCTCATCGTCGGCCTTGCGGGGGGTGCGCTTGCCGCGGCAGCGGTGCTCTGGGCCGATGAGAGAACCGACGCCATCCCTGGGGTCGTGCTTCCCGTGGCACCGGTCGGCGACGAACCCCCAACCGGAGTCACTCTGATCGCCGACGCAGTGGTCCCGACGGTGGTGTCGCTGGAGGTCCGCGGGCAGGGTGGTGGGGCAACGGGCTCAGGGGTGGTGGTACGTCCAGACGGCTACATCGTCACCAACAGCCATGTCGTCTCTGGCGCAGGTGAGGATGGATCGGTCACTGCCACGTTCAGTGATGGCGTTCAGGTTCCCGCACGGGTCGTCGGCCGGTCACCGACGTACGACCTGGCTGTGGTTCGTGTGGACCGTAAGAATCTTCCTGCAGCTCCACTCGGAGACTCCGATCGTCTGCGGGTCGGTGACGCCGTGATTGCGGTCGGATCTCCTTTGGGTCTGAGCGGGACGGTGACCACGGGAATCGTCAGCGCGCTCGACCGACCAGTCACCACCTCCGATTCCGGTGAGGCCTCGTACATCAGCGCGATCCAGACAGATGCCGCCATCAACCCTGGCAACTCAGGTGGCCCGCTGGTTGACAGTCGTGGCCGGGTGGTCGGCATCACTAGCGCGATCGCCACCTTGGGCACGGGGCGGGGCGCCGGCAGTATCGGGCTCGGGTTTGCAATTCCTGTTAATCAGGCTCGGACTGTGGTGGAGCAGCTGATTGCCAAGGGTGAGGCGGAGTACCCGGTCGTGGGCGTTCTTCTTGATCTCACGTACGCAGGTCCAGGAGCCCAGGTGCAACGAGCGGGAGCCCCCGGAGAAGCGGTCACTCCCGGAGGTGCGGCCGACGTAGCCGGGGTCGAGCCTGGTGATCGAGTTGTCGCGGTTGACGGCGAGCCGGTTGAGACGTACGAGGAGTTCGTGGTCCTCATCAGAAGCCTGCGGCCCGGGGACGACGTCACGTTGCTCATCGCACGCGGGGATCGACAGCTCTCGCTCAGCCTCACTTTGGGAGCAACGGTCGGCTGACTTCGGTTCTGGCCTACCCTGGGGTCATGTTCGACATCAACGTGTGGGAGATCATCGCCATTGCGGTGCTCGCGCTGTTGATCTTCGGACCAGACAAGCTGCCGGGTCTGGCATCAGATGCTGCTCGCCTCTTGCGAGAGGTGCGGCGGATGGCCACTGGCGCCAAGCAAGATCTCAAGGACTCGCTCGGTCCAGAGCTCGGCGACATGAACATCAGCGACCTTGATCCCAGGTCCTTCGTCAAGCGCAACCTCTTCGACCCGATCGACAATGAGATCAATGAGGTGAAGCGATCGGTCGACGGCAAGGACGATGGCCCTGGCATAGACAAGGGCTCCGGGCGTCCACGCTACGACTCCGATACCACCTGAGAGCAGATCAGCTCCGGTTCGGAGTCAGCGACAGCGACTTGCCCAGCAGCCCGCGCTCACGCCGACCGAGCCGCGTCGCGATCTGCGTCAGGGTGACGGCCGCAGGAGCTTCGGGGTCGCTCAGCACGAGCGGTTGACCGTTGTCACCGCCCTCGCGGAGGCGGACATCGATCGGGACGGCTCCGAGCAAGGGAACGTCGGCTCCCAAGGACCGGCTGAGGCCGGACGCCACCTGCTCACCCCCGCCTGATCCGAACACCTCGACACGCTCGTCGCAGTGAGGGCACGGCAGCCAGGCCATGTTCTCGATGACGCCGGCCACCCTTTGATGGGTCTGCAGCGCAATCGTTCCAGCTCGTTCGGCAACTTCGGCTGCCGCTTGTTGTGGGGTCGTCACCACGAGCAGTTCGGCGGTGGGAACCAACTGGGCCACGGAGATGGCGATGTCACCGGTGCCAGGGGGCAGGTCCATCAGCAGCACGTCAAGGTCGCCCCACCAGACGTCGGCCAGGAATTGCTGCAGTGCGCGGTGCAGCATCGGACCCCGCCAGACAACCGGGGTGTTGCCGGCGGTGAACATGCCGATCGAGATCACCTTCACGCCGTGCGACTGCGGCGGCATGATCAGGCCTTCGACCTGCGTCGGACGCCCTTCGACTCCAAGCATCCGGGGGATCGAGTGTCCGTAGATGTCGGCGTCGACGACGCCCACCATCAGGCCGTCTGCCGCCATCGCCGCAGCGAGGTTGACCGTCACCGACGACTTTCCGACGCCTCCCTTTCCGGAGGCCACAGCGAATACTCGGGTGAGTGAGTCGGCTCGTGCGAAGGGGATCTCGCGCTGGGCTTCTCCACCTCGAAGCTTGGCCGCCATGGCTTGACGTTGCTCGTCGCTCATGACGTCCAGCACCACCGAAACACCCGTGACGCCTGGGACGACCTGGACGGCATTGGTCACGTCGGTGGTGATGCGGTCGCGCATCGGACAGCCGGCGACCGTGAGATACACCTCAACCGCGACCGCCCCTGAGGCATCGGAGTCGACCGACTTGACCATGCCGAGGTCGGTGATGGGTTGGTGGATCTCTGGATCCTTGACCGTGGCCAGGGCAGCGTGGACAGCGTTGAGGTCAACAGGCATGGCTTGATGCTACGTGCGATGGGCTAGTGGGGCTCGGGGGCATCCACCTGAGTGACGCGGAGCACCTCTTCGAACGTCGTCAGCCCCTTGGCGGCATGGTGCAGGGCCGCCTGCTGAAGCGTGGCGAAGCCAGGGTCGAGGTCGAGCAGAGTCTCTTCGGTCGGCTCGCGGGCGAAGGCTCGACGCAGCTTGGCGGTGATCGGAAGCACTTCGAACACCCCGAGTCGCCCCCGGTAACCCGTTGTTCCGCATTTCACGCAGCCGGAGCCGCGAAGCGGCGCGGCCTGGGTCAGCGTGCTGAGGTCGACCGAAAGGGTGGCCAGGATCTCATCAGAAGGCACGTACGACTCGGCGCAGTCCTCGCAAACGCGACGAACCAGTCGCTGGGCAACCACCAAGTTCAGCGAAGAGGCCACCAGGTACGGAGCGATCTCCATGTCAACAAGTCGCGTCAAGGCCTGGGCCGCGCCATTCGTGTGCACCGTGCTGAGGACGAGGTGGCCAGTGAGGGAGGCGCGCAGTGCCAACTCTGCGGTCTCCTGGTCGCGGATCTCCCCCACCAGAACGACATCTGGGTCTTGGCGGAGAATGGCGCGCAGCCCCCTCGCGAAGGTCATGCCGCTGCGCATATTCACGTTGACCTGCGTGATTCCAGGCAGCTGGATCTCGACGGGGTCTTCCAGCGTGACGACATTGCGCTCTGGCGTGATCACATGGTCGATGGCCGAGTACAGCGTGTTCGTCTTACCCGATCCTGTCGGCCCAGTGATCAAGATCAGCCCCTGCGAGGCGCGGAGCGAGTTCTGCAGCGCCCCGAGCTGGTCGGGGAGCAGACCTAGCTCGTCCATGGCTTGCACGTGGTCGGTCGACGTGAGAAGCCGGATCACGACCTTCTCGCCGTGGATCGCGGGCAGCGTGCTGACGCGGGCGTCAATGGCGGTGCCGTCGACGCTGATGCGGGTCCGGCCGTCTTGGGGCACCCGCCGCTCGGATATGTCGAGGCCAGAGATGATCTTGAGACGGCTGATCATGCTGGGACCCGCGTTGCGAGGCACGGTCATCATGTCGCGCAGAAGTCCGTCAATGCGGTACCTGATCCGGACGCCGTCGCGTTGGGGCTCGACATGGATGTCGCTGGCTCCGCCACGAACGGCGTCGCCGAGTAGCGCATCCAGCAGGCGCACGGTGGGTGTCTGGTCCACGGTGTCGTCGTCGTCCTGGTTGTCGTCGTGCTCGATCGACAGGAGCTCGACGGCATCCGCAGCGTCGTCACCGATCGACCAGACCCGCTTGATCTGTGCGGCGATCTGGGAGTGCGTCGAGACGACTACGTGCAGCGACCGCTCGCGGGTGTGAATACGCACGTCGTCCAGGGCCAGCACGTTCGTCGGGTCGGACGCCGCGACGCGCAAACCTGTCTCCTCCCTAGCGAGCACGATCAGCCCGAAACGCTCAGCCATCGCGCGAGGGATGAGTTGTGCCACGGTCGGGTCGACCGGCTCAATCGACAGGTCGACGACGTCGAGCGCTAAGAGGTCGCCCAGCGCGTCCGCGACCTGTTCCTCCGTACCTAACCCGCGAAAGACCACCAGCTGCCCCAGCCGCATGCGGCCAGACCCATCTGCTGACCGAAGAGTCGCCTGCTCGGCGAGCAGCTCGTCGAGCTGGATCTCGTCGATGACCTCGTGGGTCACCAGCACCTCACCCAGGCGTCTGCGCATCGTCCGTTCATGGCGGGGCGACGCGAGCGATCCCTGAACTGGCGTAGCGGGTTCAGCGGAGGCCTTTCGGCCCGCTGACAACGGGGACTTCACCGTCATGTGATCGGCGTCCTGGGTCCCCGGCTGGAGCCTGACCGAGGTACGGCGTACGGTGACTCGCACACCGCGGGAGCCCATCAGGGGCTGAGAGGGCGATCAGCGTGATCTGACCGCCGACCGCCTGAACCTGTCCGGGTCATGCCGGCGTAGGGAGAGTGCGATGTCGTCGCCGATTGATGTGCAACCCACCGCGGGCGGCCGCCCCGAGGCCCCGCTGACGTTGAGCTTCACCCCGCCGCGATCGCTGGGCTGGTGGGACCAGACCGTGCTCTGGTTCAACCTCGGGGTGAGCCTCACGGGGCCTGTCACCGCGGCGTTCGTCTTGTCGCCGTTCGGAGACGGCACGACGATGTCGCTGCTCGCGGCGTTCACCGCAACGGTGCTCGGGGCCCTTCTCGGTGCCGGTCTCCTCGGAGCGGCTTCGGTGCCCGGCCAGCGCACCGGAGCACCCAGCATGGTGCTCCTGAGGGGGCTCTTCGGCCGCCGCGGTTCGGTGATCCCGACCACGCTCAACATCGCCCAGAACGTCGGCTGGGGAACGATCGAGATCATCGTCATCGCGACGGCGGCCACCGCGCTGACCAGCGATGAGTGGCGCCCCCTCTGGGTGATCCTGGCGGGCATAGGCGCCACCACCATGGCAGTCCGGCCACTGGGCTCGGTTCGGCTGCTGCGCAAAGTCGTGGTCTGGTTGGTCCTGGGAGCCACGGCTTACTTGTTCGTGCGGCTGCTCAGCGAGCCGCTCCCCGGTCTGACCGGTGGCGGATGGACAGGCTTTGGTCTGGCCACCGACACCGTGATCGCCGTGTGCGTCTCGTATGCCTTGTTGATCAACGACTACAGCCGGCATTCGCGGACGGCGAAGGCGTCGGTCTACGGAGCCTGGGTGGGGTACGGGCTGGCGGCCACGCTCTATATCGCGCTCGGCATCGTGGCGTACTCAACGGTTGTCGCTCTCGATGGTGACGTGATCGCTGGGCTCCTCGCGGTGCCTGCTGGTGCGCTCGCCCTCTTCATTCTGGCTGTCGACGAGGTCGATGAGGCGTTCGCCAACATCTACTCGACCACGATGTCAGTGCACAACGTGGCTCCGAACCTCGACCGGCGCTGGGTCTCAGTAGTAGTCGGCGCAATCGCGACGGCACTCGCATTGGTCATCGACCTGCGGGGCTACCAGTCGTTCCTCTTCTTGATCGGCTCGGTCTTCGTCCCCCTCGTAGCCGTCATGATCACCGACTGGTTCGTGGTGTCGCGCGGCCAGTGGGACCTGTCGGAGACGTCGCCACTACGTCCGGCGATGTTGGGTGCCTGGTTGACCGGGTTCGTCGCCTACCAGCTGGTGAACCCCGGATACGTCAATGGCTGGAACGATATCTGGGCATGGGTGCAAGGGCTGATCTCATTCACCCCGCCGACCTGGCTGGCGGCGTCATGGTTTGCGCTGGTCGTCGGTGGGTTGGCGACGTTGCTCTTCGGCGCGCTGGAGCGAACGGGGCGCCCAGGGTCGGCTGGCCGCAGCGCGCCGTCAGCTGTCTGACTCGGCGCTGTCGGGACGCGGATTGGCGCGTTCGTCGAGCTCGTCGAGCAGGTCGCGCAGCTGGTCGCGGACGAAGTCGCGGGTGGCCACTTCGTTGACAGCCAGCCGGAGTGACGAGACCTCGCGGGTGATGAAGTCGTCGTCGGCGATGATGCGGTCGATGCGGGCTCGGTCTTCCCAGTACTGAACGCGGTCGCGGTCGGTCTGCCGGTTCTGGGAAAGCAGGATCAGCGGTGCCGCATACGACGCTTGCAGCGACAGCATCAAGGTCAGACCGATGAAGGGCCACTCGTCGAAGGTCAGATCTGCGGGAGCCAGCAGGTTCCACACCATCCAGCTGGCCACGAACACGCTCATCCAGAAGATGAACCGCCACGAGCCGATGAAGCGGCTGATCTTCTCGGACAGCTTGCCGAAGGTCTCGGGGTCGTACGGCGACCGAACACCGCGACGAGGACCCTTCGGTTGGTCGAGACGGCTTCGCCTCAGCTCACGCGCCATCTGCTACCCCCCGGGAGGGCACTGGCGCTTCGTTTCGCCAGTTGTCGGGCAGCATGTGGTCGATCACGTCGTCCACCGTCACTGCTCCGAGCAGTCTGTCGTTCTCGTCGACGACCGGGATCGCAACAAGGTTGTAGGACGCCAAGACGTTGGTTACTTCGTGCAGGGATGCCTCGGGGGCAACGGGTTCGAGCTCGGAGTCGACCGCCTCAGTGACCAACGCGCTGGGTGTCTCGCGCAGCAGCCGCTGGAAGTGCACCGATCCGAGGTACCGACCTGTCGGCACCTCAAGAGGTGGTCGGCAGACGTACACCTGGGCGGCAAGAGCTGGAGGCAGGTCGGCGTTGCGTACGCGAGCCAATGCCTCAGCGACCGTGGAGTCAGGCGCCAGGACCACCGGCTCGGAGGTCATCATGCCTCCGGCGGTGTACTCGTCGTACTCCAGCAGCATGCGGACGTCTTCGGCGTCCTTTGGCTCCATCAGCTCGAGGAGTCGGGCACGGGTTTCTTCCTCGATCTCGCTCAGGATGTCGGCCGCATCATCGGGATCCATCTCTTCCAGCACGTCGGCGGCGCGCTCGTCATCGAGCGCCGTCAAGATCTGTGCCGACTCCTCTTCGATCATCTCGCCGAGAACGTCAGCCAGACGCTCGTCGCCGAGAGCAAGAATCACGTCGCGGCGACGTTTGTCGCTGAGGTCTTGCAGGGCATGGGCCAGGTCGGCAGGGCGCAGCTTCTCGTACGACTCCAGCAGTCGAGCCGTGCCGTGATCCTCGGAGTCGAGAGAGAGTCCGGTGATCTCGTTCCAGTCAGCGACGAGCTGCTCGCCGCGTCGACGCAGCGTCTTGCCCTTTCGTTGCACGTAGACCTTGGCTACCTCCCAGTCGCGGGTGCGCAGCTGCTCCATGCCGACATCCAAGAGGGTCACGTTTGCGTCGTCCTCGACGAGAGTGACCGGCGAGTCGAGCAGCTCGCCGACCACAAGCAGCTCGCCAGGTCGCTGTTCGAAGCGCCGCAGGTTCAGCAGGCCGCTGATGACGACCCCGCCGGCATCGATCGACGTGACGCGGGTCATGGGGACAAAAATGCGTCGTCTTGGCTGCACCTCGAGGACGAGACCGATGATGCGTGGAGGTCGCGGAGCCGCCCGTAACGTGGCCACGACGTCGCGCACCTTGCCTAGTTGGTCTCCGCTGGGGTCAAAGACAGCAGCACCCATAAGGCGGGCAATGAAGACTCGGGTGGGGGCGCTCACATGCAGAGGCTACCGGCGGGAACGCTGCTACCGTCCGAAGCACCGGAGCCAAGGGGATCTCGTGTCTGATGGTGCGTCACTCGCGTTTGTCGTGCTCGACGTCTTCACCGACCGCCCGTACGCCGGAAACCCCCTTGCGGTCGTCATGGACGCAGACGGGCTCTCCGGTGAGCAGATGTTGACGATCACCCGGCAGTTCAACCTCTCAGAGACAGCCTTTCCATTGACGCCGAGTGACGCCGAGCGTGCGGCCGGGGCCGACTACGTGCTCCGGATCTTCACCCCGGGTTCTGAGGTGCCGTTCGCCGGCCATCCGTCAGTGGGCTCGGCGTGGTGGCTCGCCCAGGCTGGCCGGATCCCAACCGGTGAGGTGCGCCAGCTCTGCGGAGAGGGGCTGCTTCCCGTCGAGGTCACGACCTCCGGGGCGACCTTGACGGGTGGGTCACCAGTGGTCTCTGAGCCGCTAGACCCCACCCGCGCGCTCGCATCGGTCGGACTCGACGCCGTTGATCTGGCCCGACCTGAGATGCAGATAGCGAGCACTGGGCTTCCGTTCGCCTACGTGTTCGTGACCGAGGATGCGCTGTCGAGGTGCCGACCAGATGTCACGGTGCTGCGTGAGGAGTTCTCGCACCCCCAGCCAGCAACGGGCGTGTACCTCGTCGTGTGGGACGGCGAGCGACGGCACGCGCGGGTGCGCATGTTCGCCGGTGACATCGGTTCGGCCGAAGACGCCGCTACGGGGTCTGCGGCATTGGGATTCGGTGCCCTGCTCGTAGCTGGAGGGGAGCTCGGTGACGGAACGCACGAGGTGACGATTGACCAGGGGGTGGAGATGGGTCGTCCCGCACGGCTAGTCGTCAGCTGTGACGTGGTGTCGGGCGTTGCCTCGCGGATTCGGGTGACCGGCGGAGTGGTGAAAGTGGCCGAAGGTCGCATCGCCGTACCTTCGGTGTGACGTCAGAGTCTGCGGCGCTTCTTCGTGGCCCGACCGGCGTGGAAGGGCGTCCTGGTGAGGGTGGTGGCCTCGGTCGCGACGACCTCAGCGCGGTGCGAGGCGTCCGACATCGCTCCTGGTTGTTCGGCTAGGTCTGCGGTCGGGCGGAGCAACCAGAGCGTGCTCTCGCGGGCCCATCGATCAGGTTGGTCCTCACCATCGGGCGGGTTCAGCCGCTTGGGGTGAAGCGCCGACACGGCGGTACTCCAGGCGTCTGACCGGGGGACCAGCTGCTCGACGGTGGCTGTCACCACGGCCTGCCTCGCCCGGTTCTCTTTGCTTCGCAGAATCACCTCGACCGTTGCTCCGTCGGTGAGGCCGGGATCATTCTGTTCGATGCCACCGGTGACGACGGTGATGGCGTTGTCATGCCACACGTTCCAGAGCGCCTGAGCCGGCCGCCCGGGGACCTCGACCCAGACGAGGTCCGACTTGTTGGCGAGCTCGGCGATGAGAGCCGGCACGTGTGCGGCGTCGAGGGTGGGGCCGGGGTGCGGCAGCGGAGCTCATGGCGGCAGCCTGCCACATCAGGATGTGTCTACCGGGTGGCTCAGTGTCGCGCGCCCACCGCCGCTAGGCTCGAAACGAAAGCGCCGACCGGCCTGCCGGCGGTGACCGCACGATCGGAGAAGGTCGATGACAGAACGCGTTCTTCGCCCCCGCCGCTCCAACTTGGCGGTTCCTGGGAGCAGCCCCAAGATGCTCGAAAAGGCCAAGGGGCTCCCGGCCGACCAAGTATTCCTGGACATCGAGGACGCGGTTGCCCCGCTCGCCAAGCCGGACGCGCGCAAGAACATCGTGGCGGCGCTCAACGAGGGCGGCTACGGCGACAAGGTGCGGACGGTTCGGGTCAACGACCTCACCACCGAGTGGACCTACCGCGATGTGATCGAGGTTGTCGAGGGGGCCGGAGCCAACCTCGACTGCATCATGTTGCCGAAGGTCCAGACGCCGGAGCAGGTGGTCACCCTCGATACCTTGCTGACCCAGATCGAGAAGGCGAACGGTCTTGAGGTTGGGCGGCTCGGGATCGAAGCGCAGATCGAGAACGCCTTGGGACTGATCAACGTCGATGCCATCGCGGCGGCGAGCCCGCGCGTCGAGACGATCATCTTCGGCCCAGCCGACTTCATGGCCAGCATCAACATGCGCACGTTGGTGGTGGGTGAGCAGCCGGACGGCTACACCGAGGGTGACGCCTACCACTACATCTTGATGCGGATCCTGATGGCGGCCCGCGCCTATGACAAGCAGGCGATCGATGGGCCCTACCTGCAGATTCGCGATGTCGAGGGCTACCGACGGGTTGCCGACCGTGCAGCGGCGCTCGGGTTCGACGGCAAGTGGGTCCTGCACCCGGGCCAGGTGGAGGCGGCGAACGAGGTCTTCTCCCCGAAGCAGGACGACTTCGACCACGCTGAGCTGATCCTCGACGCGTACGCCTACTACACCTCAGAGGCTGGCGGAAGGCTCGGCGCCGTGATGATCGGTAGCGAGATGATCGATGAGGCGTCCAACAAGATGGCTTTGGTGATCAGCGGCAAGGGACGGGCTGCTGGAATGCAGCGCACCGTCTGGTTCGACCCCACGAGTGATGATGCCCGCACGACGACCAATCCGAAAGGCACGTGATGTCGCTGTTCTCGCTGGAGGGAAGAGTGGCCCTCGTGACGGGGGCAGGGAGCCCGGGCGGGATCGGCTTCGCCTGTGCGCGCACGCTGCACGAGGCCGGCGCGACGGTGGCGGTAGCGGCGACGTCTGATCGCATCCACGAGCGTGCCACCGAGCTTGGCGGGGGATCGAAGGGGTTCATTGCCGACCTCACAGATCCTGCGCAGGTCGAGCGTCTCGTTGCGGAGGCCGAGGCGGATCTCGGGCCGATCGACCTACTCGTCAACAACGCAGGCATGACCAGCGTCACGGACGAGGAGGCCTGGCTGTCGATCAGCGAGATGAGTCACGAGCAGTGGCGCAGCGGAATCTCGCGCAATCTCGACACGGCCTTTCTGGTCACACGTGCGGTGATGCCGGGCATGATGGCGCGCGGATTCGGCCGCATCGTCAACGTCACGTCGACGTCAGGAACCACGTGCGCGATGCCGAACGAGGCGTCGTATGTCGCAGGCAAGGGCGGGATGCGGGGGCTCACGCTTGCCGTGGCCGTTGAGACGGCAACGTCCGGTGTCACCTGCAACGCGGTAGCGCCAGGCTGGATCCGAACGCCGTCGTCGCTCTCCCAAGAGCTGGAGTACGGCGAGCGCACGCCGATGGCGCGACTGGGGGAGCCGGCTGAGATTGCAGCTGGCGTGGCGTTCTTCTGCACACCGGCGGCGTCCTACATCACCGGTCAGACGCTGGTTGTCGACGGCGGCAACTCGATCCGTGAGGCCAATCCCGTCTGACCCTGCGTCACCTTCGGTGGGTCGGCTGACGCGCACTGTTGCTGCGGATCCATGCGGGGGACCAATGTCGCTGCTCGTCACTTCTCGTCGACGTGCGTGGGCTATTGCACTCGGTGTGGCGTTTGGGGGCCGGCTACTACAGCCAGGCCACCTGCAACGGAACGCGAGCAGACGACCTGACCCTGGGGTTCCACCGGGCCGGAGTGATCAATGCCATTCGATACGGCACTTTGCGGATTGACACCTACGGCGGGGGAGCGGCGCGTAGGTCTGGGCCCGGCGTGATGGTCATGTACAAGTCGGACTTGACCGCAGGTGCGTACCGTCAGCTCTCTGCCAGGCTCGGATGGCACGCAGGGCCTTCGGTCAACATGAGCAAGTACGTCAAAGGTGGCAAGGTCCGCTGGGGTCTGGCCACCGTTGGCGGCAACTGGTTCGACGTGAAGGAATATCGAGTCGCCTACACGTACTTCGTTCTTCGCTGAGTTCTATCCAACGTCTCGAGCGTTGAGCTCATCGTACGTCTCGCGGCGGACAACGAGTCTTGTCGCTCCGTCTCGGACGAAAACGATGGGTGGCCGCAGCGCGCCGTTGTAGTTGCTCAACAGTGTGTAGCTGTACGCACCTGTCATCGGCATAGCGACAACGTCACCGACCTTCGGCTCGGCCAGTGGCAGATCGGACGCAAAAAGGTCGCCTGACTCGCACTGTCGGCCGACGAGCTCGACGCGGTCGCCGCCGCCAGGGCGGTCGGCGAGAGTGGC
Organism: uncultured Actinomycetota bacterium; assembly: GCA_963706045.1. Taxonomy (GTDB): domain Bacteria; phylum Actinomycetota; class Actinomycetes; order JAHEKZ01; family JAHEKZ01; genus JAHEKZ01. Next base: position 65,092 of record CAVPLY010000030.1, on the reverse strand, counting down.
GTCCAATCGCGTCCCAACGTATGTCGAGGCCTCAAGGTTGTCGGCGATGCCACCGTCGACAGCCACAAAAGTCGGGTCCCCGTGCTTCACCGTTGTGACGCGGTACAAGGTGACCGCTGCCTGCGCGACCAGCGACCGTCCTGGCTCGATCCAGAGTTCAGCGTCGCCTGGCAGATGTGCTGAGGCGGCGTCGGTGATGACATCGAGGTACTCGTCGACGGTGGGCGCCTTGTCACTGCGCTGGTATCTGACCCCGAGCCCGCCGCCCACGTCGTAGACGTCGAACTCCCCGAGGCCGGCGATGGCAGCGACCGCTTCGGCGAAGGCGTCGACGGTGAGGATCTGCGAGCCGATGTGAAGGTGAATGCCGCGAACGTCGAATCGGTCACTCGCCTGCATGTGAGAAATCGCCCGTCGGGCCTCTTCGAGGGGTAAGCCGAACTTCGAACCGTGGTGGCCGGTCGCGATCGCCGCCATGGTGGGAGCATCGACGCCGGGGATCACCCGGAGCAGAACGGGCTGCTTGGCCCCTGGCAGCGACTCCAGCCTGGTGATGTCGTCCCAGTTGTCGATGACGATGGTGCCGACGCCGGATTCGACGGCGAGTGCGAGCTCGGCCGTCGTTTTTGCGTTTCCGTGCAGGACGATCCTCGCGGCCGGGGCTCCCGCTTTCAGTGCCGTGACCAGCTCGCCGGCCCCTGCAACGTCAATGTGCAGCCCCTCCTCCGCCATCACCCGGTAGATGGCCGTGCATGGAAACGACTTGGAGGCGAAAGCGACGCTTGATCGGGGTCGCCTTCGCGTGAGTCCGTCGACGAATGCTCGTGCCCGCTCCCGCAGACCGACGTCGTCGACGACCTGCACCGGGGTTCCGTGCTCCGCGGCGATCGTCGACAGCAGTACGCCGCCGACCGCCAACGCTCCCTCATTGGTGACCGTTGTGGTCGACGGGAACAGGGTCAGCAGATCAGGGTCGATGGTCATGTCTCTGCGCCCGGAACGGCATCTGCCGGCTCGCTGCCCCCCGAAAGCCAGACCACCAGTTCCTCGGCCCGGTTGACGAGCTCCAGGTGACCGCCAGACATCGCGACAACCAGTGCGCCTGGCACATTGCGGGCCAGCCATCGGCCGTGCGACGGCGGGACCAAGGTGTCCTCGGTGCCGTACCAGACCATTGCCGGAACGCTCAGCGTTGACAGGTCGAAGCCCCAGTCCTTGACGAAGGCGAGGTCGTCGTCGAGCCACCCGTCGATGCCTTGGCGATACGCCTCCTCGATGAGGCGCCTGAGCCGCACGGCGTACTCGGGGCGCGCCATGATGGCGTGATCGCCGTCTGACATCTCGTAGGTGTCGCCTAGGGGGTTGGCCGGGTCGGTGACCACGCGATCGAGATCTTCGGGAGCCAGGCGCTCCAGCTGTGGACGCAGCACCTCCTCGCCCTCCAATGACCAGTCGAACTCATCGAGGTTTCCTTGGGTCATGCCCTTCCGCCACTCCTGCATCGGCAGTCCCCGCTGCCCGAGAGGAGCGACACCCACGACGCATGCCACCCGGGTGACGCGATCGGGCAGCCGCGCGGCCACAGCCAGGCAGTGCGGTCCTCCTCCCGATCCACCGGTGACCGCAAACCGGTCGATTCCGAGCGAGTCAGCAATAGCCGCGACGTCGGTGGCTGCATCGACCACCGCACGCCCGGGCCGACGCGTCGACAGTCCGTAGCCCGGGCGGTCGAAACAGATCGACCTGATGCCGAGCCGGTCGTAGAGGTCGGGCTTGTCAGGGGGCGGTCCGCCGTAGCGGGAGCCCGGGGTGCCGTGAATGCCGACGATCGGAAACCCATCGTCTGGCCCGTACTCGGCGACGCCGAGGAGGTGCCCACCAGGCAGGGTCACCGTCGTTTGTCGGGCGCTGGCATCTGGTGTGGCCGCACCGCCACTGACCCAGGGCTGATCGCTCATGAAGGGGAGCGTACCTGCGTGCCCTTCGGCTATGGATACGATCGAAACTCGACGGCAGGCGCCCCCGCCGCCGTACGAGATGCGAAGGAGTGCGGCATGGGCCGTCTCGCTCAGACCGAAGGCCTCACCGATATCCAGCAAGAGATCCTCGCCGCCGTTCGCGAGTTCGTCGACAACGAGATCATCCCGGTCGCGAACACGCTCGAGCACGCCGATGAGTACCCCGCGAAGATTGTCGAGCAGATGCAGGAGATGGGGATCTTCGGGCTGATGATCCCCGAGGAGTACGGCGGTATCGGTGAGTCCCTACTCACCTACGCCCTCGTCGTCGAAGAGATTGCTCGCGGCTGGATGAGCGTGAGCGGAATCATCAACACCCACTTCATCGTCGCCTACATGCTGCTTCAGCACGGCACCGACGAGCAGAAGCAGAAGTACCTCCCTCGCATGGCCAGGGGCGAGGTCCGTGGTGCCTTCTCGATGTCCGAGCCAGGGTGCGGATCTGATGTTGCGGCCATCACCGCGCGGGCGCGGATCCGTGATGACGGCACCTTCGTGCTGGACGGGCAGAAGATGTGGCTGACCAACGGCGGCACCTCGACCCTTGTGGCGGTCTTGATGAAGACCGACGAAGGCGCTGACAGCGTCTACCGCAACATGACGACGTTCTTGATCGAGAAAGAGGCCGGGTTCGGTGAGGTGCGACCAGGGCTCAGTATCCCCGGCAAGATCGACAAGATGGGATACAAGGGCGTCGACACCACCGAGCTCATCATGGACGGCCTTGTCCTGACAGGTGATGACGTCCTTGGTGGCGAAACCGGCCGCGGCTTCTACCAGATGATGGATGGCGTCGAGGTCGGCCGGGTCAACGTCGCTGCCCGTGCGTGCGGAGTCGCCCAACGAGCCTTCGAGCTGGGCATCGACTATGCCCAACAGCGTGAGACCTTCGGCAAGCAGATCGCGCAACATCAGGCCGTGATGTTCCGGTTGGCCGACATGGCTACCAAGGTCGAGTCGGCGCATCAGATGATGATCATGGCCGCCCGCAAGAAGGACTCAGGTGAGCGCAACGACCTCGAGGCCGGCATGGCCAAGTACCTGGCGAGCGAGTACTGCAGGGATGTCGTCGAAGACTCCTTCCGCATTCACGGCGGATACGGGTACTCCAAGGAGTACGAGATCGAGCGGCTGTATCGCGAAGCACCGATGCTGCTGATCGGTGAGGGAACGGCCGACATCCAGCGGATGATCATTGGTCGCCGCCTCCTCGAGGACTACAAGCGGCGTAGCTGAGGGGTTGCTCATGACAGACATCGAGTTGGTCGTCGTGCGCGAGTGCGACTCGTACGAGCAGGCGCAGCGGGCCGTCGACTTCCTGTCCGACCGTGACGTCGAAGTCTCCGGAATCCAGATCGTGGGAACGGACCTGCGCATGGTCGAGACGGTCACCGGCCGCATGTCGTACGGTCGGGCGGCTGGCGCTGGAATGGTGACCGGGGCATGGCTCGGTCTGCTGATCGGAATGCTGCTCGGGCTCTTCGCGAACCCCGATCAGGACCCGAACTGGACCACACTCTTGCTGCTTGGCGTCCTCTGGGGCGCGTTGTTCGGGATCGTCTACGGCCTTATCGCGCATGCTGCGACCCGAGGACGGCGAGACTTCAGCTCGCGTAGCAAGTTCGAGGCGGCCCACTACCAGGTGACGTGCCCTGTTCCGATTGCCGGGCAGGTACGTCAGACGCTTGCCGAGATGCCAACAGCTGGCTGACGTTAGTTATCCATCCACCGAGGGAGTCACATGCAGTTCGGCCGCTACTACGAGGAGTTCGAGGTCGATGCCGTCTACAAGCACTGGCCCGGCAAGACCGTCACCGAGTACGACGACCACCTCTTCTGCCTCCTCACGATGAATCACCATCCGCTTCACATGGATGCGCACTATGCCGAGGCGACTACTGACTTCGGCAAGAACGTGGTGGTCGGCAACTACGTCTACTCGCTGCTCCTTGGTATGTCGGTGCCTGATGTCAGTGGAAAGGCCATCGCCAACCTCGAGGTCGAGTCGCTGCGTCATGTCGCACCGACCTTTCACGGCGACACCATCTACGGCGAGACGCGGGTGCTCGACAAGGTCGAGTCAAAATCGAAGGACGATCGAGGCATCGTCCACGTCGAGACGATCGGCTACAACCAGGACGGCACCATCGTGTGCATCTTCCGGCGCAAGGTCATGGTGCCCAAGCGTTCGTATGGGGACGCACGCGGCGGGGAGCAGCCCGGGCGCCCAGAGCCGATTCCTCGGGGCTGACTCATCGGCTCGGCCAGGCTGGATATGGAACAGTGCGACCCGTCTGACCTGCATTAAGGCGATCCGACCCGGTGACCGTTTCGCTCAGTGGAACACTAGCCTTGTCCTCGTCCGGACTGCTGGACAACGACACCCCCGTCTTGGACGCTTGTCCAAGGATCGGCAAGACCCCACACAGCGCAGGTCAAGTGACCCGCACCGTACGCCTGGAGGACCGCACACCATGACGCCTGAGGATGTTTTGAAGGGGTTGTTTGACGAGACGTTGGTGGGTAATGCGCCGGCGGTGTTGGAGTTGACCAATACCGGTCTTGGGTTGGGGATGGGTCCTGAGACGTTGTTGTTCGAGGCGTTGATTCCGTCGTTGGAAGAGGTGGGTGCCCGGTTCGAGCGGGGTGACTTCTTCGTGCCGGAGATGTTGATCGCTGGTCGGGCGATGTCGGGGGCGTTGGAGGTGTTGCGGCCGTTGTTGGCGGCGACCGGTGCTGAGACGGTGGGCAAGTTCTTGATGGGCACGGTCAAGGGTGATGTGCATGACATCGGGAAGAACTTGGTGAACATCATGTTGGAGGGTGCGGGGTTTGAGGTGATTGATCTGGGGGTGCAGGTGGCTCCGGAGAAGTTCGTCGCCGCGATCGAGGAGCACTCCCCGGACATTGTCGGGTTCTCGGCGTTCTTGACCACGACGATGCCGATGTTCAAGGCGAACATCAATGCGTTGGAGAAGGCTGGTCTGCGGGATCAGGTGATCGTGATGGTGGGGGGTGCTCCGGTGACTCAGGAGTACGCCGACGCTGTTGGTGCTGATGGGTATGCCGCTGACGCCTCGACTGCGGTCCGCCGCGCCAAAGAACTCCTCGAAAACCGCCGCGCACTGGTTCGTGCCTAATGACTCTGCAGGCCCTCCTCGAGGCCGGCACCCGGCCGGTCATCACAGCCGAGCTGCCAGCCATTGACGGTGGTGGGTTGGCAAAGGTCAGCGAGCGGCTCGAGGCCATCGCGCCCTACGTCGACGCGATCAATGCGACCGACAACCCGGCAGCGCACGCTCACGCCTCGAACGTCGCCATTGCGATCGCGATGCAGCAAGCCGGCGTCGAGCCGATCATGCAAGTGGTGTGCCGCGACAAGAACCGCATCGCGATCCAGGCCGACATCGTCGGTGCATCCATGTTCGGCGTGCGCAACATCTGTGCACTGACCGGTGACGATGTCACCGCTGGCGACGAGCCCGAGGCTCGCAGGGTCTTCGATCTTGACGGGCCGCAGGTCATCTCCGTGGCGACAGGTCTGGCCGAAGGCCACTACGTGTCAGGGCGCAAGATCGACCCAGCCCCAGATCTGTTTGTCGGAGCTGTTGAGAACCCGTTCGCCCCTCCGATCGACTACAGGGTCGAGCGTGCGAAGACCAAGAGCGATGCCGGCGCACGGTTCCTGCAGCTTCAGATCGGCTATCACCCCGATCGGCTCGAGTCCTTCGTCGCAGGTTGTGTCGAGAACGGAGTGACCAAGAAGACCGCGCTGCTGCCCACGCTCGTGCTCGTCAAGCGTGCGGGCGCGCTACGTTTCATGGACCGCGAGGTACCAGGCATCAGTGTTCCTGGTGAGGTGATCGACCGCGTCGCGAATGCGTCCGACGAGGCCGAAGAGGCCTACCAACACACCCTTGAGCAGGCGCGCCATGCACTCTCGCTGCCCGGCGTCTCTGGTCTTCACCTCACAGATTTCCGTCACGACGGAAGCCTCGGCCGGCTGGTCGACGAGCTCGGCGTGCGTGAGTCCGTGGCGCGGCGTGACGCGTCATGACTGAGGAGAACGGCGCGCCGGAGCGAATCCGCATCCGGTTCACCCCCTCGGACAAGGAGGTCCGAGTACCAACGGGGGTTCCGATCTTTGACGCCGCCAGCTGGAACGGCATCGCGATCGACTCCACCTGTGGTGGGCACGGCACGTGCAAGAAGTGCAAGGTGCAGATCATCGAAGGGGGAGTACCCGTACAAAGCCTGGATCGCCGGGCCTTTTCGCAAGAACAGCTTGATGAAGGTTGGCGTCTGGCCTGCGTAGCAAGGACCGCAACCGATCTCGTCGTCGACGTGCCGCCCATGACGACTCGGCCAAAGGCAGCCACCTTTGGAGTTGGTCGACAGGTCATACTCCGGCCCGCGGTTCAGAAGCGGTTCATTGAGGTCACAGAACCGTCTCTCCACGACCAGCGCACCGATTCACAACGGGTGTTCGACGAGCTCGAAGACCTCGAGCTCACGGTGGATCTTGACGTCTACCGCACGTTGGGGGAGACCCTCCGGGATTCCGACTTCAAGGTGACGGCCGTTGTCGCTGATGACCGGTTGATCGCGGTCGAGCCGGGCGACACCACTGCCCGCGCGTTCGGGCTCGCCTTCGATTTGGGAACCACGACCGTTGTTGCCAACCTGATGGACCTCACCACCGGTACCCCTGCCGCCGTGGTCTCGATGTTGAACAAGCAACAGCCCTACGGGGCGGACGTGATTGCTCGCATCAGCGCCACGATGCTCGACGCAGACGCATTGGCCCACCTTCAGCAGCTCGCCCACGAAACCCTCGACACCCTCGCCAAAGAAGCCTGCGCCGAGGCAGGGGTTGAGTCCGATGAGATCTACGAAGTTGCGCTCGCGGGCAACGCCACGATGGTGCAGCTCGCCCTGGGGGTCAACCCAGAGCCCCTCGGCGTCGCTCCGTTCATCATGGCCGCGCGACAGTTCGAGAACGTCCGGGCGGCCGACCTCGGGGTGACAGCTCATCGCGGGGCACGGGCCACTGTCGTGCCGGCGCTCGGCGCCTACGTGGGTGGCGACATCATTGCCGGCGCTTTGGCATCGGGGATGGATCGTGACAAGCGAATACGACTCTTCGTCGACATCGGCACCAACTGCGAGATCGTGATCGGTGACGGTGAGCGCATCATGGCGACCGCCGCACCTGCCGGTCCGGCGTTCGAGGCTGCATCGATCAGGTGCGGAATGCGCGCGGCCCCAGGCGCCATCGAGGTCGTCAAGGTGGCTGAAGGAGACATCGAGCTACAGGTCATCGGAGATGAGCCGGCAGTGGGGTTGTGTGGATCGGGCTTGGTCGATGCGGTGGCAGAGCTGGTTCGAGTGGGTGTGATCGACGCATCTGGTCGCTTCGCTGATCGCGACAAGGTCATGGAGACCGACCCCAAACTGGCAGAACGGATGACGCTGATCGGTGAAGAGAAGGTCTTCGTCCTGGCCAACCCGATCGAACCCGACGCAGATCCGGTCGTGCTCAGTCAGCGCGACGTGCGGGAGCTGCAGTTCGCCAAGGCGGCGATTGCCACCGGGTGGCACCTGCTCTTCGAGGACTTCGGCGTCAAGGAGAGCGACATCCAGCAGGTACTGCTGGCGGGCTCGTTCGGTACGTACCTGTCGGCGGCCAGCGCCGTACGAATCGGTCTGGTACCGAAGATCCCGGTGCTTCGCATCGTCAGCGCGGGCAACGTCGCCGGTGAGGGGGCGAAGATGGTCCTGCTGTCGGCCGCCGAGCGCCATGGCATGACGACGCTGCTGCGAGAGATCGAGTATGTCGAGCTCTCCGACCGCACCGACTTCCAGGACCGGTTCGTGGAGCAGCTGGCTTTCCCGACATGAGGACAGCTGGCGCCAGCGTGGGGGTCATCGCCTGCGGTGCGCTGGCCACCGACATCACCGAGATCGTTGCCCGTCGCCAGTGGCCAGTCGATGTGCACCCGCTGCCTCCACTCCTGCACAACCATCCAGATCGAATTGCCCCAGAGGTGGAACGAACGCTCGTAGAGATCCGTGAGCGGTATCAGCACGTGGCCATCGCCTACGCAGACTGCGGCACCTATGGCGACCTCGACAAGGTCTGCGAGCGCCATGGGATCGAGCGGCTGCCCGGCTCGGACTGCTACAGCGTCTATGCCGGAGCGAACGAGTATCGCGCCATGCTCGAACAAGAGCCGGGCACGTACTTGCTCACCGACTTCCTCGCCGCGGCCTTCCACCGCAGCGTCATCGTCGAGCTCGGACTCGATCGCTATCCGGACCTGCGCGACGACTACTTCCGCCACTACTCACGGGTCGTGTGGCTGACGCAGCGTCGGACGCCGCTACTGCAGGACGCAGCCGAACGAGCCGCAGCTTCCATCGGATTGCCTTTGGAGGTCGTCGATGTCGGGGTCTCCGGTCTCGAGCGAGCGCTGGAGCCCCTGGTCACCGTTTCAAGTCAGTCGGGGGCATGAGCCTGGCGACGGCGTCTGCCACGGCGTCTGGGGCATCAACGGCAGGGGAGTGCCCGACTCCCGGCAGCTCGAGGAGAGTGGCGTCCAACCGTTCTGCCATCTTCCGCTGCTCGTGCGGGGGCCAGGCATCGTCGTCGGCTCCCACGACGACGGTGGTTCGCGGTGCCACAGTGGCCAGGGCATCAACCTGATCGGGCGCCCCGCAGAGCACTTCGATCATCGCCTGTAATGACGCTGGTGCGTTGGACAAGAACCGCCTGGACAAGAACTGGTCGATCTCTGGTGCCGGAACGGGAACGCCCGCAGCGGCGTCCAGGGCACGCTTTCCCTGCCAGACCGCTTCGAGGCCGTAGGCGCCCATGACGTCGATGAACCGTCGCAGCACGTCTTGCTGCTCGGTGGGGATTGCGCCTGGGCCCGAGGCGACCAGCGCCAGGCCATCGGCGGCCAACGGGTCAGCCAAGATTGCCTCGCGCACCACGAGGCCACCGAACGAGTGCCCGACCAGCACGAGTGGCCGGGGGAGCGTGGCCGCGATCGCCCACGCATCAGCTGCATAGCCGCCAAGCGAGTAGTGGTCGATGTCGGACGGCCCTGGGGTCTCGAACTGCCCGGTGAGGTCGAACGACACGGCGCGGACCCGCCGCGCGGCCAGCGGCGCCAGAATCGCGATGAAGTCCTCTTTGCTACCGGTGAATCCGGGCACCAAGACGGCCGAGCCGATGGATGCGTCCGTGAGGGCGTCAGCGTTGTCGAGTGCGGCGAATTGTCCACGCCCGGTGGCAACGGAGACGGCACGGACTCCGGAGGGGGGCTCGATGAAAGGTGGGATGCTCACCCTGGGCAGAATAGGCTGCGCACTGACTGGTCGACCATCCGCCCGCACCAGCTGTGACAAGGAGGCCACGTGACCCGAACGATCGCTGTGGCCAACCAGAAGGGCGGCGTCGCCAAGACCACCACGGTTGCCTCGGTGGGTATGGCGCTGGCCGAACTTGGACAGCGGGTGCTGGTCGTCGATCTAGACCCGCAGGCGTGCCTGACGTTCTCGCTGGGGCTCGACCCAGAAGCGCTGGAACTGTCGATCCATGATGTCTTGATGGAGCGTGTGGGCGCTGCGATGGTGGTGCGCACGGTGACCACCAATCTCGATGTCCTCCCCAGCACGATCGACCTCACCGGAACCGAGATCGCTCTCCACGACCGCCCTGCACGCGAGTACGTGTTGCGCACGGCGTTGGCCGACCTCGAAGACTCCTACGACTTCGTTCTCATCGACTGCTCACCGTCGCTCGGGGTCCTCACGATCAACGCCCTGACGGCGGCCGACGAGGTACTGATTCCCCTGCAGTGCGAGACGTTGTCGCACCGCGGTGTGGGGCAGCTGCTGGCCACGATCGGTGACGTGCGCCGCCTGACAAACCGCGACCTCGTGGTGCTGGGCGTCCTGCCCACGCTCTACGACGGGCGCACGACACACGCCCGCGCTGTTCTCGCTGACGTCTCGGGCAGGTTCGGCGTGACCGTCCTCGACCCTCCGATCAACAGGTCAATCCGGTTCGCCGAGGCACCCGCTTCGGGAGAGTCGATCCTCACGTCGGCGTCATCGAGTCCAGGAGCAGCGGCCTACCGCGCACACGCGCGACGGCTGTTGGGTGAGGAAGCCGCAGCGTGACCAAGCGCAAAGGAACCGACTTCAGTCGCATCCATCCTGCTGAGGACAACTCGGTAGGGCCGGAGCGAGCGGCCCCGCAGGACCACGAGGGCCGACGGGCCCTGTTCAGCCCTGGTACCGCCTTGCCCGAGGAAGCCGCGTCATCGGGGATGGTGTCGATCAGCTGTGGCCACTGCGGAGACGAGACATCGTTGTCACCGGCTGAAGCGCTGCGGCTGGCGGTGCCCTCGCTCCATCTCCCATTTCTCAAACGCGGGCATGGGTCGTGGATGCGCTGTCCGGCCTGCCGACGTCACACCTGGGTGAGCGTGCAGATCCACCTGCCCTAGTTCCAACATCGTGTGAGTTGTCGGAGGCCATGGCCTCCGACAACTCACACGATGTTGTCAGGTGGTGGTGGTGGTTTCCGTAGAGCTACTGCCACCGCTGCGCCGACGCCGGCGACGGCGACGTGGTGCGTCTCCGGTGCCTTCGCCGGAGGCCGACGCGGTGGCTGGTGCGCTGGTGTTGTCCGGGGCAGAACTGCCGTCGGTGGTTGCCGCGCCGCCGCGGGTGCGCTTGCGGTTGCGAGGCTGCCCGCTCTTGGGTGCGCTGCCGCCGCCACTGCTCTGGCGCGGCTTGGAGCCGCCCCGCGAACGTCCGGAGTCCGAACCCTTGGGCTGGCGCCGAGCCTTGCCCGTCTCGCCGAGGTCTTCGACCTCTTCGGCGTCCAGGCCCTCGCGGGTTCGCTGGGCCTTCGGCAGCTCGCCCTTGGTACCTGGCGGAATGTTGAGGTCGGTGAACAGGTGCGGGGACGTGGAGTATGTCTCGACCGGGTCGGGGAAGGACAGGTCGAGGGTCTTGTTGATGAGGATCCAGCGGGGCAGGTCTTGCCAGTCGACCAGCGTCACTGCCACGCCGGTCGCGCCGGCGCGGGCGGTGCGGCCGATCCGGTGGACGTAGCTCTTCTCGTCGTCGGGGCAGTTGTAGTTGACCACGTGGGTGATGCCGTCGATGTCGATGCCGCGGGCTGCGACGTCAGTGGCGACGAGGACATCGACCTTTCCGTTGCGGAACGCGCGCATCGCCTGCTCGCGAGCTCCTTGGCCGAGGTCGCCATGGACCGACCCCACGGCGAAGCCCCGCGAGCTGAGGTCGTCGGCAAGCTTCTGTGCCTGTCGTTTCGTGGGGCAGAAGATGATCGTGTGGCCGCGTCCCTCTGACTGGAGAATGCGTGCGACGATCTCGGCCTTGTCGACTGGGTGCGTGCGGTAAGCGTGCTGCTGGACGCGCTTGACGAGCTGACTGTTGTCTTCGTCGGGGTCGATGGCCCTGATGTGCGTCGGCTGGTTCATGTAGCGGCGCGCCAACGCGATGACATCGCCCGGCATCGTCGCCGAGAAGAGCATGGTCTGCCGGCCGGTGGGAGTGAGGGCGACGATGCGCTCGACGTCGGGGAGGAATCCCATGTCGAGCATCTCGTCGGCCTCGTCGAGCACCAGCGTCTTGATGGCACCAAGGTGCAGGTGCTTCTTCTCGACGAGGTCGAGGAGACGTCCGGGAGTGCCCACCACGACGTCGACGCCAGCTTCGAGCGCCTCGACCTGCGGCTCGTAGGAGCGGCCACCATAGACGGTAAGCACGCGGGCACCCCGGGTCTTGCTGGCATGCCGGATCTCGTTGGCAACCTGCATGGCCAGCTCACGAGTGGGGACGACCACCAGAGCCTGCGGTGTAGCTGCCGGCTCGAGGTTGGGGTGGACCGGGTCGTTTGGGGCAGACAGCTGCTCGAGAAGTGGGAGCGCGAATCCGAGGGTCTTGCCCGTGCCGGTCTTCGCCTGGCCGATCACGTCGTGGCCGTCGAGGGCCACCGGAAGGGTCAGTTCTTGAATGGGAAATGCCTCGGTGATGCCCAGGTGAGCCAGGTCGGCCACCGTTTCGGATCGGATGCCGAGGTCGGTAAATGTAGTCAGGGGGTCCGCCTTGCAGTTCGTTGACGCTCCTCAGCCTACCTTCCGCCTAGTCGCTACCCTTCGCCCATGCCTGATGACGCCTATGACGCCGCGGTGACCGAACTCCTGGGTGTCCTCGCCTACGGAGAGCTCTCTGCCTTCGAACGGCTGTGCGCCGACGCCGCGCTTGCTCCGAGCCTGGACGACAAAGCAGAGGTTGCGGCGATGGCGTGCGCGGAGTTCGGGCACTTCCAGCAGCTGCGGGCAAAGCTGACCGATCTCGGCGTCTCGGCCGACGAGGCGATGCGCCCCTTCGTCGCCCCCCTTGATGCCTTCCATGCCTCAACGGCGCCGGCCGACTGGCTCGAAGGCCTGGTGAAGGCGTACGTGGGCGATGGAATCGCGGCTGATTTCTACCGTGAGATCTCGGTGCTGCTGGACGATGAGAACCGGGCCCTGGTCCTTGAGGTGTTCGCAGACACCGGTCACTCCGAGTTCGTCGTCAGTCGCGTTCGCTCGGCCATCGAGGCCGACCCTAGGGTCGCCGGACGCCTGGCTCTCTGGGGACGCAGGCTGATGGGCGAGGCTCTCAGCCAGGCGCAGCGCGTCGCCGCCGAGCGTGATGCCCTCGCAGGCCTGCTCGCGGGGGGCAGCGGTGGCGGAATGGACCTGGTGGAACTGGGCCGGATGTTTACCCGGATCACTGAGCAGCACACCAAGCGGATGGCCGCGCTGGGCCTCGCTGCCTAGCGCGCCGCGGAAGGGTTGCGGCTACATGGCTCCGAAGCCGACGCGCCGTGCCTCCTGCTCGCCGATCTCGACGTAGGCCAACTTGTCTGCGGGGATCAGCACCCGACGACCACGGGCGTCGGTGAGGTCGAAGAGCGCGGCAGGATCACTGGCGCACGCCTTCACGAGGGACGACACGTCGTCTGGTGTCAGCTCGGTCTCGATGACCAGCTCTCGGGCGACACCCTTGACCCCGACCTTGACCTCCATCGTGACCTCCGCATTCGTCTGGTGGGCACGTGCCCGCTGCGTCAGGCTAGTCGACGACCCCTTCGCCGGCGCGAGGGAACCCACCGATGCCACGCCATGCCAATGACGCGACCAGTGTCTCGGCCGTGCCCCGGCTGAGCGGGCCGTCTTGGGTGAGCCACCACCGAGCTGCCACCTGGGCGGCGCCGGTGAGTCCGGCCGCCAGCAGCATGGCGGCCTCCCGATCCAGCGCGGTGTCTTCGGCAATCACGTCACTGACGGCGAGGGTGCAGGCCTGCATGACCGAATCCACGCGCTCACGGACGGCCGGTTCACTGGTCAGGTCTGACTCGAAGACCAGCCGGAAGGTGCTGTCTGGATCTGCCATGAAGGCGAAATAGGCGCGAATGGTCGCATCCACCCGCTCGTGGTTGTCGTCGGTGGACGCCAGTGCGGCTCGAACGGCCGCCTCCAGTGACTCGGAGCCGGCGTCGAGCAGGGCGAGGTAGAGCTCGAGCTTGCCAGGGAAGTGCTGATAGAGGATGGGTTTGCTGATGCCTGCCTGAAGGGCGATCGCGTCCATGGCCGCGGCGTGGTACCCGGACGAGACGAAGACCTCGCGGGCTGCGTCCAGCAACTGGCTCCGCCGTTCGTCGCGGCTGAGACGCGCCCGGCCGGGGGCCGAGGCGTCGTTCGGGCCTGGTGCTGAGTCTCCGGCTCGGGCCATGGCGCCGCAGCCTACTCCCCAGTAATGCCAGTTGAGGACCAGATGAGGCGTGCCGATGACAAGATGGGGGCAACCTGCCCTGCCTGCCGACAGCGTCGGCGGGTGCCGACGAAGGGATACCCGCCGTGACCACCGAGGCGACGCTGCTGGACGCGCTCCGCGCCGTCCCAGGAGTGGCCGCGGCTGACCTCGAGGCAGATGAGCGCCCCGAGGGCGCCGGAACCCTCCGGCTCCAACTTGCGGCCGGAGCCGACGAGATCGCGGTGGCGACCAGCGTCAACCGCGTCCTGCGCGAACAGTTTGGGCTGGCCGTCGACGCTGGACGGGTCCAGGTGGTCGAGGAGTCGGTTCCTTTCGAGGCTGCCGAGTCCGCTCCCCAGGCCGCTGGCGGCGTCCCCTTGGGCACAGCGCCTCTGACCACCACGCCCATGGCCGCAGCTACAGAGACAGCGCCGTCGGGGTTCGTTCCGTCGACCGATGAGGCACCACGTCCTAACCTGACGGCCGTTCCCGAGTACTCCGCCGTCGATGCTCCCACCGACATCGACGACGACCTCACGCAGTCGCTGGTCGAGTCAACCCGTCCGCCGCGCATCTTGATCCAGCGGATGCAGCTGGTGTCGGCCGGCCTCGGGGTCACCACGTCGGTGTCACTCAGCTGGCTTGGTACCGCTTACGTCGGTGAGTCATCGGCAGCGGCCACACCGTCGAGCGTGCACCGATCAGTTGCCACGGCCACCCTTCGCGCGCTCGAAGAGGTCGTAGGGTCCGCGGCGCGCTTTGAGCTCGAGCAGCTCGAGATCAACCAGCTCGGGCCTGACCGCGCCGTGGTTGTCGTGGTCTCGATGCTCACCAAGCTTGGCTCCGAACGGCTGACGGGTGTCTCAGTTGTTCGTGAGGATGTGCGCCAAGCAGTCATCCGGGCCACGCTGGATGCCCTGAACCGCCGTCTCGAGTCGTTGCTTCATCCGGCGTGAACGCACCTCACTGGCCCGGAACTGAGTGGTCGCTCGGCGACCGAGCTCTTTTCGTACGAACGTCGTCGCCTGACGAGGGCCGCCACGGCGTCGCTCCAGCCCTGATGGTGCATGGTCTCGGAGGGCAGGCCACCAACTGGACCGACTTGATGGCCGAGCTGGTCGACGACGTCGAGGCCTGGGCTCCAGACCTCCCCGGCTTCGGGTGGTCGCCACCACCGCCGGACGGCGACTACTCGCTGACGGCGGACGTCGAGGTTCTGTCGACCGTGCTTGAACGGCTGCATGCCGAACGAGGCGAGCCGGTCCATGTCTTCGGCAACTCGATGGGCGGGGCCATCGCTGTCCTGCTCGCTAGGGCGCGACCTGATCTCGTCGCGACCCTGACGCTGATCTCACCGGCGATGCCTGACCTTCGGCCGCGGCGCGACACGATGGGCGTCCCTGTTGTGGCGCTGCCAGGAATCGGTCGCCAGCTTGTCGAGCGCATGGCGAGGGTGCCGGCGGAGCGCCAGGTGCAGGGCATGGTGGCCCTGAACTACGGCGATGCCACGGCCTTCACTCCCACTCGCCGCGCGGAGGCGGTGTCGGAGGTGCAGCGCAGGCTTGCCCTGCCGCACTCCGGTGAGGCCCTCTCCGGGGCTGCCAGGGGACTGTTGCGGTCCTTCATCGACCCCGGCCCCTCGGGCCTGTGGGCCAGCGCCGGTCAGATCAGCTGCCCGACCCTGGTGATCTACGGGGGCCGTGATCGGCTCGTCGACCACCGCCGCAGTCGGCGAGCGGCTCGACACATGCCGCATGCCCAGGTCGTCACGCTGCCACGCGTCGGGCACGTGGCACAGATGGAAGACCCCCCGCTCGTTGCGCGGTTCGTCAGGTCCATGATGGCCGCCTCGCGCTCGAGGGCCCAGTGAAGCCGGAGGCTGTTCCGGCAGCGTTGGTCGGCGCGATACCTCGGGCGATCGACGCCGCTTGGTCACCCCTGGCTGGCCTCGGCCGCGGATCCTGGCTGGTGCAGCGCTCTGAAGGTGCCGACCTTGTCGTGCGTCAATCGTCGGCGGTCGAGGAGCGTGCAGCGCGCGCCGCCGCCGACCTGGCGGTCTCTCCCGTCGTTGTCGCAAGTGCTGCGGGATGGTTGGCCACCGAGTACCTGTCGGGGGCCAATGTCACCGGGCTTGAGCTGAGCAGGCCTCCGAGCCTCGATGAGCTGGCTGCCTTGCTTCGTCGGCTGCACTCGTGCGACGTGGACCTGCCCGCGGCACCCTTGTCCGATGCCCGCCGCGAGTACGTGGCATGTGTCGCTCCCGATCGGCTGCCTGACGGCTTGCTCGCTGCAGTCGGCGATGCCGATCGTCTAGAGCGGTCGTTGGTCTCGTCATCATCGCGACGCGTGCCAGCCCACCTCGATGTCGTAGCGAACCTGTTGAGGACGCCTTCGGGACTTCGCCTCATCGACTTCGAGTACGCGGCTTCTGCTCACCCGGCGCGTGAACTCGGCCAGGTCATCTGGGAATCCGAGATCAACCGGGCGGGCGCACGGCGCTTGGTCGGTGCCTACGGGTGTGAAGGTGTCGTCACGCACGAGATGGCGCATGCCTGGGCGTGGGTAACCGGAGTCACCTGGACGGCGTGGGCGTTGGCGTGCGACGACAGTTCTGTCATGGAGCGCTACGGACGGCGGTCCTGGGAGCGGCTACGCGACTATTGGGGACGACCGACCCTCTGAACTGCGGTGATCAAAAAAGCCCGTAGAAAGTTGTGTGAAATGCGCCATTACCCGTGGCAACTCTGGTTGTCTTCCAGTGGGCACTAGCCCCCGAAAGCGACCCCCCTGCTCTGCGTCCCCCCTCGGGGCAGGGGGGTCCTCGGCGTCTCAGAGGGTGGCGTCGCCGGGTTGCCAGCCGCAGGGCGTGTCCTGACCTGTCTGTGCGGCGTCCAGCACTCGCAGTACCTCGTGCACGTTTCGTCCGACGCTGTCGCCGGTCACCATCGTGAACTGGACGACGTTGTCGGGGTCGACGATGTAGGTGGCGCGTAGGGCGACTCCGTCGGCATCCATGATTCCGCAGGCCTCGGTCAGTGCGCGTTTGGTGTCAGCGAGCATCGGGAAGGGCAAGTCCTTGAGAAGGGGGTGGTTCTGACGCCATGCGAGATGGACGTACTCGGTGTCGGTGGAGATGCCCAAGACCTGCGCGTTGCGGGCAGCGAACTCGCCGTTGAGCCTGCCGAACTCGGCTACCTCGGTGGGACAGACAGAGGTGAAGTCCATCGGCCAGAAGAAGATGACTCGCCATTGCCCTTCGTACGTCTTGTGATCCAGGGCGGCGAACTCGTTGCCAGCCTCGGTCGACACGCAGGCGTTCATCTCGAAGCCCGGGAACCGATCGCCAACAGTGATCACGCGCTTCATGCTCCTTTGCGAGTTCTGGTGGCTCTCGGACCGAGAAGACCGAAATAGCAGGCGTCGGCAGGGACGCCCATAGCCCGGAGTCTTGCTGCGGCCAGCTGCAGAGCAACTGGGTCCGCAACAAGACTCCGCGGGCCGTGGGCAGCGATCAGGCGAGGTCGAACCGGTCGAGGTTCATGACCTTGTCCCAGGCGGCGACGAAGTCGCTCACGAACTTCTCCGACGAGTCGGCCGACGCGTAGACCTCCGCGAGCGCGCGCAGCTGGGAGTTCGACCCGAAGACGAGGTCGACGCGGCTGCCGGTCCACTTGACGTCGCCGCTGTGGGCGTCGCGTCCCTCGAAGGTCTCCTCGGTGTCCGACGTCGGCCCCCACGTCGTGTCCAGTGCGAGCACGTTCACGAAGAAGTCGTTGGTCAGCAAGTCGGCCTGCTTGGTGAAGACGCCCAGCTGCGACTGATCGGCGTTGGTGTTCAAGACCCGCATGCCACCCACGAGAACGGTCATCTCGGGGGCCGTCAGGCCCAGCAGCCGAGCCCGCTCGACAAGCAGCTGCTCCGCAGGCTGGGCGTGACCCTTGCCGAGATAGTTGCGGAACCCGTCGGCCGTTGGCTCGAGCACCGCGAAGGACTCGACGTCGGTCTGCTCCTGCGATGCATCCGTGCGTCCTGGCGTGAAGGGAACCCGCACGTCGTGCCCGGCGTTCTTCGCTGCCTGCTCAACGGCGGCACAGCCGCCAAGCACGATCAGGTCAGCGAGAGAGACCTGCTTGTCTCCACCGCTCTGCGAGCTGTTGAACTGCTGCTGGATCGACTCCAGCCCCTGCAGCACCTTTCTCAGCTCTGCCGGGTTGTTGACTGCCCAGTCGTTCTGGGGAGCGAGACGAAGGCGTGCCCCGTTGGCTCCACCACGCATGTCGGTGCCGCGGAACGTCGATGCCGACGCCCATGCGGTGGTGACCAGCTGCGAGATCGACAGCCCGGAGCTGAGAATCGTGCTCTTGAGGGCCGCGATGTCGTCCGGCCCAATCACCTCGTGGGCGACGGCCGGCACCGGGTCCTGCCACAGCTGGGGCTCGGCCGGAACGAGCGGACCGAGGTAGCGCTCGACTGGCCCCATGTCGCGGTGCGTCAGCTTGAACCAGGCTTTGGCGAAAGCGTCTGCGAACTCTTGGGGGTTCTCGTAGAAGCGGCGAGAGATGGGTTCGTAGATCGGGTCCATGCGGAGCGCGAGGTCGGTCGTGAGCATGACGGGCGCGCGGCGCTTCGACGGGTCATGGGGGTCGGGCACGGCGTCAGCCGCAGCTGGATCGGTCGGGATCCACTGATACGCGCCGGCCGGGCTCTTGACCAGGTCCCAGTCGTAGCGGAACAAGGTTTCGAAGTAGGTGTTGTCCCAGGTGGTGGGTGTCGGCGTCCACGGTCCCTCCAACCCACTGGTGATCGTGTCGTTGCCCTTGCCGGTGCCGTAGCTGCTGCGCCAGCCGAGGCCCATCTCCTGAAGGGGGGCCGCCTCGGGCTCGGGGCCGACATTCGCTGGATCACCGGCGCCGTGGGTCTTGCCGAAGGTGTGTCCCCCGGCGATCAGCGCCACGGTCTCTTCGTCGTTCATGGCCATCCGCGCGAACGTCTCGCGGATGTCTCGGGCCGCCGCAAGGGCGCTCGGCTCGCCGTTGGGGCCTTCCGGGTTCACGTAGATGAGCCCCATCTGGACGGCGGCGAGCGGGTTCTCGAGGTCGCGGTCACCGCTGTAGCGCTCGTCGCCGAGCCAGGTGTCCTCGTTGCCCCAGTTGATCTGCTCGGCCTCCCAGACGTCCACACGTCCACCGCCGAATCCGAACGTCTTGAAGCCCATGGACTCGAGGGCACAGTTGCCGGCAAAGACGAGCAGGTCGGCCCACGAGATCTTCTGGCCGTACTTCTGCTTGACCGGCCACAGCAGCCGGCGTGCCTTGTCGAGGTTGCCGTTGTCGGGCCAGCTGTTGAGAGGGGCGAAGCGCTGCTCGCCGGTGCCCGCGCCACCGCGGCCGTCGCTGATCCGGTAGGTACCGGCGCTGTGCCACGTCATGCGGATGAAAAGGGGACCGTAGTGACCCCAGTCCGCCGGCCACCAGTCCTGTGACGTGGTCATGACGGCCTCGATGTCGCTCTTCAGTGCGGCGAGGTCGAGGGTCTTGAACTCCTCGGCGTAGTTGAAGTCATCGCCCAATGGGTTGGCCGCCGGGGGGTTCTGCTGCAGCAACCGCAGATCGAGCTGGTTCGGCCACCAGTCACGGTTCGACCTGCCATGCGCGACAGGGCACTTGCCCTCGGCCTCGTCGTTCATGTCGCCTACGACGGCATCGTGATTGTCAGACATGGGAATCCTTCCAGGACTGTGCGGATCAAATAGGGATGGGTCTAGGAACTATCGGAGGTGGTGCAGGCGGGACAACGGCCCCAGTAGATGACCTCAGCTTCGTCGATCTCGAATCCAAGGTCGTCGACGGTGGACAGACATGGGGCTGAGCCGAGGGCGCAGTCGACGTCGCTTACCCGGCCGCACGACCGACAGATCACGTGGTGGTGGTTGTCGCTGACCCGACCTTCGAAGAGCGCCGGAGATCCTGCGGGTTGAATCCGGCGGACCAGGCCGGCGTCGACGAGGACGCCAAGGGCGTCATAGACACCCTGGAGCGAGATGGACCCCACCTCGGCCCGTACGCCTTCGGCGACGGCGTCGGCGGTGAGGTGGGGGTCGCCCGAGACCACACGTAACACTGCCAGGCGCTGGGCCGTCACGCGCAGGCCGCGATCGTGCAGCAGATCGGCGGGGCTGGTGGACACGTGCCTACTCTAGTCAGAGTAGAGGGACTCAAGGAATAGACTCACTAAAGTTGTTCTCCTGATTTCATGTCCACATAGTGGACATCGCTCTCGGAATGCGGGCGGGTCGGGCACAGTTGTACGCGGAGTCGTGCCGTTCCGTTCCATTGATCTTGGAGTGACTGTGACCAGCCTTCCACCGCTCGTCGAGCCGTCTGACGACCTGTCGATCGACGAGGTCAAGCGCTACTCGCGCCACATCATCATTCCCGAAGTGGCGATGGCGGGGCAGAAGCGCCTCAAGAACGCACGGGTCCTCGCCATTGGTGCCGGCGGACTTGGTTCACCGACTCTCGTCTACCTCGCTGCGGCTGGCGTCGGAACGATCGGCATCGTCGAGTTCGACATCGTCGACGAGTCGAACCTTCAGCGTCAGATCATCCACGGTCAGAGCGATGTCGGTCGGTCCAAGGCCGAGTCGGCGCGCGACTCGATCAAGGAGATCAACCCCTTTGTCACGGTGCAGGTACACGAAGAGCGGCTCGACTCGACCAACGTGATGAGCATCTTCGGCCAGTACGACCTGATCGTCGACGGCACCGACAACTTCGCCACGCGCTACCTGGTGAACGACGCCGCTGTGCTGCTCGGCAAGCCGTACGTCTGGGGGTCGATCTACCGCTTCGACGGCCAGGCCAGTGTGTTCTGGGCCGAGCATGGGCCTTGCTACCGATGCCTTTACCCCGAGCCTCCGCCCCCTGGCATGGTGCCTTCATGCGCAGAGGGTGGCGTGCTCGGCGTCATGGCCGGCACGGTCGGCACCTTCCAGGCCAACGAGGCCATCAAGCTGATCACCGGCATCGGCGACAGCCTGATCGGCCAGCTGGTCATCTACGACGCCCTCGAGGCACAGGTGCGCAAGGTGCGGATCCGGAAGGACCCCAACTGCGCCGTCTGCGGTGAGAACCCGACAGTCACTGAGCTCATCGACTACGAGGCATTCTGCGGCACGATCTCAGACGCCGCTGCCGATGCTGCCCGCGAGTCGACGATCAGCGTCCGCGACCTCGAAGGACTGCTCGACGAACGGAAGAGTGGCGACACCGACTTCTTGCTCGTCGACGTCCGCGAGCCAGCTGAACGCGAGATCGTATCGATCGATGGTTCGGTGCTGATCCCCAAGAACGAGTTCTTCCTGGGCTCTGCTCTCGAACAGCTGCCCCAGGACAAGCCGGTGATCTTCTACTGCAAGGTGGGCGGACGGTCGGCTGAGGTGCTTGCCGTAGCCAAGGGCGCTGGGTTCGCCAACGCCCAGCACGTCGGTGGCGGCGTTGTCGCCTGGGTCAACCAGGTCGAGCCGAGCAAACCTATTTACTGACCGCGTGAGCGCAGCAAAGATGCCGTCATGACGCTGCGCATTGACTGCCTGACGATCGACTGCTCCGACCCTTCCCGGCTCGCTCGATTCTGGAGTCAGGCGCTCGGGTGGACGATCGACTTCGAGGACGGCACCGAGGTGGCCATCACACCTCCGGCTTCGCAGGACGGGCACACCACCGACCTGCTCTTCCTGCGTGTTCCCGACACCAAGCGGGTGAAGAACCGACTGCATCTCGACCTGCGGCCCGATGATCGCGATGCCGAGGTGGCCAGACTTGAGTCGCTCGGCGCCAAGCGCGCCGACATCGGGCAGAACGGCGATGAAACCTGGGTGGTCATGGCTGACCCCGAGGGCAACGAGTTCTGTGTGCTCCGGGTTCAGGGCGACGACCAGCCGAAGTACGAAGGTGATGTCGGTGAGCCTGGCTAGAGCGCGCCTTGCCTTTGCAGGTAGCTGAAACTGATCCAGCCCGGAAGCATCGGGATCCAGAAGGTCACAGCGCGGAAGAGCAAGGCGGCCTGCACCGCTGTGCTTCCGTCGAGACCGGCGGCAATGAGCCCGGCGGTCAGCGCAGCCTCGACGGCACCGATACCTCCGGGAGTTGGGGCTGCCGAGCCCACCGCACCTGCCGCGAGATAGACGAACCCCACCGTTGCGTACTGCAGGTCTCCTCCGTATGCCGACACTGCGGCGAAGAGCGCCGCCGAGTACGACAGGTTGAGCAAGAGTGCGCCGCCCATTCCCATCGCGAGGCGTCGCGGCTGACGCGCAGACTCAAGGAGCCGTGGCCAGGTCGTGGACATCATGGGCGCCACTCGGGCGCGCACGGCGCGACGCGTCGCGGGGATGGAGGCCAGTAGAACTGCGACCGCCACGACACCGGCGGCCACCAGAAGGACCGTCGTGTTCGGAATGAGGTCGGGGCCCTGCTGCTGCCCGGTGATGACGCCGAAGACGACAACGAGGATTACGTAGGAGAGAAAGACGAAGATCTGCGTCGCTCCGACGCTGGCGATGGCCACGGCTGGTCGTGCGCCTGCTTGCTGAAGGTAACGGCTGTTGGTGGCGATGTTGCCGACTGCCGCGGGTGTCACGAGTGAGACGAAGGTCGATGCCCACTGGGTCTGGAACGTACGAATCCACCTAAGCGCAACTGGTGCCAGGCTGGTGATCACGATCGTGGCGCCCACGTATGTGACGATCGACATCAGCATGGCGGCCGCAGCCCAGCGTGGGTCGGCCTCGGTGACGATCGACACGAGATTCACAGAAGCCAACTGCCCAAGCAGGATGGTGACAGCCAGGGCCGAGGCGAAGAACGCCAGTAGCGTCCGCGGTCGCATTCGTTCCAAGCGCACTGGTTCGGTGGGAGCCGAGGGGAAAGCAGCGACGACGGCGTCGCGCAGGTTTTGGAGTTGCTCGCCCTTGCCCTTCATGGCCTTCCGGTTTGTACGACTCAAGGCAATCGTCTGAAGCAGGGGCAACGCCTCGCCAAGCCGTTGTGCCGTCAGCTCTTGAAGAGCGCCTTGCACGGCTCGGTCGGCGCCCACGATGAGGGACGTCGTCACCAGCAGCTCTGCGTCGTCGATCCGCAGCGTGAGCGGTTCGGCGGCGATCTCGCCGTACTCAAGGCCCAACAGCCATACCCGACCAGTTGCGTCGAGCGCGAGGTTTCCCGCGTGAAGCTCTTCATGGGCGATGCCGGCTCGATGAAGTGTGCGCACCTGTTGCCACAAGTCAGACAGTGTGGCGTCGGTGAGCTCTGAGGCATCGATCGTCTCGAAGGTGTGGAGCCCCGGTACTTCCTCGAAGGCGAGCACCGCGGAGTCTGAGGTGACCGACGCGGCGGCGATCATGTCCGGTGTCCGCACGCCATGCCTCCGCGCAGCCAGTACTGGAAGCGCTGCTTGGTCGACCGCGCGCCTCACCGACCAGGTCGGTGGGCGTTCGACGACTCCTTGCACGCGCATCCGGCGGTAGAGCTGGTAGACGAGACCCGCCGAGCGACGATCGCGGTCAATCACACGGATGTCGAGCGCGCGACCATCGAGGGTGCTCCCGATGTAGTGGCGCTCGTCGTCGCTCTCACCGTCCCACTTCAGGTAGGCGAGAGGTACCGCGACCGATGCGAGGGCCTGCGCCACCTCCGCACCATCGGGGCGAGGGTTGACGGTGCCGAACCCGTACCGGAAGGCGAGCCCCACCGTGCGGCCTCCGGCAGCGCTGACCGCCAAGGCCAGCGGGGTCGCAGACTGGTCGAAGACCAACAGAATGGTGAAACCGATCAGAGCTCCCCACACCACCGATGCCAGCCGTGGCCGCCCCCGCAGTCCGTCGACTGACGCCAGTGCGACTACCGCTGCTACGAGCGGGAAGGCCACTGGCGTGCGAGAGCCGCCAGTGCTGGTTGTCGTCAGGGCCTCCAGCAGGGCCGGCGACATGAACTCCGGGCCCAGAACCGAGAAGGCGTAGGCGGCGAGCCACGCGGCCACGCCGGCTGACGTGGCCACGGCGATCGTGCGCCAACGCTTGCGCAGGGCGAGGTCGGAGAGGATGAGGGGCGGAAGCAGGAAGAGCAGAAGATTGCTGGCAAGCGCGAGGAGGGTCAAGATCAAGTCGGGCAAGCGCGTGATGCCAGTGGCGAGGTCCTCCTCAATGCCGACCGTGGTTCCCAGCGCGACATCGCCGATCACCAACATCAGTACAGACGCGGTGGCCCACAGCACCAGCCGCAGCGCGTCGTTGGGACGTCGGATGCGGCTCGGCTGCTCCGGTTCGACGATGTGGGCAGGCGGCCGTGGCCCTGACACATCAGGGGCTGGGATCGGATCAGTCGCCGCCACTGTCTGGCCCCCGGGGGGTCCGTCTGCAGAGTCAGCCACGCGGCGATCGTGCCACATACGCCTGGTCCCCTCGCCTATGGTGCAGAGGTGGCCTACGACGCGCTGCCGACGCCGTTTGCCGAAGAAGTCCTCGACATCGTCGGCCAGATTCCCACAGGTCGAGTCATGTCGTACTCCGACATCGCCTCGGTGCTCGCGCGAGGGGGTCCCCGGCAAGTGGGGCAAGCGATGGCCCGATTCGGGTCAGGGGTCCCGTGGTGGCGGGTGCTTCGCGCGGACGGCTCGTGCGCAGAGATCCACCGTGACGAGCAGGTCGGGTTGCTTCGGAAAGAGAGGGTCGCCTTCATCGACGATCGCGTCGACATGGCGTGCGCGCGGTGGCGCCCCGACCGGCCTGTCGGTCCCTGATGGTGTGATGCTCAGGTGAACCCGGCTCCCTTCGTCCTCGACGAGCACCAACGGGCCGTCGTCGATCGGGTAGCCGCAGCCGGCCATGGACCCACCCTGGTGTTGGCGGGTCCCGGCACAGGCAAGACGACCACCCTCGTCGAGGCGATCGCCGCTCGCGTCGAGGCAGGCACTGAGCCCGACCGCATTCTCACGCTGACGTTCAGCCGCCGGGCTGCCGGTGAGCTGCGTACGCGCATCGCTCATCGCCTGCAGCGCACGGTGGCGATGCCCCTGGCGTGGACGTTTCACGGGTTCGGGTTCTCGTTGGTTGGCGAGCTGCTGATCCCAGACGACCTCGGACGCGGCCTACGGCTGCTCTCCGGGCCAGAGCAGGAAGTGGTGGTCCGAGAGCTCCTCGCCCACGACCGCGAGATCGGATCGGTCGCATGGCCGGAGAACCTGGAGGCCGCGCTCCGCACCCGCGGGTTCACCGAGCAGGTGCGCACCTTCATGGCGTCGGCTCGATCGGTGGGACTCGAGCCCGAAGACGTCGCGAGACTCGGTCAGCAGCGAGCCGACTGGACGGCCATGGCGCAGTTCATGGTCGAGTACCTCGACGTCATCGACTCCCGCGGGCTTCTTGACTACTCAGAACTGGTGTCGCGGGCGGTGGCATACGCCGAGTCGGTCCGTGGCCGGGCTGCCCTTCGCGCCCGCTACGACCTGGTGGTGGTCGACGAGTACCAAGACACCGATCCCGCACAAGAGCGGCTGCTTCAGGCGATCGCAGGCGATGGTCGCGACCTGGTGGTGGTCGGAGACCCTGATCAGTCCATCTACGCGTTCCGGGGCGCTGACGTCCGCGGCATCACCCAGTTCGCCGAGCGCTTCCGCACGACTGACGGGTCTGCGGCCCAGATCAGGTCGCTCAGGGTCTCGCGGCGGTGCCCAGCAGAGGTGCTCGTCGCGTCCCGCCGGGTCGCCGGCTCCCTCGGGGCGGCCGGCAGCCTTCCGGTTGCCGACCTCCGTAGGCATCGCGATCTGCTGGCCCCGCCCGATCAACGGTCGGGTCGCGTTGAGGCGCGGCTCTTTCCGACGGTCGAGCGTGAGGCCATGTGGATCGCCGAGACGCTGCGCCGCGAGCATCTGCACGGCGGTACAGACTGGGGCGACATGGCGGTTCTTGTCCGCTCGGGCCTCACTGGCCTTCCCGTCGTGGCCCGATCGCTGGCGGCTGCAGGTGTCCCGGTCGAGGTGGCGTCCGACGAGCTGCCCCTGCGCGACCACCCGGCGTTGGCCCCGTTGCTGGCACTCCTTGGGTACGCCGCAGACAGCCGGTCGCTGACTCCCGATCTTGCCCACGCTCTTCTGACGTCGCCACTGGTCGGAGCCTCTCCGGGTGAGGTGAGGCGCCTTGGGCGAGCACTCCGCGCGGTTCATCGACAAGGGGTCGATGTCGATCCGCCGCCGTCGTCAGCACTCATCCGGTCAGCGCTCGTCGACACCTCACTGCTCGACGCCCTCCCCGCCCCGCTGACCGGACGCGCTCGAGAACTCGCCCAGACCCTCGCCGGTCTCCATCGGGGTGCCCTCGCCGGAGACTCGGCCCATGAGCTGTTGTGGTCGATCTGGAACCGGTCTCAGTGGGCAGACCGACTCATCGCGGATGCGGCCGAGGCCGGCCCGGATGCCGCAGAGGCGCACCGGGTCCTCGACGCGGTGGTGGTGCTGTTCGATCTGGCAGCGAGAAGCCATGAGCGTTCGCCGCAGGGTGATCTGTCCACGTTCTTGGCTGAGGTGAGTGCGCAAGAGATCCCTGGGGCTCCGCTGGCTGATGTGGGGGTACGGGGCCAAGGCGTGCGGGTGATGACGGCACATCGCAGCAAAGGTCTGGAGTGGGACGTCGTGATCGTCGCTGGCGTCCAGGCCGAGCTGTGGCCAGATCTGCGGCGCCGAGGTTCGGTGCTCGATGCAGACCTCCTCGGTGCCGAGGGCGTGCGCGAACCCATGACCCTCGCCGAGATCCGTCGCGAAGAGCGTCGCCTGTTCTACGTTGCCATCACCAGGGCGCGGCGTCGACTGATCTGCTCGGCCGTCGAGGTGCCTGCAGAGGGAGGGCTGCGCCCCTCCCCGTTCCTCGACGACCTGGGCGTCACGATCGAGCACGAGACGCCAGCCACGCACCTTCCTCTCACTCTGGCAGGCGTCGTCGCTCAGCTGCGCCTTACTGCTACGACCCGGAGGCAGTGGGGTCTCTGCGCTCGGCGGCGGCCGAACGGCTGGCCATGCTGGCTCATGCAGGTGGCTCCGACCGACCACTGGCGCCTATGGCCCACCCCGATAGCTGGTGGGGCCGTCGGACCCTTTCCGACGCCTCCCGTCGACGACGGAGGCGAGGTGCCAGACACAGCGCTGTGGCTGTCCGGATCGCAGGTCGAGTCCCTCGTTCGGTGTCCCCTCCAGTGGTATCTCAGTCGGCGGGTGCACGCCGAAGCCGGCCGCGGAACCGCCGCCGGGTTCGGGGGAGTCGTCCATGCGCTCGCCGACGCCGTGGCGTCCGGACAGCTACCTGCCGAGCTTGGTGCCCTCACCGAGGCCCTCGACGAGGTCTGGGGCCAGTTGCAGTACCCAGCGGCGTGGGAGTCTCATCAAGAACGCGACCAGGCGATCGCCGCGATCGAACGATTCCTGCGCTGGCATGGCGATGCGCGCGGCCGCACGGTGGTCTCCACCGAAGAGCAGTTCTCGGCGTCCTTCACCGTCGCTGGGCGAACGCTCAACCTCAGCGGACGCCTCGACCGGCTCGAACGCGATGACGATGGTCATCTGGTCGTCGTCGACCTGAAGACCATGGCTAATCCACCCTCGCGAAGCGATGTTGAGTCCAACCTGCAGCTGTCGACCTACCGTCGCCTGGTCACTGAGGCCGACCCCGACGTAGTGGTCACGGCGGCCGAGCTGGTGCAGCTGCGCATTCCGGCAGGCGCCAAAGACCCAGGACCGAAGGTGCAGCGCCAGCAGGCCACCGAAGAAGTCGACGGCGCACTGCACGATGCCCTCGAGCACGCGGTGTCGACCATCGCGTCCGGGCAGTTCCCTGCCACTCCGGGCCCGGCGTGCTCGTACTGCCAGTTCACGATGGCCTGCCCGGCTCAACCAGAGGGTCGCGAGGTGACGCCATGACCCCCTCGCCCAGCTTGTTCAGTTCCCTCACCCGATCTGGTATCTCCGATCTCTTCGACATCCCCTTCACCTCTGAGCAGCTCGACGCGATCACCGCCCCGCATCAACCGGCTGTGGTGATAGCGGGCGCAGGATCGGGAAAGACGGCCCTCATGAGTGCCCGGGTCGTGTGGCTGGTGGCGCACGGGTTCGTCGAGCCGAGTGCGGTGCTGGGGCTCACCTTCACCAACAAGGCGGCCGGTGAGCTCAGCGCCCGGGTGCGGTCTGCCTTGCGTCTGCTCGACAGCTCTCCGGACGCCTGGGCCGAGGGCGAACCCACGATCAGCACCTACCACTCCTATGCGGCTGCGCTCCTACGCGACTACGGACTCTGGGTCGGTCTTGAGCCCTCGGCGCAGCTGCTCACAGATGCGGGGCGGGTACAGCTGGCCGAGTCCGTGGTCCGCGGGGCACCGGGGCCGTTCCCCGCGCTGGGGGTGCGCCTCACGACCCTCACCGAACGCCTCCTCACTCTCGACGCCGAGCTGAATGAACACCTCGTCGACGTGGGCGCGTTGATGGACCACGACGACGCCCTCATTGCCGAGCTCGACGCGCTCGAGATGCTCGACGGCAAGCTGACGGCCGATCCGAAGCAGGCTCGGCAGGTGGCCAGGGCCCGTCTCGAGCTCGCCCCCCTGGTGGCCGAGTTCCGTCGTCAGAAGAGGTTGAAGGAGCGCGTCGACTTCGGTGATCAGATGGCGGCCGCTGCCCTGCTGGCCGAGGAGGTGGAGGCCGTTGGAGCCGGCGAACGCGACCGGTTCGCCACCGTCCTCCTCGACGAGTACCAGGACACTTCGATGGCACAGCGGCGTCTGCTGGTGGCCCTCTTCGGGGGCGGTCACCCCGTCATGGCGGTGGGCGACCCCTTCCAGTCGATCTACGGCTGGCGCGGTGCATCGGTCCGCAACATCTTGACCTTCGATCGTGACTTCGGTGATCCCGAGCCCGCTCCGATCTTTGCTCTCGGCCAGAACAACCGCTCGGGCGGTGTCGTCCTGGCAGCTGCCAATGCCCTTGCTGAACCACTCCGCGCAGTCTTCCCGGAGGTCGCCGAGCTCACGCCGCAGCCGCAGCGGGCGCAGAGCGGCGAGCTCGTGGTCGCGCTCTACGGAACGGCGGCCGAAGAAATCGATGCTGTGTGTGACGCCGTCGCCACCGAGATCAGTGCCGGGCGTCCTGCGTCCGAGATCGCGATCCTCTGTCGCGAGTCAAAGGTGTTCACGCGGTTCATCACCGGGCTCGAGCAGCGTGAGATCCCCGTCGACGTGGTGGGGCTGAGCGGGCTTCTCCAGCTACCCGAGGTCGTCGAGGTCCTCAGCGTTCTCGACGTGTTGCACGACCCAACCGCCAATCCCAGTCTGGTTCGCCTGCTGACCGGTCCTCGGTGGCGGATAGGGCCCGTCGACCTCGCCCATCTCGGTAAGCGGGCCCGCGAGCTGGCTGACGGAGACCGACACGATCAGCCAGCGATGCGCGATGAGAGTGTGCAGGGGCAGCTCCGCGAAGCAGTGACCGGGATCGACCCCGCCGAGACGGTCTCGCTGATCGAGGCGCTCGAAGATCCGGGCACCGGTAACTACTCGTCCGTGGCCCGCCAGCGCTTTGCCGAGCTTGCTGAAGAACTGCGTCACCTTCGAGCCGTTCTGCACCAGCCGCCCGACGTGGCCATCGTGCGCGTGGTTGCCGCTATCGGGCTCGACGTCGAGCTTGCTGCACACGGCCACACCACGCACCACCTCGACGCGCTCGTCGAGCAGGCGAGGTCCTTCACAGCAAGCGGAGGCGGCGCAGGCGTCGGTCCTTTCCTCGGCTACGTGGCGCTGGCTCGACGTTACGGGTCTGTGCTCGCTGTCGAGCCTCCGAGCGGGGGCGATGGCGTCTCTCTGCTCACCGTTCACAAGGCCAAGGGCCTTGAATGGCAGAGCGTCTACGTGCCCCAGGTGGTCGACGGTGTCTTTCCGAGTGGCCAGTCTCGCTCGACGCCTCTCACATCGCCGGCACTGCTTCCCTACGCCCTGCGTGGTGATGCCGCCGACTTCCCGGCGGTCGACACCTGGAGCGGTAACAAAGGTGTCGCCGCCTACAAGCAGGCGGTCCAGGAGCGTGAACGGGGCGAGGACCGACGGTTGGCGTACGTCGCCGTCACCCGCGCCGCCGAAAAGCTCCACGTCAGCGGTCATCGTTGGGGGCCCACGCAGTCAGCTCCTCGTCGGATCAGTCCCTACCTTCAGGTGCTGGCCCACCTGTGTGAGTCGGGCGGCGGAACGGTCGCCCACTGGGAAGAGGAGCCGACTGATCGACAGAACCCGCAGCTCGCCGAACAGATCGCAGTGCAGTGGCCGCCCAACGGCGACGCCGGCGTTGCGCAGGCACGAGAAGCTGCCGCTGCTGCTGTTCTGGCGGCCTCGAGCCGGGCGCGCGGCGACAACGACGGTGAGCCGCTCGCCGATGCACAGAGCGAACAGATCGCGACCTGGGACGCCGACATCGCTGCGCTGCTCGCCGAGGCCGAACGACAGGAGGTTTCTCATCCGCCTCTCCCTGCTGCATTGTCAGCCTCGTCGGCCGTCGAGTTCTTGCGCAACCCGCTCCGGGCCGCCGAGCACCTTCGGCGTCCACTGCCACGACCGCCAGCCACAGCGGCGCATCGTGGCACTCGATTTCATCAGTGGGTCGAGACGCGCTTTGGCCAGGTTCCGCTCCTCGACCTCGACTCCCTGGTGCCTGAGGGAGAAGCTGACCCGGACGCCGACCTCGCCAGTCTGCAGGAGGCGTTTCTCGCCGGCCCCTTCGCCGACCGTCAGCCGGTCGCGATCGAAGCCCCGTTTCAGCTGGTGCTGGGGGAGCACCTCGTGGCTGGCCGGATCGATGCCGTCTACGCCGGCTCCGAGCCCGCCTCACATGGCGAAGAGCAGTTTGAGGTCGTTGACTGGAAGACCGGCAGCCATCCGGCCGACCCACTGCAGCTGGCGCTGTACCGACTTGCGTGGGCCGAGCTGCATGGCATTCCTGTCGACCAGGTGACGGCGACGTTCTACTACGTGGCAACCGGGCGGATCGAACGGCCACACGACCTACCGGACCGAGCGGCGCTGACCGAGTGGTGGCGGCGGTCAACGACATAGGCTCATCGACTGTGACGCGTCATCTGCCTGCGCCTGCCTTCGTCGTCGAGGCCCACGACCGCGCGGTGGAGCGTCGACGTGACGACTCCTGGTTGAGTGAAGCCTGGCGCGACCCACAGACGCAGGTGCTGGTCGTCCACGGCAGCGAGGTGCTGGTCGATCCCACCTCTGAGGCTCCTCGGTGGCTTCGGACCGGCGAGGCCCCGCCAGGGGAGCGCTATCTGCTCGGGATCGACGCGTCCGGGCGGGCGCGCTTTGCCGTGCGCGCCGACCATGCCCTCGAAGACGGCCATTCCAAGGGTCTCCGGGCGCTCACTTCGGCGGTCTCGTCGATCGAATCCGGATGGATGTGCCATGCCGTTGCCCTGGTGCAGTGGCACGCCACGCACACGCACTGTCCGCGGTGCGGCGCCACTACCGAGCCCAGTGCCGGAGGAGCCGAGCGACGATGTCCCCGTGACGGATCTGCACACTTCCCCCGGGTCGATCCCGCCATGATCGTGCTGGTCACCGACGAGCAGGACCGTGCTCTTCTGGGGCGCCAGCATTCGTGGGCAGTCGGACGGTTCTCGACCCTCGCCGGATTCGTCGAACCGGGTGAGGCAGCCGAGCAGGCGGTCCGTCGCGAGGTCCTCGAAGAAGCCAGCGTCGTCGTTGACTCGGTGCACCTGCTCGCCTCTCAGCCCTGGCCGTTTCCTTCGTCGCTCATGCTTGCGGCAGAGGCACGGGTTCTCGGGTCCCCTGAACCACGGCCAGATGGCGATGAGTTGGCTGAGGTGCGCTGGTTCTCTCGGGTCGACCTGTCGAGCGCACTCGAGAGGGGCGACGCGATGGTCCCCGGTCGACTCTCGATATCGCGGTGGCTGATCGAGCGCTGGTACGGCGCTGAACTCCCCGACGACGATGCAGGGTGGCGCTAGCCGGCAGGAGACTCCCCGGGCGGCGCCAAGAGAGCCAGCTTTTCAGACACCGCCTCAACCCCAGGGTTCGTCAGCGATGACCCGTCAGCGAACCGCACTGTTGGAACTGTCAGGTTTCCGTCGTTGATGCTGGCCAGCAACGCTGCTGCGTCGTCATCTGCTTCGACATCGACCTCGACGAAAGCGATCCCTCGATCGGAGAGCCGCCGCTTCAGTCGCGCACAAGGGCCGCACCAGGATGTCGTGAAAAGGGTCACGGACGCCCGGTCGGTCATGGTGTCGGTCATAGGTGCCAGGATGCCCGAATGACGGCTTCGACGCTCGGCGAGGTGCTCGGTGCCCTCGACCCTGAGCAGCACGAGGCGGCGACCGCGCCGCGCGGGCCGCTCTGTGTCTTGGCCGGTGCCGGCACCGGAAAGACTCGCGCCCTCACCCACCGCATTGCGGCGCTCGTGCTCTCCGACCAAGTCTCGGCGAACGAGGTACTCGCCCTCACCTTCACCGCCAGGGCGGCCGGCGAGCTGCGCGGACGGCTGCGGATGCTCGGGATCGATGGTGTCCAGGCCCGCACCTTTCACTCGGCCGCGCTGCGGCAGCTGGGGTACTTCTGGCCCTCGGTCGTCGGCGGGCAGAGTCCCACCATCGTCTCCAGCAAGGCTCCCCTGATCAGCGAGGCTGCCGGGCGCCTGCGGGTGCGAACCGACGGCACTCTGGTCCGCGATCTCGCTGCCGAGATCGAGTGGGCCAAGGTCTCGCAGGTGGCACCCGAGGCCTACGTCGAGCGCAGCGCCGCCGCCGCGCGCAGAGGCCTCGCTGGCATTGAGCCGCAGATGGTCGGTCGGGTCTATGCGGGGTACGAGTCACTCAAGCGCGAGCGCAGCATGATGGACTTCGAGGACGTGCTGTTGCTGACCGCGGGCATGATCGACGACGACCCGACGATGGCTGCGTCGATCCGTGCCCAGTACCGCTGCTTCCTGGTCGACGAGTACCAAGATGTCAGCCCGATTCAGCAGCGTCTCCTCGATCTGTGGCTCGGCGACGGAGACGATCTGACCGTGGTGGGCGACGCGAATCAAACCATCTACTCGTTTGCGGGAGCCTCACCGAGGTACCTCCTTGAGTTTCCTCGCAGATTCCCGAGCGCCACCGTCGTGCGGCTCGAGCGCAGCTACCGCTCTACGCCGCAGGTGGTCGGGGTGGCCAACCGGCTTCTGGCATCGTCGGCCACCTCCGACCAGTCGTCCCGCCTGCACCTCAAGGCTCAACGTGACTCCGGCCCGGCTCCCGATTGGCTGGTCGCTGCTGATGAAGGTGCCGAGGTTGCAGCGGTGGTGCAGCGCATAAGGGCGCTGATCGCTGCGGGTACTCGGCAGCGAGAGATTGCCGTGCTCTATCGCATCAACGCGCAGAGCGCCGCCTACGAAGAGGCCCTTACCTCGGCGCAGGTGCCCTACACGGTGAGGGGAGGCGAGCGGTTCTTCGACCGGCGTGAGGTGAAAGAGGGCGTGGCCCTGCTCCGCGCAGCAGCGCAGGCTGCTCCCGATGCCGACGACATCCCCACGCAGGTGGCGGCCGTGCTCAGCTCCGCTGGCTATCGGTCCGAGCCGCCGCCCGGGCCGAGCAAGGCGCGCGATCGATGGGAGTCATGGGCCGCGATCGTCGAGGTGGCTATCGAACTCAACCAACGCACCCCAGGGTGCACGCTGAGCGATCTCGTTCTTGAACTCCAGCATCGGGCAAACACCCAGCATGCGCCTGCGTCAGACGGGGTGACGCTGTCGTCGCTGCACGCTGCCAAGGGGCTTGAGTGGGATGCGGTCTTCCTGGTCGGGTTGACCGACGGAATGATGCCGATCACCTACGCCACGACGCCGCAGCAGGTCGAGGAAGAGCGCCGACTGCTCTATGTCGGGATCACGCGTGCGCGTCGTCACCTGACCTTCTCGTACGGGCGATCGCGTGCAGCCGGTGATCGCAGATCGCGAGACCCGTCGCCGTTCCTTGCGTCGCTCAACCCCGAGTTCGCACCAAGCGCTCAATCGACGCGAAGCAAGCAGCCTCGGCCATCGCGATCAACGTCGTGCCGTCGATGCGGACGCACGTTGACGACCGCCACCGAGCGGAAGCTGCGCCACTGCGCACAGTGCGAGGTGCACGTCGACGTGGCGCTCTTCGAACGACTGCGCGAGTGGCGCAAGCGCACCGCCGATGCAGCGTCAGTGCCGGCCTTCGTCGTGTTCACCGACGCCACCTTGACCGCGATCGCCGCAGACCGGCCAACGACCGCCACGGCGCTGCTGCAGATCCCGGGGATCGGTCAGGTGAAGGTCGATCGCTACGGAGACGGGCTGCTCGACGTCGTTCGCTCAGCCCCTCGCGACACGTCGGAATAAATGGGTTGCGGCTCGTGCTAGGGGTCTCGTACCCTTCGCAGGACGCCGTCGCGACGTCTGGCCCCTGACAGGGGCCGCGCCCGGCCCGTGAGAGAGGAGGTGGATCGCAATGTTCTACGACAAGACGCGCTGTGACGTGTCGCCGTCGGCTGCGGCCACCTTCGTGTCCGCGGCCGGCGTGCGCGCACAGGGCACATCTGGCGTCTTCACTGGTTCTCCCCCCTGGAGTCCACCTCAGTAGAACCTCAACTGGGTTGACTCCAGGCCACGGAACCGAAGACCTCGGATCCGTGGCCTTTTCGTTTGCCCCCACCCACACCCAACAGGAGGTGACCCGCAGTGACTGTCATGCCGACGATCTCGGACCTGCTTGACGCGGGAACTCCGGGCCTGGACGACCTCGCTCACTCGCCGTGGGCAGCCGCGTCGCGGTGGTCGGTGCCGTGCCACGAGGAGGACCCGGAGACGTGGTTCGCCGACACACCCGTCGGAGTGGAGACCGCCAAGGCCCTGTGCCTCGGCTGTCCGCTCCAGAAGGAGTGTCTGGCGGGCGCGCTGGAGCGTTCAGAGCCCTGGGGAGTCTGGGGCGGTGAGCTGTTCGAACACGGCGTCGTGGTGGCGCGCAAGCGCCCCCGTGGTCGTCCGCGCAAGTCCGACGTCGCCTGACCCGACCGCCCACCGTCTGCATTCGAGGAGTACTCATCATGTTGTTGTCTGAAGACCTCGCTCGTTCTCGACATGAGCACGAGCTGCGCGACAGCGATCAGCAGGTGCGGCTACGCCGCATGATCGCCGCTCGACGAGCACGCAGGCGCGCCGAGCGTTCGGCGTGCATTGCTCGCGAGGCCGCCCTGCAGGCTTCCGTGGCTCACTCGAGCCTGTTGTAGAGATGCCGGGTACGAGGGGGGAGGGGCACATCGGTGTCCCTCCCCCTCGTCACGTTGCCGGATCGAATCCCGGTAGCCACTGCTCGCACTCGGCACGGAAGGGGGCCGTTGTGCCGAGCTGGCACAACACCCCCATCACGCCAAGGGTCACGCGATGGATGAGCAGGTACGAGGGAGGCAGGTTGAGCTTCATTCCGGTGGTGGCCTTGCGGAGGTCGGCGAGCCGCAGCGCCTCGCTGCGCAACCAGGCCCGCTCGAAGGTGAACTCCTCGTCGCGGAGCGGCTCGAGGAGCGGAACCAGATAGCTGAGGAGCTCGTCGGCGTCGATAGTGACCGACGCGCGCACGAAACCCTCGGCGCGAAGACCCTGCAGGACGCCGTCAGCGTCGCCGTCGAGGGCGCGCCTGGCTAGTACGCCGATCGGCCGCGGCAGCCCCTTGGGCAGCCGGTCGACTGCGCCGAAGTCGAGGATGGCCAACCGTCCGTCGTCCAGCAGTCGGAAGTTGCCGGGGTGTGGGTCGGCATGCAGCAGGTGGGCTCGCGTCGGGCCGCTGAAAAGCAGTCGGGTGAGCAGAAGCCCAGCGCGGTCACGATCGCGCTGGCTACCGGATTCGATCACCGAACGAACCGGGGTGCCGCCCACCCACTCAGAAACCAGCACTTCATCGGATGCGAACACAACAGCGGGAACGACGAAGTCTTCGTCGTCGGCGAAGGCCTTGCCAAACGCCCGTTGCGATCGTGCCTCGCGACGGTAGTCGAGCTCTTCGCCCATGCGGCGTTGCAGCTCGTCGACCAATGGCGCCATGTCCATTCCGGGGGAGAGTGGCCCCATCATCCGCATCATGCGACCGATCTGCGCGAGGTCGGACCGCAGTGCGGGACCGGCCCCTGGGTACTGGATCTTGACGGCGACAGGCCGTCCATCGCGCCACACAGCGCGATGCACCTGCCCGATCGATGCCGCGGCCGCCGGTGTGTCGTCGAACTCGAGAAAGCGAGCTCGCCATCGGGGGCCGATCTGTTCAGCGAGGACAGCGTGCACGCGATCAGCCGGCAGCGCGGGGGCGGCTTCCTGCAGCTTCGCCAGTGATGCCCGGTAGGGCGCGGCGAGCTCTTCAGGAATGGCTGCCTCGAACACGGACATCGCTTGGCCGAACTTCATGGCTCCGCCCTTGAGCTCTCCGAGAACCCGAAACATGTGCTCAGCGGTGCGCAGCTGCACCTCGGCGGCCACGATCTCGGCCGGCTTGCCCCCGACTCGTTTTCCGACCCCCAAGGCGGTGCGTCCGGCGAAGCCGAGTGGGAGCGCGGCGAGGCGGGCCGTGCGGGTAACGGCACGCTGGGGAAGGTCGGTCACCCTGCCATTGTGTGTGACGCCGATGAATCCGGCCACGCGCAGCCACATTCGGGGTGTTGGGCGAAGCGCCGCGAAGTGGTTTCTCCGTACGGCGCAGCGATCTCGACGAATCCGCCGATCGACGGTGGGTGTCCTCGGGTCAGCCAATCGAGGACGTGGGCGATGGCAACGTAGGCGGTGAGCCCCACCAGCACAGCCTCGGCGTCCGGTGTCGGGGTGGTCTGCTGTTGCCGCCAGACGGAGGGCCACAGTGGGTCGCGGTCGCGGCGTGCCAACGCTAGGCAGAAGTGGCACGGGGACCGACCTGGCTCGACAAGCGGTCCGACCCGGCCGACGAGCTCGCAACACGACACCACTAGATGAGGCTTGTCGGCGGTCGAGAGCGATCGGCAGAGTGAGTCGGTGTTGGCGGCGTCTGTGACGACGACCAGGCGCCGATCGACCTCGCCAGAGTGCGGGTGGCCGTTCGCCGGGATTGCCGTGCTGAGCCGCTCTGAGCGTCGGAGCCCGACATCGTTGGCGGCGTACCCGCCGACGGAGACGTCAGCTGGGGAGACGTCCCGCGTGTCCCGAATCGTGACTCGCCCAAGACCGACATGGGTGAGTGTTCGCGCGATCGTTGCCCCCAGGCGACTGGCCCCCGTGATCACCACCTCGGATGCAGCGAGGGCGTCCCATCGGCTGGCCGGCCTGCTCCGAAAACGCGGGGTGGCACTTGCGCACCGCAGGTCGGGAGCCATTTGGTCACGCCACTCCGCGGTGACGGCGAGGGCACCGGGCCAGGAGCCGCCGTCGACCACGATCCCGAGGTCGACGAGCCGGTCGATGATCGCCAGCACGTCGCTGTCGGCGGGGCACTCGCTGCTTGAGACTCGCATGGCTGCCACGATCTCTGAGCGCTCGCGGGTTCCGTCCAACAGCGGGAGGAGCCGGCGGCCGAAGGCTGGTAGCCCCTCGACCACCAGTGGCTCAGGCACATCGATCCCGAACTGCAGCGTGTTCGGAGTCCTCCAGGCCCAACGCATCCCTGGCACGAGCAGTGGGCGCATGGTCAGCTCCCTGGTAGTGAGGCGGGTAGCTGCAGGGTGCCAGTGCCCTGGTGGCTGTGGGCGCGATCCACAGGCCAGGGAGACGGTGGGGGGCGAACACATGAACGAGGCGCCACCGATGGTCGGTGGCGCCTCGTCTGAGGTGGGGAAGGGGGGCCTGCGATCAGGCCTTACCGAGGATGCGGTTCAACTTGGTGCCGCAGACGGGGCAGATTCCCTTGGCCATCCGTCGGCCATTGGTCTCGTGCACCTCTCCGGTGAAATCGCGCTTCTCTTTGCACTTCACGCAGTAGGCGTCGCCGGTGTAGCTCTCGGCCATCGTGGAGTCCTCCTGCTCATCGGCGGAGCGGCTGATCCGCTCCGGGGCCACGGAGGCCGTGGCTGATGCTGGGCACTCTACGTCAGGATGTGGTCAGGACCGGTGAACGGCGCGGCAACCGACATCCACAGGTTATCCACAGGCACAGGCTTCGAGACATGCACGAAGCCCCCGGGTCGCGTGATGCGTCGCTCGCCTTCCCCTTGCGAGCGCCGCACCCGTTATCCCAGGGGCTTCGACGCGGGAGAACGTAGAACCCCCGGCCCCTCCGCGTCAACGCCCGACCGGTCGCACCTGTGGACGACCCTGGGGATTGCCTGGGGATACCTTGGAGTGTTGCTGTGGATCCTGCGGGACAGCGCTGGGGATAAGAAAGAGAAATTGCGGCTCTGATCCCGGTGACCTGCAGGAATGCTGTCCCCTGGTTGTGGACGAAAAAAAGTTTGTCGGACACGCCGTCTACGGTGACCGAGTGACGTCATCTGCTGCCCCCGCGGGCCCACCAGACATCGAGGTCCGACGCAGCTCGCGTCGCAAGCGCACCGTCTCGGCCTATCGCGAAGGCGACCGCACCATTGTCTTGCTGCCGGCCAGGATGACCGCCGCCGAAGAGCAGCAGTGGGTGGCCACCATGCTCGAACGGCTCGAGGCGCAAGAGCGCCGCAGCAAGCCGTCCGACGACGAGCTGTGGGTCAGAGCGCAGCGCCTGTCGAGTCGATACCTCGACGGTCGTGCCAAGCCAGTGAGCGTGCAGTGGGTGTCGAACCAACGAAGTCGCTGGGGATCGTGCACGGTGCAAGACGCGTCGATCAGGCTCTCCGACCGCCTCCAAGGAATGCCTGAGTGGGTCGTCGACTACGTGCTCCTGCACGAGCTGGCCCACCTCCTCGAACCCTCGCACGGGCCCAACTTCTGGGCACTGCTGAGCGGCTACTCCGAGGTTGAGCGTGCTCGTGGATTCCTCGATGGCTGGTCGCTTGCGCTGCAGCGTGCCGGGGTCGAGGTCTGACGCTACGCGTCACTGTTGTCGCAGGGCCTCGTTCACCAGAGCTCGCACGGCATCGTCGGTCTCATCCGGCAGCGCGTCTGGCTCAAACCACGCGACGTCCAGCGACTCCGCACTCGCCATCGGCTCGGCTCCAGCGGGGGCAACAGCGACGAACTGCACGTCGAGGTGGTGTCTCGCCCCTCCGCCGCATGGCGCCGAATGCCGGTCGAGGCGTGCGGGTGAGGCATCAAGCAACGTCAGGGCGGCGATCCCCGACTCTTCTCGGGCTTCGCGCAGTGCCGCGCCAGCCAGGCTTTGGTCGACGGTCTCGATGTGCCCCCCGAACTGCAACCAGAGCCCAACCTTGCGATGCAGACACAACAGCACCTGGGTGCGGTCGGTATTCACGACGAGCGCTGAAGCCGTCAGGTGGTCAGGCCGGCCTGACCTCAGGCAGCCGTTCTCGTGAGTGGCGAGGCACTGCAGGAACTCGCGGCGCAGGGCGTCCTGTTGCGGTGAAGGCGGTGTCCAGTGCAGCAACTGCTCGTACGCCGACTGATGCACGGTCATGCCGGTGCCGTCATGGGGCGGGCGGCTCGTCAGTGGGGTCGGTGTCGGTGAGAGTGCTGATATCCCAGTCGCTCGTGGCACTGGCGGTAGCGAAGGCGGTGGGGTCGTCGAGGTCTGCCGCATCCGGCAGCAGGTCGGGGTGGGTCCAGATGTGGTCGCGTTCGGCCGCCGACCGGTGCTCGGCAACTGCCGACCAGAGCATCGACGCATCTCGCAGTCGGCGCGGTCGAAGGTTGAGACCGACGAGCGTCTCGAAGGTGTGCTCAGCTGGCCCGCCGGATGCGCGACGCCGTCGCATGGTTTCGCGCAGTGCTGCAGCCGATGGCAGTCGCGTCTCGCAGGCGGCGTTTGTGACGGCGTCGACCCAGCCCTCGACCAGGGCGAGCAGGTGCTCGAGGCGGTCGAGAGCGGCTTGCTGCTCGGGGGTCGTCGGGGGTTCGAAGACGCCCGACGACATCAGTTCGGACATGGCCTCTGGGCGCGTGGGATCGATACCCCCGAGCGCCTGCTCGATGCCTGTCATGTCGACCGAGATGCCACGGGCGTAGTCGGCGACGGCGGACTCGATACGGGACGAGAGCCACGGTGCGTGTTGGAAGAGCCGCACATGTGCGCACTCGCGAACCGCCAAGTAGATCCGCACCTGATCCTCAGGAATCTCTAGCCCGGCTCCGAACTCAGCAACGTTGCGAGGCACCAGTGCGACAGTGCCGGCCGGCGCCAAGGGGACGCCGACATCTGTGGACGTCAGCACCTCCTGCGCCAACGTGCCAAGGCCTTGGCCAACCTGGCCGCCGAACATGACACCGGACATCTGGCCCATCATGCCGAGCAGTGGCCCTGCCATTGCCCGCATTTCTTCTGGCAGCTGCCCAGGCATGGCCTCGGTCGACGCCTGGGCCATGCGCTCGGCAAGCGGAAGGATCAATGCCTTCCAACGGGGGAGTGTCTGGTCGATCCACTCGGCCCGGCTCCATGCCTGCGGTGTGATGCCGGTCGACGGAAGAGTCGTTGCTTCGTCGAGCCACACCTCGGCGATCTTCACCGCTTCTGCAACGGCAGCGCGTTCGGCCGCTGTGATCGACGGGTCGCCGTCAGCGGCGACAAGCTGCCGAGCGGTGTCGTGGGCCAGCTGCCAGTGAACCGGTCCAGATGATGTCGAGAGAAGCTGCCCGAACCGCTGCAGGGCCGCACCGATGTCAGCGGATCCTGCACCACCGAACATGGCGGCGAACGGATTTTCGGGCGTTCCAGAAGAACTGTCAGCGTCGTCGGGATCGGGCAACCCGAAGCCGAACGGGATGTCGTTCACCATGCCACCGTAACTGCCGATGCCTCAGGGGTCTTCCCAGGATCGCTGCCGGCGTAACGCATCGGCGGGCCGGTAGGTTCGATGCATGCAGCCCGAGATCGCGATCCTCGACACCCCGCTGTCGGTCGACGCCGTCATGTCGGCCGTCTCTGGTCACGAGGTGGGGGGAGTCGTGGTGTTTGTCGGAGCCGTGCGCGACCACGATGGACCGCAGGGTGAGGAGAGGGGGGTCAGCGCGCTGGAGTACTCGGCCCACCCCTCGGCACTGGCTGAGCTCACCGACGTGGCGGCCGCGGTGGCCGAGGCCTTCCCAGGCGTTCGAGTAGCTGCCCATCACCGCGTCGGGCCACTGGCGATCGGAGACCTCGCGGTCGTCGTAGCCGCTGGTGCGGCGCATCGTGAGGAGGCTTTCGTCGCGGCCCGGCGGCTCATCGACGACCTCAAGGCTCGCGTCCCCATCTGGAAGCACCAGACCTTCGAAGACGGTTCTGAAGAGTGGGTCGGCCTGCCGTAGCATGGGTGCCTCCGGCAAGGTGTTCAGGCGAGAGGGCAGTGACGTGGCGGCAATGGCGTGGTGGCTGATACCCATCATCGCCACGCTGTGTGCCGTCGCCTGGGTCACGTGGCGAGCGCGACCGCGGCGCCCTGTCGACCCCCACGACTCCTTGGCTGCCCACCGACGGTTCACCGAAGCCATGGGTCATGCGGCACTCACCGCGAAAGAGATCGACGACGCGGCACCCGACACGTCGCCGCCCGATCGCCGTTCGGCCTGACCACGTGACCAGCAGGGCGCGCATGATCGCGCTCATCCTGACCTTCGTGGCCCTCACCGCGACGGTGATCGTGACGCTGACCCGGCCCGTGCCGTACGTGCAGCTTTCGCCAGGTCCCGTCTACGACGCTCTCGGCGAGACCCAGGGCCAGCCGGTCGTGTCGATCTCGGGGGCGAAGACCTATCCCACCGATGGCTCACTCGGCATCACAACTGTCTTCGAGGTCGGCTCGCCAGGTAGCAGTCTTACGCTGGGCGAAGCCCTCAAAGGTTGGGTTGACCCTGCTGTTGATCTCGTTCCCCGCGACCTCCTGTTCCCCCCGGATGCTTTCGATGGCGATGACGCTGGGGATTTGCTCCAGCAGCAGGGTGCGGCGCAGCTCGCCGAGTCGGAGGAGAACGCCGTTGCCGCTGCACTGACATACGTCGGCGAGCCGGTGACCTATCAGGTGCTCGTCGACGAAGTGCAGCCTGATACCCCAGCTGATGGAGCTTTGCGGTCCGGTGACACTTTGGTCGCGATCAACGGCAACCCCGTCCCCGACTATCGCGCTGTTCAGCGGACGATGAGCACAGTCAAACCCGGCGATGACGTCACCGTTCGGGTGAGTCGCCAGGGTCAAGACGTGACGGAGACCCTGACGACGATCGAGAATCCTGACGACCCAGATCGGGCGTTCCTGGGTGTGCTGTTGGGTCTGGGTTTCACCAGCCCGGTCGAGGTCGACCTGCAGCTCGACAACGTCGGTGGTCCAAGCGCCGGGCTGATCTTCAGTCTGGCGATCGTCGATTCACTGACGCGCGAGCAGCTGGTCGATGGGCGGTCGATTGCTGGTACCGGCACGATCACGCCCGAGGGCCGGGTCGGACCGATTGGCGGCATCGTGCAGAAGATGTTCGGCGCCCGCGACAAGGGGGCGACCACCTTCTTGGCCCCTCGGTCGAACTGCAAAGAGCTGGCGGGAAACGAGCCCGACGGACTCGAGGTGATTGCTGTACGAACCCTGGACCAGGCCGTCGATGCCCTCAGCGGCAAGGGTGAGATTCCCCGCTGCCCGTAGATCGAGTCAGCGCAGTGTGTGCAAGAGCAGGTCGCCAAGGCCGCTGATCAGGTCTTCGCCGACGATCACGGTCTCCGGTGAGTCGTGCTCGCGCAGGCGAAGAACGGTGCACCGCGTGCCATCGCGCAGAACCGCCATCGTCAGGCGAAGTTCGTGCTGAGCCTGTTGGTCGGCATCCTCCGGTGACACCATGATGCGCTCGGCGCTGACGGCCACTCCGTCCACCGACTCCGGCCAACCGAGCCCCCCGAGCAGGTCGTCGAGATCGGAGTGTGGGGGGAGACCTTCCTGCTCGATCGTCGTCCATGGGCTCTCATCGGCGCTTCCGCTGAGTTGAGTGGCCAGAGACGGCTCGCGCTCCAGGAGCTGGGTGGTCTGCGCTATCGCGAAGAGGCGGGTCGGCTGGTTCCAGCCTCCGGCGGCGACGTGAATGTCGAGGTCGCGCGCCGTGCGTTCGAGGGTGGTCGGAATCACGGTGTAATCGTGGCATGGGGGCCCCACGATGCGCGGAGGCACCCGAAGCCCAGTTAGTGTGGTGGGGTGAGTTTTGACGCCCCGCCGCCGCCAGCCCCGCCTCAGGGACCGCCTCCGTCTCCACAGACCCGCGGCCGCCGACGTAGGGGTGCCCTGCTGCCGACGCTGGCCATCTTGGCTCTGTTGCTGGTGGGCTTCGCGCTATTTGCCGGCTACTACACCGACTGGCTCTGGTACAAGGCC
Organism: uncultured Actinomycetota bacterium; assembly: GCA_963706045.1. GTDB lineage: Bacteria > Actinomycetota > Actinomycetes > JAHEKZ01 > JAHEKZ01 > JAHEKZ01. The sequence goes on along the minus strand of CAVPLY010000030.1, from coordinate 21,744 downwards.
GCCGGATTTACCAGTGTCTACAGCACCCAACTCGTGGTGCGCCTTGTGCTCTTCGTCGTGTTCTTCCTCATCGCGTCCGGCGCAGTCGTTCTCAACGGGTACCTGGCCTACCGCTATCGACCAATCTTCCGAGCGATCTCGCTGGAACAGCAGAGTCTTGATCGGTACCGCCTCGCCATCGACCCCTTCCGCCGGATTCTGCTTCTCGCCTTTGCCGGTTTGGTCGGGTTCTTCTTCGGAGCCGCGGCCATGGCCGAATGGCGGACCGTTCTTGCCTGGCTGAACCGCACGGCCTTCGGACAGGTCGATCCGCAGTTCGGAATGGACATCGGGTTCTACGTCTTCTCGCTGCCGTGGTGGAGATTCCTGGTCGACACGGCCATGGTGATCGTCATCTTGAGCGGACTGGTCGCTGCGGCAGTCCACTACCTGTACGGCGGAATCAGTCCTTCCATGCCAGGCGAACGCACCACGCGTGCCGCGCGTGTGCAGCTGTCGATCCTGATCGGACTCTTCGTCCTTCTGAAGGCCGTCGCCTACTGGCTCGACCGCTACGAGCTCGTCATCACGCCGAACTCACTCTTCACCGGGGCCGGCTACACCGACGTCAACGCCCTGATCCCTGCCAAGACCATCCTCACGTTCGTGGCGCTCATCTGCGCTGCCCTGTTCTTTGTGAACATCTTCCGGCGCACCTGGCGTCTGGCGGTCCTGAGCCTGGGGTTGCTCGTACTGAGCGCGGTAGCCATCGGGTGGATCTATCCCAGCATCGTGCAGCAGCTTCAGGTGAATCCCACCGAGGACGTCAAAGAGGCGCCGTACATCGAGCGCAACATCCAGGCCACTCGTGACGCCTACACCCTCGAAGGCATCGAGATCGAGGACTACATCCCGGCGGAGGACCCCGACGCCAAGGCCTTCAGCGAATCGCGGGGCACCCTCGAGAACGTCCGTCTCATGGACCCGGCCAGACTGACCGACACGTTCGACCAGCTGCAGCAGGTGAAGGGGTTCTACACCTTCCAGGATCCCCTCGACATCGATCGCTACACGATCGACGGCAAGCAGGAAGGCGTCATCGTCTCGCCGCGCGAGATCGACCTGGCCGGTGTTCCGGCCGAACAGCGCAACTGGTTGAACGACCACCTCACGTACACACACGGCTTCGGACTCGTTGCCGCCTACGGCAACCGGGCCGCTGTGAACGGTGAACCCGACTTCGCGGAGTTCGACCTGCCACCTCAGGGTGTTCTGGACATCGAGCAGCCCCGCATCTACTTCGGCGAGAAGACTCCCGACTACTCGATCGTCGGTGCTCCCGAAACGAGTGAGCCTCGAGAGCTCGACTTCCCCGACGACGGGGCAGAGAACGGCCAGCGTTCGTACACGTACACCGGCAAGGGCGGCGTCCCCATGGGGTCGTTCTTCAACCGCCTGCTTTACGCGTGGCGGTTCCAGGAGACCAACATCTTGCTCTCCGACCGCATCAACGCCGACTCACAGATCTTGTACGTGCGTGATCCCCGAGAGCGCGTCGAGCGAGCTGCTCCCTGGCTGACGCTCGACGCCGACCCGTACGCAACGGTGGTCGAGGGTCGCATCGTGTGGATCGTTGACGGGTACACCACCACCGACTCGTACCCGTACTCACAGCGCCAGGAGTTTGGCGAGGTCACCACCGACTCATTGACGACGCAGACCGGTGCAACGGTCTTGCCCATACGCGACCAGGTGAACTACCTGCGTAACTCGGTCAAGGCGACCGTCGATGCGTACGACGGCACGGTCAACCTGTACGCGTGGGATGAAGAAGACCCGCTGCTGCAGACCTGGTCGAAGGTGTTCCCCGACACGGTGCAACCGCGCTCTGAGATCAGTGACGAGCTCTTGGCACATGTGCGCTATCCAGAGGACCTCTTCAAGGTTCAACGAGAAGTGCTCGCTCGGTACCACGTCACCGATCCACAGGTGTTCTACACGTCACAGGATGCATGGCAGGTGCCGATCGACCCGACGTCGCCGAGCGCTGGCGACGTTGCACAACCGCCGTACTACCTGTCGCTGCAGATGCCCGGTGAGATTGATCCCCGGTACTCGTTGACCACAACGTTCGCGCCCGTGAACCGCGAGACGCTGGCGGCCTTCATGGCAGTGAACAGCGACGCAGCAGATCCTGACTATGGGCGAATGCAGGTGCTCGCATTGCCCCGAAACACCACTTTCCCGGGGCCGAGTCAGATGCAGAACAACATCGAGTCCAACCAAACGGTCGCGAATGCGTTGCTCTCGCTACGCCGGGGTGGCAGCACCGAAGTCGATGTCGGCAACCTCCTGACGCTCCCTGTTGCGGGTGGCCTGATGTACGTCGAGCCCGTATACGCCCGAGCAACCGAAGGTGCGTCCTACCCGAGGCTGAGCAAGGTGATCGTGTCCTTCGGTGACACCGTGTCGATCGCCAACACGTACGAAGAGGCGCTTGGCCTCTTCTTTGACGGGGTCGCGATCGGTACGGATACCGGAACCCCGAAGGGCGGTGGAGACAAAGGCGGCGGTGGCGGCGGTGGTGGCGGCGGCGGTGACCCCGGCTCCGCCGCGGATGTGCAGCAGCGACTCCAGGAAGCGCTGGCCGATGCAGCCGCCGCCTACGAACGCGGTCAGGAAGCGTTGGCTGAGGGTGACTTCGCGACCTACGGTGATACGCAGGACGACCTGATCGCAGCGCTCCAGCGTGCCGAGGCTGCGGCGAATGAGCTGGGTCTTGACGGGTCAGCTGTCGTGCCTGAAATCCCTGGTGCGTCGGCTTCAGGCCCGCTGCCCTGACGCCCCAGTTTGGAGCGACCGCACATCAGCACGTAAGGTAAGCGGGCCAACGCGGGGTGGAGCAGCTCGGTAGCTCGCTGGGCTCATAACCCAGAGGTCGCAGGTTCAAATCCTGCCCCCGCTACGAAAGTGAAGTCCCGGGACATAGTTAATAGATGTCCCGGGACTTCGTTTGTGGCCGGGCTCTTTGCGGCCACGGATGACCGAACAGAGGTTCCTTGCTTGGCTCCTCTGAGATTCGGGTCACACGAAACCGCCCAATCGCGGGAGGTGCGCCATGTGAGGTAGTCGCCCAGAGACTCGAGCGGCCCCCGGCTGCCCCTCTCGCGGCTTGATTGTCAGTCCAGAACTCGTCGAAGAAGACGCTGTGCTCGACGATGTCGGTGTACGTGGCCTCGTGCCGCGAAACTGGACCGTCGTGAAACGTCCCCTCGTCGTTCGATCGTCAGGTGTACGTCCTATCGCGTGAAGGTGACGTGGGTCGTGCCACTCTCGGCCACTTCCGCCGTCACCTTGTGGGTGAGTTCGAGGCCGCGCAGGTCGTCCCACAGTCGATTGCCCCGCCCGAGCAGGATTGGGGCGATTGCGACGTGCAATTGGTCGACCAGGCCTGCGCGCAGGAAGTCGCGCGCGGTGCTGATTCCACCGCCGATCCGCACGTCCAGGTCGCCAGCAGCCTCGATCGCCTCGGCGAGCACGTCTGCGATTGTGGTGTTGCGGAAGTGGAACGTCGTTCCGCCCTGCATCGGGATCGACGGACGCGGTGCGGTGTGAGTGAGGATGTAGACCGGAACGCCGAACGGCGGCTGGTCACCCCACCAGCCCTTCCAATCCGGATCGTCGGGGAATGTGTGCAGTCCGAACATGGCCGCGCCCATGATCTCGGCGCCGACGCCCTCGAAGTACGCGGCGGCGTAAGAGTCGTCGATGCCCGTCGTACCGGTGCCGCTGGTGTCGCCAAAGACGCGCTCTTGGACCGTGCGGGTCGCGATGTAGGTCTCCATGAGGCTTTCCCAGTCCTCTCCCATCGGATTGTCGGGGGCGTGGTCGGTCGTCGAGGTGTAGCCGTCCAGCGAGATGTTCAGGTCGACGCGAACGCGGGTCATGTCAGGTCCCTTCGGGGTGGTGTGGGTCAGGTGGATGCCGAGCCACAGGTGTGGGACGTCGAGGGCGTCCGGTCGCATCCTCACGGTGTCGTCGCGTCGGTCTGCGACCTAGGGCCTCGTTGGCCTGTCAGAGCCTCCCTCCACTGAACCCCGCAGGCTGAGGAATTGTCAACGAGCCACTGGGTTGCTTTCGCCACCCGACGACACGAGAACGCCTGCGGGTGGGACACCCCACCCGCAGGAGATCACCTTGACCGCCGATTCGGTTCCCATGAGCAGCGGTTTCAATCGCGTCGGAGCTATCGCGGGCTTCGTGTTCGTCGCCTGCGTCCTCGGCAGCATGATCGCCGTCGGCAACATGCCGACGGCTGGCGATGAGGCGAGCCTCGTCGACTACTTCTCGACGAGCACCGGAGGCCACAGCCTGGGGCTGCTCATCATCAGCTTCGCGATCCTTCCCGCCGGGTTGTTCCTGGCCGGCCTGGTCGGGCTCCTCCGCAACTCTGATCGTGATCACGGTGAGAACTGGAGCATGGCGGCTGCAGCCTTCTGGATCACGGCCCTCGGGCTCTTGGGTGTCGGCGTCATAATCGACGCTGGGCTCTTCCTGAGCCGGGATGCCGCAAGCGGCGACGGTGCGCTGATTGCACTGTGGAACATCAGCGTTGCGTCGACAGGACTGATGACCCTCGCATTCGCGGGTGCAGCGGCCAGCGTGAGCATCCCGGTCTTGAAGCACGGGTTGCGGCCCGCCTGGTACGGCTGGCTCGGACTGTTGGTCGGATTGTTCGGAGTGCTCGGACTTGGTGGTGTGGTGTCGTCGTCGGACTTGGCGGTCGGGCTCGGCTTGGCGGTGTTCCCGCTGTTCGCCATCTGGGTCATCGCCAGCAGCGTCTTCATGTACCGCGACGCCTGATACCGCCGCTAACCAATACCCCTACGTGCGGGCCAGCGCGTCGCTCTCGAGCTCGGACGCGGTGGTGGCAGTGGCTGGCCTGAACCCACGGGCGATCATCCAGACCGCGAGCACCATCTCCTGCACGGCCATTGGCATGAACATCAGGACCTGCCTCGAAGAGTTGGCATCGAACACGCCGTAAATCGCTAGGAGGTCGGCCGCGACATAGAGGGGGATAGCCACCAGCCCCCAGACCGAGATCCAGCGTGGAACGATGCGCGACCTGTAGAGAAGTGTGTAGAAGATGGCGGCACCGAGACAGAAGACGAGGGTGAGAACGGCGTTCGTGGCATCAGCGTCGACGACCACGCCTGCGAGCCGGGTTTCTGCCGGTGAAGCTGTGCCCGAACCAGCCGCGACGGCCGCGCCCAGCGGTGCGAGCAGCAGCCAGAAGATGGCGATGAGGACGTAGCCAACGGTCTCGACCGCTCCTCGCACGATCAGGTAGCCAAGCGCCAACACCTCGCTCGTGCGGCGCAGCACCGGGAACAACACGATCGGGACGAAGGCGAGCGACAACCCCATGACCAGGACAAGCAGCGCCGTGGTCGTCGCTGCGCTGGAATGCTCGACGGCATAGGCGAACGGGTCTTCTGCATCACGAATCGGAGCGCTGGAGGTAAGACTCAGGAAGCCCGCAACCGATCCAGTGATGTACAGGATCCCGGCGGTCGTGGCGGCAGCTCGGTGCTCTCGCTTGCTGTCGGGCGGTTTGACCGACGCCCCTTGAGGAACGAACTTGTGCTGAAGGGTTGTCATGACAAGTCACCTCCCAGCCGCCAACACTGAGCCGGGGTCACGGCCCAGGACGGCCACGCACACAGCCTCATGGCGGGTCGGCGCATGTGGTAGAGAAGAACGTCACCTTCTGACGGGAACGGCACGGTGGGGAGATTTGCACGGGAGCGGGTTTGCCGGGTGACGTTTGCCCCTGGCCTTCGTTCCCCGACCAGGGAATCCTTGGGGCTGACCCGGCCGGCAACGGCCAGGTCCCAGGCGAGTGTCACCGATCACCGGGGGTGATGGTCATGTCAGCGGACTTGGTCGCTCGTCTTCCGAGGTATCTGGGGGCGGCGTTCGTATTTCAGTTCTTGACCAGCCTCGCTGCGGGACTGCTGTCGGTGTCGATCCTTGCTGGCGGGATCTCAGAGGTCCTCGCTAACGTGTCGGACAGCCTTGTCACGATGCGGACAACCATCTTGCTCGAACTGCTCACGAGCGTCGGCATCATCGTCCTGGCGTCCTTGTTGTACGTCGTCCTGCGACAGCAGAACCCAGCAATTGCGCTTGTCGCTCTGGGCTTGTGGATTGCTGAGGCAGTGATGCTTGCTGTCAAGTCACTCGGTCTGTACAGCCTGCTGGATGTGAGCGAAGCATTCGTCGATGCGGGCACGACCGGGGAGTCCTTCCACGAGAATTCCGGCACGCTTTCGTTGGGATTCAGTCAGCACGCGGGCGACGTTGCCATGCTCTTGTTCTGCCTTGGCGGGCTGCTGTGGTACTCCTTGCTCCTCAAGTCGCGGATCGTTCCGCAAATCCTTGCGCTGTGGGGTTTGATTGCGGTGCCCTTGGTTCTCGTTGCGACCCTGTTGCTCATCTGGGATCGGGGCATCGACCCAAGTAAGGCCCTCTATGCGCTCTATGTTCCGTTTGAGCTGGTGGTCGGTTTGTGGCTCATGGTGAAGGGCGCGAGCGTCCTGCCCCCCAACGGGGAGAACCAACACCAGCCCATGTCAGCTATGACGGTCGTCGTGGGGGAAGGGCCGGAGCAGCCGAGCGCAGCACCATGATGACGGCGCCGACCAGCCGCAGCGAAGTCTGCGGACGCTACGCCACGGCTGGATGCTCGGGTTTCGAGGTCCGTCCGCTAGGGTGCTTACATCAGCTCGTTGAATTCTCGCCGCGAGTTGTCCGCACGTCGTAGCGCATGACATCCGCTCCGTGTGTAGCCGCCCGAGTCTTTCGGATCCCGGCTGTCGGTGAGAAACCCACACAGATAGCGATCTTCACTTGTCTTCATTCTCTGACGTCGGCGTGCCCGCACGTCTCACAGACGTCTTGTCCGGCCTCGGCATCGACACCCCAACGCCGATCCAGTCCGCTACTTTGCCCGACGCCCTTGCCGGGCGCGACGTGCTCGGCCGTGGCCGCACGGGCTCCGGCAAGACCTATGCCTTCCTGCTTCCGTTGGTGGCCCGGCTCTCCGACGGCCGCACGGCCCGGCCCAAGGCACCACGAGCGCTCATCCTGGCGCCCACCCGCGAGCTGGCCAACCAGATCGACCAGGCCCTCGCACCGCTGGCGCAGGCCGCTGGCCTCACCTCGCGCACGGTCTTCGGTGGCGTCGGCCAGAACCCGCAGGTGACCGCTCTTCGCCGAGGCGTCGACATCCTCGTGGCCTGTCCCGGACGACTTGAGGACCTGATCGCGCAGGGACACTGCAGCTTGGCCGCCATCGAGGTCACCGTCATCGACGAGGCCGACCACATGGCCGACCTGGGCTTCCTTCCCGCGGTGCGCCGGCTGCTCGCACAGACGCCCCGCGGCGGCCAACGGCTCTTCTTCTCTGCCACGCTCGACCGGGCGATCGACACGCTCGTCCGGCAGTTCCTGGTAGACCCGGTCACTCACGAGGCCGACTCTCGTGCAGTCACCGATCAGCGAGATGTCGCACCACGTGCTTCATGTGGATCGCGAACACCGACTGCCGATCCTGGTCGACCTGATCAGTGCGCCCGGTCGCACCATCGTCTTCACTCGCACCAAGCGCGGCGCCAAGACGCTGGCCCGCCAGTTCAACAACAGTGGCGTCCCGGCGGTCGAGCTACACGGAAACCTCGCCCAGAACGCGCGTACCCGCAACCTCGAGGCGTTCCACGACGGTCGAGCGTCGGCGCTGGTCGCCACCGACATCGCCGCCCGGGGGATCCACGTCGACGACGTAGCCCTGGTCGTTCACGCCGACCCTCCGGCCGAGCACAAGGCGTACCAGCACCGCTCCGGGCGAACAGCCCGGGCGGGAAACGCCGGCACGGTCGTCACCATCATGACCAATGAGCAGGCACACGACGTCCGACTGCTCACTCGGGCGGCCGGGATCGCACCGACGACCACGCGGATCAAGGGCGCTACGCACCCGGTGTTGGCCGAGCTGGCACCTGGCGCACGCGTGCTGTCCGGTCCGATGGAGGGCGCGGCGCCGGCAGCGTCCGCTTCCCGGCCGGTGAACGCGTCCAAGCCTCGCCGTCGCAGTCGCGGTCGTAACCAGAAACGGTCTGGTGGCCCGACGTCGGGTACCCCGAAGTCGACTGGCTCGGGCTCGTCTTCCGGTCAGGTCTCAGGGCAGAAGGCCACGACGCGGCGCGCGCCAAAGCGGCCCACATCCAAAGGCAGGCTCAGCGCGGCAGCCTTCAGTTCCGGACGTCGCTGAGGACACCCACTCCGCCAAACTCACGCCGGCACGACTCCTCGGGGAGGCGTCGACCACTGGGTGGTCAACCAGTCGCCAGAGCATCCTGGGAGAAGGAGTGCGACGGATAGGTTGGCCGCGTGAATTGGTACCAGACGTACCTCGTAGACACCGGACGGGCAGCCGCGCTGTGGTTGCTGGTCGGCTTCATCGTGGCGTTCGGCATCACCCGCTGGACCACTTCGCGCATTCGGGCACGCAGCGAAGTACCGGGCGCGGAACGGGGCGCAACCATCAGGGACGTCGTCATCGGCGGCGTCCACATCCACCACCAGGTCTGGGGCATCCTGCTCGTCCTGATCGTGGGACTTCTCGAGTTCCGCTACAGCCCCGCATCGCCTTGGCAAGAGATTCTCGCCCTGTTGTTCGGCGTCGGCGCAGCCCTCGCGCTCGACGAGTTTGCCCTCTGGGTGCACCTGGAGGACGTCTACTGGAGCGCGGAGGGCCGCAAGTCGATCGACGCGGTGCTGCTCGCTGTAGTCGCAGGCGTAGCGATGCTCATGGCGACCTCGCCGGTCGGTGTCGACGCTGCCACCGAACGTTCGGCAGGCCTGTTCGTGGCATCGATCGTGGTGGTGTTTCACGTGGGTCTGTGCATCATCTGTCTACTCAAAGGCAAGAACGCGATGGGGCTCTTGGGGCTGGCCGTGCCGCTGCTCGGATGGATTGGCGCCTTCAGATTGGCGAAGCCGATGTCATTCTGGGCGAGGCGTTTCTACAGCGACAGGAAGTTGGGGCGCGCTGAAAGCAGGTTTCCCCCGGCTCGTCACACGCGTATTGATTGGTTGCGCGACAAGCTCGCTGGTGACCACTGACGGCATCGCGTGCGTATCTCTTGGAGCTGTGCCAGGATTCGGCGACGCCGACCCACAGGAGGTGCCCCCGTGAGGGTCCAGCCCAAAGCAGTGATCTCCGTCGTCCTGCTCCTTGTCTACATGGCCATAGTCGTGGCCATCTGGTCGGTCAACAACGTCGACTACGACACTGTGGGTGACACGACGTCGAACATCGTGAAGGGCATCGTCGTCCCTGTGGGCGTCGGCGCGGTCTTCCTTGCGGTGGCGGCTACGTGGCTGGGCTGGTGGCGACCTGCGCTGACCGAGGAGACCAAGGCCGGTCCTCGATGGGCGTTCCTTCTCCCGGTAGCCATGTTCATCTTCGTGTTGCTCGGAGTCAGTGGCATTGACTTCGGGGCGGACAGCGCCAAGGTGCTGCCCGTGCTCGCATTGGGCACCGTTCTAATCGGCTTTTCCGAGGAGTTCGTGACACGCGGTCTCATGCTGGTCGGTTTTCGGGGAAGCGTGTCAGAGGTCTGGGTGTGGTTCCTCACCTCGTTCTTGTTCGGACTGCTGCACGGCATCAACGTGTTCTTCGGTCAGTCGGTAGGGACGACCGCATTCCAGATGGGTTTCGCGTTCGTCCTGGGATCGGCGTTCTACCTGGTGCGCCGGATCACCGGACTCTTGGTGGTGGGCATGGTCATCCACGCGCTCTGGGACTTCGGGGCCATCGGAGCCGATGCCACCGGTGGAGCCGCCCCGCTGGCGTCCAGCCTGTTCCTCTGGATCATCGCCATTCTCACCGTCGTTCTTCTCGTCAAGGTCCTTCGAACTGCCAAGGACGCGCCGGCGCCGCAACCCGCTTGAGATACTCGCGGACACTTTGCGTGGAGCACCACTCAGCAAGGGGAATCCGATGACGGTCGAGGTAGCGCCACGAAGTGGGGGTGAGGGACTCGTGCCCACCCGATGGTGAGTCCCCGATCGGGCCGCCGCCCCTTGTTCGACGACCAGTCAGCTCAGCTGGACCGGTTCGGACTCCTACTGCTCTTCACAGTGACGTCCATCGTCTGCCTGTCCCTGGTGGACCTCGACCCCTCATCGGCGAGCTGGCTCGCCGAGGTCACCGCCGCGGCCGCCTCGACACTCGTTGGGTTGTCGCTGCTTCTCGCGTTGCGGGCGTCGGGGCTCGCGCGGCGCTGGCAACGAGCGGTGGACGTTGCGGTACTCGCCGGCGTCGGCCTGGTCGTTGTCTTGCTCGTCGTATCTGCCGCTACGGGGGCGGACGCCTCGCGCGTGAGCAGTGAGGCACCACCGGCGTTGCTCGTGGTGCTCGCGGTCACCACACCAGTCTTCGTGGTGCGGCGACTACTTCGGCACCGTCGGGTCACGGTTCAGACGCTGATCGGAGCTGTGTCGGTCTACCTGCTCATCCCGGTGGCGTTCTTCTACCTGTCGGTGGCCCTCGACTACTACTTCGCGCCGACCTTCTTCGGTCGCGAGGAGCCTACGACGTCGTTCATGTACTTCAGTCTCAGTACATTGACGACGGTGGGCTACGGCGACCTGTCACCCGTGACGAACTTGGGCCGGCTCGTCGCTTCGTCGGAGGCCGTGGTCGGTCAGCTCTACCTGGTGACTTTCGTCGCCATGATCGTCGCCCTCGTGGCCCAGCGGCGGGAGCCGCGGGACTCACCAAGCCCCGACAAGAAATCTTGATCGTGCCGGGACCGCGCCGGGTCACGCCCACACCGATCGGGTGACAGCAGTACGGTCGGACGACTCCGCCCCCCGAAACCAAGGAGTCTCATGTCCGTTCTCGTGGCCGGCGTCGACGTCGGCGGTACGAAGATCGCCGTCGCGGCTGTCGACGGCGAGCACCAGGTTCACCACCGTCGCAAGCGCCCAACGCCAGGCTCGGCACAGGAGGTCGTCGACCTCATCGCGGAGATGGTCCAGGAGCTTCCGGACGTGACTGCGGTGGGTGTCGGACTGCCGGGGCTTGTCCAGGACAACCGAGTGCTCACTGCCCCCAACCTCACCGGCTGGGACGAACACTTCGACGCGGTGGAGCTGCTGCGCGAGGCGCTCGGAGTGCCGGTGTTCGTCGGCAACGACGCAGACGTCGGGCTGCTGGGGGAGTGGCGGGCCGGCGCCGCCGTCGGGCAGCACGACGTGCTCGGGGTCTGGATGGGGACAGGGATCGGAGGCTCGCTGATCCTGGGCGGTCGCCCCTACCGCGGGGCCACGGGGGTGGGTGGAGAGTTCGGTCACATACTCGTGCAGCCCGGTGGCGCGATGTGCGGCTGCGGGCGGCGGGGATGCGTCGAGGCCTACGCCGGCCGCCGCATGATGGGGCTTGCCGCCGAGGCGCGGCGTGCAGCGGGCCGCGACTCTGCGCTGTTCTCCATCATGGCCAAGAAGGGCAAGCCGACCACCACGTCGAGCGTGTGGGGGGCGGCCATCGAAGAGGGGGATGCTGTCGCGACCGAGCTCATGGACGCTGCCGTTGAGAAGCTCGGCATCGCGATCGGCTCGGCGGTGAACCTTCTGGACCCAGACCTGGTGGTGCTCGGCGGGGGGATGGCCGAGGAGTTCGGTCAAGAGCTGGCCGACCGGGTGGCGAAGGCTGCGGAACCGTGGACGATGCACGTCCGGGAAGACCGGACGTTCAAGGTGGCGGCGCTCGCCGACAACGCAGGTGTTGTCGGCGCGGCGACCCTGGCTCGAGCTGGGGTCCTCACCGGCTGACTCCGGGACGACATGGTCACCACGCCGCCGAAGCGCCGGGTCAGCGGGCTTGCGGACTGGATGTTCCGGGACCGCACGACAGGGAAGATCGTCATCGCCCAGTTCCCGAACATCTGTTGATCGCCTGGCCCCAACCGCTTTGACGGTGGTCACCACGGGCACCGTGGCGCTGGTGGTCTCTGAAGCGTTCGGCTCTCCCCGCTGTGAACCCGATGCATGGCACACCGATGTCACGGACTGCACCGAACGGACCGAACAGGACGAACGGAACACCGCGTTGCCGAGCACGAAACGCACGCCAGAACACGCACCGGACGACTGGCGGGGCAGTCATGACCCAGAGGTCGCAGATTCAGATTCTGCCTGGCTACGAACTTGAAGGTCCGCGAAGCGAAGGCTCCGCACTCGTGGGAACCCGCTTAGCGTTGTGAGTCCGGCGCGCGGCTGTCCTCCCACTTTCGGCCCATGGTGGTCGATAGCGTAGTTCGATGGACTTTGTCTGCGGCTCGTAGGCCTGTCCTGCTCCCACTCAGAACCGAAGATGGAGAAAGCGATGCCGGCATGGGGGAAGAAGTCCCAGAGCGTCGGCCTGGACAGTTACCGCTGGGAGAGACCTAAACCGGCTTCGGTCAAGCATGAACGGCGCCGGGTGCAACAGGTCATTCCTGGCTCGAGGTTCTTGAGGTCCATTTCCGAAATGTCCAAGCCCCGCCTGTCCATCGCCGTCATCACGGCCCTTCTCGTCGTCGCCGCGACTATCAACCCGAACAGCGATGCCAGGGGTCTTGTACCGACCCCCCCCAACATCGTGTTCGTCATGCTTGACGATGTGAGCACCGGCTACCTCGACGCCATGCCCACCGTGCAACACCAGATCGCCGACCGGGGCGTCGAGTTCACCAACGGGATTACCCCTACATCGTTGTGCTGCCCGTCGCGGGCCGCGACGCTGACTGGTGACCTGGCGCACACCACAGGTGTGTACGACAACACCGAGGAGAACGGGGGCTGGTGGAAGTTCCAGGCGCAAGAGGGTGACACCCTCGCTACTCACCTGCATGCCGGCGGATACAACACTGCCCTGTTCGGGAAATACCTCAACGGATACCGTGCGGCACCCCAAGGGCATGTCCCTCCCGGCTGGGACACCTTCGAGGCGTTCCGTGCGACGAACTACTACAACTACTCCCTCGGTGGGACCGTGGACGAGCAGTACGGCGACACCCCGGAGGAGTACTCCACCGACGTGCTCACCGCCAAAGCAGTCCAGTTCGTCGGTCAGCAGGTAGGCAAAGATGCCCCCCTGTTTCTGTACTACTCGCCGTATGCTGCGCACAGGCCGATGATCCCCGCGCCGCGGCACAGCGGGACGTGGCACAACGAACCCCTCGACGAAGCGTTCAATGAAGCCAAGATCGGGGACAAGCCGAGGTTCATGCGAAACAAGCCGCTGCTGAAGGGGTCCTATAGGGAGTATCAGAGGGAGCAGCGGAAACAGCACGAGATGCTGATGTCGGTCGACGAGGGCGTCAAGCAGATCATTGACGCCCTCGGTGCTGAAATGTCCAACACCTTGTTCATCGTGATGGGGGACAACGGATACCTCCTAGGTGCGCATCGCCTGTGGGATAAAGACTTCCCCTACGTGCGGGCCGCCAGGGTCCCAATGGTGATGCGCCTTGACGGTGTCATCAGTTCATCGCTGCAGAGCAGGCTGACCACCAATACCGACATGACCGCCACGATGGCGCAGGTCGCCGGCGTTTCGTGGCCGATGGATCGAATTTCCGTTCTTGAGAGGCCGCGCACCGGAACGGTGATGGAGCAGGTCCAGTGGGCGGGAAGACAGGACATGGCCCGGAAACACCCCGCGTACTGCGGGTACCGCACCACGAACTGGTTGTACGTCAAATGGAACAACCAAGGCCGTGAGGAGCTGTACCGATACAGCACCGACCCCTCCGAAATGAACAACCTTGCGACCAAGGACAAGTGGAAGACCAAGAAGGTCAAGCTTCGGACACTAGCGAAGCAGAGTTGCAGGCCGACACCGCCTGGATTCCAATGGCCGTGACAACACCGGGTCCTGCGGACGAAACGGGCGCGGACGACAGCGCAGATCAAGGGCTTAATCACCGATCGTGGTGGTCAAGCCCCTTGACCGTTTAGTCCACGAATGGTCAACAGTCCCTACGAGGGAACGCTAGGGGCGATCTCAGACGCCGGCCATCTCCAGGCGGACAGAGCGATGGCGGCGAGAAGCACGACTTCGACGACACTTCCGACGATGTAGTAGGCCCAACCTTCGCCGACGGCCGCACCGATGATGGTCACCATGTACAGCAGGCTGACCACGAGGTTGACCATGCGGTTGACTCGTGCCTTGAGGAGGAGTGACAAGACCACCATCAGGGCGGCCGGCAGGACGTACAGAAGGGTGTAGGTCAGAAACGTCTGGTTGACCGCAAATCCCGTGGTCGCCACTTTGCCGTCAAGAGCGGCCTTCAGAACGTCGGCGCGGAACAGCCCAAAGATGTCGACGTAGGCGAACACGAACAGCATCGCGACCCACAGTGCGCTCAGTACCAGCTTGACGTCCACTCGCGTGTCTTGGTACTGCTTCGTCACTGTTGTCCTAGTTGTTGTACTCATGGGGCCGCTCCTTTCGCTGACGACTGAGGTCAGGTCGTCGCTGCGTCATTCATGGCCGGCGTCTCGTGCTCCGTGCGGTGGTTGCGGACGCCGAAGATGATTAGGTATCCGATGATCCAGAACTCGCCGATGGTTGCCGGGACGGTCATCAGTCCCGCGACGAGGTCGGCATCAGGGAACAGGTAGCTGACGAACGTGCCGAGCAGGTATCCCGCGCCGCCGAGGATCAGGAGTCGGCCCAGCCACAGTGGCAGCCACCGCGACCGAACCACCAGCCAGCCCATCGGGATAAGCCAGAGACCGAAGAACAAGCCGGCGACTCCCCACAGATTTGCGCTGACGACATACAGCAACTGCACCGTCACAGCCGCACCCCCGGCCACGGCCAACGACGCGTCATTGGCTACCTCGAGTGCGGTGGCGAGCAGCGCCGCGCTGCCCAGGATGGCGACCGCATTCATCAACCCGAACGCGGCGAGCGAACCGGCGGCGAAGGAGTCGACGCTGCGGAACAGACGGTAGAACCACAGAGCGACCAGGGCCTGGGTCACCACGATGCCCAGTTCGAGTGCGATGCCCAGCCGTGCCACCGAGGTGTTCTCGACCAAGTTGGACAGCGTGCCCAGGGCGTCGTCGGCGACGAAGAGCTGGGCCCGGACCATCACGGACCCGAGGATCCCGGTGATGGCCAGACCGAGGTATAGCAGCCCGGTTACGCGCGCTGTACGGATAAGAGGGGCCCCGACCTGCTCGGAGGTCGAACTTGGGCCGATGTTGGTGAAGGTCATCGGAGACTCCTTCTACGGGGCTGCTCAGCGGAAGGATCAGAACTTGCCGAGGGCGATCTCCGAGAGCAGCAAGGCAACGGGGAGTAGTCCAAGCAGGGTGGCCGCCCTGACCAGCCACGAATGATCGTGGTGACGGAGGATCGCGATGATGCCGGTGACGAGAGCCGCCAGCGCTGTCGCCCAGATGCATGCGCCCCACACGGCCTGCACCCAACTGTCGGTGTAGCTGTCGGCGGGTTCGACCAGGCCGATCGCGAACGCCAGGATCTCAAGCAGCACGGCTCCCACACTGAACCCGGCCAGCGCGACCGCCCGCCGTCCGACGCGGGACTCCGGCGGCCAGTGTGTGTGGTGGTGGGTTCTCGCTTGCGTGGTCACAGGAAAAGCCTCCTCTTGCGGGCAGGTTGCATCCAGAGGCATAGGTCCTCGGGGAAGTACCCCATTCATGGGCAATGCTGAGCGACAGGCTGATGTCCCGATGGATCGCCCAAGGTGTCCTGGTGGCGAGGTGGACGCGTCCGTGGCCGCCGCTCGCGACCGGGTGCTAAGCGACCACCGGCTCGTCCCCTAAGGACATCACCAGAGCCCATACCCAACCGATGATGGTCCAGCCGAGCAGGAGATTGACCAGCAGAACCTTCCCGGTGTTGCTCTTGGACCGTTGAACGGCGATCGCCCACGGAACCATGTATCCGCCGGTGAGTATTGCGATAAGCCAAGCCAAGAACTTCATTCTTGAAACCTCCAGGTACGTTTAGGGGCGACCGCTTCTGTCTGGATCACCCTTTCACAGGTCGCAACTCGGTGGGCGGAGTAAGTCCAGGCTGTGCGTGCGCTCGATACCGACAGGCTCCGAGACTCCAGCTCCGCAGTTGGTTCAACTCGCGCGCAGACCACCGGATGAGATCGGCCCCTCAGCGCGCACGGGGACGACGACTTCGTTGCGACGTCGAAACCACGGCGTCCAGGGCGGGTCGAAGCGGGCGAAACGCGGTGGACCGGTCGCCTCGAGCCCGGCGTCGCGCACCGCCCGCAGCAGCTGGCCGGTCTGCCGCTCGTACGAGGCGGACCCCCACCGGCCTGAGTACCGCGCCACCGCGGCGAGCTCCTCGGGCACTGCCCGGATCGTGACCTGGGCATCGCCAGGGTCTGGGAGCGTCTCGCGCGTCGAGCCCTGCGGCATGACGAAGGAGACGACATAGCGCCCGGGTGATGTCTCGCTAGTCACCGTCTCTACGGCCCCCGGCGCATCGGCGGCGGCGTCGCGGCGCTGGAGCACCGGGGCGGTCATCGCGAGGCTCTGGCTGGCCTGGTTCCTCCCACGGATGTAGGCCACCAAGGGGCGGAAGGCCGTGTTGCCCGCGCTTTCGAAGGAGCCGTTGACCTCGACCTCGGCGACCAGGTGCGCGGGATAGCGACGTAGCTCGAACCCAGGCCCTTGCCGTACCACCTCGTAACGCTGCTGCTCGGTCATGGTGCCCCCCGCGTCCGCCGCTCGTGCTGTCTCCTCGAACCGTACGCCCACGCCACACCCGACACATTGCCGCTGCCGCCAGGTCGTGGTGCAGCTTAGGCTGCCTGTCAAATACGAACCCGGGGAGACACAGATGCCGCAGGACAAGCCGAACATCCTGGTGATCTGGGGTGACGACATCGGGATCTCGAATCTCAGCTGCTACAGCGACGGGCTGATGGGCTACCGCACGCCGAATATCGACCGGATCGCAGACGAGGGGGCACGGTTCACCGACTACTACGGCGAGCAGAGTTGCACCGCGGGCCGGGCGGCGTTTATCACGGGTCAGAACCCGATCCGATACGGGCCTGACGAAGGTCGGGATGCCCGGCGCCGAGCTCGGGATGCAGTCGACGACACCGACTATCGCCACCGCGCTCAAAGCGCAGGGGTATGCAACGGGACATTTCGGCAAGAACCACCTGGGCGATCGTGACGAGCACCTTCCGACCATGCACGGCTTCGACGAGTTCTTCGGCAACCTGTACCACCTCAACGCCGAGGAGGAGCCCGAGCTCGACGACTACCCGATGCCTGAGGACTTTCCCAACTTCCGCGAGCGGTTCGGCCCGCGAGGCGTCCTGCACACCTGGTCCAACGGTGACGGCACCCAGCGCATCGAGGACACCGGCCCGCTCACGCGGAAGAGGATGGAGACCGTCGACGGCGAGTTCATCGATGCCGCGTCGGACTTCATTCGAGACAAGGCGGAGTCGCAGACTCCGTTCTTCGTGTGGTTCAACTCCACGCACATGCACTTCCGCACCCATACCAAGCCGGAGAGCCGAGGCCAGGCAGGTCGATGGCAGTCGGGCTACCACGACACGATGATTGACCACGATGCACAGGTCGGCGAACTGCTGGCACTCCTTGACGAGCTCGGGCTCGCCGAGGACACGATCGTCGTCTACTCGACTGACAACGGGCCACACATGAACTCGTGGCCGGACGCCGGCACGACACCATTCCGTGGCGAGAAGAACACGAACTGGGAAGGCGCCTACCGTGTTCCCGCCGTGGTGCGTTGGCCGGGGCGCATCCCCGAGCGGACCGTGCTCAACGGGATCATGAGCCACAACGACTGGTACATCACGTTCCTTGCGGCTGCCGGCGCCCCGGATATCGCCGACCAGCTCAAGGCAGGCGCGGAGCTGAGCGGGACGACGTTCCGCGTCCACCTCGACGGTCACAATCAGCTGCCGTACATCACCGGTGACGTCGACACAAGTCCGCGGAACTTCTTCTTCTACGTCAGTGACGACGGCGACCTGCTCGCGGTGAGGTACGACAACTGGAAGATGGTCTTCCTCGAGCAGCGTGTCGTCGGCACTCTGCAGGTCTGGGCCGAGCCGTTTACCGAGCTGCGCGTGCCGAAGATCTTCAACCTGCGCACCGACCCCTACGAGCGAGCCGACCACACGTCCAACACCTACTGGGACTGGCTGCTCGACCATGCGTTCCTGCTGGTGCCGGCGCAGGCGTTCGTTGGGCAGATGGCGGCGTCGTTTGTGGAGTTCCCGCCGACCCAGAAGCCCGCAACCTTCGGTATCTCCCAGGCGCTGGCCAAGCTGCAGGCCGGGCTCCCAAGCGCGTGAATGATCGGCACGTCACGTCGCCGGCGGCCGCCCCGCCTGGCGTACCGCCGGCGGGCAACATGGTTTGGGTTCCTGGCGGCACGTTCCTGATGGGGTCGGACGCTCATTACGCAGAAGAGGCGCCCGCGCGTTCCGTTGAGGTATCGGGCTTCTGGCTCGGGCGGACGACCGTCACGAACGCCGAGTACGAAATCTTCGTCGAGGACACCGGCTACGTCACGGTCGCCGAGCGCCCGCTTGACCCGGTCGACTTCCCCGGAGCCCCAGCGGAGAACCTCGTCCCGGGTTCAATGGTGTTCACCCGGACCTCTGGGCCCGTCGACCTGCGCCACCTCAGCCAGTGGTGGACGTGGACCCCCGGCGCCTGCTGGCGGAGTCCCGAGGGCCCGAGGTCGGGCGTCGTGGGCCGCGGGGACCACCCGGTCGTCCACATCGCGCACGAGGACGCCCAGGCCTACGCCTCCTGGGCGGGGCTGACCCTGCCGACCGAGGCCCAGTGGGAGCGCGCAGCCCGTGGCGGCCTCGAGGGCGCCACCTACACCTGGGGGGACGAGCCCGAGGGGCCAGATGAGCCGCGTGCGCACTACTGGCACGGGGACTTCCCCTGGCGGGCCGAGCCCGGCTACGGCATGACTGCGCCCGTCGGGAGCTACCCGCCCAACGGCTACGGGCTCTCCGACATGGCAGGTAACGTCTGGGAGTGGACCGACGACTGGTACGTCGAGACCCGCTTCGCTGACACGGCACCCTGCTGCGCCCCCCGTGACCCCCGAGGCGGTACACCCGAGGAGAGCCTCGACCCGCGTCAGCCGCAGTTCCGCATGCCACGCAAAGTCATCAAGGGAGGTTCTTTCCTCTGCGCCGACTCGTACTGCCTGCGGTATCGACCGGCGGCTCGACGCCCGCAGGTGATTGACACCGGCATGAGTCACATCGGCTTTCGGTGCGCGGCCGACCCGTCGCGTATCGCAAGTACAACCTGACCCACCGCACCGGTGGTCGATTGGTCGAGCGGCTTGGCTCTCAGCTCGGCCCACCCGAGTGCGGCGTCGAGGTCTTTGGCATTGGTGATGTAGAAGCCGGCGATGTGCTCTTCGACTCCACGAACGGCCCATCCGTCATGACCGATCCTGCCCCGTCACTCCGAACGACAGTGGTCGCATCGGTGCTGTGCAAGTGGCCACCAAAGACGATGTGCCGGCGGATTCCATTTCCGCTTCCAGCTCGATGATGCGTTGCATCATCAGTTGCATGGCCTCCGGTGGTGGTGGCGTGGCCGATGCCTGGCTGCCGCCGCTCAGTCAGTGTCGTCCGCGTCCAACGCCGCGCGGCATGGCTCGGGGAGCCGTATGGTCGGAAGTACTTTCGGCGTTGCCGCAACCCGCGCGCAAAATCGGGAAGAGGTACGCGCCGGACGCAATCTGTGATCCGAACGAGACAAGGGAGAAGCAGGTGACCACCGAGAACATGAGTCTGTTTGTCGCCTCCTACGGCAATGACTCCGCGGCAGCCGCGGCAGACTACGAGGCCATCAAGGGCCTGGGTGACACGGCAGTGATAGTTGCCGTCGTCCTGAACGTGATGCTGAGGGCAACGTTGACGTCAAAGAGCACGGCGGCGGGCTACGTTGGAGGCGGCGCAACTGCTGGCGCGGTTGGGGGCCTCGTCGTTGGGTTGTTCGCCCCGCCACTGCTTCTGGCCACCGCCGTTGGCGCCGGAATCGGCGCCGGCGTTGGCAAGCTTGTGAAGCGGCACGAGGAGAAGGAGATCGGCGTTGATGCCGAGGCGTGGTTGCCGGCGAGTTCGTCGGCAATCGTCGCAGTCGTTGACGATCTCTACCTCGACCGGGTCGACGCGACCGTGGACAAGGCCATCAAGAAGACGAACAAGGCGATCGACAAGGGCGACTACGAGGCCGTCGTGAAGGCCCTCGATGAGGGTGGCGAGAAGATCGCTGACGCGATCAACTCCTGATCGTCGACGCACCACAAAGCCATCCCCCGTCCACCTGGGCGGGGGATGGCTCGTCGAGCGACCGGCGGGCGCGCAGCCTGGATACCATGACCCCGATGACGCGTCCGACCCGCTGGGCAACCGACACCGACTCCAACCACTCGCAGTGGTACATCGAGCGATTCCGGTCGATGGCCGCCGAGGGGCTTGATCTCGGCGGGGAGGCACGCCTCCTCGATGCGATCCTGCCGCCCCGGTCGCGTGTTCTTGACGCCGGATGTGGACCGGGCAGGGTGGGTGCGCACCTCTTTGACCGCGGCCACGATGTCGTGGGCGTGGATGCGAATCCCGTGCTGATCGAGGCTGCCCCAGCAGGATCATCCGGGCCCGCAATGGTGCGTGGGCGATCTCGCCGAGCTGGATCTTCGAGCGCAAGGGGTCGATGCCCCGTTCGATGCGGTTGTCATGGCCGGCAACGTGATGACCTTCGTCGCTGAGGGCACCGAGGTGGACGTCCTGGGCGGCGACTTGCGGCGCACGTCGTGCCCGACGGAGTGGTGGTGATGGCGTTGGCACCGATCGTGGGTACTCGTCGAGCGCTTCGATGGATTGCCGGAGCTCGCCGGGCTCAAGCTGGAGCAACGGTTCGCCACCTGGGATTATCCGACCGTGGAGCGATCGTCAGACTTCGCGGTCAGCGTGCTGAGGGTGCCGAGAACGTGACCATCTGACACGCTGTCGAAGGTTCGTCCCCATGACAGAAAGGCTGTCCGTGAACAAGGCCTTCCGAAAACATCTCACCGATGGCGAGATCGACCTGATCGAGTCGACCAAGCCGGTCAATCTTCGCGACCTGGACGAGGACGCCCTCGGCGACCTTCATGACCGAGTACGCCGTGCCAGTCGGAAGTACCGAAAGATGCACCGACGCCAGGCGAGCCAGCAGGTGAGACAAGAGATGGTTCGCGGGCAGCAGCCTCGGCGAAGAATCAACGGAGTGGCGTCAAGGCAGAGGTGTTCGAAGATGCGCTGGCCCGGGTGAGCCGAGCTCTCAGCAAGGCGGCCAAGGAGTCGGCGGCAGAGCTGAAGGCTGAGCGACTAGCGGCGGCAGCCAGCGGCAGTTCTCGGCCTCCGTCCTCAATGACTCGATCCCAAGGACCCTCAGGGGCGGGGCGTAAACCGGCAAAGAAGAGGACGCCGGCCACCAAGAAGAAGAACGCCTCGACACTCGCGGCCGGAGCGCGACGGCAGGCAAAGCGCGACGCGCGCTAGACGGTCTCTGTTCACGCCACGGATCCCAAGATCTCGATCCGGCCACAGCGGGTTGCGACTTAGTAACTCATGGCGTGTGGAGCCT
>CAVPLY010000029.1:0-29911 GCA_963706045.1 uncultured Actinomycetota bacterium | reverse complement strand
CGCTGCGACCGAAGGGTGGACTGCCGGCTGTCGTGACGCGGCGGCACTGATCGGGACTTTTGGATCCACGCCTCCCAAACGTTTTGGTCAGGCGGACAAATCTTGCAGAAGTGTTGGTGCATCCATGATGTGTATGCCGTGCCAGCGTCGCAGGCCCAGAAGACGTCGATCGCCGGAAACGATGATGTGGGCGCGACCGGCGAAGGCGGCTTCCAGCACCCGATCGGAATCAGGATCCGCTTCGATAACCGAAAGTCGCTCTTCGGGTCGGACAAGGGTGCAGATGCGAACGATCTGCGTGATGGCGGCCTCCGACCGTGCGTTTTCCCACTCGAACCTTTCGGACAGGATCCGGCCGAACTCAGCGAGCATGACCGGCGACGTGACGAGACTGACCCTGTCCCTAAGAACACTGCGGTAGACGTATTCGGGTGATCCGCCCGGAAAGGTGAAGGCGGAAATCAGGATGGTCGAGTCGAGAACGACCCTCATGCACGTGTTTCCCGGATGATGCGCTCGACATCCTTCTCCGTCTTGACGCCGTGTTGTGAGGCTCTTGCTGCGCCGTAGCGCTGCAGGGACTCGAATTGTTGGGTCTCGAGGTGGATCTGATAGACGCCGAGCATCTGGCGGAAGAGCTCACTTCGATTGCGACCCTCGCGCTCGGCAATGCGTTCGAACTGACTAGCCGCCTCCGGTGGCAGCGAAACTGTCAGCACCCGCGTTGATCTAGTTCGCTTTCCGGCCATGTCATACAGAGTATTACAACCGCGACTCTGGCCGGTGAAGACCAGGGGAGGCAGCCGGTGGTGGATCCGGGAGCGCGAGGGCTAGGCAACCCGGACCTGTTGGTCGGTCGTGACGGACTCAATCCCGATGGGGCCTCGTGACCCAGATCACCTGTTAGGCCGTTTCATCATGTGGAGTTGCTCACAAACCTGCAGGTAACAGGTGTTTTTTCGGTCATCAGATGGAGGATTTCGGCCACTTAGGGCACCCTGAGAGGCATATCCCGCCGCATCCCGCCGCATCTCGCCGAAGAGGTCATTATGACGATTCCCGGTCTCGCTGAAGCCCCCACGAAGAACGCCAAGCTGCTGGCCTGGGTCGAGGAGATCGCCACGCTGACCAAGCCTGACCGGGTCGTATGGGCCGACGGCTCGCAGGAGGAGTGGGACCGTCTGACCGCCGAGCTGGTCGAGTCCGGCACGTTCGTGCAGCTGAACGAGGAGAGGCGTCCGAACAGCTTCCTCGCGCGCTCGAACCCCAAGGACGTCGCCAGGGTCGAAGACCGCACCTACATCTGCGCTGAGCGCGAAGAGGACGCCGGACCCACCAACAACTGGATGGCGCCCGACCAGATGCGCGAGACGCTGCGTCCGCTCTTCGACGGCTCGATGCGCGGTCGGACGATGTACGTCGTGCCTTTCAGCATGGGACCGCTGGGCGGCACGATCTCACAGCTCGGCGTCGAGATCACCGACTCCGCCTACGTCGTGGTCAACATGCGGATCATGACGCGCATGGGCACCCCTGCGCTTGAGCTCATCGGCGAGAACGGCGACTTCGTTCCCGCGATCCACACCGTTGGCGCCCCGCTGGCCGAGGGCGAGCAGGACGTGGCCTGGCCCTGCAGCGACACCAAGTACATCGTGCACTTCCCCGAGACCCGCGAGATCTGGTCGTACGGTTCCGGCTACGGCGGCAACGCCCTTCTCGGCAAGAAGTGCTTCGCGCTTCGCATCGCGTCGGTCATGGCGCGCGACGAGGGCTGGTTGGCCGAACACATGCTCGTCCTCAAGCTCACCTCGCCCAAGGGCACGACGCACCACATCACCGCCGCCTTCCCGAGCGCGTGCGGCAAGACCAACCTCGCAATGCTGCAGCCGACCATCCCTGGTTGGAAGGTCGAAACCGTTGGTGACGACATCGCGTGGATGCGCTTCGGCGACGACGGCCGTCTGTACGCGATCAACCCCGAGGCCGGCTTCTTCGGGGTGGCTCCGGGGACTGGCGCCTCGACCAACCAGAACGCGATCGACACACTCTGGGGCAACAGCATCTTCACCAACGTCGCCCTCACCGACGACGGTGACGTCTGGTGGGAGGGCCTCACCGACGAGGCCCCCGCCCACCTGATCGACTGGAAGGGCCGCGACTGGACCCCGGCGTCCGACGAGCCGTCGTCGCACCCGAACAGCCGCTTCACCGCGCCGGCTTCGCAGTGCCCGTCGATCGCCGACAACTGGGAAGACCCCAAGGGCGTCCCGATCGATGCGATCCTCTTCGGCGGACGCCGCGCCACCAACGTGCCCCTGGTCAACGAGTCATTCGACTGGGAGCACGGCGTGTTCCTTGCCTCGACGGTCTCCAGCGAGCAGACCGCTGCAGCCGAAGGGACCGTCGGCGAGCTTCGCCGCGACCCATTCGCCATGTTGCCGTTCTGCGGCTACAACATGGCCGACTACTGGGGCCACTGGCTGGACGTCGGCGAAACCACGAGCGCTGACAAACTGCCGCGCATCTACCAGGTCAACTGGTTCCGCAAGGACGCCGCCGGCAAGTTCCTGTGGCCAGGGTTCGGCGAGAACAGCCGCGTCCTCGACTGGGTCATCCGCCGCCTCGACGGTGACGCCGACGCGATCGAGACACCGATCGGCAAACTTCCGGCCGAAGGTTCGATGAACCTCGACGGGCTCGACCTCTCGGACGAGCAGGTCGCCGAGCTCTTCGCCGTCGAGCCGAAGACCTGGATCGACGAAGCAGAGCTCACCGACCAGTACTACGCCAAGTTCGGCAGCCACGTTCCGGCGGCTTTGCGGGCCCAGCTCGCCGCTCTTCAGGCGCGCCTGGAAGCAGCGCAAGAGGGCTGACCCCTCGTGTGCTCGTAGCTGCTAGGCGGGCCCGCGCTCGATCGGGCAGGACATGCAGCGCGGTCCGCCGCGGCCGCGACCGAGTTCGCTGCCGGCTGAGGCGATGACCTCGATACCGTGCTCCTCGAGATACCGGTTAGTCGTCGTGTTGCGCTCGTAGCCCACCACGACGCCGGGTGAGATGGCCAAGAAGTTGTTGCCGTCGTCCCACTGCTCGCGCTCAGCGGCGCGGATGTCTTGGGTCACCGAGAGGACGCGAACCCTGTCTATCTCGAGTGCCTCAGCCACCGCAGTCCACAGGTCTTCGTTCTGCGAGATCGTCATCGCTCCGTCCTCGCCGGGGGTGATGGTGTAGCTGCGCATCTCGTCAGGGAGGTACGGGTAGGTGATGAACGATGACTCGTCCAGCATTGTCATGGCGGTGTCGAGGTGCATGAATGCTCGGGTCTTGGGCAGTTCGACGGCGATCACGCGGGTGACCGCGCCTCCGCTTCGCTGGAAGTAGTTCTGCGCGAGGATCTCCGCGCCTTGCGGCGTCGTGCGTTCGCTGAGGCCGATCATGACGGCGCCGTTGCCGATGACCAGGATGTCGCCGCCTTCGCAGGTGGCGGGGTCGTGCACCTCGTCGTCGTCGCCGTAGTACATGACGATGTCGTCCTTGGCGGCGGCAAACATCGGATGGAATCGGTAGATCAGTCGAGAGTGGATGGCTTCACGTTTACGCGCCGCCTTGGCCATCGGGTTGACCGAGACGCCTCCGTAGACCCACGCGGAGTTGTCGCGCTGAAACAGGTGGTTCGGCAGTGGCGCGAGGACGAAGTCTTCGTCATCGAGCAGTCGCCACAAGAGGCTCGGCCACTCTGGGGCCGGCAGATCCTTCTTGAGAATCCCGCCGATCATGAAGTCGGCGAGTTCTTGCGGTTCGGTGTCGGCGATCAGCTTACGCAAGGGCTTCACGAGCGTCGGGCCCATCGTCTCTTCGTGGACGACGCGTTCCAACAGGAACTCGCGAGCGGCCTCCTGCTGAAGGGCTTGCCCGAGGAGCTCGTTGAAGTAGTGCACCTGGGCCCCGCGCTGGCGGAGGGACTGGGTGAACGCATCGTGCTCTTCGACTGCTCGTTCTTTCCATAGGACGTCGTCGAAGAGCAGGTCGTGGACATTGCTGGGGGTCAGGCGCGCGAGCTCGAGGCCCGGTCGGTGCACGATCACCTGCCGCAGCTGTCCTGTCTCGGACTCAACGCGGAACACCATGGAGCCTCCCTCGACTTCGAGGGAGCCTACGCGGTCGTGGCGCTACTGAGCGTCGCTGGTCTGCTTCTGTTGTTCGGCGACCTTCTTGTGCACGTCGTCCATGTCGAGCTCTTTGACAGCACCGAGCACCTTCTCGAGCTCGGGGGCCGGCAGGGCGCCGGCCTCGCCGTAGACGAGCACCTTCTCCCGGAACGCTACGAGTGTGGGGATCGAGGTGATGCCGAACATGCCGGCAAGCTCCTGCTGGTCTTCGGTGTCGACCTTGGCGAAGACGACATCCTCATGCGCCTCACTCGCGCTCTCGAAGACCGGTCCGAAGGCGCGGCACGGACCACACCACGCAGCCCAGAAGTCGATGAAGACGATGTCGTTCTCGCCGATGGTCTCGGCGAAGTTCTCCTTGGTCAGGGTCAGCGTGGACACCGGTGCTCCTCATCCTTTGGTCTGGTCGTGGCGCGGGCAGTTGCTCGGTTCAACTATACCCCCTAGGGTATTATTCCATGGACATGTCACTCAAGACCCATATCTCTTTGCCCTTCGATGAAGCCGTCTCGGCGACCCGACACGCGCTCGCCGAGCAAGGCTTCGGCGTCCTCACCGAGATCGATGTGAAGGCCACCATGAAGGCCAAACTCGACAAGGACGTCGGTTCATTCCTCATCCTGGGGGCTTGCAACCCGCCCCTGGCCTACCAGGCCATCAATGCCCAGGCCTCGATTGGCGTCCTCCTGCCCTGCAACGTCGTTGTCCGGCAAGATGGAGACGCGGTCCTCGTCGAAGCGGTCAATCCGACGGGCATGATGAGCGTTGCTGGGGACGACTCGTTGGACGCCGTCGCGTCCGAGGCCACCGACCGGTTGCGCGCTGCCCTCAGCTCCCTGGCCCCAGCCTGACCCAAGGAGTGGAGCCGGCGTGCGATCTGGGTGAGGATGGCGCTATGGACGAACCGAGCGTCAATGAGGCCTGGGTCGAGCAGTCGTTGACCGGTCGACTCCTGGTCGCCTCGCCTGAGCTGGGCGACCCGCACTTCGCTCGCACGGTGGTGCTGCTCGTCGACCATGACGAGAGTGGCGCGCTCGGCGTGGTCCTGAACCGACCGTCGACCACTGACGTCAGAGAGATCCTGCCCGATTGGCATCTCTATGCGACCGCGCCCCAGGTTGTCTTCCAGGGCGGGCCTGTCGGACGCGACAGCGCGCTGGCGCTGGCGTCTCGCCTGGACGGCAAGGGCGAGGAGGACGAACCCTTGGGCTTCAGGCATGTGTACGGCGGGATCGGTCTGGTCGATCTCGACACCCCCGCGGAGTTGGTGGCTGGCGAGGTGACGTCGATGCGGGTGTTCGCGGGGTATGCCGGATGGGGTTCTGGCCAGCTCGAGGCCGAGATCGACGAGGGCTCATGGTTCGTCGTGCCCGCCGACCCCATCGACCTTGCCGATGACGATCCAGAGCGCCTGTGGGAGCGCGTTCTGCGGCGACAGCCGCCACACCTTGCCATGGTGGCCACCTTCCCTGACGACCCCTCGCTGAACTGATGTCTAGAATCGTGGCGTGACCACAGACCCCCTCAGCCCGGCTCCCGACGACGGTGGCCTCGGCACCCTGCTCGAAGAGCGCGTCGAGCCCGCTGAGACCGAACCCGGTGATCATGAACGCTTCGCCCACTACGTCCAGAAGGACAAGATCATGGAGAGCGCGGTCACCGGCACTCCGGTGATCGCTCTCTGCGGCAAGGTGTGGATCCCCAACCGAGACCCGCAGAAGTTCCCGGTCTGCCCTGACTGCCAGAAGATCTACGAGGGACTGCCCGCCGGCGGAAGCGGCGACAGCGGCGGCTCTGAGTAAGGCTTTCCAGGCCTCGGGCCTCCGGTCACGGAATGATCGAGGCGGAGACACCGACCGTCGGGCGGCGCCTGCTGAGCCGAACCCAGCGCAAGGTCCTGGAGGTCCCAGTGTCAGGTCATGCTCGATCCGTCAGCAGTACGACACCAACCCGACCAACGATGGTGTCGTCCTGCTCACAGGCTCGATGCCCGGTGGTCCGCGGCTACGTACAACCGCGGCGATCCGGTCCGCACGAGGTCGGTCACTGGCTCGGGCTCTACCACACGTTTCAGGGCGGCTGTCGAACAAAGAACGACTTGGTTGACGACACCCCGTCCGAGAAGTCACCGGCCTTCGGCTGTCCGGAGGGGCGTGACACGTGCACAGCCTCCGGGGTCGACCCCATCGACAACGTCATGGACTACAGCGACGACCTCTGTATGGACCGCTTCAGCGCCGGCCAGTCATCGCCGATGTCGAGCCAGTGGGCCACCTTCAGGTCCGGCGGGTGACGACCTAGGCGCACGCCTACTCTGGGGTGGTGACAACGCCGCCCGATCCTGAGCTGGCACCGGGCGGCCAGGCAGGCCCGGCGGCCGGTGCCGTTGCCCCATCTGTCGGCAGCATCTTTGGCCCCGAGTTCCGGGTGCTGACGCTCGGCATCATCTCGGTCATGACCATCGTCGCCTTCGAGGCGATGGGTGTCATCACGGCCATGCCGACGGCGGCGCGTGAGCTCGAGGGGTTGTCGCTCTACGCATGGGGTGCCACAGCGGTGACGGCCGCTGGGCTGTACTCGATGGCTGCAGCCGGTGGGTGGGCCGATCGTCGCGGTCCTGTGCCGCCGTTAACGGCCGGACTAGCCGCCTTTGTGGTGGGCACCTTGGTCTGTGGCTTCGCCCCCACCATGCCGGTCTTGCTGCTCGGTCGTGCCTTTCAGGGGCTTGGCTTCGGCGCGGCCATCGTGGCTCTGTACGTCGTCATCGGTCGCGCCTACCCGGAGCACCTTCGACCGCGCGTCTTCACTGCCTTGTCTGGCGCGTGGATCGTTCCCGGCATCGTGGGGCCCCTCGTCGCCGGGGCCGTCACCGACGCCTTCGGCTGGAGGTGGGTCTTCTTCGGCGTTCTGATCTTGTTGATTCCGGTAGGCGTGATACTCGTACCGCGCTTGCAGACGATGCACGTCGACCCCGATCCTGAGGCCGTCCCTGCCACTGGGCGAAAGCGGCTGGCGCTCGTGGCCGCGGTCGGCGTGGTGCTGCTGCAGGTCGCTGGACAGCGCCTGGACGCGTCATCGTTGGTAGTGGCGCCGGTGGCGCTTGCAATGTTGATCTACTCAGTCCCGCGCCTGCTGCCGCAGGGGACTCTGCGGGTGCGGCGGGGCTTGCCCACCGTCGTGCTCATCCGTGGCATTTTCGCCGGTGCCTTCTTCGGCGCAGAGTGGTTCGTCCCTCTCATGCTGGTCAACGAGCGCGGCCTCTCGTCGATGTTCGCCGGTGGGGCGCTTTCTGGTGCTGCCGTCGGCTGGTTCATCGGGAGCTGGCTCCAGGGGCGCCCAAGCCTTTCGATCGCTCGCGATCGTCTTGTCGTCATCGGGGCGGTGTGTACCACTGCTGGCATTGCCCTCTCGACCGTCGTGGGGTTCGAAGCCGTGCCGTGGCAGGTGATCGCCTTCACCTGGGCGATCGGCGCCTTTGGCATGGGAATTCTCTACGGCTCGCTCGGGGTGCTGGTTCTGCAGCTGTCACCGCCAGAGAAGCAGGGGG
The DNA here is from genome assembly GCA_963706045.1 of uncultured Actinomycetota bacterium. GTDB lineage: Bacteria > Actinomycetota > Actinomycetes > JAHEKZ01 > JAHEKZ01 > JAHEKZ01. Next base: position 22,198 of record CAVPLY010000029.1, on the reverse strand, counting down.
TCAACTCGGCGGCGCTGCAGATCTCTGACTCGTTGGGAGTGATTCTGGCGACAGGCCTCGGCGGCGTCATCTTCGCGACGTCGCACGTGCGAGCCGGCCAGGACGGCGGCGTCTATCTCACGATCTTCCTCGTCATGACGGCCATCGCTGTGGTCGGAGCGGCGTTCTCGCCGCGCGTCGCACCTGCGACTGCTGGACGTCCGGCGTAGCCCTGACACGCCGAGCGTTCGGTGGGTCATGCCGACCGGCGACTGGGCTCCCTAGGCTCGACCCCCCGTGACCATCCGACTCCCGGCTGCTGCCGCGCCACTGCGCACCTGGCAGCGCGCTGCCCTCGACCAGTGGATGGCAGAGCGCCCCCGCGACTTCCTGACAGTGGCCACTCCTGGTGCCGGAAAGACTGCCTTCGCCCTGCGGATTGCGGCCGAGCTGTTGGCCTCGAAGGGGATCCGCGCGGTCACTGTGGTGGCCCCCACCGAACACCTCAAGCAGCAGTGGGCCGACGCCGCGGCCACGCTGGGCGTCCGACTGGACCCGCGGTTCACCAACGCCCAGGGAGCGACCGGTCAGGCGTTTGACGGAGTGGTCGTGACGTACGCGCAGGTGGCCGCGCATCCGATGCTGCACAGGGCCCGCACCGAGAACCGCAAGTCCCTGGTGATCCTCGACGAGATCCACCACGCAGGTGACGCCATGTCGTGGGGGAGTGCTGTGCGTGAGGCTTTCGAACCGGCGGCGCACAGACTTGCCTTGACCGGCACCCCGTTCCGCTCAGACATCAACGCCATCCCGTTCGTCCGCTACGCACCAGATGGCGACGGGCTGCCGCGCAGCACCTCCGATCATGCGTACGGCTATGCCGATGCCCTCCGCGATGGTGTGGTGCGTCCCGTCCTTTTCCTCGCCTACTCCGGTGAGATGCGCTGGCGCACGCGCGCCGGAGACGAGGTCGCGGCTCGCCTGGGCGAAGATGTGGGACCCGATGCCACTGCGCAGGCGCTGCGTACGGCGCTCGACCCTCATGGCGAATGGATTGGATCGGTTCTTGCTGCTGCTGACCAAAGGCTCAGCGAGGTGCGCCGCGGTATGCCTGATGCAGGCGGGCTCGTCATCGCCACTGATCATGCGAACGCCCGAGCCTACGCGAGACTGCTCAGCACGATCTGCGGCGAGAAGGTGCCAACCGTTCTGTCCGACGACCCCAAGGCCAGCGTCGTGATCGAGAAGTTCGCGGCATCCTCGGGGCGTTGGCTGGTTGCCGTTCGGATGGTCAGTGAGGGGGTCGACATCCCTCGACTGGCGGTCGGCGTCTATGCGACGACTACGACGACGCCGCTCTTCTTCGCGCAGGCAGTGGGGCGTTTCGTCCGGGCACGCCGGCGTGGTGAGACTGCTTCGATCTTCCTGCCCAGCGTTCCCTTACTGCTCCAGCACGCGGCGATGATGGAAGAAGAACGCGACCATGTCCTGGGGCGTGTGATCACCGATGAGGAAGACCTCTTCGCTGCCGAGCGCGAGCTGCTCGAGCGCGCTGCGGCCGAGCAGGACGAGATGGGTCTGACTGATGGCACTTTCGAGGCCCTTGAGTCGGCAGCTCACTTCGACCGCATCGTCTTTGACGGCGGCGAGTTCGGACACCTCACCGAAGCCGGGTCTGCCGAGGAGCACGACTACCTCGGCCTACCCGGGCTTCTCGAGCCCGATCAGGTGGCGGTGCTCCTCAAGGAACGTCAGGCCAAGCAGGCCAAGACGATCGCGACGACTCCGGTTCCTTCCCAGTATCGCGCGGTCGCCGACCTTCGCCGCGAGCTGAGCGGCCTCGTCGCGGCGTGGCACCACCGCACGGGGCAGCCGCACGGTGTGATTCACGCCGATCTGAGGTCAGCGTGCGGAGGGCCCCTGACGGCCTTGGCGGACGCCGGGGAGATCCAGCAGCGAATCGACACCCTGCGCACATGGGCCGTGGCGCGGCGCTAGGCTTCAGGCCACGTTCACCTGCATGTCAGGTGGGGGAACCCCCCACTCACGAGCCCCGGAGGCCCCATGCGTACCGCCCGTTCCCCGTTCCGTTCTGCCGTCGTGCTTGCAGCCTCGGCCGCCGCGGCCCTGGTGCTCGCGTCGTGCGCCCAGGAAGAGAGCGAGCCAGCAGCAACCACGACCAGCGAGGACGCCTGCGCCGATATCACCACCGTCGCTGATGGCATGCTCACCGTCGGAACGTCCGATCCGGCGTTCCCGCCCGTACGTGATCGGTAACAAGCCGCAGAACGGCAAGGGCTTCGAATCCGCCGTGGCCTATGCCGTGGCGCAGGAGATGGGCTTCACCGCAGACCAGGTGACGTGGACCTTCGCTGGGTTCAGCCAGTTGTTTGCGCCTGGCCAGAAGGACTACGACGTGGCGCTCAACCAGATCTCCATCACCCCAAAGCGCGAGAAGGCTGTCACCTTCACCGATCCGTACTACGAGGCAGCCAACGCCGTGCTGGTCCTCAAGGACAGTGAGTTCGCTGACGCCACCACGCTCGCTGAGCTGCAGGACGCCAAGATCGGCGTGCAGATCGGCACCACCGCACTCGAGCAGGTCGAGAACCAGATCGCTCCGACCCAGGAAGTGGCCGTCTTCGACGACACCACCGCCTCGACGCAGGCGCTCGACAACGGGTCGATCGACGCGATCGTCACCGACCTTCCGACCACGCTCTACCTCAGTGCCGTCGAAGTTTCCGGCACCGTCGTTGGCCAGCTGCCGCAGGACCAGGCAGCCGACACCTGGGGCTTTGTCCTTGAGCAGGGCAACCCGCTCGTCAGCTGCGCGAACCAGGCGCTGGCTGCGCTGACGGAGTCGGGCGAGCTGCAGGCCATCACCGATCAGTGGATGACCGAGTACACCAAGGCCCCGGTCCTGAGCTGACCAGGGACGTCCCACCCGCCGTGACCAGCGTCGCTGCCTCCGCGCCGGTTCACGATCCGGCGCGGCTGGCGGCCATCGCCAAACGGCGTCGGCGCAACACCGCAGTCTCGACGGTCAGCACGATCGTCGTCCTCGGCGTGCTGGCGGTCGTCATCGTCACGTCTCCTGGCTGGCCAGCCGTCAAGGAGTCCTTCTTCGACGTCAACTACGCCCGCGAGGTCTTGCCAGACATCGTGGCTGGCCTTCGGCTGACCGTGCTCCTGTTCGTCACCGCTGAGCCGGTGATCTTGGTCATCGGGCTGCTCCTCGCTGTCGTGCGAGGGCTCACGTCACCCATCTTCACGCCTCTGCGCATTCTGTCGATCGCCTACGCCGACGTCGTTCGAGGCATTCCGACCATCCTGCTCATCCTGATGTTCGGGTTCGGCATGCCCGCTCTCAACCTGCAGGGCATGCCCGACTCTCCGTTGTTCTGGGCCTGGTTCGCGCTCGTTGTGTCGTACTCGGCCTACGTCGCTGAGGTTCTTCGCGCCGGGCTCGAGTCGGTGCACCCCAGCCAACGTGCGGCGGCGCGCGCTCTGGGGCTCAACCAGTACCAGAGCCTGCGCTATGTCGTGGTACCGCAGGCGGTGCGCCGAGTGACGCCGCCGCTGCTCAACGACTTCATCGCGCTGCAGAAGGACACCGCGCTGGTGGCCATCATTGGGGCCGGTATTGAGATGACGAGGGCGGCCCAGATCCGGGCCTTCACCGACTTCAACTACACGCCCTTCGTCGTGGCTGCGTGCTTCTACATCCTGCTGACCGTTCCGCTCTCTCGATGGGCCGACTGGATGGCCGAACGGCAACGGCGTCGCAGCCAGGCCGGGGGAGGAGAGCTGTGAGCGCAAACGGTGGGGCGACTGCACTACGGCTCGAGAACGTTCACAAGGCGTATGGCGACAATCCCGTGCTGCGCGGCGTCTCGATCGACATCGCCGAGCACGAGGTCGTTGCGCTCATCGGCTCGTCCGGGTGCGGTAAGTCCACCCTGCTCCGGTGCCTTGATCTGCTTGAGCCGATCGATGCCGGCGCGATCTGGTTCGAAGGCGACGACATCTCGTGGCCGGGCTTCGACGTCAACGCGGCCCGGCGCAAGATCGGCATCGTCTTTCAGTCGTTCAATCTCTTCCCGCACCGCAGTGTCATCGACAACGTGACGCTTGCTCCGCGCAAGGTGCTGGGCCTCGAGCGCGATGAGGCCGAGGCGAAGGCTCTCGACCTTCTGACCCGCTTTGGTCTGGCCGACAAGTCCGCTGACTATCCCGACCGACTGTCCGGCGGGCAGCAGCAGCGAGTGGCAATCGTGCGGGCACTGGCGATGCAGCCGAAGATCATGCTCTTCGACGAGATCACGTCTGCGCTCGATCCGGAGCTCGTCGGGGAGGTGCTGAACGTTATCCGAGACCTCAAGCAGGCTGGCCTGACCATGATGCTCGCGACGCACGAGATGGCCTTCGCCCGCGAGGTGGCGACGCGGGTGGCTTTTCTCGACGGCGGCGAGGTTGCCGAGATCGGCCCCCCCGAGCAAGTACTGTCTGATCCACAGCAGGAGCGCACCCGGCAGTTCCTGCGCCGTGTCATGGAGGCTAGACGACTATGAGTACCACGTCAGTTGACCCGATCCAGGGAGCGCTCGGCCGGACTTTCGGAACCGTTCTGGCGTTCGGCGTGGCCACCATCGCGCTCGGTGTCATCTTGATGGTCTTCACCGAGCAGTCAGTGAAGTTCTTCGCCGTAATCGCCGGTATCTACTTGATCTTCAGCGGCATCTTCTTGATGGTCGCCAGTTTCTCCAGCGAGACCGGTGGCACCGGAATCAGGGTGTTGTCGGCGATCGCCGGGCTCTTCTCGGTGTTGCTGGGAATCGTCGCTTTCCGTGGCATCAGCCAGGCGGTGGCGATCCTTGCCCTGCTGATCGGGGTCGGCTGGGTGGTCCGAGGGATCGCCGAGCTGATCGAAGGTATTGCCAATCCGGGTATGCCGGCGCGCGGCTGGGTGATCTTCATCGGCGCGCTCAGCCTGGTGGCCGGGCTGGTGGTGCTTGCCTGGCCGGCCATCACTTTGAACGCGCTGGTCTGGGTCACCGGACTATGGCTCGTTCTCCTCGGCATCGTCGAGGTCTTCGGCTCGTTCCAGCTACGTAAGCTCGCCCAAGCCGCCTAGCTGCTGGCCTCGGCCACTCCTTCGAGCAACGGAGCCGTGCGGTACGGCACGCCGTCGGCCAACACGATCACCATGTTCGAGCGCTCGACCCCGTCGATGCCGAGCACGGCGTCAACGACACGTTGAAGGTCAGCGTTGGTGCGGGCGACTACCCGTACCAACATGTCGCCGGCCCCGGTGATGGTGTGCGCTTCGAGCACCTCGGGGAGCGCGGCCAGTGACGTCTCGATGTGCTGGTGACCCCGCTGACTGATCTCCAGGGTGACAAAGGCCATCACTTCGTAGCCGAGGGCGAGTGGGTCGACGTCCGGCCCCCACCCAGTGACGACACCGTGGGTCTCCAGGCGATCGAGCCGGGCCTGAACGGTTCCGCGGGCGACGCTGAGACGCCGGGACGCCTCGAGCACCCCGATTCGGGGTTCGGTGCGGAAGAGGGCCAGGATCCGGGCGTCGAGCGCATCAATCGGCTGCTTCATGGCCCTTGACTGTACAGATTGATCATTGTGGTGCCTACTGGTTGCGCATGATGACTAGCCGAGCCATTCTCCGACGCATGACTGTGACCGAAGAGACCAGCCAGCAGACTGTCGACACCTTCCCGATCCAGGGCATGGCGTACGTCCAGTTCGCGGTCGGCAACGCCCGCCAGGCCGCCCACTACTACGCAACGGCCTTCGGCATGCAGCGAGTGGCGTACCGCGGGCCAGAGACCGGCCACCGTGACCACGCCGAGTACGTCATGGCGTCGGGGTCGGCGTACTTCGTGCTGACTGCTGAGGTGCACGCAGGGACGTGGGTGGGTGAGCGGGTGGCCCGTCATGGGGACGGCGTCGTCGACCTTGCCCTTGAGGTTCCCGACGTCGAGCACGCCTACGCCTATGCGCTCGAGCACGGCGCAACCGGTATCACCGCTCCTGAGCAGTTCTCCGACGAGCACGGCGTCGTGACGCAGGCTGTCATCGCCACATACGGAGACACGCGCCACACGCTGATCGACCGCTCGCGGTACAACGGGCCCTTCCTTCCTGGCTTCGTGGCAGCACAGCCCATCGTGAGTCCGCCTGAACGTCGAGTGTTCACGGCGATCGACCACTGCGTGGGCAACGTCGAGCTCGGACAGATGGACGCCTGGGTCGACTTCTACCACCGAGTCATGGGCTTCACGAACATGAAGGAGTTCGTGGGCGATGACATCGCCACCGAGTACTCGGCGCTGATGAGCAAGGTGGTGGCAGACGGTCGGCGCAAGGTGAAGTTCCCCATCAACGAACCGGCCGCCGGTAAGAAGCGGAGCCAGATCGATGAGTACCTCGAGTTCTATGGCGGCCCCGGGGTTCAGCACATGGCGCTGAACACGTCCGACATCATCGCGAGCGTCGACTACATGAAGGCCATGGGCGTCGATTTCCTGCGCACCCCTGACTCGTACTACGACGACCCAGAGCTGCGCGAACGCATTGGTGCTGTGCGAGTACCGATCGACGAGCTGAAAGAGCGGGGGATCCTCGTCGACCGTGACGAGGACGGCTACCTCCTGCAGATCTTCACCAAGCCGGTGCAGGACCGCCCGACGGTCTTCTTCGAGCTGATTGAGCGACACGGTTCGCTGGGATTCGGTAAGGGAAACTTCAAGGCGCTCTTCGAAGCCATCGAGCGTGAGCAGGAGATTCGCGGCAACCTCTGATCGGTCTCCGGGTAGGGTTTGGCGCCTACTGGAGGAGAATTGCCCATGAGGGTGCGACCAGCCGCGGTGAGCTTGTGTCTTGCGTCCTCGATGGTGGTCGGTGCTCTTGGCCTCGGGGCTGTCGCGGTGGCCGGCGAGGTCTTCTCGCCGGGGGCTGTCGGCATCGGAGACCCGTACGTGCCGAAGGAAGGCAACGGCGGCTATCAGGTCCGCTCCTACGACTTGGATCTGCGGTTCGACCCCGAGACCAATCGATTGGCCGGCGTCGCGACTATCGACGCTACGGCGACGCAGGCGCTGTCGGCCTTCAACTTCGACCTCTACGGGCTGAAGGTGAAGGCGGTGCTGGTGGACGGTGCCACTTCGACGTTTAGCAGGGCACCGCGCGAGCTGACCGTCGTGCCGCCCAGCGGAATCCCTTCTGGCAGTCGTTTCCGAGTTGTCGTCGAGTATGCGGGTAAGCCCGAGATCCTCAACGACCCACACCTCGGGAAGTCGGGCTGGTTCAACACCGCTGATGGTGCGATCGTGGTGGGTGAACCTGAGGCCGGCATGTTCTGGTTCCCCGTCAATGAGCATCCGAGCGACAAGGCACGCATGTGCAGCCGGGTCACGGTCCCGAAGGGAGTGCGAGCTGTTTCGACCGGTCTGCCCGCAGCCAAGCCGCACACAAGGAACGGTTGGACGACATACAGCTGGTGCACACGCGACCCGATGGCTTCGTACCTGGCCACAGTGGCCATCGGCACATGGCGGGTCGATCGCTCCAAGACCGCCTCGGGCATTCCTGTCCTCAACTATGTCGACACCGGCCTGCCCCGAAAGACCGACCGTGCACTCGGCCGCACTGCCGAGATGGTCGACTACTTCGAGGGCAAGTTCGGCCAGTACCCGTTCGAGGCCGCCGGGGGGATCGCCGACAACCATGCGAGCTGGTACGCCCTCGAGAACCAAACTCGCCCCACGTATGACCGCGGGACGGCCAAGTGGAGCGGACTTACCACGATCGTGGCGCACGAGATCGCCCATCAGTGGTACGGAGACAGCGTCGCGCTCAAGCGGTGGCGCGACATCTGGCTGAATGAGGGCTTCGCGACCTACGCCGAGTGGATGTGGATCGCGCATGACGGCGGGCCATCGGTCAGCCGGCAGTTCGCCGACGCCTACTCCCGCCCTGCCAAGAGTGAGTTCTGGACGTTGACGGTGTCTGATCCGGGCTATGCGAATCTGTTCAATGGGCCGGTCTACGAGCGCGGTGCCATGACGCTGCACGCTCTTCGACTCAGAGTTGGACAACAGGACTTCGCCAGGATCATGCGCTCATGGGCCAGGCGTCACGAGCTCGGGAACGCCGCAACGGCCGGTTTCCGGCGGCTCGCTGAGCGTGTCTCAGGTCGATCGTTGAATGCGTTCTTCACCGACTGGATCGTCGACCAAGACAAGCCAGCAGACCCGCGCTAGCGGGGTGGTTCAGCCCCGCTCGCAGTAGACAGCGAGGTCGTCGAGGTCACGGCGCAGCTCTTTGGTCATCTTGCCTTTAAGCATCGGCCACATCACCGCGCCGACGATGCGCATGACCCCATGAGATTCGCCGGTGAACGAGAACGTGACGTCGGTCCCGGTTTCGGTGGGGGCGAAATCGAAACGGCTGGTGTAGTGAGACCCGTGACTTGCGGCCTCAGCAGTGTACGAGCGACCCGGGTCCACGGCGGTTATCTCCATGTCCTCGGTGGCCTCCCTTCCGAACATGGTCCGAGTCTCGCGCCAGCGGGTACCGACACCGAATGGGCCATCTGTGAAGACCTCGACGGCGTTCACCGCCGACAGGCGTTCGGCCGACTCCTTCAGGTCGGTGAACACTGCCCATACCGTCTCTGGAGGCGCGGAGATGGACCGAACGACGCTCAGACCTGGCATGACAACTCCTCAGGGGACTGACTTCTAGTGGGCCGTGGAGAGGGAGCCGCGGATGGTTCCCGTCACCTCGCCGAGGTGGACGCGCCGACCGTTCGCCCCCGGTGCCCAAGCACTGATCGTGACGGTGTCGCCGTCCTCAAGGAACGTGCGTTCGCTTCCGTCCGCAAGGGTGAACGGCTCGCGTCCGCCCCAGCTGAGCTCGAGGAAGGATCCGCGTTGGTTCCGCTCCGGTCCGGTGACGGTGCCGGACGCGAAGAGGTCGCCGGTGCGTAGTGAGGCACCGTTGACCGTCAGGTGTGCCAGCTGTTGGCCGGGAGACCAGTACTGCGATGCGAAGGGTGGTTCGCTGACGACCGAGCCGTTGATGACGACCGATAGGCGCAGGTCGAGGGTCCAAGGATCATCGTCCCGTAGGTAGTCGAACACCGGGGGCTCTTGGGCAGGAAGGGGGCAGCGGGCATGACGCAGGGCGTCCAGCGGAACTACCCAAGGGGAGATTGAGGTGGCGAAGGACTTACCCAGGAATGGACCCAGTGGCACGTACTCCCATGCCTGCAGGTCGCGGGCCGACCAGTCGTTGACGAGGACGACCCCGAAGACGTGATCGGCGAATCCACTTGTCGGAACGGAGGCTCCGAGCTCGCTGCCTGCGCCAACGACGAAGCCCACTTCGGCCTCGATATCGAGCCGCTGTGAGGGTCCGAACGTCGGCTCGCTGGCATCACGGGGCTTGCGTTGGCCCTTGGGGCGCACGATGTCGGTGCCGCTGACGACGACCGTGCCTGACCGCCCGTGGTACCCGATCGGTAGGTGTTTCCAGTTGTCGGGCAGGCTCGGCGAGTCTGGGCGGAAGATGGCGCCTACGTTCTTGGCGTGCTGCTCGGAGGAGTAGAAGTCGACGTAGTCGGCCACCTCGAATGGCATGACCATCGTGCACGAGTTCACCGGGTGAAGATGGGGCTCGACACGCTCGCGCTGCGCGGAGTCGGTGAGCAGGGCTGTCAGCTGGTGGCGGAGGAGGGCCCACGTCGGCCGGCCGGCCGCCATCAGCGGGTTGAGTGAGCCGGTCGTCAACTGTTCGGAGACGGCGGGGTCGAAGGCACCGCTCCGTGCCAGCCCGTGCAGGTCGACGACGTGGTCGCCGATGCGGGTGACAATGCGCCGCGCGTTCTCGTTGCTCAGCAGAGCGACTCCGAGCGGGAGGACGTCTGCAGAAAAGCCCGAGGTGTCCGCACCAGGTACCCACGAGCTCGTCATGTCTGGTCAGCCAGCTCGAGGCGAACCAGCTCGTCGAAGGGCTCGGTGATGCTGCACGAACCGAACGAGCAGTAGAAGTGTCGGATGCTGCTGGAGTCCGAGGCGCTGAGCGCATCGAGCACATACTCAGGGTCGGTGGAGCGAAGGACCGCGCCGACGTCGTCCTCCGTCGCGCCGCTGACGGCGAGCGAGGTGGCGGCGAGCGTGTTGAGAAAGCCGTGGTGGTGTTGCCCTGACTCAGCATCATGGGTGGGAAGTGCGTGGTGCAGGCCGCCGGTCAGCTTGAAACGCACGCCCGACGAGACGGCCGCGCAGATCGCAGCGGCGAGCGCCTCGGCTGACGGAACGGCGAACGGGCCGGTGCGGAACTTGGCCCGTTCGGCACCGTCGTCGGCGAGAACGGCAAGGGTCTTGGTCACGCTGTCGTCGAGCGGCAGCTCGAGGTAGGTCGTGACGGTGAAGCTGAGCTGGCCGAGAATCGCGCGCACGGCGTCCTCGGGCGAGCCGGTTTCAGGTACGCGCACCTCGACCTGGTGCAACTCAATCCAGGTGTCGTTCTGCAGCGCATCGCGTGCCGCCGAGAGCCCTTCGATGCCGGTATCGCCGATGAGGGCGATATCGAGCATCTGATCGGGGTCGGCGTGGCTCCGCAGGTCTTCAACGGCGGACGCAGGCACCAGGAGTGGCCCGACGGCGCCCGCCTGCACTGTGTCCCTCCGTGCGTACGAGGCGGCGACGGCGTCCCGAAGCGGAGCATTGCCCGGTGGGAACATCGCGGCATCGTCGATCAGGCCCAGCGCGAGACCGCTCATCCTTGACACCCTCGCGACGGTAGCGGAAGGTCGTCAGTGACCCAAGAGGGGAGCGCTCACGAGGAGGCTGCTGTGCCGTACTACCAGGCGGTAGGTGACATCCCACGCAAGCGCCATACCCAGTTCCGGCGACCCGATGGGGGCCTGTACTCCGAAGAGCTGATGGGGCAGGAGGGGTTCTCGAGCGAGTCGTCGTTGCTCTACCACCGCCACCCACCCACTGCGGTCAGGTCGATCGATGCGATCGCCGACCCTGCTGGCGACCTTCAGGCCAACCATCCGTTGACGCCGCGTCATGTCCGGGCCCACAAGATCGCTGTCAGCCCTACCGACGATGCCGTGTTCGGGCGACGGCTGATGTTCGGTAACTCAGACGTTCGACTGTCGTACTGCGTGGCCAGTTCCCCATCTCCGCTGTACCGGAACGGCATGGGTGACGAGCTGCTCTATGTCGAGTCAGGTGCTGGCGTCATCGAGACAGTGTTCGGGACACTGGCCGTCGGCCTCGGTGACTACGTGGTGCTGCCCACCTCGACCACCTATCGCGTTGTTCCTGCAGGCGGTGAGCCGCTGCGGCTGCTGGTGGTCGAGGCGCGAGGTCACGTGGGTGCGCCCGCGCGCTATCTGTCGAAGCGGGGACAGTTCCTGGAACACGCTCCCTTCTGTGAGCGCGACCTGCGTCGGCCTGAGGAGCCGCTGGTCGAACAGGGCGAAGATGTCGAGGTATTCGTCAGAACGCGCGGCGGCATGTCGAGATTCGTCTATGCCGAGCATCCGTTTGATGTTGTCGGTTGGGACGGCGGGCTCTACCCCTATGCGCTGAACATCGCCGACTTCGAGCCGATCACCGGACGGATCCATCAGCCGCCGACTGTCCACCAGACGTTCGCCGGCCCGAACTTCGTTGTCTGCTCTTTCGTGCCCCGCAAGCTCGACTACCACCCCGAGGCGATCCCCACGCCGTACCACCACGCAAACGTCGACTCCGACGAGGTGCTCTTCTACGTAGGCGGCGAGTTCACCAGCCGTCGAGGGTCTGGGATCGGCCAGGGCTCGCTCACCCTGCACCCGAGCGGCTGCACCCACGGGCCGCAACCGGGCGCTGTCGAGGCGAGTTTGGGTGTTGAGCGCACCGACGAGACCGCCGTCATGGTCGACACCTTTGCGCCCCTTGACCTCGGGGCAGCGGCGTTGGAGTCCGACGACCCTGACTACGTCGCGAGCTGGATGCGAACAGACGGCAGGTAAAGTCGGACCTTCGACCAAGTGACGCCGAAGGGGTGCATGTGCGGGTTCCTGTCCAACGAACGCCTCGAGTGATCCTCGTTGGCGTCCTCGCGATGCTCGTGGCGCTGCCGGTGTCGGCGTTGGTGAGCCCTCAGGACGCCCGATCGGGAACTGCGGCGACGGTCACGCCAGGGCTCTCGCCATTGAGCGAACGACGTGTCGTGACCGGATGGATCCCGTGGTGGGGCTTCTCCGAGGGAGTGGCTTCTGTCGTTGACAACGCCGACCTGATCGCTGAGGCGTCGCCGTTCTGGTACCGCGCCACGTCGAGGTCGCAGGTGCGTGCGCAGAAGGACAACCCCAATGGCGAGAGCGTGCTGGTCGCCGGCATTGCGCAGCTGCATGCCGCAGGCGTCGCCGCCCTGCCGTCCGTCACCGATGAAGGACTCAACGCCGCTGAGATGTCGCGACTGTTGGCTAACCGCGACCGCCGGAAGGCCTTGGTCGCCAGCATCGCAGCGATGGTTCAGCGAACTGCCGCCGATGGCGCCGACATCGATTTCGAGTCGATGAACTTTGGGGGAACGAGGGCACAGAAGAATACCGTCAAGAGCCTCTACCCGGTCTTCCTCGATCAGCTGCGCAGCAAGCTCAACCCGCGAGGCGCCCTTGTGTCGGTCGCGGTCCCAGCACGCAGGTCGGCGTCCGACCCGTACTGGCAGGTCTTCGACTACGACGCCATAGGTCGTAGCGTCGATCGAGCACGGATCATGACGTACGACTACAGCACCTCGTCGAGCGAGCCTGGACCGATTGCTCCCATCGACTGGGTGCGGAGGGTCATGAAGTATGCAGCGACCGAGTTCGGAAAGGTTCCGCTCTCGGCAGGGGTGCCGGCGTACGGCCAGAACTGGCCGATCAAGACCCTGTCGGGTCCGTGTCCGGCTGGTGTCGGGGCCAACGAGGTGGCTTCTCCGACGAGTGCGCAGGCGCTGGATCTCATCGATGCCTACGCCGCCAAGAAGCGGTGGAGCGACTCCGCCCAGGAAGCACACTTCGACTACGAGCGGCCCTACTCAGGTGGCGGCAAGGATTGTGTGGTGCTGCGGCGCGTCTGGTTCGGTGAGGGTCGGTCGGCGCAGGTGCGGCTTGACCTCGCCCAGCGGCTCGGTGTGCAGGGCATCGCGGTCTGGAGATTGGGTCCGGAAGATCCGTCGCTCTGGAAGCGCTCGCTCTCGGTGGCTCAGGCCATCAAGCCCGCAGCGGCCCGCAGCACCTTGACTGCACCACGCACGGTCGAAGCCGGAGCCACGTTTGCCGTCGTCGGGCGGTTCTCGGTGGCGGGCACGCCGGTGGTGGGGCAGTCGGTCGCCGTGCAGCAGCGAGTTCCCGGGCGCTCATGGCGTACGGTGGCGCAGGTCGTCACCAACAGTGCCGGCAAGGCTCGGTACAACTCATCAGCAGATCGCACGCGCGACTGGCGCCTACGCTTGCCGGGGGCTTGGGACTGGTCGACCTCACTAACACCGGTCAAGCGCGTGACGGTCGGCACGACAGCAACCTCTGCTCGAGAAGTCTCCCGATGACCCGAATGTGAGCTGACCAACGTTGATCACCTTCCCCCTGCGTCGTGCTGTGCTGCCCCTGGTCACTGTCGTTGTCGTCCTGGCGCTTGCGCTCGCGTTCCTGGCGACGACAGGGCACCCTGCTCACGCGGCCGACCAGGTTGCTCCGAAGAAGTACGTCACCGGATGGTTGCCCTACTGGAACACCAAGAGAGCGACGACCTCGGTCGTCAACAGTGCGAACGTCTTTCAGGATGCTTCGCCGTTTGTCTTTGACGCAGACTCCACGACTCGCATCACCCTCAAGGCCGATCGTGATGAGTGGCGTCAGATGCGCGCGTCACTGCGATCGGCGGGAGTACCCATCATCGCCACAGTGGCCACTGACCTCTCGGCCGATCAGTTTGCCTGGATTGTCAAAGATCGCCAACGCCGTGCCGCCCACGCCAGGGCGTTGGCCGAGGTCGTCGATCGCTTCAATCTTGACGGCCTCGACCTCGACTACGAGTCGATCAACTTCGGCTCTTCGTCGGCACGAACGACGGTCCGCAACAAGTACCCAGCTCTCCTCCGTGATCTGGACGACCGCCTGAACCGCATGGGGGCGGTGACGTCCGTCACGGTGGCCGCGCGAACCGCGGCGTCCGACGCGAACTGGCGAGTCTTCGACTACCCCGCGCTGGGGCGGCAAGCCGACCGCGTCCGGATCATGACCTACGACTTCCACTGGAGCGGTGGTAAGTCGGGGCCAATAGCCCCGAAGCACTGGGTGAAGGACGTCGCGTCGTACGCGTCGCGGGCCATCGCCCCTCCAAAGATCTCCCTGGGGATGCCCGCCTACGGCCGCGACTGGTTCGTGAAGACCGTGTCGGGCACGTGTCCGTCGTCGGCGCGGAGCACGGTCTCGAGGACGGCAGGGCAGATGGGCGCCTTTGCCCAGAGGATCGGCAAGACACCGCAGTGGCGCGAGAAGGCGACCAGTCAGCGTTTCACGTACACCCGAACGTACTCATCAGGCGGGCTGACCTGCCGCGCCAAGCGTGTGGCGTGGTTCGACGACGCACGTTCGCTCAAGGCCAAGAGCCCACTCGTTGATCGCTATGGGCTGCGGGGCATCGCCATATGGGCAGTGGGTGGCGAAGGCGCCGGCACCTGGCCGACCCTCACCGAGTACGGCAGGTCACTGGCCAAGCGCTAGGCCGACGTCTTCACCAGGCAGTCAGCTGGCAGCTCGAACCATCGAAGGGCGTCGAAGTCGTCGGTGACGTGAGCACTGTCGGCGCTGTCGCTGCCGACGTCTGTTCGGCGAGCGGCCAGCAGGCGGTCAGCTTCGACGAGGTACGTGCGCAGTTCGGCGATGTCTGCGGTTCGGGGCGACTCGGGGTGGGTGAGATATCCGTCGTCGTTGTAGCCGAGCTCGATGAGCCGCAAGGGTGCCTCGGTCGGCTCGACCCGGTTGCGCCAGAGCCCGGTGTCGGGGTCGAAGGAGTAGTCGGCGAGGAACAGGTGCCCGTGCCGGGCGACGAAGGCGATGGCCTTGACGACGTACTCGAAGACCTCTTCGTCGATGAAGTAGTTGAAGTTGACGCGCACCCAACCGGGCTTGATGCCTTCGCATCCGGCGGTGATCGCACGCTCGTACTCGTGTGAGCGCTCGACGTCGATGCCAAGGAGACGGTGGCCGTAGGGACCAGCACAGGAGCATCCGCCTCGGGCCTGGATGCCGAAAAGATCGTTGAGCAGCGCCACGACCGCGTTGTGATGCAGATAGCGACCACCGGGACGTCGGATGACGAACGAGAGAATCGACAACCGCTCGGCGTCCAGGTTGCCGAGCACTTCGACCTCTGGCACCGCCGCCCACGCCTCGATGGCGCGGCGCACGTAGTCGGTCTCGTGCGCGCGGATGACGTCTACGCCCACCGCCTCCTTGAGCTGAAAGACCAGGCCGGCGCGAATCGACTCGACGATGGCCGGCGTGCCCGCCTCTTCGCGGTGCACGGGGTCAGCGAGGTAGACGTGCTCCTCGGGGTTGACGTACGCGACGGTTCCGCCGCCCACGACCGCAGGTACTCGGTTGGTCAGCAGCTGGCGGCGAACGGCGAGGACGCCGGGTGTACCCGGGCCCCCGACAAACTTGTGAGGTGACAGCACAATGGCGTCCTTGTAGGCCAAGGGGTCTTGACCAGCCGGAGCAACCATGTCGATGTCGACGTACGGACCAGCGGCGGCGAAGTCCCAGACGGCAAGCGCTCCATGCTGGTGCAGCAGCGTCGAGACGCCATAGGTGTCACTGACGATGCCGGTGACATTGCTGGCTGCCGAGAACGCGCCGATGAGAAGCGGTCGGTCGGCATAGCGGGTGAGCTCGTCAGCGAGGGCGCGCTGGTCGATGTGGCCGTCGGCGTCCTCGGGGATCCGGACGACGTCGGCGATGGACTCTCGCCAGGGGAGCTCGTTCGAGTGGTGTTCAAAGGGGCCGGTGAAGACGACCGGGCGTTCGGCGTCAGGAATGTGGGCGTTCAAGCCGTACGCGTCTTCAAGAGCCGACGGAAGGCGCAGGCCGAGCACACCGATGAGGCGGTCGACCGCACCGGTGGCACCTGCCCCGCAGAAGATGACACAGGTGTCGTCGTCGCCGCTGATGGCCTGCTTCACGATGTCGCGGGCGTCTTCGCGCAGCCTTGTCGTCTGGCGTCCGGTGCCGCTCGACTCGGTGTGCGTGTTGGCGTAACGGGGGAGTACCTGGTCGCGGAGGAAGTCTTCGATGAAGCCCAGGGCGCGACCGCTTGCGGTGTAGTCGGCGTAGGTGACGCGGCGTGATCCGTACGGGCCCGGCATGACCGTGTCGTCGCCGATCACTGCCTCACGGATCCGTGCCAGCAAGGCCGGTTCGGGCAGCCCCGCGGTTCGGGCGGGAATATGCATGGGCGCCTCCTGGTGGGTCCCCCCATGGTGTCACCTGGCAATGGCACCATGGATGCCGTGTCCATCGCACCCGCTGACGTCGAACGACCCCAGACCGAGTCGGTCACGGCTCCCGATGTGCCGTGGGTCACGGTGGTCTGGAACGATCCGGTCAACTTGATGACGTATGTGGCCTTCGTCTTTCAGGAGTACTTCGGCTACGACCGGGCGAAGTCCGAGAAGTTGATGTTGCAGGTCCACGAAGAGGGGCGATCTGCGGTGTCGAATGGCTCGCGCGAAGAGATGGAGCGCGATGTTGCGGCGCTGCACGGCTACGGCCTCTGGGCCACCATGCAGCAGGACGCATGAGGCCTGAGTTCGCGGCAGCCGGCAAGGGCGTCCAGGTCGATCTGAGCCACTGGCGCTGGGTGATCGAGGTCTACCTCGACGACCTGGTCGATCTGCTCGGCCCCGTGCCAGAGGTTCCCGATCACCCCCTCGATGCGCTCGCTGCCACGATCGACGACGCCCCAGAGCTGCCGTCCGACCCCGTGCGAGCCAGGCTGCTGCCCGACGGTGTCCTCGACGACCCTGAGGCGGCCGCTGAGTTCCGCCGCTTCGCCCAGACCACGTTGCTGGCCCGTAAGCATGCGGACGCTGCTGTGCTGAGGGCCGTTGCTGCCACCCCCGGCTTCGTCGACGCCGGCGAAGCCCGCTCGCTTCTTGGTGCCCTCAACGACTTGCGGCTCATGCTGGGCACCAGGCTCGGGGTCACCGAAGAGGGCATGCCGGAGGGGTCAGAAGACCTCCAGGCGTACCAGTCGTACGGGCTCTTCACCTACCTGCAGGGTGAGCTGGTCGACGTACTGGCCGGGTGGTGATCTCGGCACGGGGTAGGCCGGCCGCCCTCGCCACCGCCCTCTAGCCTTGACGCGTGCTCACGATCGGCCAAGACCTCATCGATGCCATGGTGGCGCATGCCCGCGCAGACCATCCCGACGAGGCGTGCGGTGTCATCGCTGGACCGGCCGGACTCGGCAGGCCCGAGCGCTTCATCCCCATGGTCAACGCCGCTCGATCGCCGACCTTCTACGAGTTCGACTCGATGGACCTGCTGCGGCTCTACCGCGAGATGGACGCCCGCGACGAAGAGCCCGTTGTCGTGTACCACTCGCACACCGCCACCGAGGCGTACCCGTCGAGAACCGACGTCAGCTACGCGTCCGAGCCCAACGCCCACTACGTTCTGGTGTCGACGCGTGAGCCCGACACCGAAGAGATCCGCTCATTTCGAATAGTGGACGGTGTCGTCACCGAGGAAGAAGTGAGCATCGTCCCGGCGTTGCACCACTGACCACCGAAGATTCAGCCCTGAAGGAGACCACCGTGGCCGTCGAGGTCAGCATCCCGACGATCTTGCGCACCTACACCGGGGGCGCCAAAGGCGTCGAGGCATCCGGAGCCACCTTGAAGGCCGTCATCGACGACCTCGAGGCGAGTCATCCCGGCATCGCCGAACGGTTGGTCGATGAGGCGGGCCTGCGCCGGTTCGTCAACGTGTACCTCAATGACGAAGACGTTCGGTTCCTCTCCGGACTAGACACCGAGGTGTCAGACGGCGACTCGCTCACGATCCTGCCGGCCGTCGCCGGTGGCTTTCGCTGAGCCTCTGCCGTTTCGCTGATGACCCGCTACCCGTCGTTGGTCGACTCAGTCGGTCACACTCCGCTCGTTGGGCTGCCGAGGCTCTCACCGTCGCACAGACGTGCGGCTCTGGGCCAAGCTCGAGGACCGCAACCCGACGGGGTCGGTCAAGGACAGGCCGGCCCTGGCCATGGTCGAGGCCGCTGAGGCCGACGGCACCCTGACGCCTGGCTGCACGATCCTCGAGCCGACGTCGGGCAACACCGGTATCTCGTTGGCGATGGCCGCCCGGCTCAAGGGCTACCGGTTGGTCTGCGTGATGCCCGAGAACACCTCGGCCGAACGCACGCAGCTGTTGCGCATGTGGGGCGCCGAGGTGCGCTACTCGCCGGCAGCCGGAGGGTCGAACGAGGCGGTCCGGGTCGCCAAGGAGATCGCCTCCGAGAATCCCGACTGGGTGATGCTGTACCAGTACGGAAACCCGGCCAACATCGACGCGCACTACCGGGGTACCGGTCCTGAGATCCTGGCTGACCTGCCGACCATCACGCATTTCGTGGCCGGCCTGGGCACAACCGGAACGCTGATGGGTGCCGGGCGCTACCTGCGTGAGCAGAGGCCCGACATCTCGATCGTGGCTGCCGAGCCCCGCTACGGCGAGCTCGTCTACGGTCTACGCAATCTCGACGAGGGATTCGTGCCCGAGCTGTATGACGCGTCCGTGCTGACGACGCGCTACTCGGTGGGCCCGCGCGACGCCGTGCGACGCACACGTCAGCTGCTCGACGAAGAGGGGATCTTCGCGGGCATCTCGACCGGGGCGATCCTGCATGCGGCTCTCGGGATGGCAACCAAGGCGATCAAGGCTGGTGTGCCGGCCGATATCGCTTTCATCGTGTGCGATGGGGGCTGGAAGTACCTCTCGACAGGTGTCTACGACGCCACCGACCTCGACGCGGCCGAGGCGGCGATCGAGGGCCAGCTCTGGGCCTAACCCACCCCCACCCCGAAAAGGGGCCATGCCACACCCGTTCGGTCATTTCGAACTAGCGCCGCCACCATCGCCGATCCTGAGTCACCCGTCGTGGGTGATCGCATCCTCGTGAGTGCGCGTGGGAATGACGACGCGCACCTTGCCTGCGTCGGCTTGAGCGGCGCCTGGATGCCAGTCCGCCGGTACGCTGTGGCCGTGGCAGATGCACCGATCGGGATCTTCGACTCTGGGGTCGGTGGGCTCACAGTGGCGCGGTCGGTGCTCGATCTACTGCCCCATGAACCGATTCTGTACGTCGGCGACACTGCGCGCGGACCGTATGGCCCCCGGCCAATAGCTGAGGTACGCGCGTACGCGCTGGACGTGATGGATCACCTTGTCGAGCAGGGCGTCAAGATGCTGGTGATCGCGTGCAACAGCGCCAGCGCTGCTGTGCTCCGCGACGCTCGGGAGCGCTACAGCGTGCCCGTCGTCGAGGTGGTTCATCCGGCAGTCCGTCGTGCCGTGCACGCGACGCGCAACGGACACGTCGGCGTCATCGGCACGGACGCCACGGTCACGTCGGGCGCCTACCTCGACGCGTTTGCTGCCGCTCCGCGCATCGAGGTGACGCAGCAGGCGTGCCCTCAGTTCGTCGAGTACGTGGAGCAGGGCCTCACCGGCGGACCTGCCGTCCTGGCGACTGCCCACGCGTACCTCGACCCACTACGCGATGCCGGTGTCGACACGTTGGTACTGGGGTGCACGCACTATCCGCTGCTCGCCGGCGTGATTTCGTACGTCATGGGCTACGAGGTCACACTTGTCTCGAGTGCAGATGAGACCGCTCGCGACGTCTACCGGGTGCTGTCCGAGCGCCACTTGCTGCGCGATGAGAACCTGCCAGTTCCCGTGCATCGGTTTCTTGCCACCGGTGACCCCGCACCCTTTGCGGCGCTCGCGTCACGCTTCCTCGGCCCCGAGGTCGCAACGGTCGAGGCCGCCGGCGCGTTCGCGTGAAACTGACGATCGTCGGCTGCTCTGGCAGCATGCCCGGCCCCGACAGCACATCGTCCTGCTACCTGCTCGAGCATGACGGCTTTCGAGTGGTCGTCGACCTCGGACATGGATCGGTTGGTGCGCTGCAGCGCCACATCAAGCTCACCGACATCGACGCCATCGTGTTCAGCCACCTGCACGCCGACCATTGCATCGATCTCACAGCGCTCTACGTCGCCCATCGCTACGGACCCACGCCATTTGCGGACCGCATTCCCGTGCTCGGTCCTACCGACACCGCTGAGCGGATGGCGGCCGCCTATGGCATGACATCGACGCGGGGGATGACCGCTGCATTCGATTTCCGCGATGTGTCGGTGGCCGCTGCGCTCGGACCCTTTCGCCTCCGCGCCGAGGCGATGGCGCACCCGGTCGAGGCGTACGGCACTCGGTTCGAGGTCGGCGACGCGTCCTTTGTCTACACGGGGGATACAGGCCCGTGCCGAGCGCTTGATGATCTTGCCCGCAACGCAGACCTGCTGCTCTCGGAGGCGTCGTTCCGACACGGCGACACGAACCCCGCTGACCTGCACCTCACTGGACGCCAGGCCGGCGAGGTGGCCCAGGGTGCAGGGGTCGGACATCTGGTGATCACGCACGTCCCACCCTGGAATGACCCAGAGGTAGCCAAGGCAGAGGCGGCCACCGTGTTCAACGGTCGCATCGACGTCGCCACCCCTGGCGCGGTGTACGCCGTGGCTGGGTAGCCTTCGGCGCATGACGCGTGTCGACGGCCGAGCGGCCGACCAACTTCGCCCAGTCACCTTCACCCGTGAATGGAGCGAGCATCCTGAAGGATCGGTTCTCGTCGAGTTCGGGCGCACCCGAGTGCTCTGCACCGCCTCGCTCACCGAAGGCGTGCCACGCTGGCGCAAGGGGAGCGGGCTCGGCTGGGTGACCGCCGAGTACTCGATGCTGCCGCGTTCTACCCACACGCGCAGCGATCGTGAGTCGGTGCGCGGCAAGATCGGTGGCCGCACCCACGAGATCTCGCGCCTCATCGGACGCGCGCTGCGTGGAGTCGTTGATCTGTCGGCGCTGGGCGAGAACTCCGTCGTCCTCGACTGCGACGTGTTGCAGGCTGACGGAGGAACGCGGACAGCCGCCATCACCGGGGCTTATGTGGCCCTGGCCGACGCGATCGGCTGGGCGGAGCAGCAGGGGTTTGTGAAAGCTGGGGCACAGCCCTTCACCTCGTCAGTGGCTGCGGTCTCGGTGGGTGTTGTCGCAGGCGATCCGGTGCTGGATCTCTGCTACGACGAGGATGTCACAGCTGAGACCGACATGAACGTCGTCTGCACTGGCGACGGGCGCTTCATCGAGGTACAGGGCACCGCCGAGGGCGTGCCCTTCGATCGTTCCGAGCTCGACGCCCTGCTCGACCTGGCATCGGCTGGCTGCGCAGACCTCACCCGGCTGCAGCAAGAGGCTCTCGGCCGGTGAGTCGCCGCGTCGTTCTGGCTACGCGTAACGAGCACAAGGTGGTCGAGGTGCGTCGAATCCTGGCTGACGCTGCTCTCGACGTCGACCTGGTGGGCCTCGCCGCCTTCCCCGACGCACCAGACGTGGCCGAGACCGGGCTGACGTTTGAGGAGAACGCGCTGCTGAAGGCACGGGCGATCGCTCAGTCAACTGGTCTGCCGGCGATTGCCGACGACTCCGGGCTAACCGTTGACGTCCTCGGGGGCATGCCTGGGATCTTCTCCGCTCGCTGGTCCGGACGCCACGGCGACGATCGGGCGAACCTCGAACTGCTGCTCGCTCAGCTGTTAGACGTGGCCGATGCCGATCGTGCTGCCGCGTTCGTCTGTGCTGCGGCGTTGGCGATGCCGAACGGCACCGCTGACGTCGTACGCGGTGAACTCTGCGGCCGCATCGTCACGGCGCCCCGAGGCTCGAACGGTTTCGGCTACGACCCCGTCTTCGTCCCCGACGGCGAGACCCGAACGACGGCTGAGATGGAGCCGAGCGAGAAGGACGCCATCAGTCACCGCGGTGTGGCTTTCCGGGCGCTGGCGGAGTACCTCGGCAAGTTCG
>CAVPLY010000028.1:0-19866 GCA_963706045.1 uncultured Actinomycetota bacterium | reverse complement strand
GGGGCTGCGCGACACCGTGCCAGTTGGCACCGTCCTGTCGATGGCTGCCGGCTCGGCCGCCCAGGTGCTGCTCGCCTGGGAAGAGCCAGACCGCCTGCATCGCGGTCTGAAGGGTGCTCGCTTCACTGCGTCCATGCTGGCGGCTGTGCGTCGCCGAGGATGGGCGCAGAGCATCGGCGAACGCGAGGCTGGGGTCGCCAGCGTCTCGGCACCTGTCCGTGGTCCCGGCGGCAAGGTCATCGCGGCCGTGTCGGTGTCCGGGCCGCTCGAACGGCTTACCCGTCAACCTGGGCGGATGCATGCGCCAGCGGTCGTGCATGCCGCGAACTCGCTGACCGAGCTACTCCGGGCCCACGGCTAAGACAACAAGCCCCTCCAGCACCTGGATCACCGCGACCTCGCGCAGCCGCCCCCACACCACTACCCATCGGTGGAGCCGGGCTAAGCGGTAGCCGGGCCCGCGGGATCCCCCGGATCCTCGTCGATCCACCGCTGGGCGTCGGCGACCGCGCGGGCGAGCGTTGCGCCGATGCGTTCATCGCCGACGACGACGCCATCCGGCCCGACGATGTCGACCACGCCGCCCGACAGCAGCTGCCGCATCACTCGCTCGTCGACTGAGACGACGACGAGCCGGGACCCCGCCTCGTCGAGCTGCGCGGCGTACCGGGCGAGGACGTCGATGAAGGTGGTGCCGAGGTCCATGTGCCCACGAAGCCGCACGATGACGACCGATCTCCGGCTGTCCCCTTCGACGCGGGGCAGCGCCGCCTCGAACACCGGAGCCGAGGCGAAGAAGAGGCTCCCGTAGGGCTGCAGGACCACGACCTGGCCTGCCGGGACGACTGCCGCAGCCTCGACCTCGACGACGTAGCCTGCGTCGGAGGTGACGCGCTGCTTGATCACCACACGGTTCGACTGCTGCACGACGTGCAGCACGACCGACACCCCGACACCGACGAGGACCGCGTACTGCAAAGGGACGAGCATCGTCAGCACGAAGGTGACGACCAGCACCGCCCGCTGGACGAGGCCGGCCTTCCACACCGACTTGATGTCGTCCGGCTTGATCGTCCGCACACCGACGAGGATCAGGAGGCCGGCGAGGGCTGGCATCGCCAGGTAGCCGACGGTCGACCCGAACAGCAGCACCACCACCGCCATGACCAGCGCAGCAATGATCGGCGCGAGGCGCGTCCGTGCGCCCGCTGCCGCGTTGATCGCCGAAGCCGACGCCGAGCCGCCGACAGGCATGCCGCCCGTGACTGCGCACGTGACGTTGGCGACACCCTGGCCGACGAAGTCCCGCGAAGCGTCCGCCCGCTGGCCGTCCGCCTTCCCGTAGATGGCCGAGATCCCGGCTCCCTGGACCAGGCCAACGAAGGCAAGCGACGCCGCCGGAAGGAGGAGCTGCGGAGCCAGTGCTGCCGACGGCAGCGTCAGCGGAGGAAGCCCCTCTAGTGCCACACCCAGGTCGCCGAGGGTCGCGACGCTCGACCACCCCAGCAGCGCCGCGAACGCCGACGTCGCGACCACGGCGACGACGAGCCCGGTCGCCCCGATCCGCGTCCGCTCGAGGACGACGATGAGCGCAACGGTCGCGAGGCCGATCGCCACGCTCGGCCAGTCCACGTTCGCCGGTGAGAGGACGGTGTTGAGCGTGCGTACGATCCGGTTGTCCCCAGAGGCGGAGTAACCGGTGAGGTTGGCGACCTGACCGAGCACGATGTTGACGCCGACGGCGTTCATGAAGCCCACCAGGACCGCGTTCGACACGAACCGCAGCAGGGACCCGAGCTTGAGGAGACCCGCCAGCAGCATCACGACGCCGGTCAGCATCGCCAGGGTGGCCACCGCCTGCGCCTGGTCTGCGCCGCCATGGAGCCCCGGTATGTCGGCGATGACCATCGCCATCGCGCCGGTGCCCTGCACGACCATGAAGGACGATGACGTCACCGCGGCACCGGCGAGCGTCCCGACCATGTAGCCGTAGAGGCCGCTCAAGGGGTTCAACCCCGCAAGCAGCCCCGTTGCCAGGCCGTCGGGGACACTCTGCACGCCAAGGACGACGCCGGCCTGCGCGTCCTGTCGCAGCGTCCGGGTCCGGTGCGGCGGCAAGCGGAGGCGCCTCACGCGCTGTCCCGCACTGTGACCTCGGCGGTGGGCGGTCTCCCCGCCCGGGTCTGCCAGTGCCACAAGCCAAACATGAGAACTCCGAGGAGGAGCGTCCCGATCAGGGTCACGACCCGCCACACGACCAGCGCGGCCACGATCTCCGGCTCCGCCGCGGCCCCCGCCGTCTCGGTGTAGGCGACGACGAGCGCGGCGTCCAGGACGCCGAGACCGGCGAGGGGCAGGGCGGTGAGCGGGTACGCCACGAAGAAGCTGCCGAAGACGATCGCCACGGGCAGTAGCGGCGCGTCCACGCCCACGAGCCTGAGCGAGAGCCAGACGATGACGCCGTCCGTCACGACCATCGCAGCCAGCGATGCCAGCGATGCCGGAAGTCCACGTGCCAAGCGGGCGGACATGCGAGCCCGGAAGCCGGCCACCGTCTCCGCCCAGGCATCGGCGTCCACACCTTCGCGGAAGCGGGCAGCGAGGAGCCCCGCGCGGTGCCCGACCAGTCGCGGGAGGCGCTCGCCGCGGGCGACAAGGACCAACATCACGACGATCGCGGCAGCGACCACCAGCGAGAGCATGGCCGACCAGACCTGCGCCCCCGACAGGTCCTCACCCACCAGCAGCACCACGCCCAGGATCGGGATGCTGAACCGGATGACGTAGAACGCGAGGCTGTTCAGGGTCACCCCTGGCATACCGTCGGCCGGGGCGATGCCCCAGGAACCGAACATCGAGACCCGGACGACGATGTCGCCGGGGGGCGGCGCCACGGTGCCGACCAGGTTCGCCGTGAGGTCGTTCTGGAGCCCCCGCCAGAACCCGAGACCGGGCACGAACACCGCCAGTGGCACCGCGTTGAACGCCTGCCTCGCGAGCAGGAGTACGAGTAGCGCGGGGACCTGCGCCCAGGACAGCCGTCCGAGCGCCGTCAGCACCTGCTGCCAGTCGACGGACCCCACCAGCGAAACGAGCAGTCTCGCGACAAGGAGGGACACCGCCAGGAACAGGAGCGGTCGGAGGAGCAGCACCCACCAGCGGCTCTGACGAAGCCTGCGCACCCTGTTCATCGCGCTCACCGGTGCATCAGGGCGGGTCTCCCGCCCGGTCCGGCGGACCGACGCCCCACTCGCAGCCGCCGCCGCCCCACCTCATTGACGCGCTAGCGCCGCAGACAGCCGCAGCTGCGGGTCGACGAGGTGGTTGAAGTCGGCGGCGCCATCGGCCAGCTCGATGAGCACTGAGTGCACGGTGCCGGTGAACTCGCTGTCCTCGGCACGGTAGTCGTCGCTGACAGGCAGCCCACCGTCGTGCCCCACGTCGCAGGTCTCGTCGAGCGAGAAGACCAGCGGCACGGTGCGGTCGAGCCTGCCCTCGGCCACTGTCTCCCCGTCGACCGTCAGCGAGACGTCGCCGCCACGCCCAGGTCCGCCACCGTCGTACGTAAAGGCCATGACGACCCGGTGGCTGCCGGAGGACAAGGTCTTTGAGCCGGCGATCTTCGTGACCTGCATACCCATGAGGTTGTAGCAGTAGACGGGAACGCCGTCGTGGCGCAGGTACAGGCTCCAACCGCCGAACGCTCCGCCCTGCGCGATGACTACGCCCGAGGCGCCCCCGTCTGGGACCTCGATGTCGGCGGCAACGGCGTGCGACACGTTCTTGATGTTGATGACGGTCGCCTCGGTGAGCCGGCTCATGCCGCCGTAGAGGATCTGTTTCCGGCCCGTGATCAGCTGTGGCCGGCCAGCGATTGTGGCGTCGAACCGCTCGACCCGCCTGTCGTCCAGCGGCAGGACGTTGTACTTCCTCGCCTCCACCAGGAAGAGCTCCTGCAGCTCGTGGAGCTTCTCCGGCATCCGGTCGGCGAGGTCGTCCGCCTGCGTCCAGTCATCCGGCGAGTACAGCTCCCAGACGTCGTCGACGAATGCCGGAAGCTCGGCCATCGCGATCCACGGGGTGGCGTGCTTGGTGACCGCGGTCCAGCCTTCGTGGTAGATGCCCCGATTGCCACCGATCTCGAAGTACTGCGTCGTGTGGCGGTCGGGTGCCTCGGCGTCGTTGAAGGCGTAGGTCATGCTGACCCCGTGCAGCGGGGTCTGCTCCGCGCCATTGACGCGCTCGGGGTGCGGGATGCCCGCGGCCTCGAGAATGGTCGGGGCGATATCGATCACGTGGTGGAACTGGTGGCGGACGCCGGTCGACGGGATGCCCGACGGCCAGTGGACCACGGTCCCGTTCCTCGTACCGCCCCAGTGGGAGGCCACCTGCTTCGTCCACTGGTACGGCGTGTCCATGGCGTGCGCCCACCCGACCGAGAAGTGGTTGTACGCCTCCGGGGTGCCGAACTGGTCGATGCGCGCGGCCATGAACTCCGGCGTTTCCAGCGCAGCGGCGCCGTTGAAGAAGAGGTACTCGTTGAAGCTACCGTTGATGTGCCCCTCAGCCGACGCCCCGTTGTCCCCGATGACGTAGAAGACGAGGGTGTTCTCGAGCGACCCCAGCTCGTCGATGGCGTCGATCAGACGACCGACGTGGTGGTCGGTGTGCTCCAGGAAGCCCGCGTAGACCTCCATCTGGCGCGCCAGCACAGGCTTCAGCTCGGGCGGCATGTCGTCCCACGCCGGGATCTCGTCATGACGAGCCGTGAGCTCAGCCTCATCGGGAACGACCCCTCGACGCTTCTGCTCGGCGAAGATGCGCTCCCGCAGGGCGTCCCATCCGTCGTCGAACTCTCCCCGGTACGTGTCCGCCCACTCGAGCGGCACGTGGTGAGGCGCATGCGTCGCCCCCGGTGCGTAGTACATGAAGAAGGGGCGATCCGGGGTCAGCGCAGAATGCTGACGGACCCAGGCGACCGCGCGATCGGTCATGTCCTCGGTGAAGTGGTAGCCGTCGTCCGCGGTCGCTTCTTGCTCGATCGGGGTCGTGCCGCTGTAGAGGGCGGGCGCGTACTGGTTGGTCTCGCCACCGAGGAAGCCGAAGAAGTGCTCGAAGCCACCACCGCCCGTTGGCCACGCCTCAAAGGGCCCGACCGGGCTGGTCTGCCACACGGGGACCTCGTGGCACTTGCCGAACTGCGCGGTCGCGAAGCCGTTGAGCCGGAGCACCTCCGCCAACGGTGCTGCCGACTGTGGCCGGATGGACGTGTACCCAGGCGCTGACGTGGCGATCTCGGTTATCGCCCCCATCCCGACGGCGTGATGGTTGCGTCCGGTCAGCAACGCCTGCCTGGTGGGCGCGCACAGCGCCGTGGTGTGGAACCGGGAAAAGGACAAGCCATTGCCGGCCAGACGCTCAGCCGTGGGGGTCCGGCACGGTCCGCCGAAGGCGCTCGCGGCTCCAAAGCCCACGTCGTCGAGCAGGATCACGAGTACGTTTGGCGCCCCCTCCGGCGGTCGAACCGCGACGATCGGCTCGAAGACCGCCCGAGGATCCTTGGCGTCCTCATAGACGGGACCGGCGTAAGGCTTGTCCGGGATCGGAAGGATCGAACGGTCCACTGGGCACTCCCTGGTCGCCACTCGCGCGTCATCAACGGCGCTCGGCCAACCGTACCCCCGGCGGATCCCACGAGAGACTGAACGTCGAGAACCGTGATACCGAGTAGCAGACCCAGCCGTGCCGGCGGCCTCCGACGTCGTTCTTATGATGCACGCGTAGTGATGCACGTCTACGGTTGGCCGACCACCTGCCACCCCGATCCGGTGCTGGGCATCGTCGGCGATGACTGCCGACCACAGACGAGGAGACTTCATGAAGGTTCTGCTGGTCGGAGTCGGCACCGTCGGCGAGGCCATCGCGCGCTTGAGCGCAGGGCAGCCGTGGCTGGAACAGATGGTGCTCGCCGGCCACAATCTCGATCGGATTCGTCAGGTGGCGGACTCCATCGGTGATGCCGCGAGCCATCCCGTCGAACAGCTCGACGCGTCGGATCCGGGCGCCGTTGAGGCGCTCGCGCGCGCGCATGGAGTCGACCTCGTGATGAACGCGGTCGATCCGCGCTTCGTCATGCCCGTGTTTCGCGGAGCGCTCGCGGCCGACGTTGACTACATGGACATGGCGGTGAGCATGTCCACGCCCCACCCGACCGACCCTTACTCGCAGACCGGGATCAAGCTAGGCGACAATCAGTTCGCGATGGACGCCGCCTGGCGCGACCGCGGCCGACTCGCGCTCGTGGGGCAGGGAATCAGTCCGGGCCTCGCGCAGGTGTTCGCGGCGCACGCGGCCAAGCACATGTTCGACGAGGTCCACGACATCAATATCCGTGCAGGCGGCGACCTTCGCATCGAGGGCTACCCGTTCGCCACCGTGTTCTCCATCTGGACCACGATCGAAGAGTGCCTCAACCCGCCTCTCGTGTGGGAGAAGGATCGGGGCTTCTTCACCATGCCGCCGTTCGCGGAGCCGGAGCGCTTCATATTCCCGGAGGGCGTTGGTCCCGTCGAGTGCGTCCATGTTGAGCACGAGGACGTCGCGATGATTCCGCGGGTGCTGGACGCGCGCCGAGTGACCTTCAAGTACGCGCTCGGTGAGGAGTTCATCGGGGCGCTCAAGGTGCTCCACGCCATCGGCCTCGACCGTACCGACCCGATCGAGGTGGACGGCCAGATGGTCCGGCCGCGCAACGTGGTGTCGGCGCTCGTGCCGGATCCCGCGACGCTCGGCGACCACATGACCGGGCGGGTGATCGTCGGCACGCACGTGACCGGGCGGAAGGACGGGAAGCCTCGCGAGATCTTCAGCTATCAGATGTGCGACGCCCAGGACACCCTGCGCCGCTTCGGTCTGCAGCCGGTGGCGTGGCAGGCCGGTTTCA
The DNA here is from genome assembly GCA_963706045.1 of uncultured Actinomycetota bacterium. Classification (GTDB taxonomy): domain Bacteria; phylum Actinomycetota; class Actinomycetes; order JAHEKZ01; family JAHEKZ01; genus JAHEKZ01. The sequence goes on along the minus strand of CAVPLY010000028.1, from coordinate 12,923 downwards.
ACCCGGTCGTCGCGATGGAGCTGCTCGCCGAGGGTACGTGGCGGGGAGCCGGTGTCCTGTCCGCGGACTCGTTCGATCCCGATCCGTACCTCGCCATCCTCGACCGCGACGGCATCCACCACGCCACGATCGAGATCGAGCCGGGCCGCGCCTTCGCCTGAGGGACGCACCGAGGCGGTCCGGACGAGGAGGGTCCAGCCCTACCCGGTGGCTGCTCCTGGCCGACCGAATCAGCCGGGTGAGCGCGTTGGCGGGTGAGCCTGATCGAACGAACTCAGCTCAGAATCGCCTTACGAAGTACGCGCACATCCGCCTTGGGAACTGTCGCGAGGTGACGGACTGCGATTGGTGGCCGTTGCCGGCCGGACGCAACTGACACCCCCTGGTTTGCGGAGTCCGACTCTGTGCCGTTACGAGCCGCCAGATGTCCATCCTTGACCACATCGTCTGTGTCACAACATGGCCAAGACTGTTTGAAGCAGGCCAACGTCGAAGGCCCAGGTCAGCTGACCTGGGCCTTCGACACGTAGCCCCGACGGGATTCGAACCCGCGCTACCGCCTTGAGAGGGCGGCGTGCTAGGCCGCTACACAACGGGGCCGTGCGTGCTCAGCGCTCAATCCGGGTGATACAGGCGGCGCTGAACGTCGGGAAACTGTACCCAGCCGGGGCACTGCTCCAACGCGCTGGGGTACCAGGACTCGAACCTAGACTAACGGAACCAGAAACCGTCGGGCTGCCAATTACCCCATACCCCATGGGTGCCGAGAAGTTCCGGCAGAGGTCGAGGATACCCAACTCGGTCGGGCCCCCCAAATCGCCTCAGTCAGCCGGTGTCGCAAGTGCCAGCGCAGCTGTGAGCCGGCCAATACTGCGCTCACGCCCCAACAGCTCGAGCGACTCGAACAACGGTGGCGAGACCCGGCGTCCGCTGACTGCCACGCGCACCGGTCCGAACGCGAGCCGCGGCTTCAGCCCAAGACCGTCAACGAGTGACGTGCGCAGCGCCGCCTCGATGGCAGCCGTGCTCCAGTCGGACAGCTCTGCGAGGGCTTGCACGGATGCCCGCAGCACCGGCGCATTGTCGGCTGTCAGCAGCTTGGCGGCATCGGTCGGGTCGACCGAGAACTCCTCTTCATCGACGAGCAGGAAGCTGAGCATGTCGGCAGCTTGCGCCAACGTCTCGACCCGCTCCTGCACGAGTGATGCTGCGTCTGCCACGACCTGTCGCGCTGGTGCATCCAGCTCGACGCCACGCTGGTCGACAAAGAAGGCTTCGAGCCTGACGACGAACTCATCGGCATCGAGGAGCCTGATCCAGTCGGCGTTGAGCGCAGTGCACTTCTTGAGGTCGAAACGAGCAGGGCTGGCGTTGACCCGCGAGATGTCAAAAGCTTCGGCCATCTCGGTCAGGGAGAACCGGTCACGGTCTTCAGTCAGTGACCAGCCCAGAAGCGCCAGGTAGTTCGTCATACCTTCTGGAAGGTAGCCCTGCTCGACGTAGTAGAGCAGGCTCGACTCAGGGTCGCGTTTGGAGAGCTTCTTGTTGCCATCGCCCATCACGTACGGAAGGTGTCCGTACGCCGGGATTGGACCTTCAGCGACGCCGAGATCCTTCAGCGCACGCCACAGCGCGAGCTGTCGCGGCGTCGACGAGAGCAGGTCCTCGCCCCGCAGAACGTGCGTGATCTGCATGAACGCGTCGTCGACAGGATTGACCAGCGTGTAGAGGGGATCGTCGTTCGCGCGTACAAGTACGTAGTCGCTGACCTCGCCGGCGGGAAAGGTCACCTCGCCGCGTACCAAGTCGGTCCAGGTGAATGCCGAGTCCTCGGGCATCCGAAAGCGGACCACCGAGGTGCGGCCCTCGTCCTTGTAGACGGCCGTCTGCTCGTCGCTGAGCTCTCGGCAGTGCCCGTCATAGCCAGGGGCCCGCCCTGCTGCGCGGGCAGCCTCCCTACGCGCCTCGAGCTCATCAGAGGTGCAGTAGCAGCGGTAGGCATAACCGGCGTCCAGAAGCTGCGCCGCAGCATCGCGGTACCGATCGAGCCGCTCGGACTGCCGGTACGGACCGAAGGGACCGCCTACCTCTGGGCCTTCGTCCCAGTCGAGGCCGAGCCATCGCATCGAGGTCAGGAGCTGCTCGTAGGACTCCTCGGAGTCGCGCTGCGTATCGGTGTCTTCAATGCGGAAGACGAAGGTGCCGCCATGATGGCGGGCAAACGCCCAGTTGAAGAGCGCAGTCCTAGCCAGTCCGACGTGTGGGTTGCCGGTCGGTGATGGGCAGAACCGAACACGGACGGGCGCCTGCTGCTCGGTGGTCGCGGACGTGGCTGGGTCGGTCATGGTGCCTCTCAGGCGAAGGGGCGGATGGTCAGGGTACCGAGTGCCGGCGGCTAGTCGCTGGAGCGCACCAGATGATCGAGCCGGCCTACACCGGCGACTGATACCGATACGCGGTCGCCGTCGGCCAGTGGCCCGACGCCAGCCGGCGTACCGGTGAGGATCACGTCACCAGGGATCAAGGTCATGACCGAGGAGACGAACACCACGAGGTCGGTGATCGAGTGCACCATGTCGCTGGCAGGTGCCGACTGGCGGATGTCACCGTTCACCGTTGTCTCAACGGCCAGCGCATCGGGGTCAGCCTCGGTCTCGATCCATGGTCCGAGGGGGCAGAACGTGTCGAACCCCTTCGCGCGGGTCCACTGACCATCGCTGCGCTGCAGATCTCGCGCAGTCACGTCATTCGCACAGGTGTAGCCGAGCACGACGTCAGCGACTCGCGCCGCCGGCACGTCACGTGCGAGGCGACCGACGACCACGGCGATCTCCCCCTCGAACTCAACCTGCCCGGACTGAGTCGGGAGCACCACCGACTCGTTCGGACCGATCACTGTTGTTGAAGGCTTCAGGAACATCACTGGGGTCGTGGGCGGCTCGCCCCCCAGCTCGCGCGCGTGCTCGGCGTAGTTCTTGCCGATTCCGAGCACCTTGTGCGGCAGTACTGGCGGCAACAGTCGTACGTCGCTCAACGCGATCCGCGCCGATGTGCGTTCGAAGGGCGCGAACGGATGCCCGTCAATGGCATTGACGGTGAGCGAATCAGGGTCGCCGGTGTCTCCGTCGACCACTCCGTAGGCGATCTTGTCGCTGACAGTGAATCGGGCGATGCGCATCCTGCGACGTTACAGCTCGGTCGTGCCTGGCCGTTCGGCGCCGTCGGCCACCCGGCCGGCCCGCAGCAGCCCGTAGGTGATCGCGTCGTCGAGCGCCATCCACGACGCTGCGATCACGTTCTCGTGGACGCCGATGGTGTCCCACTCACCTCGGCCGTCTGTCGACTCGACCAACACCCTGGTCACGGCGCCCGTTCCTTCGTTGCCCTCGAGGATGCGCACCTTGTAGTCGACGAGCTCGAGTGCCGCCAACTCGGGGAAGATCTGTTCTAGCCCCAGCCTCAGAGCATTGTCGAGGGCGTTCACAGGACCGTTGCCCTCACCCGTCGAGACGATGCGTTGCCCCTTGGCGAAGACCTTGACGGTTGCCTCACTGACCACCGAACCATCGGTGCGCTGCTCGATAATCGTGCGCCACGACTCGACGGTGAAGTAGCGCCGTCGCTCCCCCTCGGTGACTTCCCGTAGCAGGAGCTCGAAGGACGCGTCCGCGGCTTCGAATGAGTATCCCTGAGACTCCAGGCTCTTGACGCGATCGACGACGTCGCCGAGAACCGCGCGTTCGTCGGCCAGGTCGTAGCCGAGCTCTTTGCCCTTGAGCTCGATGGACGCCCGACCGGCCATCTCGGTGACCAGCACCCGCATGTCGTTGCCGACAACGGTGGGGTCGAGGTGGTTGTAGAGGTCGGGCGAGATCTTGATGGCGCTGGCATGCAGGCCGGCCTTGTGCGCGAACGCTGATACTCCCACGTACGCCTGGTGAGTGTTGGGAGCGATGTTGGCCAGCTCGGCGAGGGCGTGCGAGACACGGACCAGGTCTGGCAGGTGCCCCGCCGGAAGGACGCGTCGATCGAGCTTGGTCTCGAGGTTTCCGATGACGGCGAACAGATCGGCGTTGCCAGCTCGCTCGCCGTACCCGTTGGCGGTGCACTGCGCGTGGGTGGCCCCGGCCTCAACCGCCGCGAGGGTGTTGGCGACAGCGCAGCCGGTGTCGTCCTGGCAATGGATGCCGAGCCGGGTCGCCCCGCTGCGCGCGAGCACCTCGGTCACCACCCGGTGGACGCCCATCGGCAGCATGCCGCCGTTGGTGTCGCAGAGGACGCCAACCTCAGCCCCCGCGGACGCCCCGGCCTCCAGCACCCGCAGCCCGTAGTCGCGGTCATGCGCGTAGCCGTCGAAGAAGTGCTCCAGATCGACAAACACCCGGCGTCCCTCACCGACGAGGTACTCGACCGTGTCGCGCACCATCGCGAGGTTCTCGTCGAGCGATGTCCGCAGCGCCTCGGTGACGTGTCGCACGTCAGACTTCGCCACCAACGTGACGGCCGGAGTCTGGGCAGCCAGCAACGCCTGCACCTGGGGATCGTCGCCCACCGCGACGCCAGCCCGACGGGTCGCGCCGAAGGCCACGAGGTCGGCGCTCTTCAGCGTGAGTTCGGTGCGAGCCCGCTCGAAGAACTCGGTGTCCTTGGGCAACGCCCCTGGCCAGCCGCCCTCGATGAAGCCAACCCCGAGATCGTCGAGCAGCCGCGCAACAGCCAGCTTGTCGGCCACCGAGTACGAGATGCCCTCACGCTGAGCGCCGTCTCGCAGGGTCGTGTCGTAGACGTGGAAGGCATCGTCTGGGCGAGCGGGTCGCTCACGTCTGCTCGCCACCCGCGGTGTCAGCATCGGGCCACCAGACCAGCGGCCGGCACGAGGGGTGCATCCAGCCGGTGCGAGTCGTCGGTGCGGCCGTGCTGGATGTTGAGCAACGTCTCACGCAAGCGCTCGGTCACTGGGCCGGGGTTCCCCTCACCCACCGACCACTCGCCGCCGGAATGACGCACGCGTCCGACGGGTGTGATCACCGCCGCCGTCCCGCAGGCGAACACCTCGGTGATCGATCCATCGGCGTTGCCCTCGCGCCAGTCGTCGATGCTGATCCGCTGCTCGCTCGCCTCGAGGCCCAGGTCAGCCGCGACCTGGATGATCGAGCTACGGGTGACGCCGGGAAGCAGAGCGCCGGTGAGCTCTGGCGTCACGAGCCGCGCTGACTCGCCGGACCCGTAGACGAAGTAGAGGTTCATGCCGCCCATCTCCTCGACCCAGCGCCGCTCAGCGGCATCGAGCCACACCACTTGGTCGCAGCCCTGCTCGGCGGCCTGTGCCTGAGCGATCAGGCTGGCGGCATAGTTGCCGGCGCACTTGGCCTCGCCGGTGCCACCAGGAGCCGCACGCACGTACTCGGTCGACAGCCACACCGACACCGGCTTGATGCCGCCGTGGAAGTAGGCGCCAGCAGGTGAGGCGATCAGCATGAACAGGTACGAGCTCGCCGGCTTCACGCCGAGCCCGACCTCGGTCGAGAACATGAAGGGTCGCAGGTAGAGGCTCATCTCGTCGTGCCCCGGCACCCACTGCTGGTCCTGCTCGACCAACGCCTCGATCGCGGCCAGGAACAGGTCGTCCGGCAGCCCAGGCATCGCCAACCGAGCGGCCGACCGCTGGAACCGGCTGGCATTCATCTCCGGCCGGAAGGTGGCGATCGAGCCGTCTGACCGCCGATACGCCTTGAGTCCTTCGAAGATCTCCTGGCCGTAGTGCAGGGACATCGTGGCCGGGTCGAGCTGGATCGGGCCGTAGGGCACCAGCTGGGCGTCGTGCCACCCGCGACCCTCGGTCCACTCGATCGTGACCATGTGGTCGGTGAAGTACCGGCCGAACCCTGGACTGGCGAGGATCGCCTCACGCTGGGCGTCAGGAAGCGGCTGCGACGTGGGCTTGCGCGCGATCAAGGGCGCGTTCGCCGCACTCGTCTCGTTGGTCATGAGCGGGACGGTACCTTTCCGCCGGGCTGACGGGCGTCAGCCGACTGATCGAGTCAGGACGCGGCGACGGCCGTCGCGAGGTCATCGCCGATCTGTGCGGTCGAGCGTACGCGGTCACCGCGGGAGGCGAGGTCGTCGGACACCGCCTGCTCGACCGCGGACGCAGCCTTGTCGAGCCCGAGGTGGTCGAGCAACATCGCCACCGACAGCACCGTGGCGGTCGGGTCGGCCTTCTGCTGTCCCGCGATGTCGGGGGCAGAACCATGCACCGGCTCAAACATGCTGGGGTTGGTACCACTGACGTCGAGGTTGCCCGATGCCGCACGCCCGATTCCCCCCGCAATCGCAGCGCCGATGTCGGTGATGATGTCGCCGAACAAGTTGTCGGTGACCACGACGTCGAACCGCTCGGGGTTCGTGACGAAGAACATCGACGCGGCGTCGACGTGGAGATAGTCGGTACTGACCTCGGAGAAGTCAGCAGCCACCCGGTTGAACGTGCGGGTCCACAGGTCGCCTGCGTGCGTGAGCACGTTGTTCTTGTGCACCAAAGTCAGGCTGCGTCGAGACGTCCGCGCTGCCCTGCCGAACGCGTCGCGCACCACACGCTCAATGCCGAATGCCGTGTTGAGGCTCTCTTCGGTGGCCACCTCGTGAGGGGTGCCGCGACGCAGCACTCCCCCCGAGCCGGCGTACGGCCCTTCGGTGCCCTCGCGTACGACGACCATGTCGATGTCAGCCGACGTCTTGCCCGCAAGAGGCGTGGACACGCCTGGGTAGAGCTTCACCGGGCGCAGGTTGACGTGGTGGTCGAGCTCGAAGCGCAGGCGCAGCAGCAGCCCGCGCTCAAGGACGCCACTGGGGACGGAGGGGTCGCCGACTGCGCCCAGCAAGATGGCGTCGTGGGTGCGGATCTCCGCGAGCACGGAGTCCGGCAGGGTCTCGCCGGTGCGGTGCCAGCGCTGCGCCCCCAGGTCGTACTCGGTGCGCTCGAACGTGACGTCGTGGCTCCCGGCAACGGCGTCGAGCGCCTTCAGCCCTTCTGCGACGACCTCAGGTCCGATGCCGTCTCCGGCGATGACGGCAATCCTGTACGTGTTCAACATGCCCCAAGGGTACGAGGCCGTCTCAGGGAATGGTGAGCCCGTCTCAGGATTTGAGCGGGCCGACCGCGTGGAGTCGATGACCGCGACTGGACAGACTCAGAGCAGGTCGTCGAGATCGAGCGATCGGCCCTCGTGCGCTCCGATCGCCTCGACGATCTCGGTGAGCGCGTCCGGCGGGATCGCCGAGTCGACCGACATCGCGATCAGCGCATGACCGCCCACCTCGTCACGGCTCACCTGCATGCCGGCGATGTTGACGCCGTGCTCACCCAGGATGCGGCCGAGCTCGCCGACCACGCCGGGGCGGTCGTGGTAGCGGAAGAAGGCCAGGTGATCGGCCGGCTGCAGGTCGAGGTCGTACGCGTCGATCTCCACGAGCTTCTCGACGTCCTTGGGACCGGTGATCGTTCCGCTGACCGACAGCTGCTGCCCATCAGCGAGTCCGCCGCGCACGGTCACGAGGTTGCGGTGGTCGAGGCTGAGCGGATCGACGGCAAGGTGGACGCTGACACCTCGCTCGGCCGCCAGCACCGGGGCGTTGACGTACGACACCTGCTCGTCGACGACACCGAAGAAGACACCCTTGAGCGCAGCGAGCTCCAGCACCTTGACGTCCGAGTCGGCGATCTCGCCGCGCACCTCGACGGTGAGTCCCTCGGGCGCACCACCGGCGAGCCCGGTGAAGATGCGGCCGAGCTTCTCGGTGAGCGGGATGAAGGATCGCACCTCTTCGGCGATCACTCCCCCCTCGACGTTCACGGCGTCCGGCACCAGTTCGCCCGCGAGCGCGAGACGCACCGACTTGGCGACGGCGATGCCCGCCTTCTCCTGCGCCTCGTCAGTGCTCGCACCGAGGTGCGGAGTTGCGACGACGCGCTCGAGCTCGAAGAGCGGCGAGTCGGTGCAGGGCTCATCGGCGTACACGTCGACACCCGCGGCGTGAACGCGCCCGTCGCGGACGGCGTCGGCGAGCGCCTGCTCGTCGACGATGCCTCCTCGCGCGGCGTTGACGATGATCACCGATGGCTTGACCTTCTGCAGCTCTGCGGCGCCGATCAGACCGACGGTCTCAGGGGTCTTCGGCAGGTGAACAGTGATGAAGTCGCTCTCAGCGAGCAGCGTGTCGAGGTCGACCAGCGAGATCCCGAGCTGCGCGGCGCGCCCAGGCTGCACGTAGGGGTCGTACGCGATGACCTTCGTGCCGAACGCCATGAGTCGCTGGGCGGCCAAGACGCCGATGCGGCCGAGGCCGACGACGCCGACGGTCTTCTCGTAGACCTCGACGCCGGTGTACTTCGAACGCTTCCACTCGCCGTTCTTCAGCGCAGCGTTGGCCGGTGCGATGTTGCGGGCGGCGGCGAGCAGCAGGGCGACGGCGAGCTCAGCGGCGCTGACGATGTTGGACGTCGGCGCGTTCACCACCATGACCCCGGCCTGGGTGGCGGCTGGGACGTCGACGTTGTCGAGTCCGACCCCCGCGCGTGCCACGACCTTCAGGCGTCGGGCAGCGGCAAGCGCCTCGGCGTCGATCTGGGTCGCGCTACGGACCAGCACCGCGTCGGCGTCCGCGATCGCGGGGAGCAGCTCGGCACGGTCGGCGCCGTTGCAGTGCCGCACCTCGAAGTCGGGGCCGAGGGCCTCGATCGTGGCCGGCGAGAGTACTTCGGCAATGAGAACGACAGGTTTGGCAGGCTGAGTCACGAGAGGGCCTTCGAAAGTTCGAGAATCGGCGCGGAGAGGACTCCGATGTGGAGGCGCCCGGTGAGTCTATCGGGGGCAGGCACGCCTCGATCATGGGCGGTGCAAGCGCCGCTCACAGACCGATCAGACCCGCGTTGACCGGGGTGAAGCCGCACGCGCCGAGGTAGAACGACCGCAGGTGCTCCTCGAAGTCAACGTGCAGCCACTCGCAGCCAGCGTCTCGGGCAGCGCTGGTAGCCATGGTCACCATGCTGCTCGCGATCCCCTGCCGTTGATGGGAAGCGGCGACCATCGTGTCCAGCACGAAGGCATGGGAGCCGCCATCCCATGCAACGTTCACCCAGCCAACGAGGGCGCTGCCTGCGTGGGCGCACACCCACCCGAGACTGTGGGCGTCGACCTGCCCGAACCAGTCCCACTCGCCAACCGCGTGACCGAACGACTTCGCATGCAGCCTCTCGACCTCGATGCTTTCGAAGGGGCCTCGCCAGTTGTAGGTGATCACGCGCGAAGCGTAGTCAGGCACGGCATCGCCGATCCACCGAAATCTTGAGGCGGACGACCGGCAAAGCCTCGTCAAAGCGCAAGCAATCGCATCCCATCAGGTCGATCGCTCTGGGTTCCGAAGTTGTCAGACCCAGGTGGCAGGGTGCGGGGTATGGAACTTCCACTACGACCGGTACGGCAGCTCGGTGATGCTGCGTTACGTGATCGACTGGTCGAGTTGGAGCGGGTGGTGAACTCCGCGCAGGCGGCGCAGGCGGAGGTGATGGTCGAGATGGCCCACCGAGCCCACCGGGCCGACGACGCCGACCGGGCTGCTAGCTCTGATCAGCTCGCACCGTTAGGGCCAGGTGGGACGCGGGAAGAGTTCGTGATCGACGAAATCGCCCTGCACCTGCATTGCACAAAGGTCGCGGCCTCGCACCGGTTCGGCACTGCGCTGGCCGCCACCGATCACCCGCCGCTCCAGGCAGCCTGGGCCGAGGGTCGGATCGACGCCCGCAAGGTGCAGCGAATTCACGACGGCCTCCGCGACGTGTCAGAGCCGGCCGTTGGTGTGCTTGCTGACCAAGCCGCCGAGTATGCGTCCACTCGTACGGGCCCTGAGGTGCGCCGCTGGCTGTGTCGACGCGTCATCGCCGCCGACCCGGGCATGGCCGAGATCCGCCGTGCCCGCGCTGTCGAGGCGCGCCGGGTGATGGTGACGCCGCTGCCAGACGGCGTGTCCGAGCTGTCGGCGCTCCTGCCCAGCATCCAGGCCCGCCAGGTCTACGACACCGTCAACGCTCTCGCACGTGCAGTGGGGTCCGATGACATTCGCACGATGGACCAACGCCGCGCCGACGCGTTGTTCGACCTGCTGTGCGGTCGAGCCGAACCACCCCAGGTGAGCATTGCGGTGACGGTTCCCGTCGACGTCCTCCTCGGCAAGAGCGCTGAGCCAGGCGACGTGTGTGGAGTCGGTGCCGTCACCAGCTCCGAGGTGCTGCGGCTCACGGGCGGGGCGCCAGAAGGCCTTCCCGACGGCGACGCCCCTCTGGGTGGCGTCACCTACCGCCAGCTCCTCATCGACCCCGAGACCGGGCTGCTGCATGACATCGCCGAGCGTCAGTACCGACCATCATCAAGGCTCGATCGCGCCGTGCGTGCGCGTGACGGCGTCTGTCGCTTCCCAGGATGTAACCGCTCGGCACACACGGCTCGCTCTGGCACCGGATCTGGACCACACCATCCCGTGGCCGCGCGGTCAGACGTCGGCAGCAAACCTCGCTGTGCTCTGCCGGCACCATCACCAGCTCAAGCACTCCCCCGGCTGGCACGCCGAGCTCGACCCAGATGGCGTCATGCGATGGACCACCCCGTCAGGCGAAACCGTCGTGACCAACCCCTGGGCCTACGCCGAACCTGCGATCACCGACAGCGGGTAGCGGGTAGCGGGTAGCGGAAGCAAACCGAACGCGAGGCACGAGTCCACGCGAGGACAGCCCTAGCTAGCGCGCCGCTGTGCCCTCGGTGTAGTCGGAGTCGCCCGCCTCGATCCACGGCATCATGCCGCGCAGTTCGCGGCCGACACCCTCGATGGGGTGCTGCTCGCCCTTGGCCCGCAGCTCCTTGAACTCAGGCGCGCCAGCGTCCTGGTCAGCGATGAAGCGCGCGGCGAAAGCACCTGACTGGATGTCGGCCAGCACGGCCTTCATGTTCTGCTTGACCGAGGGGTCGATGACCCGCGGTCCGGAGACATAGTCGCCGTACTCCGCGGTGTCAGAGACCGACCAGCGCTGCTTGGCGATGCCGCCTTCGTACATGAGGTCGACGATCAGCTTCAGCTCGTGCAGGCACTCGAAGTAGGCGACCTCTGGCTGGTAGCCGGCTTCGATCAGCGTCTCGAAGCCGTACTGCACCAGCTGCGAAGCCCCTCCACAGAGCACCGCCTGCTCGCCGAAGAGGTCGGTCTCGGTCTCTTCGGTGAAGGTGGTCTTGATACCGCCAGCGCGGAGTCCGCCGATTGCCCGCGCGTACGACAAGGCGAGCGCCCAGGCATTGCCAGACGGGTCTTGTTCGACGGCAACGATCACGGGCACGCCGCGGCCGGCGCTGTACTCGCGACGCACGAGGTGGCCTGGGCCCTTGGGCGCCACCATGCAGACGTCGACGTCGGCCGGCGGCTTGATGTAGCCGTACCGGATGTTGAAGCCGTGGCCGAAGAAGAGCGCTTTGCCGGCGGTCAGGTGCGGCTCGATCTCAGTGGTGTAGAGCGTCCGCTGCACGTGGTCGGGCGCCAGGATCATGATGACGTCAGCCTCAGCCGCGGCGGCGGCCGGCGTGACAACGCGCAGGCCATCAGCCTCGGCCTTGGCCTGGCTGCTCGAACCCTCGCGCAGGCCGACCCGCACATCGACGCCCGAGTCGCGCAGGTTCTGCGCGTGGGCGTGGCCCTGGCTGCCGTAGCCGATCACGGCCACCTTCTTGGCAGCGATGACCGAAAGGTCGGCGTCGTCTTCGTAGAAAAGCTCGGCCACGGGGGGTCCTTTCTCAGGGCACTAGGGAGGGCACAGCGCGGAAAACCGGGGGCCAGAACGCCACTTGAATCTATCGAGTACCGGCGTTTCGGACTGATGTGGGGTAGGGCCGAGCGCACCCGTGGGTGCGGGTCACGCTGACCGCTCGGCGGCGCGCTCGGCCGATCGAACGGTGCGGTCGGTGATCGATCGGGTGCCACGGCCGACGGCCACCATGCCCGACTGCACCAGCTCCTTGACGCCGAACGGCTCGAGCACACGGAGCAGCGCCTCGAGCTTGTCGGCGTTGCCGGTGGCCTCGATCACCAACGAGTCAGAAGCCACGTCGACGACCTTGGCGCGGAAGAGCGTCACCGTCTCGAGCACCTGCGACCTGACGTGTGCGTCCGCGCGAACTTTCACCAGGATCAGCTCGCGCTGAATCGAGGTCTCTGGGTCGAGCTCGACGATCTTCAGCACGTTGACCAGCTTGTTGAGCTGTTTGGTGACCTGTTCGAGCGGCAGCTGGTCGACATTGACGACGATCGTCATACGCGACATGCCGACATGCTCGGTCGGCCCGACCGCGAGCGACTCGATGTTGAAGCCGCGTCGTGAGAAGAGCGAGGCGATCCGAGCGAGCACGCCCGGCTGGTCCTCGACGAGAACGGAGAGAGTGTGTCGCGTCATCAGAGTTCGTCCTTGTCCCAGTCGGGCGCCATGTCACGCGCGTACTTGATCTCGTCGTTGCCGGTGCCCGCGGCCACCATCGGCCAGACCATGGCGTCCTTGTGCACGACGAAGTCCACAACGACCGGCCGGTCGTTGATCTCCATGGCCTTCTCGATCGTGGCATCGACGTCAGCAGCGGTCTCACACCGCAAGCCTGCCGCACCATAGGCGTCGGCCAGCGTGACGAAGTCGGGGATGCGCACCGAGTGCAGATCAGTGTTGGAGTACCGCTCGTTGTAGAAGAGCGTCTGCCACTGCCGCACCATGCCCAGGCTGCTGTTGTTGATGATGGCGATCTTGATCGGGATGTCGTTGATCGCGCAGGTGGCCAGCTCTTGGTTGGTCATCTGGAAGGACCCGTCGCCGTCGATCGCCCAGACCGTGGCATCCGGAC
>CAVPLY010000027.1:0-36472 GCA_963706045.1 uncultured Actinomycetota bacterium | reverse complement strand
TTGGGCGAGCGCGACGGCCTCTCAGAGCACGAAGCCTTCTTGGGCCATCTGAGCGGGGATGGGGATCGACGCCGCCAGTGCCTCTTCTGGGCCGAATTCGTGCTCAACCGCCGTGGTCAGCACAGGGTCAACGGCCGGTCGGAGGCCGTCGAGAGCCCGAAGAACCCCGAGCCCGAAGGCCGGAACTGGCGCCGTCCACGCCTCCCCGTGATGGTCCCCCGGGGAGGCGTGCCCTTCTACTCCTCGCCGACCGTGATACTGCGTCGCTTGCTGATGACGACCGCCACTACGACAACGGCTGTCGCCGCAAGGGCAATCAAGATGCGTAGTGCCGTGTTCGCGTCGTCGCCGACCGACAGCTGGACGACAGCCGGGGCTATCAGCAAGGCCACCAGGTTCATCACCTTGATCAGCGGGTTGATGGCTGGGCCGGCAGTGTCCTTGAACGGGTCACCGACTGTGTCGCCGATCACCGTGGCCTCGTGCGGCTCAGGACCCCTTGCCTCCGTAGTTGCCGTCCTCGACGAACTTCTTGGCGTTGTCCCAAGCCCCACCGGAGTTGGCCAGGAAGATCGCCATCAGCAGACCCGTGGCGATCGTGCCGGCCAGGAACGCGCCCAGCGCACCAACACCGAGGCCGAAGCCGACGGCGATCGGTGTGAGAACGGCCAGACAGGCCCGGAGTAGCGAGTTCGCGGAGCGAGTCACGGGTGACGATGTCGACTACCTTGCCGTACTCGGGACGCTCGCTGTAGTCCATGATTCCGGGGTGCTCGCGGAACTGGCGCCGCACCTCGAAGATCACCGCTCCGGCCGCCCGGGAGACCGCGTTGATGGCGAGCCCGGAGAAGAGGAACACCACAGCCGCACCGATCAGCAGACCGACGAGGTTGCGCGGGTTGGACACGTCGATGATGCCGGCGTACTGCGAGATGTCGATCTCCGGCAGCGCCAGCAGCGCCGCACCTCCGGCGTCGTTGGCCGCGGTGATGATGCCTTCGCGGAACGACCCGAATAGCGCGGTCGCAGCGAGCACAGCCGTCGCAATCGCGATGCCTTTGGTGATGGCCTTGGTCGTGTTACCGACAGCGTCCAGGCTGGTGAGGATCTGTGCGCCTTCGCCATCGACATCGCCGGACATCTCAGCGATGCCCTGGGCGTTGTCGGATACCGGACCGAAGGTGTCCATCGCGACGATCACACCGACCGTCGTCAACAGACCGGTTCCGGCCAGGGCAACCGCGAAGAGCGACAGCGTGATCGACCCGGCGCCGAGCAGGAACGCTCCATAGATGGCGGCGCCAATCAGCAGTGCCGAGTAAACAGCCGACTCGAGGCCGAGCGAGATACCGGACAGGATTACGGTGGCCGGGCCGGTCAGCGACGATTTCGCCACGTCGTCGACGGGGCGTCGGTTGGTCTCGGTGAAATAGCCGGTCAGCTGCTGAATCGCAGCAGCCAGCACGATGCCGATCAGGACCGCTCCGATCGTCAGCGCCCGCAGGTTGTATGCATCGATGTCGACCGCGGCGAAGACCGTGTCGCGGGTGACCGCGACGAAGGCCGGGTCGAGCTCGACGAACTTGGCAGGGATGAGCCAGAAGGAGGCACCCACGACAAGGATCGCCGAGACGGCGGCAGAGATGAAGAAGCCACGGTTGATCGCTGTCATTCCCGAGCGGTCACCAGGACGAGGCACGATCGACAGGATTCCGATCACGGCGGTCAGGACGCCGATGGCTGGCACGATCAGGGGGAACACCAGGCCGATGTCTCCGAAGGCCGCCTTGCCCAGGATGAGAGCTGCCACCAGCGTGACGGCATACGACTCGAAGAGGTCGGCAGCCATACCGGCGCAGTCACCGACGTTGTCACCGACGTTGTCGGCGATGGTCGCGGCGTTACGGGGGTCGTCCTCAGGGATGCCCTGCTCGACCTTGCCGACGAGGTCAGCACCGACATCAGCCGCCTTGGTGAAGATCCCACCACCAACACGCATGAACATGGCCAGCATCGCGGCACCAAAACCGAAGCCCTCAAGAACTACGGGAGCGTCACCTTGGTAGATGAGGACCACTGAGGCGGCGCCCAGCAACCCGAGCCCGACGGTGAACATGCCCGCCACACCACCGGTGCGGATCGCGATCTTCATGGCTGGCTCCTCGCCACCCTCGCGAGCGGCCGCTGCCACGCGCACGTTGGCTCGAACCGCCAGCCACATGCCGACGTAGCCGGTGACCGCAGAGAACAGCGCGCCGATGATGAAGAAGATCGACCGTCCGACCTTGAGCGAGGTCGTGTCGGCCGGCAACAGGTAGAGAAGGAAGAAGACGACAACCGCGAAGACCGCGAGTGTGCGGAACTGGCGGGTCAGATAGGCCGACGCGCCCTCCTGGACGGCCTGGGCGATCTCTTGCATCTTCTCGGTTCCCTCGGGCGCAGCCAGCACCTGACGCACGAGCACACCGGCAACCACGATGGCAGCGACGGCAATCAGCGCCACGATGGCGACGTAGGTGAGCTGCTGAGAGGTCAGGTCGATCGGGACCCCACCGATGGCGAGCAAAGACATCAATCCTCCTTGAGGGCAGGCTCCGCCGGGTCATCCACCGTGCGGGCCGCAGGCGAGTCTATTCAGGTGCGACGCCCTCGGTAAGGATTCCGGGCGAGATCTTGCCCACGATCGACGCCAGAAGGTCACAGGTCGGTCACGCTCCGCGCGTTGGCAGCCGCCTTGCCAGACTGGGCCCATGCCCGCCCCAGACGCTCTCCTCGCGCATCTGGCGTCCGTCGGCGATCGGGGCCAACGACTGACCCATGTGGAGCGGCTCGCCCCTCGTGAGGGGCGTACGGGCCTCTGGCCCACCTGGCTCCACCCCCATCTGCGAGACGCCCTGGCCGGGCAGGGGATCTCGGCACCCTGGCAGCACCAGGTGGACGTGGCGGAACTGGCGCACGCGGGTCACTCGACGGTGATCTCGACGGGGACCGCGTCCGGAAAGTCGCTCGCCTACTTGTTGCCGTCGGTCCACGAGGTGCTCACGAGTCGGGACGAGGGCCTGGAGCGCGGGGCAACCGTGCTGTACCTCAGCCCGACCAAGGCCTTGGCCGCCGACCAACGGCGCCGCATCGACGGCCTTGCCGTCGACGGCCTGCGGGTGGCGACCTATGACGGTGACACCCCCAGCGAGCAACGTGAGTGGGTGCGCAACTACGCCAACATCGTGCTCACCAATCCCGACATGCTGCATCACTCAATGCTCCCTGGCCATGCCAGATGGGCATCTTTCCTTCGGCGGCTGCGCTACATCGTCATCGACGAACTGCACCACTACCGCGGCCTGTTCGGTGCCCACGTTGCCGCCGTCATCCGCCGGCTGAGGCGCGTCGCCGCGCGGTACGGCGCAGACCCGACGTTCGTGCTGGCCTCGGCGACGGCGTCCGAACCGGCTGTGACTGCCGAACGACTCACGGGCGTGCCATGTACGGCTGTTACGGACGACTCGTCGCCGCGCGGCGAGATGGTCTTCGCGCTCTGGGAGCCGCCCCTCACCGACCTCCGCGGCGAGAGGGGGGCACCGGTTCGCCGAACCGCTGCGGCCGAAGTCGCCACGCTGCTGACCGACCTCGTGATCGACGACGTCCGGACGCTTGCCTTCGTCCGCTCGCGGCGAGGAGCCGAGGTCGTGGCGCTGCTGACCCGTCATGCCCTCGAAGAGATAGACCCGGAGCTAGCGCGCACTGTTGCGGCCTACCGGGCGGGGTTCCTGCCGGAGGAACGACGCCTGCTGGAGCGACGCCTGACCACCGGTGACCTGCGAGGGGTAGCTGCCACGAGCGCTCTCGAACTCGGCATCGATGTCACGGGTCTCGACGCCATCCTGTTGGCTGGGTGGCCGGGAACCCGCGCGTCGCTCTGGCAGCAGGCCGGACGAGCGGGGCGCTCCGGGCAGGGAGCCCTGGCGATCCTGGTGGCGCGAGACGACCCTCTCGACACCTACCTGGTGCATCATCCAGATGCCATCTTCGGCCAACCTGTCGAGGCGACCGTCTTCGATCCGCACAACCCCTACGTGCTCGGTCCGCACCTGGCTGCCGCTGCGGCTGAGCTGCCGCTCGGCGATGACGACCTGACCCTGTTCGGTGACGGCACAGCTGAGCTGCTCGACGCCCTGGTCGAACGAGGCTGGTTGAGGCGTCGGAGCACTGGCTGGTTCTGGACCAAGCGCGAACGCGCCACCGACCTCGCCGACCTCCGCGGCATCGGCGGCACTCCGGTGCGGGTGGTCGAAAGCACCACCGGGCGCGTCCTCGGGACCGTCGATCCTGGGTCGAGTCACACCACGGTGCATGCGGGGGCCGTCTACGTCCATCAAGGTGCCAGCTACGTGGTGCGCAGCCTCGACCTCGACGACTCGGTGGCCCTCGCCGACGCCGCCAACCCCGACTACTCGACGTCGGCACGAGAACTGACCGAGATCACGGTGCTCGACACCGAGCGACGGTCGCCACTCGGACAGGCCGCGCTGTACTTCGGCACGGTCGAGGTGACGCGTCAGGTCGTGTCGTTCCTACGTCGCAGAATCGCGACCGGCGAGGTGCTCGGTGAAGATCTGCTCGACCTCCCTCCGCGAACCCTCCGCACGCGCGCGGTCTGGTGGACCCTCGCCGAGTCTGCCGCCACATCGGTCGACGTCGACGCTGCCACCCTGCCCGGCGCCCTGCACGCCGCCGAGCACGCCAGCATTGGTCTGCTTCCGCTCTTCGCCACGTGCGATCGCTGGGACATCGGAGGAGTGTCGACCGCTCACCACGCAGATACCGGTCAGCCAACCGTCTTCGTCTACGACGGGGCGGCCGGCGGAGCCGGTTTCGCCGAGCACGGCTACTCAGCAGCAGAACGTTGGCTCTCATCGACCCGCCACACCATCGCCGACTGCGAGTGCCCGGACGGATGTCCATCGTGCGTGCAGTCACCCAAGTGCGGTAACGGCAACGACCCTCTGGACAAGGCAGCGGCTCTGCGGCTTCTCACATTGCTGGTGCCGCCCGGCTCACCGTCATCGACTTAGCCCTGCGCGTGACGTCGCACTCACCGAGGACAGCAGCGGTAAAGACGTCGTGACGACAACCTGCACCGTCAGTGCACCGGACGAGAGCGAGCACCGCCGCAACTGGGCGCCATTTGCCTCCGCCACCTCTGCGGCCGTCGTACAGGCAACGGTGACGTCGCTCAGCGACTGCTGAGCGCCACCGAGAACGGCAAGGTCAGCCGCTCGCACGGCGTTGTGGTGGGCCAGGAGCCCCAGCCCCACCACGACCACCGGCAGAGCGATGGCCGTGAGCAGGGCGACGGCCGCCATGGCGTAGATCGAGGCGGATCCCGACTCACCTGTCATGGCGTGGCCCCAGGCTCTACCAGGGCGGAGGCGGCAGCCGTCGGATCCGGGAGCGACAGAAGGCCCCAGCGGCGACCTGGGGACGTTATCTGCACGCGCACCCAGGGGCCGTCCACCCACAACCGGACGTCGGCATGCTCAGGTGCCAGCTCTTGCGCCTGGCTGATGACGACAGTGCGGTCGGTGCCGATCGAGGCCGATCGCGCCGCCATCCTGGCTGCCTCAGACGTCCGAGAGGCGTCAGAGGAGGCGCCAACGATGGTGATGAGCAACGAGACCGCCATGACCAGGGCCGGCAGGGCCATGGCCAGCTCGGCGGTCGCCATGCCGTGATCGCTGGTGCGACCGGCCCGCCGGACCGGTCGCACCAGACTGCGCTCAGAAGATGAGGTCGAACGCACTGCTGATCGCCGACTTGAGGAGGTCTTGCACCCAGTCGCTCCCGAGAAGCTGTAGCAGCGTGCCTGCGAACCCACACGCCGCCACTGTTCCGACCGCGTACTCGGCAGTGGTCATTCCGTCATCTGCGTTCAAGCGACGACGCATCTTTCCCATCATGTGTCCTCCACGCTCCGACATCCGGCCGGTACGGGCGATCGGGCTGACCGCGGGTGCAGCCTGCGCGTTGGGCGACAACGGGACGAGGGGCTCACGACGATGTGCGGATAACTCGGCGTCCATCGCGCTGTGGATGACTCAGGTGCCGCTTTCCAGCAGTGACAGCACCAGCGGAACCACGGCCACCAAGACGAAGGCCGGCAGAAAGCAGAGACCCAGCGGTCCTGTCGATCGCACCCCAAGTGTGCGAGCCGCGTCCATCGCCACCGTGCGAGCGGCCTGTCGATGCTGATCGGCAAGCATCCACAGCTGTGGAGCCACCGCAGCTCCTGTCAGGTGGGCCCGGCTCAACAGCGATGCCAGTGATCGAACGTCTGGGGCCGGCACCAGCGACCAGGCCTCACCGACATCAGCGCCAACTCCGAGCGCCCCTGCGACGCGATGAAGGTCAGCTGCGAGTGTTCCCCCGAGGCCGCTCGCCACCGCCCGCAGGGCTTGCTCCTGCGTCGCGCCAATCACCAGACAGGCCGCGAGAACTTCGACGGCAATGGGCAGCTCGAGGGCGCGCCGCGCCGCCATCGCGCGCTCGGGCTGGGTCAATGACCGGCGGGAGTGACGATGCACCACATACGCCAACCCAGCCCCTGCGACGAGACCAACGACTCCCTCGACCACCACCATCACCGCCAGCCCACTTCCGACTGGCGCCACCCATCGAGGGAATGCCCGCCGGCCAGAGGGGTCAGCCGATGAGAGGCGTCGTCTGGACACACCGGCGCCGGGCCACCAGGCGGCAACCGCCGCGGCCGCACTGATGGCCGCCAGCAGTCCCCACGCGTTCACCAGCGGAGCCCCTCTCGAACCGACTCCACCTGCTGCACAAGCCACCACCAGCCGCTGACCGCTAGAAGCACCCCAAGTGCCAGGCACGCCAGGCCCACCGGGCTGCCAAGAAGTGCCGCCAGAGGATTTGCGCCCAGCACATGTCCCATGGCGAGCGCCACCGCCGGCAACGTGGCCAGCACGGTGGCAGTGGCCCGCACCGACGCAAGCTGGCCGTGAACCTCCGCAGCTACTTCGTGCTCGTGTCGCATCGCACCACCGAGGCGGTCGAGGGCGTCGGCGAGGCCCGCGCCGGTGGTATCGCTGACGCGCCAGCAGGCCGCCACAGCCGTGAGCCCACCCCACCCCGGCACGCGGCCCCAGCGCATGAGCAGGGTGACCACGTCGGCTTCGGCTATGTAACGCCCCGGGAGCGGGCCGCTCCAGCCCGACAGCACCGCCTCGTAGGCAGCATCCGGCGGTTGACCCGACCGCAACTCACTTGCCAGGGCCGAGCAGAGCGCACCGACCTCGCGCGCCTGCGACGCCACAGATCGGTGTCGCCGACGCACGACGTCTGACGGCGATGACCAGCCAAGTGAGAGGCGCCTTCGGGTGAGAGGCCCTCGCCGAACCGGGCTCGGCCACCACCACCAACCGGTGAGCGCGGCGCACATTGCGGCGGCGACCCCGAGCGCCGTCATCGTCGCCCTGAGCGCCCGGCGTCAGTCGTCGCCACTGGCAGCACTGCTAGCCGCCCAGATCGCTCTACGAGGTTGGCCACGGTCGACACGAATCGACGACCCGTGGCGTCGCGCTCAATGTGAACCACTGCGTCAATGGCCGGTGCGACAAGGCGATGCAGCGATTCACGAGGGAGACCTCCAAGCACCGCAAGAGCTTCGAGCCGTGGAATCACGTCGGCAGAGGAGTTGGCGTGAATGGTTCCGCAACCGCCGGCGTGACCGGTGTTGAAGGCTGTCAACAGATCGATCACCTCCGGACCACGCACCTCGCCGACAACGAGTCGGTCGGGACGCATACGGAGCGTCTGGCGGACCAGGTCTTGCATCGAGACCGCCCCGGCGCCTTCGATATTGGGCGGCCGCGTCTGGAGAAAGACGGCGTGTGGATGCTGAGGCGCCAGCTCGGCCGTGTCCTCGACCACGATGAGCCGCTCACGCGCTGGCACCACCCCTAGGAGCGCGTTCAACAAGGTGGTCTTGCCCGAGCCGGTGCCGCCAGAGACCAAGAAGGTGCGACGCCTCGTGATGAGCTCGGTCAGAGCAGCCTTAACGTCGGGCGCGACCATTCCCACGGACTCGAGATCGTCCAGCGACCAGGAGTGGTGTCGCGGAATGCGCAACACGAGACTGATGCGATCGACCAGCGGCGGCAGCATGGCGTGCATCCGGACGCCGTGTGCCAGTGGCGCATCGACATAGGGCGCGGCATCATCGAAACGACGACCCACTGAGCTGGCTAGCCGCTGCGCCAGTCTTCGCACGGCCGCATCATCAACGATTCGGATAGACGTCAGATGCATGCCGTCTCCGGCGTCAACCCACACTTCAGCCCCCCCGTTGACGGCGATATCAGTGATGGCCGGGTCTTCCATCAGCACCTCGAGAGGCCCAAACCCACGCAAGTCCGCGGAGAGCGACGTCGTCAGCTGCTGCAACGAGACGTCGTCAACGACACGGCCCTGAGCAACAACGATTTCGCGGATGGCATCGGCCTGCGCGGGTGTTGCCTCGCGCAACAGCGAGCGTCGGACTTCTGTCGCTATCGTCACGTCAGGCTGCAACATCGAGACGCGATGCCAGCACCGCAGCGCAGACCGATTGCCAGGCGGAGGTACCAGGCACCGCGGCACCGACCTCCTCGTTGACCGCCCTCCGCCGATCATCGGCAAGGACAGCGCAAATGGGTAGGTCGAGCGCAGCGGACACGTCATCTGCACTCAGCCCGCCTGGAGCAGGTTCACGAACGACCACGGTGGGGGTTACCTGGGCAGGGAGCCGGCGGAGGAGGCGGCGTGCGGCCGCGACCGCACGCACTCGAAGTGGCACCAGGACAACCAGCTGGGTGCATCGCATCACGGCGACGGCCGCGCGCGGATCTACGAGACGTCCGCCATCGACGACAACAGCGCCGGGGCGTCGGGCAAGCGCATCCATGACATGGCTGACCGCTTCTGTCGACGGCTCGAGGTCGCTCTCGCTTGCCCAGCTGAGCAGAGGAAGTCCGTCGACCGAGGGGAGAGCACCGAGCAGCACGCGATCGTCCACCCGTCCGCTGATACCGGCCAGCTCGTCCCATCGGACGCCTGACATGGTCTCGGCTGCCACGAGAAGTTCGAGGCCACCACCCAGCGGATCGAGGTCGACGAGCACAGATCCGTCGCCGTCGTCATTCGCTGCTCGTGCGAGGGCCGCCGCGAAGGTGCTGCAGCCGGCGCCCCCGACTGCTCCAGCCACGACGATGACGTCAGCGGTCGGCTCGTGATCGAGACTGCGCCCGAAACGCTCGAAGAGCCACGGTGCCCCTTGAGGCAGTTCGACAACATGCTCAGCGCCGATGGCAACGAGGTCGCGCCATACCGCTGCGTCGTCGATGGCTCGTGACACCACGACGAGTCCAGGTCGCGGTAACGGCAACAGCCGAGCGGCGTGCTCGACCTGCGCCACATCAAGAAGCACCAACGGCGCAGAGCCCCAGAACGATGCGGCCGCTCCAACGTCAGCGGCAACGGCGACGTCCACCTTCGCCTCGTCCGCCACAGCGAGCACGGCCTCCTGCACTCCGCTGTCGGCTGTGATGAGAAGGGGACGAACGGCTGGCTGCGGCATCTCGAGGCTCCTCTAGTTGGGAGCGCGATCGTGGCGCACGTCAGAGCACTCGAAGCCGGGCTCGTCATCGCTTGTGGACAACCGCTGGCACCGTGGCCTGTGGACAGCCCATCGCGCCCAGCAGCTGCGGACATGGGACGGCCCCCGCTGGGGGGATAGCGGGGGCCGTCTAGACGCTTGGCCCCGGGGGGAAGGAGCCAGGCGCGCTCTGGACCGCGGAGGACCAGATGTGAACATCGTGTACCCGAATCGCTACACAGCGCAATCAGGTCAGGCCAACCGGACCACCTCGCACGACACAACCACCCGAATGGCCCAATCCCAAGTAGCCCCCTGGGCCTGCCTATTCTCTTTCGTGATGACTCGATCTGCTGCCTTCTTCGACCTCGACAAGACCATCATTGCGAGGTCGAGCTCGCTGGCGTTCAGCCGCCCGTTCTACGCCAGCGGCCTGATCAACCGACGAACCGTGCTGCGCAGTGGCTATGCCCAGTTCGTCTACCTCGCCGGAGGCGCCGACCACGATCAGATGGAACGAATGCGCCAGTACCTGCAGTCGATGGTGGCCGGCTGGCCAGTGGCGCAGGTCCGCGAGGTCGTAGCCGAAACGCTGCACGAGCTCATCGACCCGATCGTCTACGACGAAGCGGTCACCTTGATCGAGGAACACCGCGCGATGGGTCGCGACATCGTGATCGTCAGCAGCTCGGGACTCGAGGTCGTCGAACCCATCGGCCAGATGCTTGGGGCCGATCACGTCGTTGCCACCCAGATGGTGATCGACGACGGCAAGTACACCGGTGAGATCGAGTACTACGCGTACGGACCTACCAAGGCCGATGCGATTCGTGACATGGCATTGCTGCACGGCTACGACCTCGCTGAGTCCTACGCCTACAGCGACTCACAGACCGACCTGCCCATGCTCGAGGCGGTGGGTCACCCGACCGCAGTCAACCCCGACAAAGAGCTCGCCAAGATCGCGATCGAACGCGAGTGGCCGATTGTGCGATTCACCAGGCCGGTGGCCATGCGACGCCGGCTCCCGGCCGTCCCCGAGCTGCCGCACCTGTCTGACCTCGACACCCGGCAACGCGCCTACGCAGGGGCGTCCTTGGCCGTCGTCGTGGGGGCGGCCGCGCTGGCCGTCGTGCTGGCGACATCCCGGCGCCGTCGGCTTGCTGCCTAGCGACCGGGCAACCCCGCTGACCGCCCCCTTCGAGTGGCACGAAGGTGTGCACCGAAACGCGGTTCCCTGATCATCTTCGTACCAGTGACACGATCGTCACCGCTGTCGCAGCCCAGCGAGCACGGCGGTCTCGAACGCACCTGTCCAACCCCGCCTGGCCAAGCGCTGGGCGACGTACAGCACCACCCCGCGAGGTGATTGCATCATCGTGGCCTCCACCTGCACCACCTCAAAGCCCAACGTTGCGAGCCGGGCCCGCCGAGCGATGTCAGCCGCGTACTGCTCGCGCGTTCTGTGGTAGGCCCCCTCATACTCGACGACTAGCCGATGGTCCTCGTCGAGGAGATCGACGCGCGCAACGAAGTGACCGTCGTGCCAGATCTCAGCATTCGGCTCGAATCTCGGCAACCCACAGAGAACGAACCAGACGCGAAGCAGGCTCTCCGGAGGCGACTCGGCCCGGGCGTCCAGCAACGGGAGGGCGGCCCTCATGACGGTGACCCCACGGCGCCCGCCCGCCCAAGTCAGGATCTCGTCCAGCTCGCGTGGGGCGACACCCAACGCACGCAGGCAGTGGTCGCCGGTGGCGACCAGCCGATCCAAGGGCAGGCCGGGTGCTAGATCGAGAAGGGTGCGAGCGGGATTCGTCACTAGCACCCCCTGCACGGAGCCGCGATGCTCAACGGGAACGTCGGCACGATGATTCACGACGCCACGGCGACGGATGGCCGACGCCGATGGCGCGCGCGTCACATGCACGTCTGCCCTCAGTGGTCCCCAAGAGGGCATGCCCCATAACGCAGCAGCCGTCTCATGGCTGACCACCGGGTCGCTGGTGAGCACCAGACTCAACGCACGGCAACGATCGATGAGCAGCGGCTCTTCACTACCCCGCATGTGCACGCCATGGGTTAAGCGCTGCCACGTCAAGCCGCGAAGCACTGACGGGTTGATCCCCCGCTTGCGCAGGTCGATCGGACGCACGGGCCAACCGGAGAGATCCTCGGGAAGCGGAATCGGGCGGGGCATGCGAGCGACCCTGCTGCTTCGGAGACCCCAGGCGGGCAGCCCATCTATTCCCTGGGGAGATCGAGGACGGGCCAGGGGTGTGGACAAGACGTCGGCTCGTCGGCGCCGCGTCAGAACCTAGGCTCTTCCCCAGTGAGTGGCACGAAACCGCCCGGTGAAGCCCCCAGCATCAGCAGGATCGTGACAGTGGGGCGTTCCGTCAGCGACAGAGGGTGCGGGCGAACGTCGCGCCGCGCTGCACGGACGCCGCGTGGAACGTCAGCCACCCGGCCAGACCCGACTCCGTGCCACCGGCGAACCCCTCGAGCGCCTCACGGTAGGGGTCAACGCCAAGGTCGAGCAGTCCCATCTCAGGCACCGTCAAGGCATCGGGGTCGACGCCCCGCGCCACCAGAACCACGCGCGACGCGGCACGCGCCACAAGACCGTTGGCCGACCCGAACGGACGCAGCGCCATCAGCTCAGCCTGCACCACTCCGGCCACCAACACACCCGGGGCGTCGGACGCCGTCACCACGTCGGCCAACGTGGTCAGCCGCTCACTGACGCCGGCATCGGCCCGAGGGCGTCCAAGCTCTTGCTCGGGCACCTGACCCGTCATCGCCACCGCGTGCAGCCGGGCCAACGCCTGCAGTGGCGCCCGTTTCCAGGTGTCGGCAAGGCCACCGACCTCAGTAGCCACCTGCAGCGCGCCCTGCGCACGACGCCCCTGCTGGTCGTCGGCAAAGGGTGGCTCGAACGTCTCCCACGGCACGTCGTCGCCTTCCAGCTGCGCCGACGCCCACGCCGACCGCAGCCGTGCGGCCGCCCGAACCTCGCCGCGCTGCCGCCGCAGAGCTGGCTCGCGCAGAAGTCCGTCCATCGCGGCCCGCGTCGCGTCAATCGCCTCGGCAACGCCGGGCAGCGCGGTCAGAGCGCCCAAGGGATCGGCAGTTGTCACGAGCCAAGACTGATCACCCCTCCCGCTGGCCGCATCGCTCGACTACGTTCTGACGTGAACCGCCGGAGCCGAGGAGACCATCACAGTGAGCGACGCCCCGCACGACGAGAGCCTGTCGAACCTGCTCCACGAGGAGCGCCGGTTCCCACCGACCGCCGAGTTCGCCGCACAAGCCAACGCGACCGAGGCCACGTACGGTGCCGCCGCTGCCGACCGTCTCGCGTTCTGGGACGAGCAAGCCAGCCGCCTGCAGTGGGACAAACCGTGGAGCCAGACGCTCGACTGGTCGGAACGCCGTTCGCGCGATGGTTCGTCGACGGAACTCTCAACGTCGCCGTCAACTGCGTCGATCGCCACGTCGACGCCGGCATCGGCGACCGCGTCGCGATCCACTTCGAGGGCGAGCCAGGCGACACCCGCACGCTGACCTACGCCGATCTGCAGCGTGAGGTCTCGCAAGCGGCCAACGCGCTCATCGAGCTGGGTGTCAAGGCCGGCGACCGCGTCGCGATCTATCTCCCGATGATCCCCGAGGCCGCCATCGCGATGCTCGCCTGCGCACGCATCGGCGCCCCGCACTCGGTGGTTTTCGGCGGATTCTCGGCCGAGGCGCTGCGCAGCCGCATCGAGGACGCCGAGGCCAAGCTCGTCATCACGGCCGACGGCGGCTACCGCCGCGGCAAGCCGATGGCACTCAAGCCCGCTGTCGACGAAGCCGTGGACGCGTCACCGACCGTCGACAACGTCCTCGTCGTCCGTCGCACCGACCAGGACGTCGCTTGGAACGACGCGCGCGACGTGTGGTGGCACGACATCGTCGGCCGGCAGTCGACCACGCACGAGCCGCAGGCGTTCGACAGCGAGCACCCGCTCTTCATCCTCTACACCTCAGGGACCACCGGTAAGCCCAAGGGCATCCTGCACACCACCGGTGGCTACCTCACGCAGGTGGCCTACACACACCGCACCGTCTTCGACCTCAAGCCCGAGTCCGACGTCTACTGGTGCACCGCTGACGTCGGCTGGGTGACCGGTCACTCCTACATCGTCTACGGCCCGCTCGCCAACGGTGCCACGCAGGTGATGTACGAGGGCACCCCCGACTGCCCGCACCAAGGGCGCTGGTGGGAGATCGTCGAGAAGTACCGCGTCTCGATCCTCTACACGGCGCCGACAGCGATCCGCACGTTCATGAAGTGGGGAGACGACGTTCCGGCGCAGTTCGACATGAGCTCGCTGCGCGTCCTCGGGTCGGTCGGTGAGCCGATCAACCCTGAGGCCTGGATGTGGTACCGCAAGCACATCGGTGGCGATCGTTGCCCGATCGTCGACACGTGGTGGCAGACCGAGACCGGCGCCATCATGATCAGCCCGCTCCCAGGTGTCACGGCAACCAAGCCGGGATCGGCGATGCGACCACTACCCGGCATCGGTGCCGAGGTGGTCGACGACCACGCTCAACCGGTGCCAGACGGCGCTGGTGGATACCTCGTACTGACCGAGCCGTGGCCGAGCATGCTGCGCGGCATCTGGGGCGACCCCCAGCGCTACAAGGACACCTACTGGTCACGCTACGACGGCATGTACTTCGCCGGCGACGGTGCCAAGAAGGACGAGGATGGCGATCTCTGGTTGCTCGGTCGCGTCGACGACGTCATGAACGTCTCAGGCCACCGCATCTCGACCACCGAGGTCGAGTCGGCGCTCGTCTCGCACCCCGCCGTCGCAGAGGCGGCCGTCGTCGGTGCGACTGACGCGACAACGGGACAAGGAATCGTGGCGTTCGTCATCGTGCGCGGCAGCGTCGCCGATGACAAGGCCAACGGAGATGCGCTGGTCCAAGAGCTGCGCCAACACGTGGCACACGAGATCGGACCGATCGCCAAGCCGCGTCAGATCATGGTCGTGCCCGAGCTGCCCAAGACCCGTTCGGGCAAGATCATGCGCCGGCTGCTGCGCGACGTGGCCGAGCACCGCGACATGGGCGACGTCACCACGCTCGCCGACCCGACGGTCATGAACCTCATCGAGACGAAGCTGCCCGACGCCGCCGAAGGCTGACCACAGGCGAGCCTTTGGAAGACATAGACAGCGCCAGTGCACCCCGAGCGTCCTCCAAAGCCGACCGATAGGCTGAACCTGGCGTGCCGGGAAGACGGGTCGGCGACTTGAGGTCCGCGCGCCTGCTGACCCGGTCCAACTGTGCATTCGGAGGCTAGTGTCGACGCCGTCCCCACCCCCGGTCAAACGCGTCCTGTTCTCGCGGCTACCGCTCGGTGAGCGCACCTTCATCGCCGACGCGCTTCGCCAGGAGACCGTCGGCGGCGCCCTGCTCCTATCTGCCGCCCTCGCTGGGCTGATCGTCGCCAACTCCGCCTGGCGCGACGCCTACGAGAACCTCAAGGACTTCGTCGTCGGGCCGGCAGCGCTCAACCTCGACCTGTCCCTCGAGACGTGGGCGGCGGACGGGCTGCTCGCCATCTTCTTCTTCGTCGCCGGGCTCGAGCTCAAGCGCGAACTCGTCGTCGGCACCCTGCGCGAGCGGTCCCAGGCCGTCCTCCCCGTGGTCGCCGCCGCCGGCGGCATGGTCGTTCCCGCGCTGATCTTCGTCGCTCATCACGCTCGGCGACGAGGCAGCCAGCGCCGGATGGGCCATCCCGATGGCGACCGACATCGCCTTCGCCCTGGCTGTCCTTGCCGTCGTCGGGTCGCACCTGCCGCCTGCGCTGCGGGCCTTCCTGCTGACCCTCGCCGTCGTCGACGACCTCGGCGCGATCACCGTGATCGCCCTCTTCTTCACCGACTACCTGAAGCTCATCCCGCTCCTGATCGCGGTGGCACTCCTGGTGGGCTACTACTTCCTGCAGCGGGCGCGCGTCACGAGCCGGTGGATCTACATCCCGCTGGCCCTGGTGATCTGGACGCTGATCCATGAGTCCGGCATCCACGCCACCGTCGCCGGTGTCGCGCTTGGCCTGCTGACCCGGGTCAAGCCCGACACCGACGAGGACGCACTCACCCGCCGAACGGCTCGAGCACCGGGTGCGTCCTTTGTCGGCCGGCATCGCGGTTCCGATCTTCGCGTTCCTCTCAGCAGGCGTCGCGATGAATATCGCGAACCTCGGCGAGTGGGCTGGCGACCCGCTGCTCTACGGCATCATCGCCGGTCTCGTCGTCGGCAAGCTCGTCGGTGTGTTCGGCGGAGCATTCCTCACCGCCCGCTTCACCCGCGCCGAGCTCGACCCTTCGCTCCGCTGGATCGACATGGTCGGACTCAGCCTGGTCTCCGGAGTCGGGTTCACCGTGAGCCTGCTCATCGCCGATCTGGCCTTCGAGGACGATCCCGCCGATCTGGACGTCGCCAAGGGCGGGATCCTCTTCGGTTCACTGATCGCGGCCTTCCTCGCTGGCGTGATCCTGAGGACCCGCGACCGCGCCTACCGACTGGCCGAGCAGGTCGACGACACCACCTGACCTGGGGACATGACCTCGCGCACCCGGACCTGACAAGATCGGGGGCGGACGCCAGACCGCTGGCGAACCGCAAGGAGGAGTAATGACCGACGACCGCCCGAGCCTGGGCACCTTGGTGGCGGGCATCACCGCCGAGTTCAGCGCGCTCGTCCGTGGCGAGATCGAGCTGGCCAAGGCCGAGATGCGTGAGTCGGCCAAGGCGGGCGCCGCCGGCGCGATTCTCTTCGTGATCGCCGGCGTCCTGCTCGCGATGGTGTGGCTGCTCGTCACCTGGGCCGTCGTCTACGTGCTCGTCGAGGTGGCTGACCTGCCCACGTGGGCCTCCTTCCTGATCGTCGCCGGCTTCTACCTGCTCGTCGCCATCATCCTCGGCGCGATCGGGGCCGTCCGCCTCAAGAAGGCGAAGGGACCTGAGCAGGCCAAGGCCGAGCTCGAGCGCACCAAGCAGATCATCGAGTCGCTGCCGCCCAACACGCCGCCGGTGCCCGAAGGCGTCCGCAACCCGAACGCCACAAGGACGCATCGAAGGCATGACTCGTCCGAGCGACATCGCGCTCGAAGGACCGTGGACGCACCGCACGATCTCAGCGCGTGGCGCGCGCTTCCACCTCGCCGAGGCAGGCGACGGCCCGCTGGTCCTGCTGCTGCACGGCTTCCCCCAGTTCTGGTGGACCTGGCGTCACCAGCTTCCGGCGCTGGCCGAAGCCGGCTACCGCGCCGTCGCCATGGACCTGCGGGGCTTCGGGGGCAGCGACCACACCCCGCGCGGCTACGACCTGCCCTCGCTTGCCGGCGACGTCGACTCCGTGATCGCATCCCTCGGCGCCCGCGACGCGATCATCGTCGGCCACGACTGGGGTGGCCTGGTGGGCTGGACGCTGGCCTCGTACGAACCGAAAGCCGTGCGGCGACTCGTTGCGGTGTCGGCCCCACATCCGCTTCGCCTGCGCAGCTCCCTCCTGCGCCGTCCCGACCAGACGCGTCAGCTGTGGGCCATGCAGGCTCCCTGGCTGCCAGAGCGGGCATGGAGCGGAGCCGGCTCGAGCCGAGTCGACGCGACGCTGCACGAGTGGGCCGCGCCGGGCTGGCCCGACCTGCCGACGTCGCTGACCTACCGCAAGGCCTTCGCGCTCGGCAACACCGCCTACTGCGCCGCTGAGTACCACCGGTGGTTCGTTCGCTCGATGGTCCGGCTCGACGGGGCCCGCTTCCGACGCCGCCTGCAGACCCCAGTCGCTGCACCGGTCCTTCAGGTCCATGGTGCCGCGGACAGCTGCTTTCCGCCCGACTTCGCGCAGGGGTCGGGGCGTCACGTCGTCGGCCCCTACCGGTGGCGACTGATCGAAGGCGTCGGGCACTTTCCGCACGAGGAGGCACCCGAGCGGTTCACCGACGAGCTGCTGCACTGGCTGGCCGACGCAGAGCCTGACCGCTAGCGGCTACGGGCAGGGGCCGGTGCTCACGGCCTCGTTGGCCGAGATCCCGGACGCGACGGCTGACGCCACCTGGCGCGACGTCATGGCGTAGCCGGTGTCGTCGCGGTCGACCGACGCGGCGAACACCACGCCGACGACCTCGCCGTCACGGTTCGACGACGGGGCCACCGGAGTTGCCCGGCCGCACGTCGGCGCGCAGCGAGAGCACCTCGCGCACGACCGATCCCTCGCCGTAGATGTCGTTCCCGGGGCCACCAGCTGGTCGCGGACACGCGCCGGAGTCGCGTCGAGTCCACCGTTCTCGGGGTAGCCGATCACCGCGACGTTCTCGCCGCGGTCGACGCCGATCCCGAGAAGGTCAGCGGCCGGACCCGAAGATCGGGCACGTCGATCACGGCGAGATCGATGTCGGGGTCGAAGTAGACGACCGTGGCGTCGACGGAGCTGCCCTCCTCGCGTGACCACCTGCAACCTCTTCGTTGCCGCCACGACGTGAGCGTTGGTGAGGAACCGCCCGGGAGCGAAGGCGAAGCCGGACCCCTCGAGGTCGGCGTTGCAGGCAGGGGCCTCTCCGAGGATCTTGACGGTCTGAGCGGCCGCCTGGACCACCGCCTCGTTGCGCAAGATGGCGGCGTCGGGAGCACCGATCGGCTCGATCGGCTCAGGGCCAAGACCGGCAAAGACGTTCGGGAACCCGGTGTCGTCGTACATCGCCTCGATCTGGCCGGTGACGACGAACGAGTCGATCGGCATCAACGGAGTCGAACGCGCTGATGACCTGCGACTGTCGGACGTCACGTGCGAGGGAGCTGGGGTTTCCGGTGGCGTAGACGCCGGCGACGAACCAGACGACGAGCAGCATCGTGAACACCGACAACGCGGCACCGCCGACGTTGTTCAGCTTGACCATCGGCCCCCAGGTGACCGCGCCCTGCAGACGGCGTCCGACCATTCCGACCAGCACCTGGCCGAGCGCGGCGCACACGAAGACGACCACGAGGGCGACGAGAGCCTTCGGGAGGCCGTCTTCCCACGAGTCGACGAGCCTGGGTGCGACCCAGAGCCCGGCGGCCGCACCGGTCAGGAACCCGACCAGCGACAGGAGTCCGTACACCAGACCACGGCGCCATCCGGTGATGGCGAAGAGCAGGGCCGCCACCAGCAGCACGATGTCGATCACGCTCACTGCGGCGTCTCCTCTCCTCAGCCGTCGGCCAGGGCCGATCAGGGTCGTCAGGCAGCGGGACCAGCCGGGCGCCGTCGCTCCACGGGCGTTCCCACCCCCCTAAGTGAATCAGCCGATCGACCAAACCCCCGGTAAAGCCCCACACAAGAAGGCCACGAACTTCAAAAGCTGGACCCACGTACCCACTGGGATGGCGCACCCGGACGCGCCGCGCGGGGTCAGCCAGCTCCGCGATCGGCACCCGGTGCACCGACGCCACCTCGGCCGGGTCCTTCGCGTACACAGGGGTGGGACGCCCCCACCAGCCCAAGACAGGGGTCACCACGAACCCGCTCGGCGGGATGAAGAGGTCGGGCAGCACCGCCACGACCTCGACACCGACGGGTCGAGGCCGGTCTCTTCCTCTGCCTCACGGAGGGCAGTGGCCGAGACATCGCGTCGCCGTCGTCGACACGGCCACCGGGAAATGCCGGCTGACCGGCGTGCGAGCGCATGTCGTGAGCTCGCTCGATCAGCAGGACGTCCGGTCTCGCCATCGCTCTCGCCCAGCAGCATCAGGACAGCCGAGCGGTGCTCGGCGTCAGGTGGCGCCGGAAACCGCGTGAGGTCGGTGGCCGCAGACCGAGCCAACGCCGTGCAGCAAGCGGCGTCATCCAGGCCGGCGCCGTCACGAGAGGTCGACCTTCAGGTGGGTCTTGACCAGATCGCGCAGCTCGTCGTACGAGGCGAACGCTCCCGGTAGCACGAACACCACCTCACCCTCTTCAGAGACGAACAGGGTGGTCGGCTTGGTGATCACCCGCACCTCGCGGGCGAACTCGTTGCGCCGGGTCGAAGACCGACGGGAACGTGACGCCGAGCTCGTCGAGCAGCGCTGCGGCCGCTGGCACCTGGTCCTCAGCATCGACGCCGAGCACATCGACCTCACCGGTGTCGTGAGCCTGCTGCAGCCACGGCATCTCGTCGCGGCACGGCTCACACCAGCTCGCCCAGATGTTGATCAGCCGCGGACGCCCGGTGAGACCGGCCATCTGCACCGGCCCACCGGCACCGAGGCACGGCAGCTCGAGCTCGGGGACGCCGTCGCCACGGCCCACCGGCTCACCCGAAGCCGGGCAGGGCTCGATCGCCGACACCGACCCTGCCCCGCTCGTGGGCACGGCAGCTGCTGTGGACGCGCTCGGGGTGACACGCTCGCCTGCACCCTCGTCTTGGGCGGCGCACCCGGTGAGCGCGGTGGCGAGCAGCACCATGAACACCGCCAGACGGCTCGCCCAGCAGCCCACGTTCACGGCATGTCCTTGACCAGGCGCGCCGCCACGACGGGGTCGATCGGTCCCTCGCCGTACGCCGGACAGAGCCGGGCGACCGGGCACGCCCCACAAGCGGGTTTGCGGGCGTGGCAGCGGCGACGGCCGTGCCAGATCAGCCGGTGCGACAGCATGGTCCAGTCTCTCCGCGGAAAGAGCGCCCCGACCTCGGCCTCGACCTTGTCGGGGTCGGTCTCGGTCGTCCAGCCGAAGCGGCGCGCCAGGCGACCGAAGTGCGTGTCGACAGTGATGCCCGGAACGTCGAACGCGTTGCCCAGCACCACGTTGGCCGTCTTGCGTCCGACACCCGGAAGCGTCACCAGGTCTTTGAGACGTCCAGGTACCTCACCGTCGTACCGGTCGCAGAGCTG
The DNA here is from genome assembly GCA_963706045.1 of uncultured Actinomycetota bacterium. Taxonomy (GTDB): domain Bacteria; phylum Actinomycetota; class Actinomycetes; order JAHEKZ01; family JAHEKZ01; genus JAHEKZ01. The sequence continues at coordinate 15,906 of CAVPLY010000027.1, read as the reverse complement.
CTGCCCGAGGCCAAGGATGCGAGTTCGTCTTGGCGCGGTAGAAGCCGGTGGAGCGGATCAGGTCTTCGAGGGCCGCGCGGTCAGCCGACGCGTAGGACTGGGCGTCGGGGTAGGTCGCGAAGAGCGTTGGCGTCACCATATTGACGCGCTTGTCGGTGCACTGGGCCGACAGGATCGTCGCGACCAACAGCTCAAGCGGGGTCGTGAAGTCGAGCTCGCAGTGAGCATCGGGGTAGAGCTCGCCCAACTCTCGGTTGATCCTGCGGGCACGCCGCACGACGCCGGTAGGCGTCTCGGAGGCCCACCGGGCAGCCGAGCGCCTGATCCGGGGGGTTGTCACCCATCAAGCCTAGGCGCGCCGCCCGACCATCAGCCGTACGGGTGACGCCTACTCAAGGGTTTGCCAAGGCCCGACGATCCCGACAACGAAGAAGTTCGGGGACTGTGAAAGGACCTAGATGACGACGCGGGCCAAGGAACGCACCACACGGGCAGCAGCCCGTGAGGTTCCGCAGCGCAGCCCCGAGTTCGCGAATGTGTCGCTGAAGGCCCTCCGGGAACAGCGAAAGAACCTCGGCCAAGAAGAGAATCGCGTCTCGTACTGGCGTCGCCTGATCCAAGCGCGGATGGATCTCATCGAGCTGCAAGGTGGCGACGACAGCGTCCGGCTTGAACGACTGCGCCTCGCGCTGGCCGAGACCCGCGTCGGACCCGGACGCGGCGCACTCGTCGACATCATGCCCGTCGACGATGTGCCGCCACTGCCCGACCTCGAAGGACTCTGGGCGCGCGAGGCCGACCCCGACGTCCCAGCGACCGTGACCGCCCTCAAGAAGGATCTGGCCTTCGCAGAGCTCCAGCTGTCCGCGTACCGCGCAGCGCTGCACCGGCGACTGTCCGGCACGACCAGTGAGCTGATCGCGCGCTACCACGAAGAGCCGAGCCTCGCGCTGCTGGCGCTACCGGTGCGGCCCGACCAGCTCGGCTGACACCCGGCCCAAAGTCCAAGCGGTCCCGATCTCCCGTAAGCCCGCGTTCTCCCCTAGCCTGGGCACAAGATCGGTAGCCGACTACGGTGTGCGACCGATGCCGACCGGAGGTGACTGTGTGGACGACGACGTGCTGAGGCGAACACCGTTGTTCGCCGCGCTCGACGACGCCGCAGCCGCCGCGCTTCGCGCGACGATGAACCAAGAGACCGTGGCAAGGGGCGACGTCGTCTTCTCCGAGGGCGAGCCGGGCGACCGGCTCTTCATCATCGTCGACGGCAAGGTGAAGCTCGGCCAGACTTCGAGCGACGGCCGTGAGCAGGTGATGGCAGTTCTCGGTCAAGGAGGCATGTTCGGCGAGCTCTCGCTCTTTGATCCCGGCACCCGCACCTCTACCGCGTCGGCCGTTACCGACTCGGTGCTGCTCTCGCTCAGCCAGCGCGACCTGCGTCCCTGGCTGACCGGACGCCCCGAAGTCGCCGAAGCGTTGCTGCAGGCTCTGGCGCAGCGGCTGCGTCGCGCCAACGAGGCCATGGCCGATCTCGTCTTCAGCGACGTGCCCGGCCGAGTCGCCAAGGCGCTGCTCGATCTCGCCGACAAGTTCGGCCAGCCGCAAGCTGATGGCAGCACCCTGGTGGCCCACGACCTGACCCAAGAAGAGCTTGCGCAGCTGGTGGGCGCGTCCCGCGAGACGGTCAACAAGTCGCTCGCTGACTTCGCGTCGCGTGGGTGGATTCGCCTGGAGGCCCGCTCCGTCATCTTGCTGGACGTCGAACGCGTCACCCGCCGCGCCGGCTAGCGATCGGCGTCAACGGTGCATGGCATCGGCGGCGCGGGCGTTGCCGCCGGCGGCCAGGTACTCCAGCTGGGCCTGCACCTGTGCGACCACGACCTCGTGCAGCGCCGGACCAGGTAGGCCGTACACCGCAGCCACTACTTCACCGGCTGTTGCCGCCCCGGCGTCGAGCACGTCGGTGACCTGCTCAAGACGCTTGACGCGATGCGCGAGGAGTGTGTCGATGGCGGGAAGCCCCCAGAGCACCAACTCGCCGTGCCCCGGCAGCAGTGTCAGCGATGCACCGGCAGCGGCGAGATCCCTGAGCTTCTTCAGCGATTCGAGGTACGGACCAACCCGCCCGTCCGGCCAGGCGATCAGTGACGATCCTTCACCCAGGATCGTGTCGCCAGAGAGCAGTGCTCCATCGCGCGGCAGATGGAAACAGACCGAGTCGGTGGTGTGGCCAGGCGTGGCCATGACGTGCAGGAGCAGCCCGTCGATCTCGATCTGTTCGCGGTCCTGCAGGGCAACAGTTCCGCGGCACCACGCCGGGTCCATCGCCCGCACCGGCGCGTGGGTCTGGGCGTGCAGCGCATCGACCGCTCCAGAGTGGTCGGGGTGACCGTGGGTGAGCAGGATCAGCCCCACCTCACAGCCAGCGCGCTCGACCTCGGCCAGCACGGCGTCCACGTGGGCTGGGTCATCGGGTCCAGGATCAACGACGACGCACTGCTCGGCCTCCGGCTCGAAGAGCACCCAGGTGTTCGTGCCCTCGAGCGTCAAGACACCAGGGTTGGACGCTGTCACGCACCGAGCTCGTTGCGGCTCGACGCCTTCCACCGGCTCGATCATTCGGTCACCGCCTCGATCTGAGTGGGTGCGGCCGCCAGGGCAGACGCAACATCGTCGAACGCCGCCAGCGACGTCAACGTGCTAATCGTAGGCGGCCACATCGGAAGAGACCCCGCTGCGAAGGCCTCGACGGCCGAACGGACCACGAACCACTGCCCCGCCGCCACCTCGCCGGTCAGCGGGCGCGGCTCCTGGTCAGCCGGACAGCTCGCCACGTAGAACCGCGCGTCGAAGCGGCGCGTGTCACCAGGCGGAGTCACCCACCGCCCCCACGGGACCAGACGCTCCGGATCGATCCGTACGCCGCTCTCTTCCCAGGTCTCGCGAACAGCCCCGGCGAGGTGCTCACGCACGGTCGAGTCGTCGCTATCGCCCCAGATCGCGCGCTCTCCGGAGACGTCATGCTTCACCCCGGAGACATCTTCGTCGTCATCGACCCGCCCCCCAGGAAAGGCATACATGCCTGCGGCGAAGGCCAGAGTGGTGGCTCGTTGCTGCAGCCACACCTCAAGTCCGTCGGCCCCGTCGCGCAGGAGCACCACGGTGGCAGCCGGCCGAATCGGCATCGCACCGGTCACGCGGCAACCGGTCTTGGCATGAAGGGTCTGGCGATCTCGTCGGCGAAGCGGGCGAGGATCGGCGACGCGACGGCCAGAATCAACACGTATGCCGCTGTCACCGGCCCAACCTCCTCAAGGCCCGAGGCCACTGCTAGCCCCCCGATCACGACAGCGAACTCACCTCGTGCGGCCAGCACAACACCCGCACGCATGCGGCCTCGCGGCCCCGCTCCATCGCGCGCGGCCGCATACCAGCCGGTCAGCACCTTGGTGATCAGCGTGATGACCGCAAGCACCGTGGCGGCGAAGAGCACCGGAGGAAGGGTCGACGGGTCGATCGACAGCCCGAAGAAGACGAAGAAGACCGCGGCAAACACGTCGCGCAGTGGTGACAACAACTCACGCGACCGCTCGGCGGCTTTCCCGGTGAGCGCGAGGCCGACCAAGAACGCTCCCACAGCGGCCGACGCGTCCAGAAGCGTCGTCAGACCAGCGACGATGAGAGTAATGCCAAAGACTCTCAGCAGAACCTGCTCGTCCTCAGCGTTCGTCAACCGGTGGCTCAGTCGGTCGCCGAAGTGCCGCGAGCCAAGAAGCACAATGAGGACAGCCGTTACCGAAGCGCTGACCGCGATGACCACCTCGACGAGTCCACCGCCGGCCACCAGAACAGCTACGAGTGGCAGGTACACCGCCATGGCGATGTCCTCGAGCACCAAGATCGCGAGCACCGACGGTGTCTCGCGGTTGGCGAGCCGACCAAGGTCACTGACGACGCGCGCCACGATGCCCGACGACGACACCCACGTGACGCCGGCCATCACCAGCGCTGCTGTCCACGAGCCGAAGAGGATCCACCCGGCTACCGCACCCGGTGTGGCATTGAGCAACAGGTCGACAAATCCTGAGGGCACGTGGCGCCGCAGAACGCTGCTGAACTCGTCGGCCGAGAACTCAAGACCCAGCGTAAGCAGCAGCAGGATCAGCCCGAGCTCGGCGCCCACCGCCAGGAACCCAGCTGACGCGTCGAGCGTGACAGCCCCGCCTTCACCGAGGAAGAGCCCAGCCAAGAGGTAGAGAGGCACCGGCGAAAGGCCGAAGCGGCGGGCGACACCACCGAGGATCCCCAGGACGAAGAGCACCGCGCCGACCTCGAGCAGGATGTCGGCGATCCCCGGCGTGACCGCCGCGGCCAGCGCCCCGTCAGCGCTCATGGCGCCTCGAACAGCGTCCGAACCTTGGCAATACCGTCGTTGGTTCCGATGACCACCAGAACATCACCCGCAATGAGGTCTTGGGCGGGTAGGGGTGAGGCGATCACCTGGTCGTCGCGGACGAGTGCGACAACTGATGAGCCCGTACGTGTGCGGGCCTGGGTGTCCCCCAGCGAACGGCCATCGAACCGAGATCCGGCCACGATCTCGACCTGTTCGGATGCCAAGCCCGGTACCTCACGGCTGAGGTCGGCGAGCTTCACCGCGATTCGGGGCGCTCCCAGGATCTCGGCCAGCGTGACCGCTTCATCCTCGTCGAGCCGGAAGAGCGTGCGACCCACGTCGGGGTCATCGGCCTCGAACGACGACACCGTGTAGTGGTCGTCGCGGGTCGACACGACACAGAGCTGGTGACCGTCGTCGAGGGTGAACTCGTAGCGGCGGCCCACCCCGGGCAACAGCGTCTCGACGACATCCATGTCAGCCCACCTCAACGATGAGTTCGAGTTCTACCGGGGCGTCGAGCGGCAAGGAGACCACTCCGACCGCGCTCCGCGCGTGGATGCCCGCGTCACCGAAGATCTGACCGAGCAGGTCGCTCGCACCGTTGACCACTCCCGGCTGCCCGGTGAAGCTCGGGTCGCTTGCGACGTACCCGACGACCTTGACGATCCGAGTGACGGCCGACAGGTCGCCCGTGATCGAGCGGACAGCGGCCAAAGCGTTGAGCGCACACACTCGGGCACACTCCTTGGCGGCGTCGGGGTCTACCTCAGCACCCACCTTGCCCGTGACGGACATCTGCCCCTTCACCATCGGGACCTGGCCGGAGGTGAAGACGTACGAACCTGAACGGACCGCCGGAACATAGGAAGCCAGAGGTGCCACAACGTCCGGAAGCTCGATGCCCAACTCAGCCAGGCGCTGCTCAGGCGTGGGCATCACGCCTCCAGCGGCCGCTTGAAGTAGGCAACCAGCTGCTCGGCATTCGGCCCCGGAACAACCTGGACGAGCTCCCAGCCGTCCTGGCCCCAGGTGTCAAGAATCTGCTTGGTTGCGTGGATCAGCAAGGGCGCGGTGGCGTACTCCCACTTGGTCATGACGTCACCCTAGCTGTCGTGATCGCGGCGGGCTCGACAGCGTGAGGGCGCGTAGGGTCTTGAGACATGGGAGGAAAGAGCGCGACGAGGCTCCACGTGGTCACCGGCAAGGGTGGAACTGGTAAGACCAGCGTTGCTGCTGCCCTCTCCCTTCACCTGGCCGCCGGTGGGCAGAACGTCCTGCTCATCGAGGTCGAGGGGCGCCAAGGCATCGCTCAGCTCTTCGACGTGCCGCAGCTGCCCTACGAGGAGCGCAAGGTGGCTATCGCCAGGGACGGTGGCGACGTGTTCGCGCTTGCCATCGACCCCGAGGACGCGCTGTACGAGTACCTCGACATGTACTACCGCCTGGGTCGAGCCGGAAAGGCTCTGCGCAAAGTGGGGGTCGTCGAGTTCGCGACCACCGTGGCGCCAGGTGTCCGCGACGTCCTGCTGACTGGCAAGGCCTACGAAGCATGTCGTCGACGTGACGGCAAGAAGTACACGTACGACGCCGTGGTCATCGACGCTCCGCCCACCGGACGCATCGGCCGGTTCCTCAACGTCAACGCCGAGGTCGCAGGGCTGGCCAAGGTGGGGCCGATCCGCCGACAGGCAGATTCCATCATGGGTCTGCTCAGATCACCACGCACCGCCGTGCACGTCGTCACCCTGCTCGAGGAGATGCCCGTCCAAGAGACTGCCGACGCGGTTGCGGAGCTGCGTGGCCTCGACATCCCTGTCGGCACCGTTGTCGTGAACCAGACACGACACCCCGCTCTGGACGCGGCACAGCTCCGGGGCGCGTTGCAGAGAGACCTCGACGCTGGCGAAATCTCTGATGGTCTGAAGGCCGCGGGGCTGGCAACCCACGAAGGACTGCTGGACGCCCTTATGCGCGAAGCCGCAGGGCACGCCGAACGAGTCCAGCTCGAAACCGACCAACGCCAGTTGGTGGACGCCATTGGGCAACCGGTTGTTGCGTTGCCCTGGCTCGCCGACGGGGTCGATCTCGCCGGCTTGTACGAACTCAGCGATCTGCTCGGCGAAGCGGCGGGCGACGTGCCGTGGTGACAGCGCAACGGTTGGACGTCGACAGCCTGCTCCACGATCCCAAGACCACGATCATCGTCTGCTGCGGGGCCGGTGGAGTGGGCAAGACGACGACGGCCGCGAGCCTTGGCGTACGCGCAGCGCAACGCGGACGGAGGGTCTGCGTACTCACCATCGATCCCGCCCGGCGCCTCGCGCAGTCGCTCGGCCTGGAGGAGCTCGACAACACTCCCCGGCGCATCGGCTCTGTCGGCAACGACGGTGGTGCCCTCTTCGCGATGATGCTCGACATGAAGCGCACGTTCGACGAGATCGTCGAGCAGCACGACGACCCCGCGCGCGCCGAGCAGATTCTGCAGAATCCGCTCTACCAGTCCCTGTCCAGCTCGTTCGCCGGTACTCAGGAGTACATGGCGATGGAGAAGCTTGGTCAGCTGCACCGGGAGGCCCTCGACACAGGCGAGTGGGACCTCGTCATCGTCGACACCCCGCCGAGCCGGTCAGCGCTCGACTTCCTCGACGCTCCCGCTCGGTTCGGCTCATTTCTCGACGGCCGCTTTGTTCGAATCCTGCTCGCGCCGGCGAAGGCCGGGGGCAAGGCCTACATGAAGGTGTTCGGTGGAGCGTTCACCCTGGTCACCAGCTCGCTCAACAAGGTGCTCGGCGCGCAGCTGCTCAACGACCTGCAGACGCTGGTTGCCGGGCTCGACTCCGTGTTCGGCGGATTCCGGGAGCGCGCTGAGCGCACCTACGCCCTGCTGCAGGACCCGGGAACCGCTTTCCTGGTTGTTGCTGCGCCTGAGCCAGACGCACTGCGTGAGGCGTCCTTCTTCGTCGAGCGCCTTCAGCAGGACGCCATGCCGCTGGCCGGCCTCGTCCTGAACCGCGTGCACACCACCGAGGCGCCCGAGGTGTCGGCGGCAAGGGCCGAAGGGGCCGCTGAGGAACTCGATGAGCTTGGCGACCACGCCCTCACGGCCGCGCTACTGCGACTGCACGGCGAGACCATGCGCGTCAGAGACCGAGAACGACACCTGTTGACGCGCTTCACCGGAGCGCATCCTGACGTCTCGGTCGCCTCGGCGCCAGCGCTGCCCGGTGACGTCCACGACGTCGACGGCCTTGAACAGATGGGAGCCGCCCTCGCTGGCTCCGCCCTTAACCCGCGACCGTAACTCGTATGTCTTCGCTTCCTTCGTAGGTGTCGCGTGCGGTCTGCAAGAGACGGCGCCACGAGGTGACGTTGGGGCGACGGCGCAGCAGCGCCCGTCGCTCACGCTCGGTCATGCCACCCCAGACGCCGAACTCGACCTCGTTGTCGAGGGCGTCAGCCAGGCACTCAGTGCGCACGACGCACCCCGAGCACAACGCCTTGGCTCGGTTCTGAGCCGCTCCCTGCACAAACAGGGCATCCGGGTCAGTTGTGCGGCACGCCGCTCGTGCCGACCAATCCTCAATCCATGCCATGGGCCCTCCCCCTCGGTGTCCCGTCCCCTGGGCCACCACGTTCTGTCACTAGATCGCCTGCGCTGACCATAGCGTTACCAGATTTGGCTACGCCGTGTGATCGTTGACGCTAGAGATATGTGCCCCTTCACCAAAAGCCCCCGAACGGGGCAACTCCCGTGGCCCATTGGAACTATGGACAGCCCATTCAGAAGTAGCATGATCACGATCAGTGGTCGGATCGCTACACAGCGTGCCTCTCGTCCAGTGCAAAGCGTCCGCCGATCCTCGGGCCAGTGGTCGGCATTGCCGGCCCTCTCACCTACTCTTGAGGGGTGGCTTCCCCTGCAGGCGGCGCCGGCATCCGGGCGCTGCTCTTTCTCGCGCTCAGCGCCGTATCCGGCGTCCTCGTCGCGGGGATCGCGCTCCCCGCGATCGGGGTCGTGGGGCTCACGGCCAAGCGTGGGGCCGAGAACTTCCAGGCGCTTCCCGCCGAGCTCACGGTCCCGCCGCTGAAACAGCGCTCTCGCCTGCTCGCTGCCGATGGCACGGTCATCGCCCGGTTCTACAGCCAGAACCGGGTCTACGTGCCGATCAAGAAGATCTCGCCGGAGATGCGCGACGCCATAGTGGCCATCGAAGATGCCCGCTTCTTCGAGCACAACGGCATCGACGTCCGCGGCACCTTCCGCGCGCTCGTCGCCAACACGCAGGCGGGAACGGTGACCCAGGGCGGGTCGACCATCACTCAGCAGTACGTGAAGAACGTTCTCGCTGCCACCGCCGACACGCGTGAGGAGCGCGAGGCGGCTACCGCCGACACGATCACCCGAAAGCTTCGCGAGTTGCGCTACTCCCTGGGGATCGAAGAGCGGTGGAGCAAGCGGCGCATCCTTGAGGGCTACCTGAACATCGCGTACTTCGGGTCACAGGCCTACGGCATCGAAGTGGCGTCAAAACGCTACTTCTCGGTGCCGGCCTCCGATCTGAACGCAGGACAGGCCGCCACCCTCGCGGGCATCGTCAAGTTCCCCTCGCTCTACGACCCGCTCATCAACCCGAAGGAGAGCGAGGCTCGTCGCGACTTCGTCCTCCAGCGGATGGCCGACGAGAACATGATCAGCCAGAAGCAGGCAGACAAGTTCGCCAAGCGCCCACTCAAGAAGACACTCAACCCCAGCGACCTGACGCGTGGGTGTCTCGTTTCGCCCGCACCGTTCTTCTGCGACTACGTCCAAGAGACGTTCCTCAGCGACCCCGCCTACGGAGCCACCCGCCTTGACCGCCGCAAGCTGCTCTACGGCGGTGGCCTGACCATCACGACCACGCTCGAGATGGACGACCAGGCGTCGGCCCAGAACGGCATCGAGACCTACCTCCCCACCGGCGACCCAAGTCGCCGCGTCGCTGCCATCGCCATGATCGAGCCTGGCAGCGGCAACGTCACGGCCATGGCTCAGAACCTCAAGTACGGCGACGGCAAGAACGCCAGCTACATCAACAACGCCGTCGACCAGCCGTACTCGGGCACCACCGGACAACAGCCGGGCTCGACGTTCAAACCCTTCACCATCGCTGCCGCGATCGAGCAGGGACTGGCCATGGACGACGTCATCTCGTCACCATCGCAGCGAGTCATGCCCTTCGGGTCCTATCGAGACTGTGCCGGGAACACGCAGGACACCTGGACCGTGACCAACTACAGCAGTGCTCCGCCGGGTAACTACAACATGTACTCAGGTACTGCACTTTCCATCAACACCTACTTCGCCGAGCTGGCCAAGCGCACGGGTCTCTGCAACGTGTGGGACGTGGCCTCGCGAGCCGGGGTGAAGGCCGCGGGCAACAACGAGAACTCCGACCCCAACGGCAGCTGGTCGGCAGAAGACGCACCCGTTGATGCCCTCGGCATGCAGAAGACGCCAGGCATCATCGGGGGTGGATTCGGCATGTCACCACTGACGTTGGCTGAGTCGTACGCCACCTTCGCCGCACGCGGCCTGCACTGTGAACCCCGCGTCATCACCGAGATCAGCAACCGCGACAAAGAGCCGCTGGATGTGCCAGAGCCTGACTGCGAGCAGGTGATCGATCGCGAGGTCGCCGACGCGGTCAACGATGTCTTGGTGGGTGTCGTCGAAAACGGTACCGGCAGTGCGATGTACCTGGGGCGTCCGACCGCCGGCAAGACCGGAACCACCAACGACTTCCGCGCCTTGTGGTTCGCCGGATACACCCCCAACATGGCGGCAGCAGTGTGGACCGGACACCCCAGCGCTCCGAGCAAGTTCCCGATGGCCAACGTCACGATCAACGGTGTGTACTACTCGGCCCTGGCCGGCAGCACGCTGCCCGGCCCGATCTGGAAGACGGCGATGCTCGGTGCACTGGCGAACCTCCCGGTCGAGAACTTCGTCCCGATCGACCCGGAGCTGATCGACGGCGCACAAGTCACGATGCCCTCGCTCGCCGGCCTCAGCAGCAAGGCGGCCGTGAAACAGCTCGAGCGGCTTGGCCTCAGCGCTGAAGTGTCATCGACGAGAGTGTCCTCGTACCAACCAGAAGACACCGTTGCGTACACGACACCTGGTGCTGGCACCACCGTCGAGCCAGGCAACACCGTGGTTCTGTTCCTCAGCAGCGGAGAACCGCCTCCCCCCGAACCAGAACCGACCAAGAAGCAGGGCGGCGGGGGCGGCGGCAGCAATGACGGGGCCCCACCGGACAACAACGGTGGCGGGAACGGCAACAACGGTGGGGGCAACAACGGAAACGGCAACGGAAATGGTGGCGGCAACAACAACTGACCCCTAATGGGGCCATGACGCACTCGTTAGAAATGACCGAACCATCGTCGCACCCATCCGTACACAGGACGAATCTGAACTCCGCATGGATAGTGCGTCAGTTCTAAATGACCGAACCCATGTGTCATGGCCCCAGATTTGGGGTCAGGGGATGAGTTGGCGCTTGACCTCGCTCGCGATGCGGCCGCCGTCGGCGCGCCCGGCAACGACCGGCTGAACGGCCTTCATCACCTGTCCCATCGCCTGCTGGCCGACCGCTCCGAGATCGGCGATGACGGTCGAGACGATGCCGGCGAGTTCATCGTCGCCGATCTGAGCTGGCAGGTACTCCTCGATCACCGCTGCTTCGGCCAGTTCAGCGGAGGCCCGATCGGGGTGACCCGCATCGGTGTAGGCAGTGGCTGCTTCCTTCCGCTTCTTCACCTCACGAGCGAGCACCTTCTGCACCTCGTCGTCGCTCAGCTCTCGTGCCTGTTTGCCCGCCACCTCTTCGTTGGTCACAGCGGTGAGGACCATGCGCAGCGTCGAACGCCGAACGTCGTCCCGCGCGCGCATCGCGTCGGTGAGATCTGAGTGCAACTGCTGCTTGAGGCTCATCCCGCCATCTTTGCCTACGCACGGGGGATGACACACTTCATTTCGTGCCCCGCCTCCGAACTCTGGTGACCGCTGCAGCCGTAATCAAGGCCGCAGGTATTGCCTACGCTGCAGCGGAGGCCCATCAGTACCGGCTACGACGATTCACCGTTCCAGTCCTCGAGCCAGACGCCGAGCCACTGCGCGTTCTGCACATCTCTGACCTGCACCTCACTCCCCGGCAGAAGGGGAAGGCGGCCTGGGTGCATCGTCTGGCGGCACTGAAGCCGGATCTCGTGGTCAACACCGGTGACAATCTCGCTCACCCGAAAGCTGTCGCCACAGTCCTCCAGACCCTCGATCCTCTGCTCGATGTCCCAGGGGTGTTTGTCATGGGGTCCAACGACTACTTCGGGCCTATCTGGAAGAACCCCGCCCGTTACCTGCTGCCTGACTCCGGAGGTCGCGTCTTCGGCAAGGCGCTCCCTTGGGAGTCTCTGCGCGATGACTTCGTGACCAGGGGATGGCGCGACCTCAACAACCGCACGGCGCACCTCACGATTCGGGGGCAGGAGATCGCTGCCGTAGGTACTGATGATCCGCACCTCGGGCTCGACCGGTACTCCGATGTGCAGTACCCAGCTTCAGAGCCTGGTGTTCTGCGTATGGGCGTCACACATGCTCCCTACCTGCGCGTGCTTGACGCCATGGCCGACGACGGAGTGCAGCTGACGTTCGCGGGTCACACCCACGGTGGGCAATTGTGTGTGCCGGGTTACGGCGCGCTCGTGACCAACTGCGATCTGCCGACGTCCCAAGCCAAGGGTCTGCACCAGCGCGGCGACGGGTGGCTCCATGTGTCGGCAGGAGTGGGCACCTCACCGACCGCTCCGATCCGCTTTGCCTGTCCTCCGGAGGCGACCCTGCTGACCTTGGTTCCGCGCCACTAGGCCCTGACAAGAGGCCACCACACGTTCGGTAGGCTGACCAGGCTTTCGCGGGGTGTGGCGCAGCTTGGTAGCGCGCTTCGTTCGGGACGAAGAGGTCGTGGGTTCGAATCCCGCCACCCCGACAGCGATCTTTAGTCTGCCCTGCCACCCATTTCACTGGCAGTCACTCGTCGAGTGCACCGGTCCCCATCAGCCGATGCTGAACCTTCTTCCTTCAATGGCCATCAGGCGCGTCTCTTCGGGCAGCTCGGACGCCGCAAGTAGCTGAGGCAAGAGATCAGGCTCGCTCGTGAGCGCACGAAAGACTATGGCAATCGTCACTGTATGAGTGGGCTTGTGCGTGACGCGAACGGCGTCGCCTTCCTTGATCCGGCCCGGCACGTTCACCTTCAGATAGGCGCCAGGTCTAACCGCCGACACAAATGTCTTGAGCCAGCCCGGACGATTCATCCACCCCCTGAAGGTGCCACAGGGGATTCGGGGGCAGGTCACCTGCAGCTCAACGTCGCTTCCAAGGGTCCACCGCTCACCGATCACCGCCGCATTGACGTCGATGCCCTGGGTCGTGAGGTTCTCGCCAAAGCCTCCCGCCGCCAGCGTCATCCCAAGGTCATCAGCCCACCACTGGAGATCCTCGATGGCGTACGCATAGACCGCTTGGTCGTCCCCGCCGTGATTTCTCCGATCTCCAATGAAATCGCCCACAAGACCGCTCCCCTTGCCGTGGTTACGATCTCCCGGAGCACGCACTTCGACCGCGTCAGCCGTCGGCTGCTTGTCGATTCCGGTCCGACCAGCACTCTTGAACGGGTTGTCGCGAACGACTGCCAGATTCACGCTCAACAACCTGGCGCGGTGCTCCTCAGGATCCATGGTTACAGGGTAGATCCCCCAGCCGTACTGGCAGGCGCGCACGATCATGGGCGAGCTCCCCCGCGACTTTCACTGACTTCGCCACGAGTGCGAGGTGCTGAATCCCCTTACTAACACTGGTGTTTCGGGTTCTTCGAGGCCCACGCACGACCGGTGGGTTGACACGGCAACCTTGACGCTGTCGAAATTTCACCGTTAACGTCAAAGACACATCGAGCGCCACGTCGCGCCTCCACACCGTGTTGCCAGGTCGCGACAAAACGGCGGGAGGCATTGTGTCCATTTCCGAAGAAACCGACGAAAGCCGCATCTCTCGAATCCCCGATCCGAGCCTCATCCTGGCTCACGGAACGGATGCGCCAGATCCGGACGACCCAGCCGAACCCGCAGAACTGCAGGGCCGGCTCAACGCGCTCATGTCTCGCCGAGTCTCTCGGCGGGCACTGTTCGGTGGCGCCCTTGGGGCAGCAAGCGTGGGCGCAATGGCGAGCCCTCTCGGCGCTACCGCCGCCGCCGGCACTCTCGACTCCGAGTTGGACGGAGACGCAGACTCCATCAACGACGCGCTCGACGAGGCGTATCTGCGGTACGTCACGGAGAAGGTCGTGGGCTTCGGGGACACTCCTCAGGGCTGGCGTCCTGGAGGCTCACCTGCCAGCCTCCAGGCTGCCGACTGGATCGCGCGCGAGATGAAACGAGTCGGCCTGAAGAAGGTCGCTCAGCTGCCTGTGCCGATCGATCGTTGGGTGTTCAGGGGTGCCAGCGTGGCCGTCGATGGCGGCCCAACCCACGACGCGAGTTCGTGGGGGGGCGTACCAGGGACACCGGCCGACGGCATCCACGCTGAGGTGCTCGACCTAGGCAACGGCTACGAGGTCGACTTCGACGCCGTTGACGCCACGGGCAAGATCGTTCTGATCAACTGGCAGTTCGGTGACATCTGGGTCAACCGCTTCGCAGCGCAGGCCACGCTCGAGGGTGCTCGCGCCATCATCTTCTACACCGGCACGACAGCGAGTGGGGCCTTCTATAACAAACGAGACGACGGACTGCTCAGCTTCGACGGAACGTACGATGACGACTGGATCCCGTTCGTGTTCGTCACGCGCGATGCAGCGAACGATCTGCGCGCCCGGATCGAGGCCGGTACCACGCATCTCACACTTGTCTCGAACGTCGAGCTCACACGTGCCGAGGACGGTGGCGTCGGCTACAACGTACTGGGCGCCATCCAAGGAACTGATCGCTCAAACGAGTACATCATCTTCACCGGTCACCACGACGCGTGGTTCCAGGGAGCCGCAGACGACGCAACCGCCATCGGCGCGATGCTTGGCATTGCCAAGGCCATCAAGGACTCGGGCTTCAGACCTCGCCGAACCATTCTGTTCCTCGCCAGCACCAACGAGGAGTACGGATACACCGACGCCTACTACGAATGGCTCATCGGCTGCTGGTACGCCGTTACCCAGCAAAAGCCGGAGTGGCAGAGTCGGGCGATTCTCACGCTCGACTTCGAGTTGCTTGGCACTGGTGACCCGTCCGAGCGGCTACTGATTCGCACCCACTCGGAGCTGTTGGACCAGGCCGTCGCCACACTCGAGTCAGACCCTGCTTTGACGCCCTACGGGACACTGTCACAGAACACCGTCTGGGCCAACGCCGATCACTTCACCCTTACGGCCGCTGGTATACCCGGCATCTATTTCAATACCGTCGGCACCCAATACCTCACCCGCAACTACCACACCAACTTCGATGTGATCTCTGCGATCAACTTCGACTACCTCAAGAAGAACGTCGAGGTCATCAACCGCGTCTGGGTCCCGCACGATCGGTCGACGCTGCCCATGCTCGACTTCGTGCTGAGGGCTGAGGAGGCAGCAACCCGCATCAACTTCATCGTTGATGGCTGGACCATTCGGGATCTTCCTGGCCTCGACCAGTCTGCTCAGGATGCGTTGGAGGCGGCCGTCGCCCGCTTCCGTGTGGCCGCGGAAGACCTCGAGGACCGACTCGAGCTGGGACGCGTACGCGCCAAGAACCGCGTCGGTTCACTGATGATGAAGGCAGAGCGCAGGATCCTCAGGCAGCTGGTGGCTTTGGACGTCTTCGACCAGTACATCTTCCCCCACCAACAGCTGCAGCGAGATGCGACCAGAATGCAGCAGGCTGCCAACGCACTTCGGGGTGGAGATCCGGTGGCTGCACTAGACCTCGTTCGTCGCACCGGGCTGACCAACGCTGGCCGCCGATTCGCCTATGAGACCTACGCGGCAGAACTCGAGCGACACAATCCAGACTTCGACCGCCTGCAATGGGGCGGTCAGGCGCACCTGTCGCCGTACGTCGATGTCTGGCAAGAGTTCCGTTCCATCGAGCAGAAGATCGCCGATGGCCTGTCAGACCCCTCAGAGTTCTCGTCAGAGATCGCATCGCTGGAAGCCAAACTGGGTCCCCAGTACGAACGCCTCAACGACCGTTTGGCCAGCATGGCGAGCGTCTTCGACAAGTCCAGGTCCAACCTCAAAGCCGCTCTGGACAGGGCTGGGTAGCGGGCCGCTAGAACTCTGCTGCCACCACTTCGGCGATCTGCGCGGTATTGAGCGCGGCGCCCTTCCGGAGGTTGTCGCCACACACGAAAAGATCGAGCGCCTGAGGGTCGTCGACCGAGCGTCGGACCCGACCCACCCAGGTCGGATCGGTGCCGACCGCGTCGTTGGGCATGG
>CAVPLY010000026.1:0-15172 GCA_963706045.1 uncultured Actinomycetota bacterium | reverse complement strand
TTAAGTAGTCGAAAGACTACCTAGAGTGGTGACCGCCGGCGGATCGGAGACGGCTCGACCGGGATCGGGCCCGTTGCCACAGAGCGACCAGGATCATGCCCAGTCCGATCGGCGCGAGGAAGCAGAGCAGGTAGACGGCGACGGGGAACGCATCGATGTCGAGAAACAGCGGCAACAGGGCGACGATGGACGCCGCCGTTCCGACTGCCACGAGCGCAGCACCCACCCGGAATACCACGTCCGCGAGTGCGTTGGATCGACCCGGTTCGTTCATGTGATCAGAGTAGGGAGCGCTGAGCAGACAAACCCGTTGGGGGATTCGCGGTGCGATTCACTACCCTGGAGCTCCCCGCAGAAGTGGGGTGGCGCCATCAGTGGAGCCAAGTCACTCAACGAGACGTGTGAGGTGTGCCGTGCCCACGGGCAAGGTCAAGTGGTTCGACACCGAAAAAGGGTTTGGGTTCCTCAGCCGCGACGACGGCGGTGAGGTCTTCGTTCACCAGTCCGCCCTCCCCGAGGGCATGGAGGCGCTCAAGCCAGGTTCGCGCGTCGAGTTCGGCGTGGCAGAAGGACGCCGCGGCGAGCAGGCGCTGTCAGTGCGCGTGCTCGATGTTCCGGCTGGAGTGGCGACGGCACGCAAGCCACCTGAGGACATGGCGATCATCGTCGAAGACCTCATCAAGCTGCTCGACAAGCTCGGCAACGGCCTGCGCCGCGGGAAGGCGCCACCGCCTGCTGAGGCGGAGAAGATCGCCATGCTGCTGCGCGCGGTGGCCGACGACCTCGACTAGCTCTCGCCCTCGTCGCCGTTGCGAGCTTCGGTGAGGCCGAAGATCCACGATCCCCTGATCTGGTCGCCACCTTCGGTGACTGCTTGAATCACGAGCTGGGCGTCGCCATCGCGGAGTGGGCGCGGCGGCATCGTGAAGCGGAAGTACTTCTCGGTCACCGGAGAGCGGGTCAACAGCGAGCCATTGATAGAGACGAGCCATCCGTTCTCGGCCACGGCCGGGTCGACGCTGATACCGACCGTCTCACCGGGCGTGGTGGGGATGACGGCGATCTCGTCGAGGAGCGTGCTGGCTACTTCATCGGCCGGCTGGGACTCCAGGTCGAGTGAGCAGTCACCCTTCTCAACCGCTTGGTCGGCGTCGAAGGACCAGCAGATGGCCTCGCGGTTCGCCGATGTCGTCCCGGAGAAGACCGTGACACTCGGCGCTGGCTTCTCGCACGCGGCGAGCGCAAGCAGCACGGTGGCGGCGACGAGTACGGCCAACGGGGTGCGGCGGGACGGCATGCGAACACGACTCCGATTCGGGCTGGTGACTCGCGGAACGAGGGCGCGGCGATCGCGCGCCGGTGCACGAGGCTACCCTTGCTGACTGTGACTCTCCTGTCCGGCAAGCGACCTACGCTCGACCCCACCTGTGCTGAGGCTGTTGACGTCGCCCGGGACGCTCTTTTCGACATGGCACCGGCCGGTACGGTCGGTGATCATCTCGGTGCTGAGCCAGAGCAGGAGCGCATGGCGCTGCACCTCTTCGAGGCGCTTCTGCCCGGATATCGCGACTGGCGGTGGGCGGTCACGGTCATGCGTGCGTCCCGCAGCAAGCGGGTGACCATCGGAGAGACCGTCCTGCTGCCAGGTCCTGACTCGCTCTTGTCTCCCGAGTGGGTGCCGTGGACCGAACGACTGCGCCCTGGCGACCTCGGGGTGGGCGACGTGCTGCCCACCGATGAGGACGACGCTCGCCTCGAACCGGGCTGGAACGCCCTCGATGACGAGGTCGATGTGATCGACCTGGAGATCGTGGACGCGGACGAGACTCCGGCGAATGACGATGACGGCTCCGAGACGGCAAGCGACGACGGGTGGGTCGACGCCGACGCGGTTCTCGCTGTCGCCCTCGAGCTCGATCTGGCCCGTCCACGCGTGCTCAGCCCGATCGGCCTGGACGACGCCACCGACCGATGGATCGCCGGAGACCAGGGTCCGTCCGCTGCCATCGCGCAGTCGGCACCGGCTCAGTGCGTCACCTGTGGCTTCCGTATACCGATCAAAGGCACGCTCGGGCACGCCTTCGGACTGTGTGCGAACGAGATCTCACCGAGCGACGGTCGAGTCGTGTCCCTCGATCACGGCTGCGGTGCACACTCTGAAGCCGTAGTCGTACCGACCATGGCTGAGCGGCCAGACCCGGTCATCGACGAAGTCGGCTTCGAGCCGGTCGAGCGCGAATCACCGATCGTCACCGTTGTGGTCGAGGCCGAAGCACCCGACGCCGCAACGCCCGACGTCGCCCCTGAGCCAGCTGTTGAGCCCGACCACGGCTGACCCGTTCGACACCGCGCGACTTCGTGCCGCGGTGCTGGACGCCTGGCGCTCCTCTCCCACTCGGTTTCGCGAGGACGCCAATGTCGAGGAGGACTATGCCCTCGGCGCCTACCGAGATCGCCTTGTGGTCGAGCTGGCCCAGAACGCCTCCGACGCCGCCATGGCCGCTGGTGTGCCAGGTCGACTGCTGCTGCGAATCGACGCTGACCAGCTGACCGCAGCCAACGCGGGCGCGCCCCTCGACAAATCTGGCGTCGAGTCGCTTGCCGCGATGCGGGCGTCGAGCAAGGCGAGCGGTGCCGTTGGCCGTTTTGGTGTCGGATTCGCTGCGACCCTGTCCGTGTCTGATGCTCCAGAGATCCGCTCACGCGACGGCGGCGTTCGTTTTGACCGCAGCGCGACGACGGCGATTCTGCGCGACGACGCCGACCTCGTGGGCTTTGCCGACCAGCGCGTCCCGCCGTTGCTGCGGCTGCCGTTCCCAGTAGACGTGCCACCTGAGCTCGGGTATGACACGGCGGTCATCCTGCCGTGGCGTGATGACGATGCACGACAGTTCACGCTCGACGCCGTCGCTGCTATTGACGACGCGCTGTTGATCGCGCTGCCGCACCTCGATGAGATCGTGGTCGAGATCGTGACTTCCGAAGGTATCGACCAGCGCCACTGGCGGGTGTCGCGTGACGAATCTCCTGTCGTCGTGGTCGAGGACGGCCGTACCCGCTACTGGAGGCTCGAGTCGGTAGCTGGCGAGTGGGCCGGCGACGACGACCGGGTCGTTCCCACCGAGATGCGTGGTCGCGCGCAGTGGTCGGCGACCGTTGCCGTGCCGGTGGCCGAAGACGGTTCGCCGGTTCCGCTGCCGCCACGTGTGCGGCGCGTCGTGCATGCCCCGACCCCCACTGATGAGCCGCTCGACCTGCCGGTTCTGTTGGTGGCCGACCTTCCTCTTGATCCTTCCCGTCGGCACGTGCTGGAGATACCCCGAGCCGCTAGCGTCATTGACGCATCTGCGACGGCGCTTGCCGCTGTCATCGTCGACCTGGCGCGCGACCGCGGGCCGGTCGCTGCGTCGTTGATTCCTGGTCCTGCTCTCGTCGGCTGGATCGACTCCGCAGTGCGCGACCGCGTCGCCGACATTCTTCGTACGACTCGATGGATCCCGGGCGCGCACGACGGTCTTCCCCGACGGCCCAGTGAGCTCGTGGCGCTCGACTCAGGCAGCGAAGACCTGGTTCGAGCCTTGGCCGTGCACCTGGACGACCTGCTCGATCCTTCGTGGGTGCCGCACCTGGCGTTGCTTCGACCTCTCGGCACATCGTCGCGACCGATCGTTGAAGTGTGGGATGCCCTCGCACCTCTGCCTCTCACGCCCGAGGAGTGGCGCAGCGTGTACGCGGCCTGTACCGGACTGGAGGCTCGCGACCTTGAGGGCCTGCCGGTACCGCTCGCTGACGGTCGTGTTGTACGTGGCGTCCGATCGACCATGCTCGCCGGTGGACACAGCGACGAACTGGCTGTGCTGGGAGTCGACGTCGTGCATGCCGGCGCCGAGCATCCGCTGCTCGAGCGCCTAGGAGCTCGTTCCTTCGAGACGACGCAGGTGCTCGACGCTGCCTTCGTGCGACGCGTGGCAGATGCCGCACAGCACGATGAACAGGTGGCCCGCCAGATGATCGTGGCTGCCGCCACACTGCTTGATGACTCCGCCGTCGAGCCCGGTGATCTGGTGGCATTGGCTGACGTGCTCGTCGCAACCCGCGACGATGGTTGGGTGCCTGCATCGTCGGTGGTGCTGCCCGGGTCTGTCTTGGACGCCGTCGCGGATCCCTCGGCGTCCCGACTGGCCGACGACCTGGTGGCTGACGCCAGCGCCAACGCGTGGGCCGCGCTCGGCGTCCTTGCGGCGTTGACCCCAGTCACGCTGCACGAGCAACCCCTTGATGCCCACGTGTGGGACGAGCTGATGGTCGATGGCGGCGACTGGTGCACTGCAGTTGCCGATCTCGCCGCGGTCGACGACCCAGGAGACCTGTTCGCGCCTGAGGTGACGATCGTGCGCGGCGTTGAACTGCTCGAGAACGCATCCATCGAGGACTGCGCGCCGCTGCTCGCTGCCCCGAGCGTGGCTCGCGCGTTGGTGGCCCCGACAGTGATCTTGACCGGCGATGGGCGACGCGTCTCGGTACCTTCGCCGGCAGCCTGGTGGCTCGGCGACGTCCCGCTTCTCGACGGTCGTTGCCCTGCCGAGGTTCGCGTTGCTGGTGACGATCGACTGAAACCCTTCTTCCCCGTCACCGAGGTCCCCGCTGGGGTTGATCAGGACCTGCTGGTGGCGATGGGCGTGCACACCACTCTCGAGCGATGGCTTGACGCGCCCGGCGGCGTGGACGACGTACTGGACGCGTTGTCGGACGAGTCGGTGGTGGTGTCGCCCGCGCTGCTCGTTGACGTGCTGGCAGCGATCGCCGAGGTCGATGATGAGCGTCTGCCTGAGCCTCCCCGCAGGGTGCGGGTGATCACCGAGGGTGCGACCACGGTGGTCGACGCGGAGGACGCCATCGTCGCGGTCGCACCTCATCACTCGATGGTCCTGCAGGCGTCCTACGTGCCGGGAACTGTGCGCCTCGCAGAGGTTCTTGATCTCTCCACCAGCGACGATGCTGCGTGTGATGCGTCAGGTCTGGCCGGAACAGGCGTCGAACGCCCGGTTCCTGCTCTCTCAGGCACGCTTGCCGCGCCAGCCACCTACCGCGAGCACGATGAGCTGACGGTGGCCGGCGTCCCGGTCGACTGGTGGGTGACCGACGACGGAGAGGTGCACACCGCGACTCTCGAAGGTCTCGCCAGAGGGCTGGCGTGGGCCGGCGGTCAGTGGGAGTCGCGCTTCCAGCTGGCGGATGCACTGGCGAACCAGGGTGACGCGGCGGTGCTCGACGCCGAGCGGCTCTACGACCGCTGAGCGATGCGGCGACGCCTGCGGGTCGTCACGAACAACCCGAGGAAGCCCAACGCGACCCCCGCCACGCAGGTCCAAATCCACCACGTACGACCGTCCGCAGCCAGCTCGTCGCGGGCCACGAGCGTCACAGCCAAGGCCACGGCCCACAGCACCGTGCCGACCTGGATCGTGCGTACGGCGTCGACGTCGAGGGGGGCCACGCGGCGGTGACTGGTGGACTCATCGGCAGGCACGCGGGCGACGATAGACCACCGGAGTCGCCTAGTCTCGACGGCGTGGACCCGCGAACGCGTCGATGGCTGGTGCCCCTGGCGCTGCTGGCCTTCGTGCTGGCCGTCGTCATCGCGTCGCTGCTCTGACGCGCGACGGCTCCACCCTCGCCGCTACCAGGCGTAGGCCTCTGGGGCCGTGCCGCCCGGCCCCGGCCAGATGTCGTCGAGAGTGGCCAGTGCGTCGGCGTCGAGGGTCACCGAGAGCGCTTTCAGGTTGCCGTCGAGCTGGGACGCCGTCCGTGGCCCGATGATCGGGGCGGTCACCCCCGGTTGCGCGAGCAGCCAGGCCAAGCCCACGTCGGCCGGGTGCTGACCGAGCTCGCGACAGAACGCCTCGTACCTCTCGACCTGGTCGCGGTGATCGGCCAGCCTCTCCTGCGTCCGCTCACCGACCGCGCGTCCCTCGCTCGCCTTCTGCAGGATGCCGCCGAGAACTCCGCCGAAGAGCGGAGACCAGGGGATCAGGCCGATTCCGTACTCGCGCGCAGCCGGCAATACCTCGAGCTCCACAGCTCGAACCGCCAGGTTGTAGATCGACTGCTCGCTGGCCAACCCCAACATGCCGAGCCGCCGCGCGCTCTCCTGCGCCTGGGCGAGATGCCAGCCGGCGAAGTTGGACGACCCGAAGTAGAGCACCTTTCCCTGCTGCCTCAGGACGCTGAAGGCCTCCCAGATCTCCTCCCACGGGGTGGATCGGTCGACGTGATGCATCTGGTACAGGTCGATCCAGTCGGTCTGCATGCGTTGCAGCGACGCGTCACAGGCCCGTCGGATGTTGCGCGCAGAAAGGAAGGTGTCGTTCGGCCACTCGGTCATCGAGCCGTAGAGCTTGGTGGCGAGCACGACCTTCTCGCGGCGTCCGCCACCTTGGGCAAACCAGCGGCCGATGATCTCTTCGGTCGACCCCCTACCGATCTCCCACCCGTACACGTTTGCCGTGTCGAAGAAGTTGATGCCGGCGTCCAGAGCACGGTCCATGACCGCGTGGGAATCAGCCTCTGAGGTCTGGGGACCAAAGTTCATGGTTCCCAAGCAGAGTCGTGAGACTTCGAGGCCGGTGCGTCCAAGGTGCGCGTAGTCCATGGTGAGACAGTAGGTCGGTGTCGACCGATCTCGCTACCGCACATGATCTGGTGCGTGAACAGGTGCTGGACGCCGGCCGGCTCGTGCGGGCCTCGGCAGGGGGAGCCGTCAAAGGCCAGCGCCCACGTTGGCGCCGGGTCGAGCTGCGCCCCGTCGAGCTGACCTCGGGCCCGCATCTGCAGGTCGTCTCGTACGACGAACGGCAAGCCTTCACCGCGAACCACGCCTGGGGTGAGGCAGCGACCAATGCCGTGAGTGAGCTGCTCGCCGAGGGCTTCGGGCACTGGCATGTGACGTGTACGGACGGCGAGACAGCCTTTCGCGTCAGCAAGGGCGGCCGGGTGCTGGTCACGTCGAAGGCGACCCAGCACGTTCAGCAGACGACCCATGACCGCGAGAAGCGCCGGGCGGTCGACCCGTCATCACCCTTCCTCTCCGAGCTCGGCATCACTGACCGGGCCGGCGTGGTCAAGAAGACGCGAGCCGACAAGTACCACCAGGTCGAGCAGTTCGTGCGGTTACTGGACGCTGCTGTCAGCGACGCGCGCGCTGCCGGACGCCTCGCCCGTGATCGGTTGCGAGTGGTCGATCTGGGGTGCGGAAACGCGTATCTCACTTTTGCCGCCTATCACCACCTCACGGTCGGTCTGGGGCTGTCCGTCGGCGTTGTCGGGGTCGACGTCAAGAGCCAGGCACGTCAGCACAACCGCGAGGTGGCCGAGCGACTCGGCTGGTCCTCTGACGTGACCTTCGTCGAGGGGACGATCTCTGAGGCCGAGGTGGCGTCCCCGGTCGATATAGCGATGGCACTGCATGCCTGTGACACGGCCACCGACGACGCCCTGGCGCGGGGGGTGCAGTGGCGGAGCGACCTGATCCTGGCCGCCCCGTGCTGTCACCACGACATCCAGCGACAGCTGAAGGCGGCGTCCCCGCCTGCGCCATACGGGCTGGTGACCCGTCACGGGATTCTGCGCGAGAGGTGGGGCGACACCTTGACCGATGGGCTTCGGGCCCATCTGATGAGGCGGGCGGGCTACCGCAGCGACCTGGTCGAGTTCGTCGACAGCCAGCACACGCCGCGCAACCTCATGCTGCGGGCTCACCGCACCGGGGCACCCGCGACGGCTGAGCAGGAGGCTGAGTACGACGACCTCGTGGCCGCGTGGAGTCTGCAACCGCACCTTGCCGTGTTGCTGCGCAAGGGCGAGCCGACTTCCGAGTATCGTTAGCAAAGGTAATGAGGTAGGCTAATGACATGCCACCTTCTGCCACGCGTCTCGCCCCGTCCTCCGACGGGCTAGCTCCGGCGTCCCGGGCGTCGACGTCAGCGCTAGCCGGCGACCTACGCATCGCCGTGATGCGCTTGGCCAGGCGGCTACGCAATGAGCGTGCCGACGTCGATCTCACCCTGACTCAGCTCTCGGCGCTGGCCGCTCTGGAGCGGTGTGGCCCCACGACGCCTGGCCATCTGGCGGCCGTCGAGCGGGTGCGCCCGCCCTCCATGACTCGCGTGCTCGGGGGTCTGCACGATCGCGGCCTGATCGAACGGACGGCGCATCCCACTGATGGGCGTCAGGTGCTGGTCGTCGCCACTGACGACGCCCGCGTCTTGCTCCGCGCCGACCGCCAGCGTCGGGAGGCCTGGTTGGCACGGCAGCTGGCCACGCTCGAGCCCGAGCAGCGTAAGGCGCTGCACGACGTCCTTCCCATCCTCGAGACCCTGGTGAGCGAGTGAGCCCGACCTTTCGCTCCTTGCGCGTCCGTAACTACCGGCTGTACGCCAGCGGTCAGCTCCTGGCCAACACCGGCGTCTGGATGCAGCGCGTCGCGCAGGACTGGCTGGTCCTCGAGCTGACCGACGGGTCCGCCACGGCGCTGGGCATCACGGTTGGTCTTCAGTTCCTGCCCATGCTGCTGTTCAGTCTGTGGGGTGGTGGGTTGGCCGACCGCTTCCCACGACGCGCCGTGCTCTTCATCACGACCGCACTTCTTGGCATCGCAGCCCTGAGTCTCGGTGCACTTGTGCTCACCGGCCTCGCCACCGTGCCCATCGTCATGGTGATGGCCTTCCTCGTCGGATCGATCGCTGCGTTCGACGGCCCTGCCCGCCAGGCTTTCGTGTCAGAGATGGTCGATGTCGAAGACCTGCCGAACGCCGTTGCGCTGAACACCGCCTCGTTCAATCTCGGACGCGTCTTCGGCCCTGCCGTTGCCGGCCTGCTGATCGCCGCTGTCGGATCGGGGTGGGTCTTCATCGTGAACACGGTGGGCTACCTCGCGGTGCTGTTTGCGCTCTCGCAGATCCGGTCGGCCGACCTTGCTGTGCCCGTGCGTCCCGGCGCCGACGCTGGTGGTCTGCGAGAAGGCATCCGCTACGTGCGTGCACGTCCCGACCTCGTGCTCGTTCTGCTGATCGCCTTCTTCGTCGGAACCTTCGGCCTCAACTTCCAGCTCACGATCGCTGCCATGGTCACCGGGCAGTTCCACCTTGGGCCCGCGGCGTTCGGTGTGGCTTCTACCGTGCTTGCCATTGGCTCACTGGCCGGCTCGCTGGCTGCGGCCAGGCGGGGAGCCCCCCGAATCCGTCTTGTGGTGCTCGCGGCGCTCTTCTTCGGCGCTGCCGCGGTGGTGGTCGCCCTCATGCCGACCTACCTGATGTTCCTGGTGGCGCTACCCCTCGTCGGCATCGGTGCCTTGACGCTGATCAACTCGGCGCAGTCCTTCCTGCAGATCAACACCGAGCCAGAGCTTCGCGGTCGCGTGATGGGCATCTATACGCTGCTCTTCCTTGGGGGAACACCGATCGGTTCACCGCTCGTGGGGTGGGTAGCCGAGACGTTTGGCCCCCGTTGGTCGATTGCGCTCGGAGGAATCGTGTCTGCGGTGGCTGCCTTGATCGTTGCCCTCGTGCATCTGCGCAGCAAGGGCCTGGAGGTGCGGGCGCATGCCCGCCCCCGGCCACACCTGCACATCGCCGGCGGCCACGACCTCGACACCGTGCGACCAGGCCTGCGGCTCTCACCCCATCGCATGACCTCGGTGACGTCGCAGGCCTCGGTGACCTCGCACCGAGCCTTTGTCCTGCCAGCCGTGGCGTTGGTTGCCGTGATGGCGCTGGCCACCCCGGTCGCTCCGGCGGCTGAGCCTTCTCCTGGCGACGTCGACGAGCTCACATCGACGCGTCTGTTCAAGGTTCAGGACCCGCGCATCAACGAAGCCAGCGGCATGGTGGTGAGCCGGGTCCACAAGGGCGTGATCTGGATCCTCAATGACAGCAAGGGTGGCGAGGTCGTCTACGGCGTCGACGCTGATGGCCAGACCGTTGCCGAGCTGAGGCTCAACGACGTCTACAACCGAGACTGGGAGGCGATGGCTGCCGGTGTTGACGACGACGGTGATCCTGCGTTGTGGATTGCAGACATCGGCGACAACGACTCCCAATGGCCCTCGGTGCGCGTGTACCGCATCCCCGAGCCGTCCGAGCTCGGGGTGCAGGACGTGCCTTGGCGTCGGGTCCAGCTCAAGTACCCGGACGGGGCTCACAATGCCGAAACACTTTTGGTCGATGCCGTCGGTCGCCTCTACGTGGTGACCAAGCAAGGCTTGGATGCCGGCGTCTATGCAACGCCGGGAGTGCCTGAACCCGGCACGACGGTCACGCTAGAGCGAGTCGGTCCAGCGCCGATGTTTCTTACCGACGGAGAGATCTCCTACAACGGCGATCAGGTGGCGCTGCGCAGCTACACCTCGCTCTACCTCTTCGACGCTGGCGCGTTCCTGTCCGAGGGCACCGATGGTGACCCCGGGGTCGTCTTTCCGCTGCCGCTGCAACCCCAGGGCGAGACGCTCGCCTACACGCTCGACGATGATGGAGTGCTCGTGGGGAGCGAGGGCCTTGATCAGCCCATCTACAGGATTGGCCTTCCGGGATCCTCCGGTGACTCCCAGACCTCACCAGCGACCCCCACCAGCGAGCAGAAGGCCACTGGATCTCGCTGGGCCGTGGGCCTGGCTGCCATCTTGCTGGTGAGCGGCGTCACCGCGTTCGTCATGCGCAGGCGTGGCCGCGTCCGTCAGCCGAGCTCGCCGACCACGTAGTCGATGCAGGCCGTGAGCGCCTCGACGTCGGCCGGGTCGATGCCAGGGAACATCGCGATGCGTAGCTGGTTGCGACCGAGCTTGCGGTAGGGCTCGGTGTCGACGATTCCGTTGGCGCGCAGCACCTTGGCCAACTCGGCGGCGTCCACGCTGTCGGCGAAGTCGATCGTGCCGATGACCGCTGAGCGCTTGTCCGGGTCGGCAACGTACGGGGAGGCGTAGTCAACCTTGTCTGCCCATCCGTAGAGCCACGCAGCCGATGCCGCCGAACGGCCGACGGGAAACGAGAGACCACCGTTGGCGTTGAACCAGTCGACCTGCTCGGCCATCATCACAATCGTTGCCAGCGCAGGGGTGTTGTAGGTCTGGTTCTTCACCGAGTTGTCGATCGCGGTCTGCAGATCGAGGAACGGTGGGATGTAGCGACCGCTCTCCTTGATCTCACTCGCACGCTGAAGGGCGGCCGGTGACATGAGGGCGAGCCACAGCCCGCCGTCTGAGCCAAACGACTTCTGCGGGGCGAAGTAGTACGTGTCGAACTGCGACGCCTCGACGGGCAGACCGCCCGCCCCTGAGGTGGCGTCGATCACGGTCAGCGCTCCGGGGTCGCCGGCAACTCGCTGGACCGGAATGGAGACGCCTGTGGAGGTTTCGTTCTGCGGGGCCGCGTAGAGGTCGATGCCTGCCTGTGGTGCGAAGGTGGGGGCGTCACCCGGCTCTGAGGTGATGACGTCGGGGTCGTCAAGGTGCGGAGCCTTCTTGACCGAGGTCACGAACTTGGCGCCGAACTCACCGAACGACAGGTGCTGACTGCGCTCACGCACGAGGCCGAAGGCCGCGACCTCCCAGAAGGCCGTGGCGCCGCCGTTGCCGAGAATGACTTCGTAGCCGTCGGGGAGCGTGAAGAGCTCAGCAAGCCCGCGACGCAGGCGGCCCACCTCGTCCTTGACGGTGGCCTGCCGGTGCGAGGTGCCGAGCAGCGACTGCCAGCGTGCGGCGACGGCGTCAGCCTGCTCCTTGCGGACCTTGCTGGGGCCTGCGCCGAAACGTCCGTCGGAGGGCTTGAGGGAATCTGGGATTGTCACGTTCGATGCCATGGGTGTCAGCCTAGGAGGCATGGGCGCCTAGTTCTCATGGGGAGTGCCAGGTTTCCGCCAGGTGAAACATCTTCGTATCAAG
Organism: uncultured Actinomycetota bacterium; assembly: GCA_963706045.1. GTDB lineage: Bacteria > Actinomycetota > Actinomycetes > JAHEKZ01 > JAHEKZ01 > JAHEKZ01. The sequence goes on along the minus strand of CAVPLY010000026.1, from coordinate 3,240 downwards.
CGACCCACCGCTCCCACCCCAACAACGTGAATGTTCTCTGGGGCTATATCCCCAGGAAACTCTCACAATGCGAGCGGCCGAGGCGCGCTCAGATTGCGTACGAGGGCTTGACCTCGCGGTCCCAGCCCTCGACAGCTTCGGGCTTGCGAGTGCCGGGGCCGACGTACCGAGCCGACGGGCGAATGAGACGCCCGGTCTCTTTCTGCTCCAGGATGTGTGCGCTCCAACCAGCGGTGCGGGCGCAGGTGAACATCGGCGTGAACATGTGGGCCGGCACCTCGGCGAAGTCGAGCACGACCGCCGACCAGAACTCGACGTTGGTGGCGATGACCCGGTCGGGCTTGCGCTCGGCGAGGATCTTCAGCGCCGCACGCTCGAGCTCTTGAGCGACCTCGTAGCGAGGGGCGCTGAGGTCACGGGCCGTGCGTCGCAGGACGCGGGCTCGCGGGTCTTCGGCCCGGTACACCCGGTGGCCGAATCCCATGAGCCGTTGCTTGGTGTCGAGGATGTTACGCACGTAGCCTTCGGCGTCACCGGTCCGCTCGACCTCTTCGAGCATGTGCAGGACGCGAGACGGTGCCCCACCGTGGAGCGGTCCCGACATGGCACCTACGGCACCGGAGAGTGCCGCAGCGACATCTGCGCCTGTTGACGCAATGACCCGGGCGGTGAAGGTGGAGGCGTTCATGCCGTGCTCGGCTGCACTGATCCAGTAGGCGTCGACGGCCTTGACGTGTCTGGGGTCGGGTTCGCCACGCCACCGCACCATGAAGCGCTCGACCACGCTGGTCGCCTTGTCGATCTCTCGCTGGGGAACCATCGGCAGCCCGAGCCCGCGAGCAGACTGCGCCACGTACGACAACGCCATGACACTCGCCCGAGCCAGATCGTCGCGCGCCTGGTCGTGGTCGATGTCGAGCAGGGGGCGTAGCCCCCACGATGGCGAGAGCATGGCCAGCGCGCTCTGTACGTCGACGCGGACATCACCGGAGTGCACCGGGAGTGGAAAGGGCTCGGCTGGCGGAAGCCCCGGATTGAACTCGTTGTCGACCAGGAGCCCCCAGACGTTGCCGAACGAAACACGTCCGACAAGGTCTTCGATATCGACGCCGCGGTAGCGGAGCGAACCGCCGTCTTTGTCTGGCTCGGCGATCTCGGTCTCGAACGCGATGACGCCTTCAAGGCCTGGTACGAAGTCCGAGTTCGCCATGTGGGCACTCCTCGAGCAGTTGGTCATGGGTCGGCAGGGTCGCTGCGCCCTGTCTATCTAACCCGACATGGACGCCCACGGTGCGAGTGACCCCGTGAGGCCGTCAGAATGGCCGCATGGACGCTTCCGCACTCGCCGCTCTGCGCCGCAGCTACGAACTTGCCGGGCTCGACGTTGCCGACGTCGATCCCGACCCGATTCGCCAGTTCACCAGGTGGCTCAGCGACGCAGTCGCCGCGGAGCTGACCGAGCCCAACGCGATGGTGTTGGCGACGGCCGACTCCAGCGGGGCACCGCGCGCCCGCACACTGCTGCTCAAGGCGGCCGATGACCGAGGGTTCACCTTCTTCACCAACTACGGGTCGACGAAAGGGCGCCATCTGGCTGAGAACCCGCAGGCGTCGCTCTGCTTTCCATGGATCGACCTCGAACGCCAGGTCACGGTTACCGGAGCCATTGAGAAGGTCGGCGCGGACGAGACTGCTGAGTACTTCCGCTCCCGTCCCCACGGCAGCCAGCTGGGGGCTTGGACGTCGCGACAGAGTGAGGTCATCGAGTCTCGACAGGCGCTGGTCGAGCGGCACGCCGAGCTCGCTGATCGTTACCCCGACGGCACCGAGGTCCCGGTGCCCGAGTTCTGGGGCGGGTACCGCCTCATCCCCGGCGAGGTGGAGTTCTGGCAGGGACGCCCGAACCGTCTGCACGACCGCGTCCGCTACCGCCGTGAGGGTCAAGGCTGGGTGGTTCAGCGCCTGTCGCCGTAACCGCGGGCGGCCCGTTCCACCTGGTCGCGGTAGCTCACCCACCACTCTTGATCGCCCTCCGGCAGGTTGGTGCTGCTGGCCCGTAGGCCCACCTCGCCGTCGATCAGCTCGCGCACGATGTCAGCGTGGCCCGCGTGGCGATGGGTCTCGGTCGCCATGTGCACCAGCAACGTGTGCAAGGTGGGCCGGTTGTGCCCGTCCGGCCACCACGGCACGCTCGCCTTGGCGTCCAGGGGCAGATCGCTGATTGTTGCGTCCGCATGAGCCCAACCCCGCTCGTAGATCCCGACGATGAACTCACGGGTCTCATCGGGCGTCGCCCACATGTCAGCATTCGCCTCGGCGTCATCGTCGAACCACGGCAGGGGTTCAGGGAAGGGCCGGCCGAAGCACTCTCCGAAGTAGCCGGCGCCCACGCTGCCGACGTGCTTGACCAGACCAAGGAGGTTGGTTCCGGTGGGAACCAACGGGCGGCGCACGTCGTACTCCGAGAGCCCTTCGAGCTTCCAGAGCAGCGCGTCCCTTCCGGTGCGCAGGTATCCGTGCAGCGTGGCTTTCTCAGGCGTTTCGTCCATGTCGACCACTGTGGCACTGACAAGGAGGGAAGGACAGGGTGGCCATCGCGCGGTCCTGCAACCTCAGGAGGCAGGATGTGCCGGGTGCCTCGCCGCCTCATCATTGACCTGCGTCCTTTGCGGGTGAGCCCTGCGTTCCGCCGGATGTGGGGTGGCTCGGCCGTAGCGCAGATCGGTCAGTCGATGGCGGCGGTTGCCGTGGGGATTCAGGTCTACGACATCACGGGGTCCAGCTTCGCGGTGGGGATGATCGGCCTGGCCGCGTTCTTCCCTCTGGTGCTCTTCGGTCTCTACGGCGGCTCCATCTCCGACACCCATGACCGACGAACCGTGGCGCTGATCTCGTCGTCCGGGCTCTGGGCCTGCGCCATCGCGCTCGTCGTTCAGGCGTGGATGTCCCTCGAACAGCTGTGGCTCCTGTACGTGGTGGTGGCGGCTCAGTCAGCGTTCTTCGCAGTGAACACGCCCGCCCGCTCGGCGATCGTGCCTCGGCTCATCGAACCCGCACTGCTGCCGGCGGCCAACGCCCTCAGCTCACTCACCTTCGGTCTGGGCTTCATGGTGGGACCGGTGTTGAGCGGGCTCGTCATCGATGCATACGGGCTCACGGCTACCTATACCGTCGACGCGCTTCTCTTCGCGGCTGCGATGTACGGAGTCATCCGGCTCCCATCGATCCCACCGGAGTCAG
>CAVPLY010000025.1:0-26259 GCA_963706045.1 uncultured Actinomycetota bacterium | reverse complement strand
TCGCCGAAGATGCCGAGGACTCCGGGAACGCCGCCGCTGAGCGGACAGCTCAGTCCGAGCTCGACCTGGGCGTGGTCTCAACGGGGTCAGCGGTGGTCGACGGCGCTCTCCGTCCATTGGAGTCGCTGGGCGAGCGCCCGGTCGCCGACCACGCCGAGGCCTACGAGCAGGTGTTGGACGACCTGACCGAGGCAATGAGCGATCCTGCCTCAGCCCAGCTCCATGACTCCAATCGTTCGACCCCGACCGGCTGACGACGGGTCTCGAACGCGTGGCGCGCCGCCGGCTCGACGCCGAACTGGTTCGCCGGGGACTGGCCAGATCTCGGCAACATGCTGCCGACCTGGTGTCATCTGGCCAGGTGACCGTGGCGGGTGTGATGGCCAGGAAGGTCGCCACGCAGGTTGACTCAGGGGCACCCCTGAACGTGACCGCCGAGCGTGTTGGTGAGGCGTACGCCTCTCGCGGGGCGCACAAGCTGGTGGGAGCGATCGACGCCTTTTCCCGGGATGGCTTGGTCGTTGCCGGACGTCGGTGTCTTGATGCAGGAGCGAGTACCGGAGGGTTCACCGATGTGCTCCTTCGCCATGGGGCTGCGGTCGTGGTGGCCGTCGACGTCGGGTACGGGCAGCTCGTCTGGCGACTGCAGACCGATGAACGAGTGGTGATCCTCGACCGCACCAACATTCGTGATCTCACGGTCGACATGACCGGTGGCCCCGTCGACCTCGTCGTGGCTGATCTCTCGTTCATCTCGCTGCGGTTGGCCATCCCAAGCTTTGACCGTGTCACGACTTCGGCGGCTGATCTTCTGCTGATGGTCAAGCCGCAGTTCGAGGTCGGTCGCGCGGCACTGCCATCGGGGGGCGTCGTTCGAGATCCGGCAGCGCGAGTCGACGCGGTCATGTCCGTGGGGGAGCATGCGTCGGCCGCTGGGTGGGGAGCTCGCGGCGTGACCGCGAGCCCGTTGCCCGGCCCGGCAGGCAACGTCGAGTACTTTCTGTGGCTAAACCGCGGAGCTCCCGCTCTGGATCGGGCAGCAGTGACACGAGCAGTCGAGGAGGGACCAGCGTGACCGACAAAAGCCGTCAGATCCTCCTGGTCACGCACACCGGCAGGCCCTCAGCGACGGCGACTGCGCGGAAGCTTGTCATCAGGCTTCAGGAGCAGGGACTCGGAGTTGTCGCTCCGGCGTCCGAGGCCGCCGAGCTTGGGATCGAGGGCGTCAAGGAGTGGAGCGCGGAGGATACCGTTGAACTTGTGCTGGTCGTCGGCGGCGACGGCACCATCCTCCGGGGCGCTGAGCTGGCTCGGGCGGGTCGAGCGCCGTTGTTGGGGATCAATGTCGGCAGGGTCGGGTTTCTCGCTGAGGCTGAGCAGCACGATATCGAGCGGGTGGCCGAGCAGGTGGTCGCTCGGTCCTACTCCGTCGAGCCGCGTGTGGCCGTCGAGGTCGAGGTCGAGATCGAAGGCGACGTTCGGCACCGCCACTGGGCGTTGAATGAGATCTCTGTCGAGAAGGCGGCGAGAGCGCGCATGATCGAAGTGGGGATCGAGGTCGACGGGAAGCGACTGTCGCGGTGGGGGTGCGACGGGGTGGTCTGTGCGACACCGACGGGGTCGACGGCGTACGCGTTCTCAGCGGGTGGCCCCGTGGTGTGGCCTGACGTCGATGCCCTGCTCGTCGTCCCGCTCTCCGCGCATGCCCTGTTTGCGAGGCCACTGGTCATTGCTCCCACCTCGGTGATCCGCGTCGACCTGCTTCCCATGAGCGCTCCCGCTGTGTTGTCTGCCGATGGTCGCCGAGGTCTCGACCTACCGCCGGGATCACAGGTCTCGGTGCGTCGCAGTGATCAGCCGGTGCTTCTGGCACGCCTGGAGCAGACGCCGTTCACCGAGCGGTTGGTGGCGAAGTTTGCCCTTCCGGTCCAGGGGTGGACCGTTGATCGTTCGGGGCAGCGTGCTGACCGGGCGCAGGGGGATGGGAACCCACGGTGATCTCGAGCCTGAGCCTGGCCGGGCTCGGTGTGATCGATGCGGCTGACCTCGACCTGGAGCCAGGTCTCACGGTGTTGACCGGAGAGACCGGCGCTGGCAAGACGATGGTGGTGACCAGCCTGCAGCTCCTCCTCGGGCAACGCGCTTCTCCGGACCTCGTGAGGTCCGGTTCGGCGCGCGCCCAGGTCACCGCCCACCTCACGGTCAACCCACGGGGGAGCGTCGCTACCCGGGTGACGGACGCCGGGGGCTCCCTGGACGACGACACCTTGACCGCAGTTCGCACCATCGCTGCCCAAGGCAGGTCGAAAGCGGCGCTCGGTGGAGCAGCTGTGCCGGTCGGCCTGCTCGGAGAAGTTACGGCTCACCTGATCGCCATCCACGGTCAGCACGAGCAGGGACGCCTCACCGATCCAGTGCAGCAGCGACAGCTCCTGGATCGGTTCGGTGGCCTAGAGGTCTCGGCCGCGGCGGTGTCTGATACGTACACGACTCTCTCGGCGATCAGGGCCGAACGAAGCGAGTTGCAGGGCGATGAGCAGTCACGACTCCGTCAGGCAGATGCGCTGCGCTTCGGCCTCACCGAAATCCGGGCCGTGGCTCCCGTCGCCGGCGAGGACGTTGCACTGAGGACGGATGAGGAACGACTCGCGCACGCCGTTGAGCTGAAGCAGGCGGCGCTCCGGGCTGCGAGCGTGCTGGCTGAAGACGACCAGTCGGTGTCCGACCAGATCGGCGAGCTGCAACGTTCCCTCGACGCGGTACGTGAGCATGACCCCCGACTCGACGCATTGGCGGCGCGGCTCTCCGACATCGGCTATCTCCTGGCAGATGTCACCAGTGACCTCAACGCCTACGGGGCCTCCATTGATGCCGACCCCTCGCGCTTGGCAGAGCTGCAGGAGCGGCGAGCTGCCCTGGGACCTTTGCTCCGCAAGTACGGTCCAGAGCTGCCCCAGGTGCTCGAGTGGGCCGAGTCGGCCGAGAACCAGCTGGCGCAGGTTGTGGGGGCTGACGGACGCCTCGCCGACCTCGATGCCGAGATCGAACGCGTAACCGCCGCCTGGTTCGCGCAAGCGACAGAGCTGAGCGAGCTTCGCAGCGAGGCGGCGGCGTCGCTGTCGAGGGAGGTCTCGGGTGAGCTCGTGGCGCTCGCGATGCCCGACGCCGAGTTCGTGGTGCAGGTCCAGCGCGGTGACTCTCCCACCTCTTCGGGGCTCGATCGGGTGGCGTTCCTCCTCCGCCCGCATCGTGGAGGTGACCTCACTCCCGTCCAGCGGGGAGCCAGTGGAGGAGAGCTGTCGCGCATCATGCTCGCGCTCGAGGTGGTGCTGGCAGGCATGAGTCCGGTAGAGACTCTCGTCTTCGACGAGGTGGATGCCGGAGTGGGCGGCAGCGCTGCGGTGGAGGTGGGCCGCCGACTCGCCCATCTGGGACAACACCGGCAAGTACTTGTGGTGACCCATCTTCCCCAGGTCGCCGCATTCGCCGATCATCACTGGGTCGTTCACAAGTCGACGTCGGGCGACGTGACAGCCAGTGATCTGCGCCAGGTGGACGGCGACGATCGAGTCAAGGAACTCACCCGCATGCTCGCAGGCCTCACCGAGTCGAGCAGCGGCCGAGCGCATGCTGAGGAGCTGCTAGCCGTCGCGCGCGCGACCAGATGACGCGCAGAAGGCCATGGCCCTTCGGATGGTGCGGGCCATTTGGATGGATTACCGGCCCAAGCGGCCACTGCGCAATGAGTCGAACAACTGTCTGGAGGACGACGCGTGCATGATCATCACCCGGTGGATCGAGGTGCCTGACGGGAGCCACGTCGTCGGCCTTACGGCCGTGGACGCTAGTGGGAATCGTCGGGAGGCAACGCACACTCCCGACGTGATCGTCGACAAGGACTCGCCCACTTTTGCCTCCCTCCCGCTTCTGCAATGGGCGGCCGGTGGCGACGGTCAACCTCTTCTCAGCTGACCGCCGTCCTGGCCGGGTCGTCTGGGCCAGCAGGCTGGCGCTCGGGCGCTCCAGCACCGTGTCAATCGTGAGCCGATCGACGACCCGGCGGCCCCTGATCGGGGTCGATGCTCTCCTCGTCCAGCGGTGAGTGACCGGCGACACCTCGGGAGTGACCGGCAGGCGGGGTTCCCTCTGGCAGGATGGCCGCATGCGCCTCTCGTTGCTCCGCCGTTCCTCACCCGTCGAGGGGCCTGAGCCACGGGGCGTCGCGCGTCTGGACAAGCGCACCAAAGACCTGACCAAGAGGCTCAAACCAGGCGAAGTTGCCGTGATCGATCATTTGGACATCGATCGCATCGCTGCCGAGGGACTGGTGGCGTGCTCGCCGTCAGCAGTGGTCAACTGCGCGGCCAGCATCAGTGGTCGGTACCCAAACCTCGGCCCGGAGATCTTGGTCGAGGCGGGGATCCCCGTGCTCGACGCCGTGGGCCCAGATGTGTTCGGGCGTCTTGACGACGGCGATCACGTGGTCCTCGATGGGGATCGGCTGCTCCATGACGGCGAGGTTGTCGCCGAGGGTTCGTTGCTCGACGTCGAGTCGGTTGAACGGTCGATGGATGAGGCACGGGCGGGGCTCGCCGTCCAGCTCGAGGCTTTCGCCAGCAACACCATGGAGTACCTCCGACAAGAGCGCGACCTGCTGATCGACGGCGTCGGCGTTCCCGACATCGCCACTGTCATCGATGGACGCCACGTCCTGATCGTCGTCCGTGGCTATCACTACAAAGAGGATCTGCAGACCCTCCGTCCCTACATCCGCGAGCACCGGCCGGTGCTGATCGGTGTCGACGGCGGCGCGGACGCACTTCTCGAGCTCGGCTACAGCCCCGATCTCATTGTCGGCGACATGGACTCGGTCTCCGATGAGGCCTTGGGTGCCGGCGCAGAGGTGGTGGTGCACGCCTACCGAGACGGAAGGGCTCCCGGGCTCGATCGTGTCGAGTCTCTCGGGGTCGACCCCATCGTCTTCCCTGCGACTGGCACAAGTGAGGACGTCGCCATGCTCCTGGCTGACGACAAGGGCGCAAGTCTGATCGTGGCGGTCGGAAGCCACGTCACCTTGGTCGAGTTCCTCGACAAGGGGCGCGCAGGAATGGCGAGTACGTTCCTCACCCGTCTGAGGGTCGGTGGCAAGTTGATCGATGCCAAGGGCGTGAGCCGGCTCTATCGCAGTCGTATCTCCACTGCCCAGCTCATGCTGCTCGTCTTCGCTGGCCTCGCCGCGCTGATGGTGGCGATGTCCTCAACTGCTGCGGGACGCAGCTTCTTTGACCTCGTGGGTTCGTGGTGGCACGACCTGGTGTTCCGGGTGACCGGGTGACTGGCCGCCGCTGCTCGCGTCAACGCATGGGACGGACCGCATCGTGATCGATTTCCGTTATCACATCGTCTCGATCGTGGCGATCTTCATGGCACTTGCTGTCGGGATCGTGCTGGGATCGGGGCCGCTGAAGGACGACATCAGCGGGTTCCTGGAGGACCGCACCGCGCAGCTGGCGCAGGAGAAGGTCGATCTGCAGGATGACGTTTCGGCCCTGCGGTCGGACATTTCGGCTACCGAAGAGTTCGCCGCCATCGCCCAGCCGGTGCTTGTCGACGGACTCCTCACAGGTCGGGTTGTCACGATCATCGTTCTTCCGGATACCGACGGCGGTCAGGTCGACGCGGTAGAGGATGCGGTGAGCGCGGCTGGCGGGTCGGTGGGCGAGCGGGTGAGCGTCGAGCCCTCATGGTTTGACCCAGAACAGAGCGAGATTCTCAACCGGGTGGCCGACAACGTGACCAAGGGAGGGCGCGATGAGGACACCTATGACCTGGCGGGCCAGGTGCTCGCGGAAGCGCTCCTCACCCCCGGTGGACGCCCCGTCGGCCAGCCTTCGGCAGACTCGGTCGGGGTTCTGGCGGCCTTCGAGAACGAGGGGTTCATCTCCGCCGATGAGGACGAGGTCACGCGCGGTGACACCGCCATCGTGATCGGACCGTCCGGGGTCGTCCCCGAGGCCGATGTCGTACTGGTTCCGTTGCTGGGGGCGCTTGACGACGTCGGCGTGGGGACGGTCCTGGCGGCTCCGCAGGGGAGCGACGGCACGGCGGGGGTGGTCGGTGTGTTGCGCAGCTCACGGGTAGATGGCGTGGTGTCGTCGGTGGACCGCGTCGAAACCGTTACCGGCGTGACGGTCACGATCACCGCCCTGGCCGAGCAGGTGGCGGGTGGCGTCGGCCACTACGGCACAGGCGCAGGATCGGACGGCCCAGCTCCAGACCCACTGCCGAGGGGGTAGTCGGTGCTCAAGCGCATCGTGAGCGCCGCGATTGCCGCCAGCGTCAGCCGCCGTGCGTACAACGCGCTGACGGCCGGAGATTCGGCCGCGCGTTGGCAACGGACGAACCACCGGGGCGATGTCCTCACCTTGGCGCAAGGGCCAGCGGTGTCGGTGGGTTCTCTGGCGGGGGTCGCCACGGCACCGGGGCTGTCAGGATCGGTGCGACTCGCCTCGGGCGTCGCGATCGGGGGCGCCGCTGCGTTGGGCATGTTGGATGACCTCGCTGGGGCTACCGAGATCAAGGGCCTGCGAGGACACCTCGGTGCCCTGCGCCGCGGTGAGGTGACAACGGGAACGATCAAGCTGCTCGGGCTCGGTGCTACCGGTCTGGTAGCCGGGACCCTGGCGCGCCGAGGTCGCGGGGGAGCCGTCGACGCAGTGCTTGCCGGCGCCGTCATCGCAGGGAGCGCCAATCTCGCCAATCTCTTCGACCTCCGACCTGGACGGGCGACGAAGGTCTTCGTTGCGGCGTCCGGCGCCCCTCTCCTGACGTCAGGGGTGGGAGGTGCCGTCGTCACCGGACCGGTCGCCGCAGCGACCGCCATGCTCGTGGAGGATCTCTCCGAGCAGTCGATGCTTGGCGACACGGGGGCGAACGCGCTTGGGGCCGCCTGGGGTGTCTCCATGGCGGCATCACTCCGCCGTCCGGCTCTCGCGGCCACGCTGCTGGGACTGGTGGGTCTGACCATTGTGAGTGAGCGCGTGAGCTTTTCAGACGTCATCGAACAGACCCCGATACTCCGCGCGCTCGATGACCTGGGCCGTCTGCCGAGCCCCCCCGACGAAGCATGAGCGACCCCAGCAACGCCCGAGCTGGGACGGATCTGGGCTCCGGTGCCTCGGCGTGGGTTGGTGCAGCCCTGTTGATCGCTGGGGTCACCATCGTTGCGCGCGTGATCGGCTTCCTGCGCTTCGTGGTGTTGGCTCGTACGGCCGGTACGAGCTGTCTCGGTGATGTCTATGCAACGGCGAATGCTGTGCCAAACATCATCTATGAGGTCGTCGTCGGCGGCGCGCTCGTTGCAGTTGTTGTTCCCCTGGTAGCGGGTGCGCGCGAGACCGACCCCACCAGGGTGCGTGCGATGGTGGCTGCGCTACACGGATGGTCCCTGACGCTGCTCATTCCCATCACGGCGTTGATGTACGTCGGATCTACCTGGGTGATCCGGGTGCTCCTGGGGTCAGGTGGGTCGTGCGGGCCCGAGGCGCCCACGGTTGCACGCGACATGCTGTGGGTATTCCTCCTCCAGATCCCGGTCTACGGCGCCACGGTGATCGCCCAGGGCTCGCTTCAGGCGCACCACCGCTTCTTTGCGCCGGCTGTTGCGCCGGCCGTTTCCAGTGTCGTCGTCATCGGCAGCTACCTCTGGTACGCCCGCGTGGCAGGAAGTGACGCCAGCTCGCTGGAGGCACTGACCACCGGAGAGTTCTGGATCCTTGCCGGTGGCACCACGATCGGTGTCATCGCTCTGCTCCTGGTGCAGGTGCCAGCCCTGAAGCGGGCGGGCCTCATCGTCCGACCGTCGCTTGCTTTCCCTGACGGTCGGACAGGTCAGGCGCGAACCCTGGCGTGGAGTGGCGCAGTGGTCGTGGGCGTTCAGTGGGTGGGGTACGCGGCAGCGATCCGATGGAGCAACGTCTATGGCTCTGAAGGCAGCGCGTTGGTGTTCGTGCTCGGGTGGACGCTCTTCTTGCTGCCCTGGTCGATCCTCGTGTTGCCCATTGCGACGAGTACGTTTCCTCGCTTGTCCGCGCTCTACGAACGCGGTGACCTCAGCAGCACCGCTGACACAACGGCACAGAGTTTGCGAGCGGTGGTGGTGGCCTCAGTGATCGGCGCTGCGGGTCTGTCTGCTGCTGCCCAGCCGCTGGCCGTGATCATCGTCGAGGGTGTTCCAGGCGAAAGCAGTGTCGCAGTGCTGGCGGCGTTGCTGACTGCGCTCGCTCTGGGAGTCTTGGCGTACGGCGTCCATGGACATCTCGTGCGAGTGCTTGCCGCACGCCACGAGGCTCCTTCGGCGGCATGGGGAACCGCGCTGGGGTGGGGGTGCGGCATCGGGGGAGCCGGCCTACTCGTCACCCGCGCTGAGGGGGCCGAGCAAGTGGCCACTTCGATTGGTGTCGGATTCAGCCTGGGCCTGATGGTCGGTGCCGTCGTCCTGCTGGCTGCCCTGGCGCACTCTGCGGGCAAGCCCGCGTTCGCGGGCGTGTTGCGGGTGTCTCTTGCTGCCGTCGTCGGCGGCGCCGTGGTGGTCACAGCCGGTCGACTCTGGCTTGATGAGGCAAACACATCGGTAGGCATCGCGATCGTCCAGGTGTTCGTCGTGGGCATCGCGGCCCTTGTCGTGGTCGGGGGGGCGGCGGCAGCGACCGACCCCGGATCAGTCCGTACCCTCCTGCGGATGCGAGTCCGATCGGCAGGTGACGCGTCGTGACCGAGCAGGCGTTGCGAATCCTCATCGTGCTCGGCACCAGCACAGGTGGCATTGGCCAGCATGTCCGCTCGCTCGTGGCTGGGCTGGCAGCGCGAGGCCATCAGGTGGTCGTTGCTGGTCCGTCAGACACCGAGTCGCTCTTCGCCTTCACAGCAGCCGGGGCCCGCTTCGTCGAAGCTGAGATCGGGGTCACCCCTTCTCTTCGAGATCTCGCCGTGGCACGGATGCTGGGCCGCTGGGTCAAGGGCGCAGATGTGGTGCACGCACACGGCTTCCGGGCCGGCCTCGTCGCCCTGAGCGCAGGGGCGGGCAAGGGTTTGCCCCTGGCCGGTGTCCGTGCGCAGGGCGTCCCGCTGGTCGTGTCCTGGCACAACCAGGTCTTGGCAGGTGGGCTCAAGGGCCGGGTGATGCACGGCGTCGAGGGCATCGTGGCGCGGGGGGCCGGCCTGTCGCTCGGGGCGTCAGCTGACCTCGTCGCACAAGCCATCGCGGCTGGCGGATCTGCCGAACTTGGTGAGGTCGCTGCCCCGAAGCCCGGCCCGGTGACGCACGACCGCGAAGAAGTGCGAAAGGGTCTTGGCCTGGCCGACGAGCCCATGGTTCTGGCGGTGGGGCGACTCCACCCGCAGAAGGACTACCCGACCCTCGTGTCTGCGATGAAGCTCCTCAGGCATCGAAGTCCGGCGCCGTTGCTCGTGGTGGCTGGTGACGGACCCGACGAGAAGGCTCTTGCGCACCTGATCGACGAGGAGCAAGTGCCAGCCCGCCTTCTCGGGCGTCGTGACGACGTCGCTGACCTGTTGAACGCTGCGGACGCCTTGGCATTGTCGAGCGTGTGGGAGGCGCGCGCCCTCGTGGTGCAGGAAGCGATGCAGGTGGGCCTGCCCGTGATTGCAACCTCGGTGGGGGGGCTGCCCGGCTTGGTGGGTTCAGACGGGCTACTGGTCCCGCCCGGCGACCCGTCGGCAATGGCTCAGGCGATCGAGGCTGTGCTCGACGACCCGGTCGGCGCTGCCGCCCGGGCGCAGCGAGCGAAGCAGCGGGCGGACGGCTGGCCAACTGAGGGTGACGTCGTCGACCAGGTCGTCGGCGTCTACCGGCGCATGGGCGCGACTCCCAGCAGCGGGAAGGTGCACCGAGCGTGAAGCGCTGGATGCTGTGCCTGGTGGTGACAACCGGCCTCATGGCCGGGCTCGCAACTCCGGCCATCGCGCATTCGACATCCTTCGGGGTGGCCGTGGCGGCCGATGACGTGACCACCTCCGCTGCCGTGGTGATCGTCGGTGTTCCAGGACTTCGGTGGAGCGACGTCACGCCTGAGTCGACGCCGAAGCTGTGGGAGCTTGGCGAACGTTCGAGTGTCGGTCAGATGAGTTCACGATCTGCACGGTCACGCACCTGCCCAGCCGACGGGTGGGTGCAGCTGGGCACGGGTAACCGGGCTCGCTATCCCATTCCTGAGGACCCCGTTGAGGGCTCGTGCCAGCCGCTGCCGGACATGACCCCAGAGGGCGACGGTGCGGCTCGGGTTGACCAGTGGGATGCGGTCGTCGCCGACAACGCTGACCTCAGTTTTGATGCGATTCCCGGACTGCTCGGTCAGACCCTCAGCGATGAGCTGGGGGCAGACGATGGATGCACGGCAGCATCCGGGCCGGGGAGTGGCTTGGCAGCTGCCGACCGTCAGGGAGTTGTCGACGCCTGGATACCAGAGCCGATAGCGCTGACCAAGCGCAGCGTCAGTGCCTGTCCTTTGGTCGTTGTCGGCACGAGTCCCTTGTCCCCGGAACGACGCTTCGGGGAGCTTTCGGCGATCGACGAGATCGTTGGTGCGATCGACACGATGAGGCCGAAAGGATCATTGATGCTCGTCCTGGGTGTCTCCGACGCCCCTACGGAGCGAGCCCAGCTGCACGTGGCCCTCGCCCAGGGTCCCGGCTTCACGGAGGGCTTGCTGCGCAGCGCGTCAACGAGGCGGGCCCCTTTCGTTCAGCTTTCGGACGTGGCTCCGACCGTCCTCGCCTTTGTCGATGTCGACAAGCCTCAGCAGATGCCCTACCAGCCGATGACGTCGGTGCCGAACGGAACGGTCACGAACCGAGTCGAGTGGTTCCGCGAGCTCGCGCAGCAGGCTGACGTCCAGGGGCAGCTCACACCACCATTCTTCGGGGTGTTGGTCCTGGTGCAGGCGGTGCTCTACCTCGGTGCGTTCTTCATTCTGCGCAGGCACCCCCAAGATCGCACCCGTTCACGAGTACTGGGCTTCATCCACGTGGTGGCGGTAGCTGCGGCTGCCGGCCCTGCGGCCACCTATCTGGCAAATGTCCTCCCGTGGTGGCAGGCGGCATCACCGGTCCCCGCGCTGCTTGCGGCCATCAGTTTGGCCGGAGCCACGTTGACAGCGATCGCGTTCGCGGGGCCGTGGCGGCGTCATCCGTTCGGTCCTGCTGGGGCTGTCGCTGGCGCAACGGCCTTGGTCCTGGTTCTCGATCTGGTCTTCGGTGCGCCTCTGCAGTTGGCGAGCCTCGCGGGGTACTCGCCGATCGTCGCCGGCCGCTTCGTCGGATTCGGAAACTTGGCGTTCGCCGTTTTTGGCGCGGCGGCTCTGCTCGCGACAGCGGCAGCCGTCTCGGGACGGTCACCGAGGGTGTCAGCAGTAGTCGTGGCTTCGGCGGGCGTCCTCGCCGTCGTCGTGGACGGAGCCCCCTTCCTGGGAAGCGACTTCGGCGGTGTTCTGGCCCTCGTACCCGCGTTTGGCACGCTGGGAATCTTGGCGACCGGACGCCGCATGTCATGGGGGCGACTGCTGGGGCTGTTCGGTGCCGGTGTGATCGTGGTCGCAATCATCGCGTTCCTGGACTACCTGCGGCCAGAGCAGGACCGCTCCCACCTAGGGCGGTTCGTCGAAGCCATGCTGAGCGGGGAGGCGGTGAACATCATTCAACGCAAGCTGGAGGCCAATGTCTCGCTGCTGACCAACAGTGTGCTGACGCTGATGGTTCCCCTCGTCCTGATCTTCCTGGCGTTCCTCGTGCGGCGGCCAAGTGGCCTGCTGCCCTGGACCTTCGTGCGCGTGCCTACTCTTCGATCGGGCCTCTTCGCCGTGCTGGTGCTGGGGGTCGTCGGCGCCCTGGTCAATGATTCGGGAGTGGCGATCCCCGCCATGGCGGCGACCGTGGCCATTCCGGTAGCGGTCGCCGTTGTCGTCCGCTGCATGCAACTCGACGACGGTCCTGAATTGTCGGGGCGCGGCGCCGAACCCATAGAGGTCGAAGGCTGATACCCTGATCTTCCGTGGATCGGTGCTCGCACAGTCACAGAATCAGGCGCAGAATCAGGCGCGCGGCACTGCCCCCACTCCAACTGGGAACTACCACGGGAGCCTGCCTTGGCCGGTGCGCACATGACCAAGCACATATTTGTCACCGGCGGAGTGGCGTCCAGTCTCGGTAAGGGCCTGACAGCCTCGAGTCTGGGCAACCTGCTGAAGGCTCGCGGTCTTCGAGTCACCATGCAGAAGCTTGACCCGTACCTCAACGTCGATCCTGGAACTATGAACCCGTTTCAGCACGGCGAGGTCTTTGTCACAGACGACGGGGCCGAGACCGATCTCGACATCGGGCACTACGAGCGTTTTCTGGATCGCGAGCTCGCCGGGTCGGCGAACGTCACGACGGGACAGGTCTACTCCGCGGTGATCGCGAAGGAGCGGCGTGGTGAGTACCTAGGAGATACCGTCCAGGTCATCCCGCACATCACCAACGAGATCAAGGCTCGCATTCGCCGGATGGCCAGCAGTGACGTTGACGTCGTGATCACCGAGGTCGGGGGCACAGTCGGGGACATCGAGTCCTTGCCCTTCCTTGAGGCTGTACGGCAGGTTCGTCATGAAGTCGGGCGCGACAGCACGTTCGTCGTCCATGTGTCTCTTCTGCCCTACATCGGCCCGTCTGGAGAGCTGAAGACCAAGCCGACCCAGCATTCAGTCGCGGCGCTGCGGAACATCGGTATCCAGCCTGACGCCATCGTGCTGCGCGCCGATCGCCCGGTGCCGACGTCGATCAAGCGCAAGGTTGGCTTGATGTGCGATGTGGACGACGAAGCCGTGGTCGCTGCCGTTGATGCACCGAGCATCTACGACATCCCCAAGGTCCTGCACAGCGAGGGACTGGATGCCTATGTGGTGCGACGGCTGGGGCTGCCGTTCCGTGACGTCGACTGGACCGAGTGGGATGACCTGCTGCGACGCGTTCACAAGCCGGCGCATGAAGTAACGGTGGCGCTGGTCGGCAAGTACATCGACCTGCCCGACGCCTATCTCTCGGTCACCGAGGCGCTCCGGGCAGGAGGCTTTGCCAACGATGCGCGAGTGAACATCCGGTGGGTCACTTCGGATGACTGCGCCACGACCGACGACGCGGCGCGCCAGCTTTCCGGGGTAGACGCCGTGTGCGTACCCGGAGGTTTCGGCGTCCGAGGGATCGAAGGCAAGCTGGGCGCTCTGCGTTACGCCCGCGAGCACCGCATTCCCACCCTGGGGCTCTGCCTTGGGCTGCAGTGCATGGTGATTGAGCATGCCCGCAATGCTGCTGGCCTCACCGATGCCAACTCGATGGAGTTCGACGATTCGACGCCGTATCCGGTGATTGCCACGATGGCCGACCAACGTGACGTTGTGGCCGGTGAACGCGATATGGGCGGGACCATGAGACTAGGCCTGTACCCGGCGAAGCTGGCTGAGGGCAGCATTGTCCGCGAGGTCTACGGCGAGCCCTATGTCGAAGAGCGCCACCGGCATCGCTTCGAGGTGAACAACGACTACCGCGAGCAGTTGGAAGAGACCGGCCTTTGCATCAGTGGCACGTCCCCAGATGGTCGTCTCGTCGAGTTCGTCGAGCTGCCGCGCGATGTGCACCCCTACTACGTGGCTACCCAGGCCCATCCCGAGTTTCGGTCTCGACCCACCCGGGCCCACCCGTTGTTCGCCGGCCTGGTAGCTGCAGCGATCGAACGGAAGCCGGAGCAGGTAGAGCTGCCGGAGGTTGCAGCCGCCGGGGCCGCTGTGGCTGACGCGCACGACGGCTCCTCGGCTGCAGCTCATGCGGCGCCAGATGGCAGCCCGATCGTCAGATGACGGTCCCACCCAGCGGCTCCGCTGATGTGAGCGACCAACCAGGCTCGAAGCCGGTCCTCGAGCGCATTGAGCGGGTCCATACGGCCAAGTGGTCAGTGGTGACCGATCGGGTCCAGCTCGATGCTGAGACGGTCGTGAACCGCGACATCGTGGTGCACCCGGGCGCTGTGGGAATCGTGGCGCTCGACGAACGTGAACGCGTGGTAATGCTCCGGCAGTATCGACACCCGGTCGCGAGCCAGCTCTGGGAGATTCCGGCTGGCCTCCTGGACGAGCCGGGGGAGTCTCCGCTGGGAACGGCTCAACGTGAACTTGTCGAGGAGGTTGGTCTGGTCGCGGCTGAGTGGCATCGGGTGATTGATCTGCACTCCTCGCCGGGCATGAGCAGTGAGACGATCCGAGTATTCCTGGCAAGGGGGCTGACCGACGTCGACCCAGCTCTCCGTCCGCCACCGACCGACGAGGAACGCGACCTCGTCGTCGTCCGAGTAGGGCTCGACGACCTGGTGGAGCGCGTGATCGGTGGACATATCCGTAACTCGCTGGCTGTGGCGGCGCTCCTGGCGGTCGCAGAGTGTCGACGGGCGGAGTGGCGGTCGCTCGGGCCGCCTGAGTATCCCTGGCCAGCCCTGTCTTGGGGGCTCGGATAGACTCCGTGCGCCTCTCACCCGAGGGGTGCGGTGGATGCTCGACGCTGAGTCAGTCCGGTTGCGCCGTCTACCGCTCACGCTCGTAAGAGTTGTCACGAAGGACGTTGATTGCAGTGAAGGTCGGCATCCCCCGCGAGGTCAAGAACCACGAGTACCGGGTGGCCATTACGCCAGCCGGCGTCCACGAGCTCTCCCGCAATGGCCACGAGGTCTTCGTCGAGACGGACGCCGGAGTCGGCTCGTCCATCTCCAACGATGAGTTCATCGCTGCTGGCGCCTCGATCCTCCCCACTGCCGATGACGTGTGGCAGACCGGCGAGTTGATCCTGAAGGTGAAGGAGCCGATCGCCGAGGAGTACCACCGCATGCGCAAGGAGCAGGTGCTCTTCACCTACCTGCACCTCGCTGCGGGACGCGAGTGCACCGACGCCCTGCTCTCGTCCGGCACGACGGCCATCGCCTACGAGACCGTCGAGCTTCCCGATCGCTCACTTCCGCTCCTGGCTCCGATGTCCGAGGTGGCTGGTCGCATGGGTCCCCAGGTGGGCGCCGCGACACTTCAGCGTGCCAATGGCGGGCGCGGCACCCTGCTCGGCGGAGTGCCTGGTGTCAAGGCAGCCAAAGTCGTGGTGCTCGGCGGTGGTGTCTCGGGTCTTAACGCAGCTCAGATGGCTGTCGGTATGGGTGCGAACGTGTCGATCCTCGACATCAACGCCAAGCGACTTGCCGAGATCGACCGGATCTACCAGGGACGTTTGCAGACACTGATGTCGAGCTCCTACGCCATCGAGCAAGAGGTCTCCGACGCTGACCTCGTCATCGGAGCGGTGCTCATCCCCGGAGCGAAGGCTCCCAAGCTCGTCACCAACGACCTGGTGGCCCGAATGAAGCCCGGAGCTGTTCTGGTCGACATCGCGATCGACCAGGGCGGGTGCTTTGAGGGCTCCCGTCCCACCACCCACGCCGATCCCACGTTCAAGGTTCACGACACGGTTTTCTACTGCGTTGCCAACATGCCGGGTGCCGTGCCGCACACCTCGACGTACGCGCTCACCAACGTCACGCTCCCGTACGCGGTGCAGTTGGCCAACCTGGGTTGGCGTGACGCGCTGAGGGCCAACCCGGCGCTTCGTCCCGGCCTCAACACCCATGAGGGTCAGATCACGTACGGAGCGGTCGGTGAGGCATTCGGGCTTGACACTGTCGAGGTCGACGCGCTGCTTGCGTAACCACGAGTCAATGCGAAAGCTCCCGCTGCGGCGGGGGCTTTCGCATGTAGTGGTGCCGCTGGCTAGGGTCGCAGCATGGGGAGTAGCGGTGGCTCGACCGAGACGACTCTCGTGCTTGCCATGCGGCAGTACCTCGACCACCTCACCATCGAACGTGGCCTGGCGCGCAACTCGCTGACGTCCTATCGGCGAGACTTGAACCGCTACATCTCCTTCCTGTCGCCGCTTGGCATCGATACCCTCGATGAGATCACCGAGGGGCATGTCCTTGCGTTCGTTGCCTTCCTGCGCGAGGGAGACACCGACCATCCGCCACTGGCACAGTCGTCAGCTGCGCGCACGGTTGTAGCGGTCCGCGGATTCCACCGATTTGCGCTTCTCGAAGACCTCGCGTCGAGCGATCCGGCGTCTGACGTGCGGCCACCGGCCCCGCCTCGCCGTCTTCCGAAGGCCCTTGACGTGAAGCAAGTCGAAGCGCTCTTGGCCGCCACCGGCGAGGGCCGAACACCCAAGGAGTTGCGTGACCGCGCACTCCTTGAGCTCTTGTACGGCACTGGGGCTCGATATCCGAGGCAGTGAGCCTCGATGTCGATGACGTGAACCACGAGGCGGGATCGCTCCGGCTAGTCGGCAAGGGGGGGAAGGAGCGCGTGGTGCCCGTGGGGCGGTACGCCGCAGAGGCCGTCGACGACTACCTCGTCAGGGGCCGCCCCGTTCTCGCCGAACGTGGGCCCGGGGTACCGGCGCTCTTTCTCAACAGCCGTGGTGGCCGGCTGAGCCGGCAGAGCGCATGGACGGTCCTGCGATCAGCGGCCCACCGTGCCCACATCACTGGCGAGGTATCGCCGCACACGCTGCGACACAGCTTCGCGACACATCTTCTCGATGGAGGAGCCGACGTTCGGGTCGTGCAAGAACTTCTCGGCCACGCGTCGGTGACGACCACGCAGATCTACACGCTGGTCACCGTTGACTCGTTGCGCGAGGTCTATGCCACCGCCCATCCACGAGCGCGTATCTGAGAATTCCCGCCGGCGGGCCTCCTCATGACACCCTCGACCTGGGCTCGACCTTGCCTGGAGGAGATCGCTCCGCCTAGAGTTCACACCGACTTGTCGTGAAGTCTGTGGAGAGGTTTAGAGATCTGTGGTTATGTCGACATTTGTGCCGGAACCGTCCAACGCCAGCGGGTCTCCCGCCGGAGATGCGCCAGCAACGGTGGAAACGCCGGCTCAGGGGCCGCTCTCCGAGACGACCATTGGGCCGACTGGACGCCCACTGCCGATCTTTCCGCAACCACCGCCGCTCTTCGAGCACGGTCCAGGTCGGATCGTGGCCATGTGCAACCAGAAGGGTGGCGTCGGCAAGACCACGACCACCATCAACCTGGGCGCCGCACTGGCCGAGTACGGGCGCCGCGTTCTCCTGGTCGATTTCGACCCGCAGGGGGCTCTGTCGGTGGGGTTGGGCGTCAATCCGCATGAGCTGGACCGCACCGTCTACAACCTGTTGATGGACCGAGGGGTTCAGGCAGAGGACATCCTGCTCAAGACCAACACCGCAGGAATGGACCTGTTGCCGTCGAACATCGACCTGAGCGCCGCCGAGGTGCAGCTGGTGGGAGAGGTCGCGCGCGAGCAGACGCTAGGGCGCGGGCTGGCGGAGATCTCCAAGGACTACGACTACGTCCTCATTGACTGCCAGCCGTCGCTCGGCCTCCTGGCGGTCAACGCCCTCACTGCTGCAGACGGGGTGATCATTCCGCTTGAGTGTGAGTTCTTCGCCCTGCGTGGGGTCGCCCTGCTCATGGACACCATCTCGAAGGTGACCGAGAGACTTAACCCTGAACTAGAACTTGATGGCATTCTCGCCACCATGTTCGACAAACGCACCACGCATGGCCGCGAGGTGCTGGCGAGGGTCGTCGAGGCCTTTGGGGATCAGGTCTTCCATACCGTCATCAACCGGACTGTGCGATTCCCAGAGACCACCGTGGCGGGAGAGCCGATCACTTCGTACGCCTCGAAATCGACAGGGGCCGATGCCTACCGACAGCTCGCCAGAGAGGTGTTGGCCCGATGAGCCGGCGAGCAGCACTCCCTGGCGCCAGCGAGCTCTTCCGCACGACGTCATCATCGGCTGCTTTGGCCGATGTGGTTGAGGTCGAACCTGAGACTCCACAGGCGTCATCCCCAGCGGGGGATAAAGAGTCAGCCTCTAGTCGAGATAGAGAGTTGTCCTCAAGTGCCTCTCGCGTGCGGTCCCATTCGGCGGCGCGCACGAGAGGATCGACTGCCTCTGGTGCTCCGTCCGGACGCCAGCGTCACGACGACAAGATCACCGTGTACCTATCGTCGGACGAGCTCGTGGCGCTGGACGAAGCCAAGGGCGCGCTCTACCGGGACCAAGGGATCAAGGTCGACCGGGGTCGAATCGTCCGCGAGGCGGTCGCCGTCGTCGTGGCCGATCTTCAGGCCAAGGGCGAAGCGAGCATCCTGGCGCGTCGTCTGCGTGAGGGCCTCGGAGACTGATCGGCTCCTGGCCGGCTGCCATGCCCCGCCACGCGCGTCCGGGCCGCTCGGCTAGCGTTCGCCCGTGACCTCGACCGCAACGGACCACCCCGAGCCGGCCAGCTCGACGGGTTTTCACGTCCACCTGTCGGTCTTTGAGGGCCCCTTTGACCTGCTGCTCGGCCTGATCGCCAAGCACAAGCTAGACGTCACAGAAGTGGCCCTGGCCGTTGTCACTGACGAGTTCATCGCCTACATCAAAGGGGCCGGTGACGAATGGGATCTCGAGCAGACCACCCACTTCCTCGTGATCGCGGCCACGCTGCTCGACCTCAAGACTGCTCGGCTCCTGCCCTCGGCTGACGTCGAGGATGAAGAGGACCTGGCCCTGCTCGAAGCCAGGGACCTGTTGTTTGCCCGACTGTTGCAGTACCGCGCGTACAAGACGGTGGCGGCAGAGCTCGCGCGGCGCATGGCACTGGCCGGACGCAGTCACCCCCGGGTTGTCGGGTTGGAACCTCAGTTCGCCTCCTTGCTCCCTGAGGTCCTGCTGGGAGTCGGCCCTGACGGTCTAGCCCTCCTGGCAGCCAGGGCGCTGGCACCTAAGCCGGTCCCCGAGGTGGCGATCGGACACGTCCACGCGCCGCCCGTCAGCGTCAAGGAGCAGGCGGCCCTGCTGATCGACCGGTTACGGCGCGCGCGGACAGCGAGCTTTCGAGGGTTGGTCGGTGACGCGCCAGACACCGTGACGGTCATTGCTCGATTTCTCGCCCTCCTCGAGCTGTTTCGCGAAGGCGCCGTGGCGTTTGATCAGGTTCAGCCCCTCGGTGAGCTCACCGTGCGATGGACGGGCGCCGATGAGGGTGAGCTAGACGTGCACGACGAGTTCGATGACGACGCGGGAAACGACGCAGAAGAAGATCATGAGGTCGAGAACTCGACGACCGACGAGCAGCAGAGCGAGGGATCGTGACTGACGAGCAAGCGAGGACGACGCCTGCGAGTGAACTGGAGTCTGACCAAGTCGGCGGTGTCAGCATGAATGCTGACACCGCCGACGCCGTAGAGGTCGCGCTGAGCGACCTCGCCCTGGCCCCAGCGATCGAGGCCGTTCTCATGGTCGTCGATGAGCCGGTCGCGACGGTCACACTCGCCCAGGTGCTGCAACGTCCTGAGGTCGAGGTGGTGGAAGCCTGCAGCGGCCTTGCCGCCCAGTACGAGGCCGACGGACGTGGCTTTGTGCTCAGAGAGATCGCTGGTGGCTGGCGCTTCTACAGCAGCCCCACCTACGCCGAGGTCGTCGAGCGCTTCGTGCTGGACGGGCAGCAGGCTCGCCTGACCCAGGCGGCCCTCGAGACCTTGGCGGTGGTCGCGTACCGGCAGCCTGTCTCCAGGGCCAGGGTGTCGGCGGTCCGTGGGGTCAACGTCGACGGTGTGGTTCGCACGTTGCTCGCTCGCGGTCTGGTGGAGGAGTGCGGCACGGACGGAGAATCCGGTGCCCACCTCTACCGAACGACCGGCCACTTCCTGGAGCGCCTCGGCGTGGCCAGCCTGGAGGACTTGCCTGAGCTCGCTCCCTACCTGCCGACCTAGAGACACTTGAGGCCGAACTATGACTAACTCTCCAGTAGAGAATGAGACTACTCGAGGGGTTCGACTGCAGAAGGTGCTCGCCACAGCCGGTGTCGCGAGCAGACGAGCAGCAGAAGAACTCATTGCCGCTGGCAGGGTCAGCGTGGATGGCGACATTGTCCGGATCCAAGGCATGCGCATCGATCCAGCCCGTGCGGTGGTCAGGGTCGACGGGGAACGAATCCCAGTGGCACCCGGACAGGTCTACCTGGCGCTCAAC
Organism: uncultured Actinomycetota bacterium; assembly: GCA_963706045.1. GTDB lineage: Bacteria > Actinomycetota > Actinomycetes > JAHEKZ01 > JAHEKZ01 > JAHEKZ01. The sequence continues at coordinate 6,111 of CAVPLY010000025.1, read as the reverse complement.
AAGCCTGAGGGCACGGTCAGCACCATGAGCGACCCTGAGGGCCGCCCGTGTATCGGCGACATGGTTGCCGAACGCCCCGAGCGTCTCTTCCATGTCGGACGCCTCGATATCGAGACCGAGGGCCTGATCGTGGTCACCAACGACGGGGAGGCCGCTCATCGCCTCTCGCACCCGTCGTTCGAGGTGCCCAAGATCTATCGGGCGGTGGTCACTGGTCCGGTGCCGCGCGACCTTGGTCGCAGGCTGAAGGCCGGGGTTGAGCTCGACGACGGCCCCGTTGCTGTCGATGATTTTCGGGTCGTCGACCAAGTGGGGCGGGAAGCACAGATCGAGCTCACCTTGCACAGTGGCCGAAACCGCGTTGTGCGTCGGATGATGGCCGAGGTCGGGCTGCCAGTACGCCGGCTCGTGCGGCTCCAGTTCGGGCCTATTCGACTCGGCCGCCTGCACCCTGGCGGGGTGCGTCTCCTGACGCGGCACGAGCAGGGGGCACTGCTCGATTTCCTCGACATGTCGACAGGTTGATAAATCTATCTCCACCAATAGGCCGGTCTTCGTCGAATGTCGATACGTCGGTAGCCGCCCCGCTGGCACTTGCTCTCAGTATTCCGCACCATGCAGACGTTCCGGACCTGCGCTTTCGATAAGGTCGAATCGTTTTATCGATAAGTCGTTGGCAGGGTGAGGTGCTTGTACCACGCAAGGGGTTCGGGAGTTACTAACTCGACATGTCGATAAACCGTCGTGTCGGATCCTCGCTTCGTCGAGAGACCGCTAAGGTGACCGCGTGATGAGAGCACTCCGCGGGGCGACCCAACTGAAGGCTGATGATCCCGCCGAGATGGCCGAGGCTGTGGTCGAGCTGGTCGGCGCAATCCTGGAACGGAACGGGCTCACCACCGACGACTTGATCAGCATCATCTTCACGAGTACCGGTGACCTTCGGAGTGCCTTTCCCGCTGCGGCCGCGCGAACGTTGGGCATCGGTGATGTGCCTCTGCTCTGTGCGCAGGAGCTCGACATCGAGGGGGCTCTGCCACGGGTCGTGCGAGTTCTGGCCCACGTTTCGCTCGACGTCCCCCGTGACGAGGTCGTCCACGTGTACCTCAGGGGTGCTGAGGTACTGCGCCAGGACCTTGCGCAATGACGCCGACACTTCAGATCGTGGGGGCCGGTCTCCTCGGAACCTCGGTCGGGCTGGCGCTGGCTCGATCTGAGTGGACGGTGTGTGTCGCCGATGCCGATCCGGCTGCTGAGCGGTTGGCGGGGGAGCTGGGCGGTGGCACCCCGGGGTGGGGCGCTGCCGAGCCGGACCTCGTCCTTCTCTGCGTTCCGCCCTCTGCGACGCGAGAAGTCATGAATCACGTGATGCGTCTATATCCAACATCCACAATTAGTGATGTGTTGAGTATCAAGACTTACCCTCAGGTACACGCCGAGCAATTGGGCTGCGAAGTGCGCTTTGTGGGTGGTCATCCGATGGCCGGGCGCGAGCGGTCAGGCCCGGTCGCAGCTCAGGCCGATCTCTTCGAAGCACGCCCCTGGGCAATCTGTCCTGGCCCTCGTGCCGAGCCTGGCCGGGTGGCCATCGTGGAGCGTTTGGTGCGTGACTGCGGAGCTGATCCGGTGGTGGTCGACGCTGCAGCTCACGATGCGGCCGTCGCACTCGTCAGCCATCTGCCGCAGCTGGCGGCCAGTGCGGTTGCCGGGCAGCTCAACGGTGCCCGTCCGTTAGCGCTGTCGCTGGCCGGTCAGGGGCTTCGCGACACGGTGCGGATCGCCGGCAGTGATCCGGCGCTCTGGGCAGACATCGTGGCGGCCAATGCCCACTCGTTGGCCGCGCCGGTCCGACGGTTGGCGACCGAGCTGTCGATGGTGGCCGATGCGCTCCAGGAGGTCGCAGACCATCAGGGCGAATCGGCGATAAATCGGGAAGTCGATAAATCGATTGAACGCTTTCTCGATGCAGGGCGGCGAGGGTTCCTCTCAATTCCGGGTAAGCATGGGACTCCGCCCGCCGAGTACTCAGTGATTCCGGTCGTGATTCCCGACGAACCGGGGGTGCTGGCCGCCCTGTTCACCACCGTGGCCAAGGCAGGTGCCAGCGTTGAGGACATTGCACTCGAGCACTCTCCGGGGCACCCGGTCGGAGTCATCGAGCTGTCCGTCGTGCCTGCGGATGCACCCGGCCTTGTGCAGGCTCTCCACGCTGACGGATGGTCTTCGCACTAGTTCTTGCAGGACGCTCGGCTGGGACTCTGCCCCCCAAGACAGGTACTCTCGGCCAACCACCCGTCCTGGTGCCGTTGGCCTCGGGCGTTCTCAGCCCAGCCCGACAGGAAGGCATTGCCATGGTCCACGACGACACCGGCGCGCTTGTCGCCGTGGCTGTCGACGGGCCATCGGGGTCGGGGAAGTCGAGTACGGCACGTGGAGTCGCAGGTCGACTGGGCTGGAACTATGTCGACACCGGCGCGATGTACCGCGCTCTCACCTGGTGGCTGATCAGCGAGGGAATCGACGTCACGGATGCCGAAGCCGTCGCAGAACGGGTCTTCGAGCCCCTCCTCGACATCTCGGTGGATCCTTCCTCACCTGGTGTGTTCGTCAACGGTCGGGAGGTCAGCAACGAGATCCGCGACCCCCACGTGACCTCCTCGGTGAGCGCAGTGAGTGCAGTTCCCACCGTCCGCGAGCGTCTTGTGGCTGTGCAGCGAGAGATCATGGAGCGTGGCGCTGTCGTCGTCGAAGGCCGTGACATCGGAACAGTTGTCGCTCCTGACGCCGCAGTGAAGGTCTTCCTCATCGCCACCACCGAAGCCCGCGCCCAGCGGCGAGCTGCCGAGTGGGCACACGAACACGATGTCACCGTGGAGAACACTGCAGCGATGTTGGATCACCGCGACCACCTCGACTCGACGCGCGAGCTCTCGCCACTCACCCAGGCCGAGGACGCGGTCATGATCGACTCCACCGCGCTGACGTTGGAAGAGGTCATCGATCGGGTCGTTGCGCTCGTCCACCAGCGCATCCCGAGTTTTGCCACGTCGTGACTGAGAGCGAGACGCTGCCGGTCCTCGATGGATCCCTACCGGTCGTCGCCGTTGTCGGGCGACCGAACGTGGGGAAGTCGACCCTGGTCAACCGGATCATTGGGCGCCGCGAAGCGGTGGTGGAGGACCGTCCAGGTGTAACTCGGGATCGTGTCGCCTACGACGCCACCTGGTCCGGCCGATCATTTGTCGTCGTGGACACGGGGGGATGGGAGCGAGACGCTCGCGGGCTCGCAGCGAGGGTGGCCGCTCAGGCGGAGATGGCTGTTGAGGCCGCTGACGTCGTGATGCTCGTCGTCGATGCCGAAGTTGGTATCACCGACACCGACGAAGCTGTGGTCCAGGTGCTCCGACGTGCGAAGAAGCCTGTTGTTCTGGCGGCCAACAAGGTCGATGACACGCGACAAGAACTCGAGGCGTCGACTCTCTGGGGCCTCGGCCTCGGTGAGCCCTATCCCGTCTCCGCCTTGCACGGTCGTGGGTCTGGCGACCTGCTCGATGCGCTGGTTGCGGCGATGCCTGACACCGACGATGCGGTGGTGGTTGAAGGTGGCCCACACCGGGTTGCACTGCTTGGTCGTCCGAACGTCGGCAAGTCCAGCCTGCTCAACCGACTCGCTGGAGAGCAACGCGTCGTCGTCGACTCGGTGGCCGGCACGACTGTCGACCCCGTGGATGAACTTGTGTCGATCGGCGACGAGGACTGGCGTTTCGTCGATACGGCGGGTATCCGCCGTCGGGTACATGAGGCGAGTGGTAGCGAGTACTTCGCGAGTCTGCGCACGAAGTCGGCGTTGGCCAAGGCTGAAGTTGCCGTGGTGCTTCTCGATGCGAGCGAGCCCATCAGCGAGCAGGACACCCGCATCCTCTCCATGGTGGTCGAGGCCGGCCGCGCGCTCGTGTTGGCCTACAACAAGTGGGACCTTATGGATGAAGAGCGCCGCTACTACCTCGACAAGGAGATCGAGCGTGAGTTGCTGCGTGTTCAGTGGGCTCCCCGGGTCAACGTCTCCGCCGAGACCGGGCGTCACGTCGAGAAGTTGGTGCCCGCTCTCCACGCCGCCTTGGAGGGGTGGTCAACCAGAGTCCCCACGGCCCAGCTGAACGCATTCCTGGGACGCCTGGTGGCCGAGCACCCACACCCAGTTCGTGGGGGCAAGCAACCGCGCATCCTCTTTGCCACGCAGGCTGGAACCAGGCCTCCAACCTTCGCGCTGTTCACGTCGGGGTTCTTGGAGTCGGGCTATCGTCGCTTCATCGAGCGGCGCTTGCGTGAGGAGTACGGCTTCGTGGGGACGCCGATTCACGTCACGATGAAAGTCCGGGAGAAACGCTTCAAGAAGTAGAGACTTGGACAAGGGGAGACGGCAATGCAGGCAACGCGCTTTGGGCGACCGTTGGGGTCGGGCGGAACCATTGGTGTCTTCGCGCCATCTGGTCCCTTCGAGAATCGAAGTGACGTCCTGCGTCCGGTCGAATGGTGGACCTCGCGCGGATATCAGGTACGGCTCACCGACAGTGTGTGGGCTCGCCACGACTACGTCGCAGGGCCCGCGCAGCAACGAGTCGATGACCTCCATGCCCTGCTGCTCGACGACGAGGTAGACGTGGTCTTCTGTCTCTGGGGAGGCGTCGGAGCCATCGAGATGCTGCCACTGATCGACTACGACCTCGTGGCGAGCCACCCCAAGGCCATCATGGGTTTCAGTGATGTCACCAACCTCCACGCTGCGCTACTCAAGCACTCGGGACTGGCAACGTTCCACGGCCCCGGATTTGGCTCATTCGGCGCCGCCGACCGTGCGGCGTTCACGCTTGACTCCGCAGTTGATGCCTTCACGAAGGGTGGGGTCGGTGACGTACCGCGACGACCTGACGATGCCTACGTTCGACCGATCACAGGAGGGCGCGTCACAGCGCCAATCGTCGGCGGCAATCTCTACACGTTGAACCATCTGATGGGCACGCCCTACGAGCTGGACTTCTCGGGGTCGATCCTGATGATCGAAGAGGTGGACACCCTGTCCGTCGACTTCGACGTCATGTTGTGGCAGATGCGACTCGCGGGAGTACTGGACGGGGTGGTCGGGGTCGTGGTGAGCGACCTTCACGAATGTGGCAAGCCCGACCCTGAAGTCGTGGCCGATCGGTCGCTGGAGGATGTTCTGGAAGCGCATCTCGGAGCGCTTGGCGTACCGGTGATCTATGGGCTGCCTCTCGGGCATGGGCCACACCTGGCGTCCATTCCCTTTGGGGTCATGGCGACGCTGGACGCCGACGCGCGGACACTTTCGATCGATCAGCCCGGCGTCCGGTGAGTGCCGATCCATCGGGGTCCGCCGCATTGCGTTAGTGTTGGCGCGCCTTCGTGAGGGCACCGGGACGTAGCGCAGCTTGGTAGCGCACTTGACTGGGGGTCAAGGGGTCGCAGGTTCAAATCCTGTCGTCCCGACGGTGTTTGTGCAGGTCAGGGCGGGTGTCACCCTTCGGGGTAGCACCCGTCCTACGTCCCTGTAGCATCCCAGGGAGCAGCCGCCTCCGCGTCAGTGTGGCTTGCCGGTTACCTCACGACAGGCGTAGCGTTGGAGTTGCAGGCCCGGTCGTTTGCTCCCCCGTGCGACCGGGACTGCCACATTCTGCGATCCCTGGTCACGCTCGAGGTCTAGACGCTACCTTCGACGTCGGCAAGCCCCCGGCCGCGCATCCCCCGTAGCCGCCGGGGGCTGCTTCATGTCTACGCATGGCGGAGCCCCGGCCACGCGTCCCCCGATGGCCGGGGCTACCGAGAAAAAACCCTAAGCAATACCGTCGCGCCATGACAAGTCGGCCGCCGTGGCGCATCGACCACATGAGCGGCGGCGCCCTCGCCTGGCTGTACCTCCGGCCCCACGAGGTGCCCTGGTCGGTGCCGTCAGCGGCGAGTGACCGCGGCCGGGTACACGGTCACCGAGGAGCGGCAGGCGCAGCCAACCACAAAGCCCATGATCACAGTGTCTGTCAGAATCACTTGCCTGGGCATGCGGAAGGACCGGGAGCGAACAACACGTTCGAACGGGGC
>CAVPLY010000024.1:0-112557 GCA_963706045.1 uncultured Actinomycetota bacterium | reverse complement strand
CGTCGGCGTTTGTTGGTGTTTACCAGTACGACGACGAGAACCTGGTTCCCGGTCTGACGACAGACGGTTCGGCCCTGAACTACGAGTCTGGTCAGATCGACCCGACCGAAGGCAGCCCAGACCCGCTGACGTCGAAGGACAACCGCGGTGCCAGTGACGACCAGCTCAAGCTGGGCGGCTACCTGCCGTTGACTGGTTCGCTTGCTTCGCTCGGCCCGCCCGAGGTGGCCGGTGTCGAGCTTGCGGTCAAGGAGGCCAACGAGGGCGGTGGTGCACTCGGTAAGGACGTTCTCTGGTTCAACGGTGACTCCAGCGACTCGGCCAACTTCGACAAGGGCGTCCAGACGATCGACAAGCAGATCCAGCGCGGTGTCGACGCGATCATTGGTGCGGCATCGTCCAGTGTGAGCCTCAACACGCTCGAGCAGGTGACTGGCGCCGGGATCCTTCAGGTCTCGCCAGCCAACACTTCACCCGATCTGACGAACTCGCAGGACTCCGGGCTGTACTTCCGTACTGCCCCGTCCGACGTGCTCCAGGGTCGTGTGCTGGGCAACCTGCTCACCGCTGATGGCATCACGAACGTAGCGATCCTTTCGCTGCAGGACGCCTACGGTGAAGGCCTGGCTGAGTACACCGCACTCTCGTTCTCCGAGGGTGGCGGCACCGTGCTCACCGAACCGGACGCGATCTACTACGACCCGACGGCGAACAACTTCGCTGCCGAGGTCTCGAAGATCAAGGCACTGGACCCGGACGGCATCGTGCTGATCGGGTTCGACGAGTCGGCCAAGGTGGTCAGCGAGCTCGTCAAGCAAGGCATCGGTCCGAACAGCGAGTGACCGACTGAGCAGCAACAGAAGGGGCCCGGCCATTCGGCCGGGCCCCTTCTGCGTGTCATGGGATGCAGGCGAAGAGCCTGCCGAGTGCGCAGCCGGCACGCTAGCTGGCGTCGCCTAGGCCTTGGCGAGGGTGCCGAGGTAGAGCTGGATCACCTTCGGGTCGTTCAGGAGGGCAGCACCGGTCCCGGTATGGGCGTTCTTTCCCTGGTCGAGCACGTAGCCGCGGTCACAGATCTGCAGGCAGCGTCGCGCGTTCTGCTCGACCATGATGACGGTGACGCCTGCGGTATTGATCTGCTTGGTCCGCACGAAGACCTCGTCCTGGAGCACGGGGGAGAGGCCGGCAGAAGGTTCGTCGAGAAGGATGACCGATGGGTCCATCATGAGCGCCCGGCTCATGGCGACCATCTGCCGCTCACCACCTGACAGCGAGCCGGCTGGCTGCTTGCGACGGTCGGCCAGCGTGGGGAAGAGCGAGGCGACGAAGTCGAAGCGTTCGGCAAAGTTCTTGGGTGCCTGGTAGGCACCCATCTGCAGGTTCTCCTCGATGGTCAGGCTCGGGAAGACGTTGTTGTTCTGCGGTACGAATCCCACGCCCTGAGATACCAGACGGTTCGGCTTGAGGTTGGTGATGTCCTGTCCGTCGAGGATCACCTGACCTTCGTGGACGCGCACGAGCCCGAAGAGCGCTTTGAGCAGGGTGGACTTGCCGGCGCCGTTCGGTCCGATGATGCCGACCAGCTCTCCGCGGTTGGCGTAGAGGTCGCAGCCATTGAGGATGTTGACCCCTGGGAGGTAGCCGGCGACGAGGTTGTCCGCAATGACCAGAGCGTTCGGCATCGCCGCCAGGTGGGCGCTGCGATCTGGCATCGGTTGATCCCGGTCTTGCTCGAGCCCGACCTCAGCGCTGTGCACCTCGCCAGGGGTTAGCCCGCCTGCAGGGTTCGTCATGTCTGGGCACCGCCGTTCGTGTCGAGGATCTCCCCGGGCGCTCCGAGCCCCTCTTCGTCCGCAATCTCCGCGAGGGACTGGTCGTGGTGGGCACCTAGGTACGCATCGATGACCCGGGTGTCGGCCATTACCTCGTGAGGAGGCCCCTCAGCAATGATCTTGCCCTGCGCCATGACGATGACCCAGTCGGAGATGTCGCGCACCATGTCCATGTCGTGCTCGACGAAGAGGACGGTCATCCCGAGTTCGCGGAGATCTTTGACGTGTCCGAGCAGGGACTGGGTGAGCGCCGGGTTGACGCCAGCCATGGGCTCATCGAGCATCACCAGCTCGGGGTTGACCATGAGCGATCGCGCCATCTCGAGGAGCTTGCGCTGCCCGCCGGAGAGCGACCCGGCAAAGTCCTCACGTTTGGCATCCAGCTTGAAGCGCCTGAGCAGGTCGTCTGCGCGCTCGGTGATCTCGCGTTCCTGCCCACTCCAAAGCGCTCTGATGACGCTTGCCAGCACACGTTCCCCGCGCTGCCCGGTGGCGCCCAGTCGCATGTTCTCGATCACGGTGAGACGCGTCAACACCTTGGTCAGCTGGAAGGTGCGCACCATTCCCATGCGAGCCACCTTGTAGGGGGGCACGCCCTGGATCGCCTTGCCGTTGTAGGTCCACTCGCCTTCGTCGACCTTGTCGAAGCCGGTCAGCAGATTGAAGAAGGTGGTCTTACCCGCGCCGTTGGGGCCGATCAGGGCAGTGATGGCACCGCGTTGAACCTCGACGTGGTCGACGTCGACGGCGGTAAGCCCGCCGAAGCGACGGACGACGTTGTCGGCGATCAGGATCGGGTCGGGCTTGGAGACGCCAGGCTCGCGTGGCAGGTCGGCGAGAGCGGCGACAGCAGCGTCTCTGCTTGTGTTCATGGACTCGTCAGCGCGCATCGAGCTGCAGCTCCTTTCGGTCGCCCAAGATTCCCTGTGGTCGATAGATCATCAACAGCATCAAGCCCACCCCGACCATGACCAGCCGGATTTGGGCAGCCTGGGTGCTGGTGATGAACGTGATGAGTCCAGTGTTCACGGCCTGGTCGAGGACGACGTCGACGAACTGGAACAGGAAGGAGAAGATCAGGGCCCCCAAGATCGGGCCGAACACGCGAGCGGCACCACCGATGATGAGGACCACGTAGATCAAGAAGGTGAGGTTCGTCGCGTAGGCGTCAGGCGACACCGCCGACTGGCCGAGTGCCAGCATGAACCCTGCGAAGGCACCGCCGAGTCCACCGAGGATCAGTGCCTGCATCTTGTACCAGTAGACGTTCTTGCCGAGGCTCCGTACCGCATCCTCGTCTTCACGGATGCCCCGGAGAACCCGCCCGAATGGGCTCCGCATGAGCAGGAACACAAGAAGGGTCCACACCGCTACCAGCGACCATCCAACGATGATCACCCACCACGACTTCTCGTTGTACTTGAAGGGACCGAAGTCGTAGGCCCCTGGAGAGATGGGGTTGAGGTTGTAGAAGGCATCGGAGAACTGCTGGAGACCGTCTGACCCTCCGAAGGTGTCCTTGAACGCCACCGAACGAAGGGTGAGACGAAGAATCTCGGCGGCAGCGATGGTCACGATGGCCAGGTAGTCGGCCCGCAACCGCAGGGTCGGTATGCCGAGGATGACCGCCAGCACGACGGTGGCGCCCATGCCGACGAGGATTCCGACCCAGAAGTTCAGCCCGAGGGTCGTCACCGTTGTCGCGAGGCCGTACCCGGCCACGGCGAGGAAGGCCGCCTGGCCGAAGTTGAGTAGGCCGGTGTAGCCGAACTGGATGTTCAGCCCGATGGCCCCGAGACAGAAGACGATTGCGCTGATGCCGATAGCGGCCGACAGCGACGTGGTGAAGATGAATCCCCAGTCCATCAGCGCCTCACCCCACCCTGCTTCGTCGACCCAGGATGCCCTGGGGTCTCACCATCAGAACGATGATCATCACCAGCAATGCTCCGACATTCTTCAGCTCGGGGTTGATCCAGAGCGTCGAGAGCTGGATCAACATGCCGACCACCAAGCTGCCCACCAGGGCGCCGAACGCCGTACCCAGTCCACCCAAGGTGACGGCGGCGAAGATGAGCAGGAGCGTCTGGGTACCCATCAGGTACGAGACCTGCTGGGTCATGGCGAGCATGACTCCGCCCAGACCGGCCAGTGCTGCTCCGCTGATCCAGACCACCATGATGACGCGGTCCACATCGATCCCGGATGAGGCCGCCAGTGCCGGGTTGTCAGCCACGGCCCTCGTGGCCTTGCCCATGCGGGTCTTCAGCAGCGCAAGGCCGGCGATTGCCAGGATGGTCGCGGCGACGACCATCGAGATCATGTCTTTGGGGGTCAGGCTCACCGGGCCGAACTCGATGCCTGCCTGCGAGTCGTAGTCACCGTACGGACGACTGGCCCCGCCGAAGACGATGAGGTAGATGTTCGCGAGGGCTAGTGCGAATCCGATCGAGACGATCATCATCGCGATCAGACCTGTGCCCCGTCTTCGGAGCGGTCGCCACAAACCGCGCTCCTGAGCCCAGCCGAAGACGCCTGCGGTGATCACTCCCAGGGCGGCCGCCCCGATCAGGTTGATCCCGAGGTTGACGTTGAAGAACCAGGTGGCGATGGCGCCGAACGTCATGATCTCGCCGTGTGCAAAGTTGGTCAGCCCGGTCGTGCCGTAGATCAGGGACAGGCCCACTGCTGCCAATGCCAGGACCAGACCGAATCGCAGACCTTCGACCGACAGCTGTGCTGCCCTGTCCCACCGGGACTGGACATTGCGCTCCTTCTCACCGAGGCGGAAGTTGATGAATCTCGCAGACCCTAGGTCGGCGCTGGTGGCGATCGGGTTCACGGTAGGTGGCGTGGTGCCATCGGGCAGGGTGTCCTCGTCGAGAAGCACCGAGTACTCGCCGGGTTCGGGCACCTCGACGGCCCAGACTCCGTCAGCGTCGGTCTCAGAACTGCCCTCGAACCCGCCGTCGTTGGTGACGGTGATGGTGACGCCGGCCACCGGTGCGCCCTGCAGGTCGCGAAGGGTCCCCTGGATGGACTCGCCCTCAGCCTGGGCGGGCGTTGCGACGACGGCGACCGTTCCGAGAATTCCGAGAGCGGCGACGACCAGGGCAATGATGCGTGTGACCGACCAATGAACCACTCTCAGGACTCCCTCGCGTGGTACGGCTGACCGATGGCGACACCACGACGGGTGCTTTGCGGTCGTTGCGGAGCATAGCCACGTCAACGGTCGCGGGTCACCCGTTATGGGTCACGAATCGACAAAAGTTGTCAGGACCCCGACGAAGATGGGGGCGAGAAGGAGTGCTGGTAGCAAGTCCGCAACGGGCAGCGACCTGACCCTGAGCAGACGGAGACCAACACCGAGCAGCAGCACTCCGCCCGTCGCTGTCAAGGCTGCCACCTGTGCATCGCTGAGCACCTCGCCAGCCACGGCTCCCACTGCCGTGAGTCCACCTTGAAAGACGAAGACTGTGATTGCCGACGCCACCACGCCCCATCCAAGTGACGCGGCGAAGGCGAGTGCAGCGAACCCATCCAGTACCGATTTCAGCGCCAGCAGCTCGATGCCATCACCCATACCGTCCTCCAGTGAGCCGAGCACTGTGAGCGGTCCGACGCAGAACACCAAGGACGCTGTGACGTAGCCCTCCACGAATCGTCGGCGCTTCTCGGGGGCGTCACGTCTGCCGGCGAACCGGCGTTGGAGTACGCCGCCCAGGCTCTCGAGCCTGGCCTCGAGCCTCAGAGCGGCACCGATGACACCACCTGCCACCACCGACCCGAGCACCACCAGAAGCGGCAGGCCGTCTCCGATCGCATCTTCCAACGAAGGCTCAAGAACGGCCGCGGCATTGATTCCCCCGATCACGAGAGTGACGAGGCCGAGCCCATCAGTCACCACGTCGCGGACTCGGGTAGGCAGCTTGTCGCCGAGCAAGGTTCCGATCGTGCCACCCACGACGACAGCCAGGACGTTCAGCAGGGTGCCAAGACCAGGCACGTCGTCTCCCTTTGGCGGTGGCAAACATCTGAAGAGGTGGCCACGATGAGCGAGGTCAGCCTGCGGATACGCTGGTTGTCGGCCACGGGGGAGCGTAGCCGCCAACCGAACCGCGAGGGACGGTCAGCAGCGAGACGACCCAAGGAGCCCTGAAGGCTGACATGTCTGCGGTAACGGTACGTACCCGCGAGGCGACCCAAGACGATGTCCTTGCGATCGGCGAGCTGTGGGACGAGTTGCGGCGTCACGGCGGGCGCGTCGGTCCATTCGGGCCGCCGGCGTCGGCAGTAGCGATCCGCGAGCGCATTGAAGTGCTGCGGCACGATCCTTCCCACCGCGTGGTGGTGGCTGAGATCGACGGGGTGGTCGTCGGCCTGGCGGTGCTGAGCCGCATGCCGTTGACCCCGATCAGTGACGTCGAGACCATTCAGATCTCCTTCATGCACGTGCGTGACGATCGTCGACGTCGAGGCGTGGGGCGAGCCATCGTTTCAGCTGCCGCTGCTCTGGCCGCAGACGTCGCCGCTGACTACGTGTCGGTAGGTGTCTTCCCCGCTGCGCGCGAGAGCAACAGGTTCTTCGCCCGGCTGGGCTTCAGCCCATTGGTCATGCGGCGTGCGATCGCGACATCGGCTCTCAAGAAGCGGCTCGCGAGTGAGCTCGGCCGTGCCGAACGACGACGTCGGCTTCGCCCCTACTGAGCCAGGATCAGGCAGGTCACCCGGGCCGAGCACGTGAGGGTGGCGTCCTCGTCCCGCAGTTCGACGTGCCAGGTCGCCAATCGGCGACCCAGGTGCTGGGGAACGGCACGTCCGGTGACCACCCCGGAGCGTGCGCTGCGATGGTGGCTGGCGCTGACCTCGATCCCCACCACGGTCTTCTCGGGCCCGGCATGCAGCGCCGAGCCGATCGAGGCGAGGCTCTCGGCGAGCACGACCGAGGCGCCGCCGTGCAGGGCACCGAACGGCTGCTCGTTGCCCGCGACCGGGATGGTTCCGCACACCTCGTCCGATCGCACCTGGGTGATCTCGATCCCGAGGCGTTCATGAATGGGTACCGGTGGCAGGTCATCGTTCACGCGCTCACCCTACGATCGCGGTATGGCTCCTGCGCGGTCGCTCCTGCTGCTCGACGGTCACTCGCTGGCCTACCGAGCCTTCTATGCATTGCCGGTCGAGAACTTCTCGACCGCCACGGGGCAGCCCACCAATGCCGTCTACGGCTTCACCTCGATGCTGATCAATGCGCTCCGGGACGAGAAACCGTCTCACCTCGCAGTGACGTTCGACGTTTCTCGCGCCACCTTCCGCAGCGACCGGTATCCCGACTACAAGGCGAACCGCAGCAAGACCCCCGACGAGTTCAAGGGGCAGGTCAGCCTGATCAAGGAAGTCCTGGATGCGCTCTGCGTGCCTGTACTCGAGGTCGAGGGCTTCGAGGCAGACGACGTCATCGCGACAATCAGCACCCAGGCGGCCGAAAGTGGCTACGACGTCTCGGTGATCACCGGAGACCGTGATGCCTTTCAGCTGGTCTCAGATCGCGTGACGGTTCTCTACCCGCGAAAGGGGGTCTCGGACCTCGCTCGCATGACGCCGTCGGCTGTCGAGGACAAGTACGGGCTCACCCCCTCGCAGTACCCCGACTTCGCCGCGCTGCGTGGCGACCCGAGTGACAACCTTCCCGGGATCCCAGGGGTTGGTGAGAAGACAGCGACCAAGTGGATCCGTGAGTACGGATCGTTCGACGAGCTCGTGGCGCGCGCCGACGAGGTGCGCGGCAAGGTCGGTGACTCGTTGCGCGCCAACCTGGCGCAGGTGATCACGAACAGACAGCTCACCGAGCTGGTCAAGGATGTGCCTCTGGACCTGGTGCCGGACGACCTGGCGCGCGTCGATTGGGACCGCGAACGCGTCCACGAGGTCTTCGACGCGCTCGAGTTCCGTATCCTGCGCGACCGACTTGCACAGACGTTGCAGAACTCCGAGGAGATCGTCGACGCCCCTCTGGTTCTTGAGGTTCAGACCCTGGCTTCGGATGAGGTGTCGCAGTGGCTGAACGAGCACGCAGGTGGGCGGGTCGGGGTGTCAGTCAGTGGTACGTGGGGCTCGGGGACCGGGGACATCAGCACCATGGGTCTTGCTGCTTCTGACGGGGCCGTGGCGGTCGTGGTCTTGGGATCGCTTGCGAAGCCGGCGGAACAGGCGCTCGGTGAGTGGCTGGCAAATGGCGAAATCGTCATGCATGACGCCAACGGGCCCAGCCTGGCGCTCGCATCGATAGGCATGCCGATGGCAGATCCCGTCTTCGACACCGCCCTCGCCGCGTACTTGCTCCGCCCCGACCAGCGCAGCTATGACCTCGCTGATCTCAGCATTCGGTGGCTCAGTCGCGACCTGCTCGAGTCGGCGGACGACGGACAGCTGAGCTTCGACACCGATGCTGATGACGGTCTGGCCCAGTCACTGGGCGCTCGGGCCCAAGCCACCCTCGACCTCGCAGCGGCCATGCAGCCTGAGGTGCAAGAGATCGGTGCAGCATCGCTGCTCGCCGATGTCGAGCTGCCCTTGACCGGGCTTCTCGTCTCGATGGAACGGCACGGGATCGCGATCGACCAGGATGCGCTGGACGCGCTGAGGTCTGAGTTTGCTTCCGAGGTGAGGCGCGCCGCCGAGGCCGCCTATGCCGAGATCGGACATGAGGTGAACCTCGGTTCTCCGAAGCAGCTGCAGGTCGTGCTCTTCGACGAGCTCGGCATGCCGAAGACGAAGCGGACGAAGACCGGGTTCACCACTGACGCCGAAGCGCTGACAGGGCTCTTCGCGCAGACCGAGCACCCGTTTCTCGCACACCTCCTGCGCCACCGTGATGTCACCAAGCTCCTGGTGACTGTCGACGGCCTACAGCGCTCTGTTGCCGCTGATGGTCGTATCCACACCACCTTCATGCAGACGGTCGCGGCCACCGGGAGATTGTCGTCGACCGACCCGAACCTGCAGAACATCCCGGTGCGGACCGAAGAGGGCCGCCGAATCCGTTCGACGTTCTGTGTGGGCGAGGGGTACGAGACGCTCATGACCGCCGACTACAGCCAGGTGGAGATGCGGATCATGGCGCATCTGTCTGAGGACGGTGGGCTCATCGACGCTTTCAACTCGGGCGAGGATCTGCACACGACCATGGCATCGCGCGTGTTCGACGTCTCTCCAGACGGGGTCACCCCGGAGATGCGCAGCCGGATCAAGGCGATGTCCTATGGACTGGCATACGGGCTGTCGGCCTACGGACTGAGTCAGCAGCTGGGCGTGGGACCGGATGACGCGAAGGCGCTGATGGACGACTACTTCGAGAGATTCGGAGGCGTCCGCGACTACTTGGCGTCCGTGGTCGACGAGGCGCGGCGTTCTGGCTACACCGAGACGCTGTTGGGGCGTCGGCGATACCTGCCAGATCTCACCAGCGACAACCGGCAACGCCGTGAGATGGCCGAACGTATGGCCCTCAACGCCCCGATTCAGGGATCGGCAGCCGACATCGTCAAGGTCGCCATGTTGGGGGTTGAGCGCCGACTGCGGGCAGAAGGCCTTCGCTCACGATTGCTCCTGCAGGTGCACGACGAGCTCGTGCTCGAGGTCGTCGACGGCGAGCAGGGGTCGGTGACCGCGCTCGTCGAGGACGAGATGCGCGGCGCATATCCGCTCTCGGTGGCTCTCGATATATCGGTCGGGTTCGGGCGCACATGGCATGACGCTGCTCACTAGTCGGACGGGTGGGCGGGTTTGTGGGCGGCCAGGATCAGCGTCCCGGGGATCAGAGAGCCGCGTAGAGGACTCCAGCCGCCCCAGCTGCGGGGGTTCTGCGGGTTCCACGGGGGCTCGACAAGCTGGTCGATGACGAGTCCCGCTCCGACCACGACCTCGACCCAGTCGCCGATTGTGCGGTGGTGCTCGGCGTAGGAGACATCACCTCGACCATCGACCTCGGCGTAGGGCGTCCGGTCGAAATAGGAGCGAACTGCCGTCAGACCCCCCTGGCCCGGGTCATCGAGGAAGGCCCAGCGAATGGGGTGGGTAACCGCCACGACGGCGCGCCCTCCCGCTACCAGAACGCGTTCGATCTCCTCGAACACCAGGTCGACGTCGGCCACGAACGGCAGCGCGCCGTAGGCGGTGGCCACCACGTCGAAGACGCCTGATCGGAACGGAAGCACCTCGGCGGTGGCGTGGACGACGGGAACTGGGGTGCCGTCGAGCCTCGTCGATCCGCCTGCTGTGCTGGAGCATCCGGTGCGAGACATCCAGCCCCACTGCCCGTACGGCCCGCTCGACCAGCCAGCGCGCACCGGCCCCAGCCCCGCAGCCCAGCTCGAGCACGCGCTCGCCCGGGAGGGCGTGGAGGAGGTCGAGATCGTCCTCTGTCCACCCCTCGGGGCCCCAGAGCCACCGGGCCCGCCCCAGCAGGTCCTCATGCTCTTGCTGGTAGGCGTCAGCCTCGGAGTCCCACCAGGCCCTGGCGGCCGCCGTACTGGCAGCCCCGTCGACCGCGATTCGGCGAGGACCACCCTCGATTGACCCTGTCACGGCCGCCACCGTAGACTCCTCCTAGCGCTGTGGGCTCGCGCGTCCTCGGACGGAGCAGGCTCGCGCTCGCACCATGTCGTTTTCAGCTGGGTCGGTTTCTGCCGGCTTCAGGCGGTTTCGGCACGCGAAACCGGCCCCTGCGCGAACGATCACGACTAACTGTCCGCACGGAGCCCCCTAACCCATGACGAGTAGCACCGAGGTAGCCCCCACCCCCACGATCGATGAGAAGCCAGACTCAGGCTTCCAGATTGCGGTCAACGATATCGGGTCGGAAGAGGCGTTCCTCGCCGCTATCGACGAGACCATCAAGTACTTCAATGACGGCGACATTGTCGAGGGGACGATCGTCAAGGTCGACCGCGACGAGGTCCTGCTCGACATCGGCTACAAGACCGAGGGCGTCATTCCGTCCCGTGAGCTGTCGATCAAGCACGACGTCGACCCCTCCGAGGTCGTCTCCGTCGGAGACCCGGTCGAAGCCCTAGTTCTTCAGAAGGAAGACAAGGACGGA
Source organism: uncultured Actinomycetota bacterium (assembly GCA_963706045.1). Lineage (GTDB taxonomy): Bacteria > Actinomycetota > Actinomycetes > JAHEKZ01 > JAHEKZ01 > JAHEKZ01. The sequence goes on along the minus strand of CAVPLY010000024.1, from coordinate 101,622 downwards.
CGGCTGATCCTGTCCAAGAAGCGCGCTCAGTACGAGCGGGCATGGGGAACCATCGAGCAGATCAAAGAGGCCGACGGTGTCGTCAAGGGCTCGGTCATCGAGGTCGTCAAGGGCGGGCTCATCCTCGACATCGGCCTCCGTGGCTTCCTTCCAGCCTCGCTGGTGGAGATGCGGCGGGTGCGCGATCTCCAGCCCTACGTTGGCCAGGAGATCGAGGCCAAGATCATCGAGCTCGACAAGAACCGCAACAACGTCGTGCTGTCGCGTCGTGCGTGGCTCGAGCAGACGCAGTCAGCGGTCCGTCAAGACTTCCTGACCCAGCTCCAGAAGGGTCAGGTCCGCAAGGGCGTCGTCTCCTCCATCGTCAACTTCGGCGCGTTCGTCGACCTCGGAGGCGTCGACGGTCTGGTCCACGTCTCCGAGCTCTCCTGGAAGCACATCGACCACCCCTCAGAGGTTGTCGAGGTCGGCCAGGAGGTCACAGTCGAGGTGCTCGATGTCGACATGGACCGCGAGCGCGTCTCGCTGTCACTGAAGTCGACCCAGGAAGACCCCTGGCAGCAGTTCGCCCGCACCCACCAGATCAACCAGGTGGTTCCCGGACGCGTCACCAAGCTGGTCCCCTTCGGCGCCTTCGTCCGCGTCCAGGAGGGCATCGAAGGTCTGGTGCACATCTCTGAGCTGGCCGAACGCCACGTCGAAATCCCCGAGCAGGTCGTGCAGGTGGGGTCTGAGATCTTCGTCAAGGTCATCGACATCGACCTCGAGCGCCGCCGCATCTCGCTCTCACTCAAGCAGGCGAACGAGGGCGCGACCGACACGGTCGAGTTCGACCCGACGCTGTACGGCATGGCAGCGACCTACGACGACCAGGGCAACTACGTGTACCCCGACGGCTTCGACTCCGACACAGGCGAGTGGAAGCCAGGCTTCGAGTCAGCCCGCGAGGAGTGGGAGCGCCAGTACGCCGAGGCTCAGATCCGCTTCGATGCCCACAAGAAGCAGATGGGTGAAGCGCAGAAGGCCGACCAGGAGGCTGCTCTTGACGTAGGCAGCGCCCCCTCTACGTACTCGTCCGAGACAGTTGCAGAAGAGGTCGAAGAAGAACCGGGCGGCGGTTCCCTGGCCACCGACGAGGCTCTTGCGGCGCTCCGCGAAAAGCTCACCGGCGCCGGTGAGTGAGTCGTCCGACGTGACGAACCCAGAGGTGCCCGGCTCCTCGTTCGACCTCGGCCCGGAGGGGATCGACGAGCACGCGCTCAGCGAGGAGACCCTCGGTGACGACGGCCGGCTCGCTGCCGCGATTGCCACAGCTGCGGGTCGAGCACTGCTCGAGCTCCGTCAGCGGTTTGACAGCAGCGACTCCAAGGCCTTGAAGGATGCCGGCGACCGGCTCGGGCACGCCCTGATCACTGCGACCTTGAAGGCCTACCGGCCCGAAGACGCCGTCTTGTCCGAGGAGGGTGCCGACGACCTGGCAAGGTTGAATGCCGACCGCGTCTGGATCGTCGACCCGCTCGACGGCACCCGAGAGTTCTCCGAGCCACCACGCGATGACTGGGCGATCCATGTGGCGCTGTGGGAGCGAGGGGCCGGCGGACCGGGCAGTGTGGGCGAACTCACGGCAGGAGCAGTCGCACTACCTGCAAAAGACCTCACCCTTGCCACCTACGATGTACCTGTCCTTGCGCCGTCCCGTTCGGGGCGGCCGCGTTTCATGGTCAGCCGTACCCGGCCAGCGGCCGAGGCCGAACATGTTGCGCAGGAACTTGGAGGCGAACTCGTCCCCATGGGATCGGCTGGAGCGAAAGCAATGGCGGTCCTCCTCGGTGAGGGGGACGCCTACGTTCACTCCGGCGGGCAGTACGAGTGGGACAGCGCAGCTCCGGTTGCGGTGGCGCGGGCGGCCGGACTGCACTGCAGTCGGATCGATGGCAGCCCGATGGTCTACAACCAGGCCGACACCCTGCTGCCTGATCTGGTCATCTGTCGGCCCGAGCTGGCAGAAGGCGTACTCGCCGCGTTGGCCTAGAGGCTGACCGACGGAACAAGGAGAAAAGCGTGTCGTCGATCGACTACCAGCTGTCGCAGCTGGACCTGCTTGAGGCGGAGTCCATCCACATCATGCGGGAGGTTGCCGCTGAGTTCGAGCGCCCTGGGCTGCTCTTCTCAGGCGGCAAGGACTCCATCGTGATGCTTCGGCTTGCCGAGAAGGCGTTCTGGCCGGCCAAGATCCCGTTCCCGTTGATGCACGTCGACACCGGGCACAACTTCGACGAGGTCATGGAGTACCGCGATCGGCGCGTCGCCGAGCTGGGAGCTCGGCTGATCGTCGCCTCGGTCGAAGACGCCATCGCCGAAGGTCTGGTGCAGGACCCGACTGGCCCGCGCGCCTCTCGCAACAGCATCCAGACGGTGCCGCTGCTCAAGGGCATCATCGACAACAAGTTCGATGCCGTCTTCGGTGGTGCCAGGCGCGACGAAGAGAAGGCTCGCGCGAAAGAGCGCGTCTTCTCGTTCCGCGACGAGTTCGGTCAGTGGGATCCGAAGGCGCAGCGCCCCGAACTGTGGAGCCTCTACAACGGTCGCCACCGGCAGGGCGAGCACATTCGTATCTTCCCGCTCTCGAACTGGACCGAGCTCGACATCTGGCAGTACGTGAAGCGTGAAGAGCTTGAGCTTCCTTCGATCTACTTCGCCCACAAGCGTCCGGTGTTCTGGCGCGACAACATGCTCATGGCCGTCACAGACGTCACCCCGGCCGATGAGGGGGCTGAGGTCTTCGACGAGATGGTGCGGTACCGGACTGTCGGTGACATGACCTGCACCGCCGCAGTTGAGTCTCACGCCGACACGCTGGACAAGATCATCGAAGACGTCGCAGCCAGCCGAATCACCGAGCGAGGCGCGACCAGAGCTGACGACCGGGCCTCCGAGGCCGCAATGGAAGACCGTAAGCGCGAGGGGTACTTCTGATGGAGCTGCTGAGACTGGCGACTGCTGGCTCGGTCGACGATGGCAAGAGCACGTTGATCGGACGCTTGCTGTACGACAGCAAGTCGATCTTCGAGGACCAGCTCGAGGCCGTGGAGCGCACGTCGCGCGACCAGGGTGCCGAGTACACCAACCTTGCTCTGCTCACCGACGGGCTGCGCGCCGAGCGCGAGCAAGGCATCACGATCGATGTCGCCTACCGCTACTTCGCGACGCCTAGACGCAAGTTCATCATTGCTGACACCCCCGGGCACATCCAGTACACCCGCAACATGGTCACTGGTGCATCCACGGCGAACCTCACGATGATCTTGGTCGACGCCCGCAATGGCGTCATCGAGCAGAGCCGCCGCCATGCGTTCCTGTCGTCGCTGCTGCGGGTGCCGCACGTCGTCATGCTGGTCAACAAGATGGACCTCGTCGACTACGACCAGGCCGTCTACGAAAAGGTCGCTGACGACTTCCGGGCTTTCGCGGCCAAGCTCGACATTCCAGACCTGACGATCATTCCGGTCTCGGCGCTCAAGGGTGACAACGTCGTCATGCGCTCCGAGAACATGCCGTGGTACGAGGGCAGCTCACTTCTGCACCACCTCGAGAACATCCACATCGGTTCCGACCAGAACCTGATCGACGTGCGGTTCCCGGTGCAGTACGTGATCCGTCCGCAGTCTGATGCGTTTCACGACTACCGCGGTTACGCAGGTACCGTCTCGGGCGGCACCATCAAGGTCGGCGACGAGGTCATGGTTCAGCCCAGTGGGCTCACGACCCGGGTTGTCGGGATCGATCTGTATGGCGAGGAGTTGCAGGAGGCGCACCCGCCGATGTCGGTCTCGGTCCGTCTCGCTGACGACCTCGACATCAGTCGCGGTGACATGCTCTGTCGAGCGCACAACCACCCGCACGCCACGCAAGACCTCGATGCAATGATCGTGTGGATGCAGCAGGGAACCCGGATCCAAGAGGGCAACCGCTACATCATCAAGCACACGACGCGTACGGCCAAGACCATCGTCAAGGACCTTCAGTACCGACTCGACATCAACGACCTGCACCGCGACGAGAAGACGACGTCGCTCGGCCTCAACGAGATCGGGCGACTGACCTTCCGAATCACGCAGCCGCTGTTCGTCGATGAGTACCGACGGAATCGTCAGACCGGGTCGTTCATCTTGATCGACGAAGCGTCTGGGGCGACGGTTGCCGCGGGAATGGTCGTCGACACCGACGTCTGAGTCAGCTGCCGGGGAACTGCGGCGGGCGGCGATGGGGCCAGACTTGCTAGGCCCCGGTGACGACGCCCAAGCGTACGAGGGCGTCGTAGACGTCGTCCACGCACGCCTGAATGCTCCGGCCGGTCGTGTCGACGACAACCTCCGCATCGGTCGGCTCATCGTAAGGGTCTGAGATGCCGGTGAACTCGGGGATCTCTCCTCGGCGTGCCTTTGCGTAGAGCCCCTTGCGGTCGCGTCGCTCACACTCCTCCAGGGGTGTGGCCACGTGAACAAGGACGAAAGCGCCATGCTCTTCGATCATGGCTCGCACCTGGCGCCGTGTCTCGTCGTAGGGGGCGATCGGACAGCAGACCGCGACGCCGCCGGCCTTGGTGATCTCACTCGCGACGAACCCGATGCGCAGCACGTTCGTGATGCGGTCTGGTCGGCTGAAACCCAGGCCTTTCGACAGGTGATGCCGGACGACGTCGCCGTCGAGAAGTGTCACCGAGCGTCTCTCGTGCTCCATGAGACGCACGGCCAGCGCCCGGGCGACAGTCGACTTTCCCGATCCCGACAGTCCACTCAGGAGGACAGTGAGCCCCGCCAGAGCCGCGGGGCGATGAAGGGCACGCAGCTCGGCGGCGACGGGAGGTTCAGCCGCCCACTCGGGCAACTGCTGTCCGTCGGTCACCCACCGATCGAGCAGGTCGATCGGTATCGCGGTCTGGTCGTGAGACACGTCAACACGGCGGATGGGCAGCGGGCTTGCCTCCGGATCTACCCCAACCCCGGGGGCCAGCAGCAGCTCGGTGGCCCCGTAGGCGGCTGCGACCTGGGCTCGGAGCGCCACGCCGCCAGCATCCCAGGCGACGGTCGGCCAGGGAACGATCACCATGCGATCGCCCTCGTCGCGGGTCACCTCGGCCAGCGCGATCCTGGCCGGAAGGTTGGCGACGCGGGACGTCTCCCGTCCGGTCGGGATGGCAACGATCTCAGCGATCGAGGCTCCGGCCGCACGAGCAGCGGCGCGCGCCGACTCTCGTACCGCGTATGGGAGCGGTGCGTCGGCCCACAGTGCCCAGACTGCGTCCGTCGACCAGCCGCTGGCGGTATCGCGAGGGGAGCTGCGGTGGTCAAGGTGGTCGACGATGCTGAAGCCGCTGCTCTCGACGACGGTGCCGGCGACCGAGCTCCCGACAACGCTCTCGACAGTGACCCGTGCCAGAGTCACTCCCTCGGGGTCGAGAAGGTCCACGGTGTCGCCCGACACAAGACCATGGTCGCCCAGGGTCAGCGCTGGTCGGATTTGCATGTTCAGGGCTCGACCGTCAGGCTGCTCAGGCACTGGATACGTCGGGGGAAGAGCGCCCGCCAGCATCAGGTGCAGCCAGGAGAGATCGTCACCGTGCAGGGTGTGCTGGAGGGTGGGACCTGCGTTGTGCTCGTCGCTCACATCAACCTCTCGGAGAGAACTCGACGCCACGCTAGTGGACGCCGGGGAGCGGCACCGGTCAGGGGCGTCGCAGACGAACTGACCGCAGCCCCGTCCAGGGAGCACGTGTGACTACAGAAGGTAGTCTGCCGATTGCGGTGGGTGTGGCAGTCCGCGCACTTGGGTGAAATCAACCGTTCACTTACTGAGAACGTCCACCAATTAGCGCGCGCAAGGGGGCACACTCGGTGCACGACCTGAGGGGGGTCATGCGACACATCGAGGAACCGACGGGCGCCACGCCTGACAGTTGGCCGGCACACGCTGCGTCGACCAGCTCGACTGACGATCTTGCCGTCATCACGCACCTTCCGCCCCGAGACGCTGAGGGCACTCCAGCGGAGGTGCAGCCCGCTGGCCGGGATCCCCGCGATCCCCGGGATTACGCCCAGCACGCCCCCGTGGTCAAGGCTGCTCCTGCCTGGCTCCGCACCTACACGGCGAGCGTGGTGGCGGCTGACGGGCTTGGAGCGCTTATCGCTGCCGTGATCGCGGTCTCGGCCTTCTCATCGCCGGTCAACCCTTGGGTCCTCGCATTGTTCCCACCCGCCTGGGTAGCGGCGCTGGCGGCGGGACGTACCTACGAGCACCGATTCGTCGGCAATGGCAGCGAGGAGTACAAACGGCTCTTTCACACCAGCGTGGCCTTCTTGGCCGTCATCGGAACTCTCGCCTACGCCTTCTCGATCGAGCTCGCCCGCGGCGTGGTGGTGGTGGGCTTGCCCACGGCGATGCTGCTGTCCCTGGTTGCCCACTGGGGAGCTCGACAAGTCCTTCACACTCTGCGACGTCGCGGTCACTGTATGCAGCGAGTCGTGGTGGTGGGCCTCGAGCGCTCTGTCGCCGAGCTGATCCGGACGATGCGACGCGAACCGCACGCCGGGCTCGACATCGCCGCTGTCTGTGTCGACCGCCCCCGCGGGGACACCGTTGAGGGCGTCCCGGTTCTGGGCGACAGCGACCACGTCATCGACGTCCTGGCCGATGTGGGGGCAGACACCGTTGCCGTCACTGCGTGGTCCGACGTCTCACAGAACGATCTGCGCCGCCTCTCGTGGGATCTCGAAGGGTCGGGCGTCACCTTGCTGGTGGCGCCGAGGCTCACCGATATCTCCGGACCGCGGATCCACATCCGACCCGTCGCTGGCCTTCCGCTGCTCAACGTCGAGGAGCCGGAGTTCTCGGGAGTCCGACGGATCGTGAAGGGTGGGCTCGACCGCATCCTGGCGCTGATGGCCATCATCCTTCTCGCTCCGGTTCTGCTGGGTATCTCGTTGGCTGTCGCCGCCACCTCCAAGGGACCGATCCTGTTCCGCCAGGTTCGGGTGGGACGTCACGGACGACCCTTCGTGATTCACAAGTTCCGGAGCATGTACGTCGACGCCGAGGCGCGTCAGGCCGAGATCGAGCACCTGAACGAGTCCGACGGATCGATGTTCAAGGTGCGCGACGACCCCCGCGTCACGCCCATCGGCCGCCACCTCCGGCGCTTCAGCCTCGACGAGCTGCCGCAGTTCTTCGACGTCCTCCTGGGCCGCATGTCGCTGGTGGGCCCACGCCCACCGCTTCCCACCGAGGTCGACCGCTATGCGTCTCTCGTCCGCCGCCGCCTGGTGGTGAAGCCCGGGATCACCGGCCTCTGGCAGGTATCTGGTCGGTCCGACCTCACGTGGGACGAGTCGGTGCGACTCGACCTGCTCTACGTCGAGAACTGGTCGCTAGCTCTCGACATCGCCATCATGCTGAAGACGGTGCTGGCCGTGCTCCGGCGGCGGGGTGCCTACTAGCCCCTGGGCTAGGGGAGCCAGGCGGCCAGAGCCAGCAGGACGACCGCAAACACCATCAGGACCAGGGCGGCCGAAACGAGCCCCACCTTCGTCGCGGCGACCAGCTGGTGGTGTTTGGACGTCGTCCGTCGTGGGCGGGAGGTCGACGGGCTCCTCACGGACGTCGAGGGGGCGAACTCGGGTCGCAGGTGCACGATGGCGCCCCGGCCGACGCCCACTGGCTCGCCCGACGGGCCGTGTCTGGGATTCGCCTGTCCGGGGGGTGAACAGCAGGGGCACCTGCAGAACCGTGGCGACATCCGACTCCGGGAGGTCGTCGTAGGAACGTGCGGTGTCCTGCTCGATCACAGTCGACCACCGTAGCGGCGTCGCAGGAAGCGGCAACCACGACCGTCACAGCGGTCCTAGGGTGTCCTCGGACGGGTCGTGGTCAGGAACGCCGGAAAGGGTGTGCAACAGACGTGGGACGCAGTCTCCTCGGTCGCCCCATCGTGCTCACCGGAGGAATCGGGTCGGGTAAATCAAGCGTGGGCCGGTTGCTGGCCAGATGGGGGGCCTTCCTCGTCGATGCTGACCAGCTTGCTCGCGATGTCGTCGCGCCGGGCACCCAGGGCCGAGCGGCCCTCGAGGCTCTGCTGGGACCGGAGGTCGTGGCACCTGACGGATCCTTGGATCGAGGTGCCGTGGCTGAGCGGGTTTTCGCCGATACCGCTCTGTTGGCCCAGGTGGAGGCCATCGTCCACCCGCTGGTCCATCGCGCCGGGCTCGCAGCCTTCAACGACGCCCCCGAGGGGTCTGTCCTGGTCTACGAGGTGCCACTGCCTGGGCAAAGCCCGTTCGCCAGTGATCCGCTCGTCGTCGTGGTGGACGCCCCTGAGGAGGTCAGATGGAATCGGCTCGCGGACAGGGGTCTCAGCGACTCACAGATCTCCGCCCGAATGCGTCAGCAGCCCACTCGCTCCGAGTGGTTGACCATGGCCGATCGGGTGGTCGACAACTCCGGAACCACGAGCGACCTGGCTGGCCGCGTCGCCCAGCTCTGGCGCGAGATCACCGGGCAGGATCCGCCTGTCGGTGCTGACAGCTAGCGTGGACGGGTGCGCCCCTCCTCAGACATCACGCGAACCGTGGCTCCGTTCGAGGTCATATCCGACTTCGTTCCGAGCGGTGACCAACCAGACGCGATCAACGAGCTCGAGCAGCGGATCCGGTCGGGTGAGCCCGACGTCGTGCTCCTCGGCGCGACTGGCACGGGCAAGTCGGCCACCGCAGCGTGGCTCGTGGAGAGGCTGCAACGACCGACCCTCGTCATGGCGCCGAACAAGACCCTCGCCGCCCAGCTGGCCAATGAGTTCCGAGAGCTTCTGCCGAACAACGCGGTCGAGTACTTCGTGTCGTACTACGACTACTACCAACCTGAGGCCTACATCCCGCAGACCGACACCTACATCGAGAAGGACACGGCGATCAACGACGAGGTCGAGCGCCTCCGGTACTCCGCCACCAACAGCCTTCTGACTCGGCGCGACACCATCGTGGTGGCGACCGTCTCGGCCATCTACGGTCTCGGCACCCCTCAGGAGTACGTCGACCGCATGGTACGGCTGCGTGTCGGCGACTCGATCGATCGACAGAGCCTGCTTCGTCACCTCGTCGACGTCCAGTACACCCGCAACGACCTCGCCTTCACCCGCGGCACCTTCAGAGTGCGCGGTGACACCGTCGAGGTCATCCCGGTCTATGAGCTCCATGCCGTGCGTATCGAGTTCTTCGGTGACGAGATCGAACGGCTCTCGACGCTGCATCCGCTGACCGGCGAAGTCATCACCGAAGACGACGAGATGTACGTCTTCCCTGCCTCGCACTACGCGGCCGGCCCCGAGAGCATGGAGCGCGCGATCGCCGCGATCGAGAGTCGAGCTCGCCGAGCGTCTCGGCGAGCTCGAGCAGCAGAACAAGCTGCTCGAGGCGCAGCGCCTCCGCATGCGCACGACCTACGACATCGAAATGATGCGCCAGGTCGGGTCATGTTCCGGTATCGAGAACTACTCGCGGCACATCGACGGGCGCGCCGGAGGTACACCGCCGAACTGTCTGCTCGACTACTTCCCGGACGACTTCCTGCTGGTCATCGACGAGTCGCACGTCACCGTTCCGCAGATCGGAGCCATGTACGAGGGAGACATGTCGCGCAAGCGCACACTGGTCGATCACGGGTTCCGTCTGCCGAGTGCCATGGACAACCGCCCGCTCACGTTCGCTGAGTTCGTCGAGCGCATCGGGCAGACGGTCTACCTGTCGGCGACCCCTGGAAACTACGAGCTCGGGCGTGGCGACGGGGTGGTCGAGCAGATCATTCGACCGACGGGTCTGATCGATCCCGAGGTGATCGTCAAGCCGACCACGGGCCAGATCGACGACCTCTTGCACGAGATCAGAGTGCGAGAGGAACGTCACGAGCGGGTCCTGGTCACGACGTTGACCAAGAAGATGTCCGAAGACCTCACCGACTACCTGCTCGAGCTCGGCGTTCGTGTGCGGTACCTGCACTCCGAGGTCGACACCTTGCGTCGCGTCGAGCTGCTTCGCGAGCTTCGTATGGGGGAGTACGACGTCCTTGTCGGCATCAACCTGCTCCGTGAGGGGCTCGACCTTCCCGAGGTGTCGCTGGTGGCGATCCTGGACGCCGACAAGGAAGGCTTCCTGCGCTCCGGCACGTCGCTCATCCAGACGATCGGGCGAGCGGCACGCAACGTCTCCGGGCAGGTGCACATGTACGCCGACAAGATCACGCCCTCGATGCAACACGCGATCGACGAGACGAACCGCCGCCGCGCCAAGCAGGTCGCCTACAACACCGAACACGGCATCGACCCTGAGCCGCTCCGCAAGCGAATCGGCGACATCACCGAGATGCTGGCCCGCGAGGCGGCCGATACCGATGAGCTGTTGGGCGGTTCGGGCCGCACTCAGAGCCGGGGCAAGGCACCCGTTCCCGGTCTCGGCTCCAGGGTGGCCGACGTTGGCCGACATGCCGCAGACCTTGCGACTCTCCCCAGTGCCGACCTGGCTGACCTCATCGGCCAGCTCAACGACCAGATGCAGGCCGCCGCCGCTGACCTTCAGTTCGAAGTGGCGGCCCGGCTCCGAGACGAGATTTCTGAGCTGAAGAAGGAGCTCCGGGGGATGCGCGAGGCCGGCGTGCCTTGATGAGAGAGTGTGTGGCGGCGGCTCGGCCGCACTAGACGAGTCAGTTCCCTCGATCCCCTCGCCGAAGGAGTGCTGTGCAGATCGATGGCACTCTGTGGATCGTCACGCTTGTCGGGATCATCGTTGGTCTTCACCCTCGACTTCTTCCTGGCGGTCCGGCGTCCACACGCGGTCTCGATGCGCGAGGCGTCGCTCTGGACGGTGTTCTACGTCAGCGCGGCCTTGGTCTTCGGCGCCTACATCGCGGCGGCCTTCGGGGGCGAGTACGCCGGGCAGTTCTATGCAGGCTGGTTGACCGAGTACTCGCTGTCGGTCGACAACCTCTTCGTCTTCGTCATCATCATGTCGCGATTTCGTGTCCCTCGGCAGAACCAGCAGTTCGTGCTGCTCATCGGCATCGCATTGGCCCTGATCATGCGCGCCGGTTTCATCGCCCTGGGTGCTGCAGCGATCGCTCGGTTCTCCTGGGTCTTCTACCTCTTCGGCGCCTTCCTGATCTACACCGCATACCACCTGGCCCGGCACGACGAGGAGGAGAGCGAGGAGTTCCGCGAGAACCGCGTCATCGGCTGGGTCAAGGCCGTGCTGCCGACCACCGAGACGTACGACGGCAACCGGTTCCGGACCGTGGTCGACGGGCGCAGGCTCTTCACGCCGATGCTGGTGGTCATGGTGGCGATCGGCACGACCGACCTGCTCTTCGCGCTCGACTCGATCCCGGCTATCTTCGGTCTGACCCAAGAGCCGTACCTGGTCTTCACGGCCAACGCCTTCGCGCTGATGGGGCTACGTCAGCTCTACTTCCTGCTCGGTGGTCTGCTCGATCGGCTCGTCTTCCTCAGTATCGGCCTGGCGGTCGTGCTGGGCTTCATCGGCGTCAAGCTGATCCTCGAGGCGCTGCACACCAACACGCTGCCGTTCATCAACGGCGGCGAGCCGGTCGAGTGGGCCCCGGAGATCCCGGTGACGGTCAGTCTCGCCGTGATCGTGGCGGTCCTCGCCGTCACCGCGGTCGCGAGTCTGCTGCACACCCGGCGGCAGAAGCGGCACAGCTGACCCACGAAGCACACTTCGCGTGTCTCCGGTACGGTAGGGCGTGGAGTCAGGGCCGATCAGGCATGCCCGGACAAGCGATACGAAAGGGTGACGGTGGACGTTCCTCTCTGGGCCTGGGCTGCGACGGTCGGCATAATCCTGGTCCTGCTCGTGATCGACTTCGTCGTTGGCCGTAATCCGCACGACGTGTCGATGCGCGAGGCCACTCTGTGGTCGCTCTTCTACGTCGGGGTCGCGCTCGCCTTCGGTGTCGTGGTGTGGACGCAGGCCGGTGCCGACTTCGGTACGCAGTACTACGCGGCCTGGCTCGTCGAGAAGAGCCTGTCGGTCGACAACCTCTTCATCTTCGTCATCATCTTCGCCCGTTCGGCGTACCTAGCGAGCTCCAACAGCGTGCCCTGCTGATCGGTGTCGCGCTCGCCCTGGTGCTACGAGCGATCTTCATCGCGGTGGGGGCCGCGGCTCTGAAATACTTCGCGTTCACCTTCGTCATCTTCGGTGTCTTCCTGATCTGGACAGCGATCCAGCTCTTCCGCCACCGAAACGAGGACGCTGACCTCGACGACAACGCGGTCCTGAGGTTTGCGCGTCGGCGCATGCGTATCACCGACGACTACCACGGAAACAAGGTGCGCATCACCCGCGACGGACTGAGGTTCTGGACGCCCATGGCCCTCGTGTTTGTGGCGATCGGCTCGACCGACCTGCTCTTCGCGCTCGACTCGATCCCGGCGACCTTCGGTGTCACCCAGGAGCCGTTCCTGGTCTTCGCTGCGAATGCCTTCGCTCTTCTGGGGCTGCGCGCGCTCTTCTTCGTTCTGCACAACCTGCTGGACAAGCTGATCTACCTGGCCGTGGGTCTCTCGATCATCCTGGCGTTCATCGGCGTGAAGCTCATCGTGACGTTCGTCCACGATGTGATCCCTGAAGTAGACAAGATCCCCACATCGGTCTCGTTGGTCTTCATCATCTCTACGCTCGTCATCACGACCGTAGCGAGCCTGTTGAAGGCTCGACGTGATCCGACCGCGCATGCGCACAGCGGTGCGTTGCATGGTCACAAGGACGCTGACGAGGCCGGATCCCACGGAGGCTGAGTTCGCTCATATGCGTGCCGTGTTCCGCCCACGAGGCGGGCACCACGATTGCCGATCGGACAGTCAACTCGGGAAATCGCTCGGCAGGGTCAAGACTGCCGGGGCGTAGTCCCTGCTGTTGCCCCTACCAGCCGCGTTCGCGCCACTCAGCAAGGTGAGGTCGTTCGGCTCCGAGCGTTGAGTCGTTGCCGTGTCCGGGGTAGAACCACGTTTCGTCGGGGAGACGGTCGAAGATCCGTTCGCTGACGTCGGTGAGTAGCTGAGTGAACTCGCCGGGGGTTGTTGTCCGTCCGACGCCCCCAGGGAAGAGGCTGTCGCCGGTGAAGACATGCGGCGGCCCCTCCGGGTCGTCGTAGGCGAGGGCTATTCCTCCGGGGGTGTGCCCCCGGAGGTGGATGACCGACAGGGGCACGTCTCCGACGTGCAGGGAGTCGCCGTCGCCAACCAGCCGGTCGATAGGAGCGGGGATGTCTGGAGCGTCCAAAGGGTGGGCCACGGCGGTGGCGTCGGTGGCCTGCAGCAAGGCTGGGAGCGCCTGCCAGTGGTCGGCGTGGCTGTGCGTCGTCACGATGGTGCCGAGGCCGTCCGTGCCAATGAGCGCCAGGAGCTCCTCGGTGCCATCGGCTGCATCAATCAGCAGCTGCTTGCCCGAGCGGCGGCACCGAAGCAGGTAGCAGTTGTTCTCGTAGGGGCCGACGGCGATCTTGCTGATGATCAAGGCCGTCAGCTCGCGTACCTGGGCAGGGCCGCCAACCGTCACGTCTCCGGTGTATGCCATGAATGCTCCTCGTGACTTAGACCCAGACCGGAGCGTCCGGGAGGGGGGCGGTGTCGGATGTGCGAAGGGGCCCGTGGGGGCGCCCGATCAGCCAGGCCAGGAGGTCGGCCTCGGTGCCCCACAGATCCGGGCCGTCAGCGCCGACCGTCCAGCAGTTGCCGGTGTCGACACAGCGAAGGACCTTGGCGCCCACCTGCCGCTGCTCGCGGAAGAAGGGGGTCAGTTGGTGGAGCGTGCGCACGGTGAAGGGTTGCGACCAGTCGACCGGTTGGTACTCCGCCGCCAGGTCGACACGATGGATCTCGATCTCGCGAATCCGAACAGCAGCGATGTCGGCCGGATTGACCGAGGCGCCGGAGGCGAGGCGCAGGGACCGGGTGGACACCGGCTCGGTGAGAGTTGCGAGCCGAGCGTCCAAGGCAGTTCCGGCGGCGCTGACCTCCGCGACGAGGTCAGCCCAGGGCAACGCCGCCCGCTCGTCGATCTCAGCGGCGCGCACCTCTGGAGATTCGTACATCGGGGTTTCGACGCCGGTTGCCGCCCACTCACACAGGTTGATCAGGCCGAGAGCGCTTCCGGCGAGGTGCCCGACCAGCTGAGCACGGGACCAACCTGGCAAGCCCGAGGCGAGGGCCGCCCATTCGGGGTCCCTTCCGGCAAGGTCGGCACGGAGGCACGCCTCAGCCGTGGCGAGCTCGGTGAGATGGGTGAGGGGAACGGCCAACGATGGTCCAGTGGTCATGATCTGACCGTACTCGTCCGTCGGCTCGCTCCAGGAAGAACCTGTCGGTGCAACTGGTTAGGGTGGCTACGCAGGTGTCTCCGCCCGCCTCCGAGGCCCTGCCCCTTGCGCCCAGAGCAGACAGACGCCCAGGACAGACAGATGAGGATGACGCGTGGTTGACCGGCTGATCGTGCGCGGTGCGCGCGAACACAACCTGAAGGACGTGTCGCTCGACCTGCCCCGCGATGCGCTGATCGTCTTCACCGGCCTTTCCGGGTCTGGTAAGTCGAGCTTGGCGTTCGACACCATCTTCGCCGAGGGCCAGCGACGCTACGTCGAGAGCCTGTCGGCCTATGCCCGACAGTTTCTGGGTCAGATGGACAAACCGGACGTCGACTTCATCGAGGGACTTTCCCCGGCTGTCTCGATCGACCAGAAGTCCACCTCGCGCAACCCCCGGTCGACCGTCGGCACGATCACTGAGGTGTATGACTACCTCCGGCTGCTGTACGCGCGGATTGGACATCCGCACTGCCCGGTCTGCGGCGACCCCATCGCACGTCAGACGCCGCAACAGATCGTCGACCAGGTGCTCGCGCTCGAGCAGGGCTCGCGTTTCCAGGTGCTGGCTCCGGTGGCGCGTGGTCGCAAGGGTGAGTACCTCGACCTCTTCCGCCAGCTCCAGGCCCAGGGATATGCGCGGGCCAGGGTCAACGGCACGGTGTACCCGCTCGGTGAGGTCCCGAAGCTGAACAAGCAGAAGAAGCACACCATCGAGGTCGTGGTCGACCGACTCGCGGTCAAGGCTTCGTCGAAGCAGCGTCTCACCGACTCGGTCGAGACCGCGCTCGGCCTCGCCGGTGGCCTGGTCGTCCTCGACTTCGTCGATCTCGCAGATGACGACCCAGCCCGCGAACGGACGTTCTCCGAGCACCTGGCGTGCACCCGCGACGGGCTCTCGTTCGACGAGCTCGAGCCACGGTCGTTCTCCTTCAACAGCCCCTATGGCGCGTGTCCTGACTGCCATGGCCTCGGCACACAGATGGAGGTCGATGAAGAACTGCTGGTCCCCGACCCCGGAAAGTCACTCGCCGCAGGGGCGGTCTCGCCGTGGACGGGCGCGCACACCAGTCAGTACTTCAGCCGGTTGCTCGAGTCGCTCGCCGACGAGATGGGCTTCGACATCGACAAGCCGTTCGGCAAGCTGCCGGTCAAGGTGCGCCGCGCCGTTCTGCACGGCGTCGACGAGCAGGTCCACGTGCGCTACCGCAATCGCTACGGTCGGCAACGGTCCTACTACGCCACGTTCGAAGGGGCCGTTCCCTACGTCAAGCGACGTCACGCTGAGGCCGAGACCGATACGTCTCGCGAGCGGTTCGAGGGCTACATGCGTCAGATCCCCTGCAGTTCTTGCGAGGGGTCGCGTCTGAAGCCCATTGCCCTAGCGGTCACCTTGGGTGGCCGGTCGATCTCCGACGTCGCCGCACTTCCCATCGGTGACGCTGCTGACTTTCTGCTGACTCTTGAGCTGTCGGCCCGAGAGGAGCAGATCGCGCTTCGGGTTCTGAAAGAGGTCAACGAACGGCTGCGCTTCTTGATCGACGTGGGGCTGCACTACCTCAGCCTCGATCGTGCCGCCGGAACGTTGGCGGGCGGCGAGGCGCAGCGCATCCGACTCGCGACTCAGATCGGCTCGGGCCTGGTCGGAGTGCTGTACGTGCTGGACGAGCCGAGCATCGGGCTGCACCAACGCGACAACCATCGTCTGATCGAGACCCTGGTGCGGCTTCGAGACCTTGGCAACACCCTGATCGTCGTCGAACACGACGAAGACACGATTCGCGCCGCTGACTGGGTGGTCGACATCGGACCGGGTGCCGGTGAGCACGGCGGCCAGGTGGTGGTCTCCGGTACCGTCGACGACCTCCTCGCCAGCGGTGACTCCATGACCGGGGCCTACCTCTGCAAGCGGCTGGAGATCGAAACTCCCGCCGTTCGGCGACCTCTGACGCCGGCGCGCGAGATCGTCGTGCACGGTGCGCGTGAGAACAACCTGCAAGACGTCACCGTTTCGTTTCCCCTGGGCGTCCTGACGGCGGTGACCGGTGTCAGCGGTTCCGGCAAGTCGACGCTCGTCAACGACATCCTCTACGCATCGCTTGCCCGCCACGTCTACTCGGCACGCACGGTCCCAGGTCGACACACCAAGGTCACCGGCCTTGAGCACATCGACAAGGTCGTGCATGTCGACCAGAGCCCGATCGGTCGTACGCCCAGATCCAACCCCGCCACGTATACCGGGGTCTTCGACCACGTCCGAAAGCTCTTCGCAAATAGTCCCGAGTCAAAGGTGCGCGGCTACCAACCCGGTCGCTTCTCGTTCAACGTCAAGGGCGGTCGGTGCGAGGCGTGCACCGGCGACGGCACGATCAAGATCGAGATGAACTTTCTGCCTGACGTGTACGTGCCCTGCGAGGTCTGCCATGGCGCTCGCTACAACCGCGAGACGCTCGAGGTGCACTTCAAGGGCAAGACCATCGCCGAGGTCCTCGACATGCCCATCGAGGAGGGGCTGGACTTCTTCGCGGCTATCCCGGCCATCGCGCGTCACCTGCAGACCCTCACCGATGTCGGACTCGGCTACGTGCGGCTGGGTCAGCCAGCTCCTACTCTTTCTGGTGGTGAAGCACAGCGCGTCAAACTCGCTGCAGAGCTCCAGAAGCGTTCAACGGGGCGCACGGTCTACGTGCTCGACGAGCCGACAACCGGTCTGCATTTCGAAGATATCCGCAAACTTCTCGGAGTCCTTGGTCGGCTCGTCGATGCCGGAAACTCAGTCATCGTGATCGAGCACAACCTCGATGTCATCAAGACCGCAGACTGGGTGATCGATCTCGGGCCAGAGGGTGGGTCAGGTGGTGGTCAGATCGTGGCCGAAGGCACACCCGAGCAGGTGGCCGCCGAGAAGGACAGTCATACCGGGTCGTTCCTTGCCAATCTCGTCACGCCGGAGAAACTGAAACCAAGAAGGGCATCTCGCGCCAAAGCCCGCTGACCACTGCGTCATCCGTGCCCGCCCCTACACGGGGGCGTCAACCATGGCCGAGACAACCGTGATGACGCTGACCACCGTCATCCAGATGCCAAGCACTGCACCGATCAGCAGTGGCACCAGGCCCCGTCGGTCGTGGGCCTTGTTGGCGATCCAGCCGTAGAAGACGGCGCCCACGCATGGCACGAGGAAGAGCGCCAGAGCGACGACGCCGACGACCAGCTCGAGCCAGGCCGGCGCATCCATGTTCTCCGGGACATATCCGAAGATGCCGTAGAGGAAGTAGCCGGCCATGAGAGCCGCGAAGAAGAAGACTGGGAATGAGCGCCACTGAGATCCAGGACCGAAACACCCAGGTTCCCGAGACCTGCCGATCCATCGTCTGCTGCTGGGTAGTCATGACGCACCTCCGCTGGCTCTGCCGCTCCATTGATCATGACCCTCGTTGCCCTGGGTTGCCCAGAGGCTTCGGTCCTCGGGGATCTCGGCCCGAACCTGTCACCTGGAGGACGTAGGGTGACCTGAAACGGGTGTCTCACGTCGATCGTCGGGGCCCTACGTCTTTCTCGAAGCCAGGAGCACGTCATGAATGAGTCGAACCCTGCCGTTGGTCGCCGGACCATTCTGCGAGGCGCAGCAATCACCGGTGCCGCTGTGGTCGCCGGCCCCGCACTCGCCGCTTGCGGCGCCGACGAACCGACTGCGGTAGGCACCGCAGAAACCACGGCCGGCCCGACCCCGAGCGACAGTGGCGGCGATGGTTCCGGGGTCAGTGGGAACGGCGCCGGGGTGCTGGTCACCACGGCAGATGTCCCCGAGGGCGGCGGCATCATCTTGCCGGACCAAGAGGTCGTCGTGACGCAGCCGACTGCCGGCGAGTATGTGGCGTTCTCGACGATCTGCACGCACCAGGGTTGTCCGGTGGACGCCGTCGAGAACGGCACGATCAACTGCCCGTGCCATGGGTCGATGTTTGCCATCGCCGACGGTGCCGTGGTCGCCGGTCCCGCTCCATCTCCTCTTGCCCCGGTCGAGGTGACCGTCGACGGCACCGACGTGGTGCGCGCCTAGCGCCTCGTCATGGATCCCGCGCTCTATCGCCCGACCCCGGGCAGCATCCCCGACCAGCCGGGGGTGTATCGGTTTCTCGATCCCGAGGGCCGGGTGGTGTACGTCGGCAAGGCGAAGAGCCTGCGCAGCAGGCTCGGCCAGTACTTCCAAGATCCCGAGGCGCTTCACGTCCGCACCCGCTCGATGGTGTGGGCTGCAGCTTCGGTCACCTGGACGGTGGTCGCCACCGAGGTCGAGGCGCTTCAGCTCGAGTACTCATGGATCAAGGAGTTCGACCCTCGGTTCAACGTCAAGTACCGCGATGACAAGAGCTACCCCTTCTTGGCAGTGAGCGTCGGTGAGCGCTTTCCACGCGCCCAGGTCATGCGAGGGTCCAAGCGCAAAGGGGTCCGATACTTCGGGCCCTACTCACACGCCTGGGCAATTCGCGAAACGCTCGACCAGCTGCTGCGGGTCTTTCCGATCCGATCCTGCACTGCCGGCGTCTTCAAACGAGCTGGACAGATGGGACGCCCTTGCTTGCTCGGGTACATCGACAAGTGCACGGCGCCATGCGTCGATCGCATCTCGCCCGACGACCATCGGGCCTTGGTCGACGACCTCTGCGCATTCCTCGCCGGTGACACCGCGCGCTTCCTCAAGGAGCGCCGGCAAGAGATGCTTGACGCCTCCGGGAGCCAGGAGTACGAGCGCGCCGCTCGGCTGCGTGATGACATCAGAGCGCTTGAGCGTGCGCTCGAACGAAACACCGTCGTCCTGCCTGACGACACCGACGCTGATGTCGTGGCGATGGTCGAGGATGATCTCGAGGCCGCCTTCCACGTGTTCCACGTGCGCGGGGGCCGCGTCCGGGGTCAGCGTGGCACGGTCACCGAGAAGGTTGACGATGTCGACGGCGCTGCTCTGATGGAGCAGTTCCTGACGTACCTCTATGGCGAGCTGCTCCCCGAGTCGATACCCCGCGAGGTACTGACGGGTGTGGCACCGACCGACCCGGCTCTGGTCAGTGCGTGGCTGTCGGAGCGCAGGACGTCACACGTCGACGTGCGAAAGCCGGCGCGAGGTGACAAACGCACGTTGATGGAGACGGTGACGCAGAACGCCGCCAACGCCCTTGTTCAGCACAAGGTGCGCCGCTCAGGAGACCTCACCGCACGTGCCGTCGCTCTCGAGGAGCTGCAGGAGGCGCTCGGACTCCCTGAGGCCCCACTGCGAATCGAGTGCTTCGACATCTCGCATCTGTCTGGCGACGACCCGGTGGCCTCGATGGTGGTGTTCGAAGACGGCCTTCCGCGCACCAGCGACTACCGCCGGTTCTCCGTCAAGAGTCCGGGGGGCGACGACCCGGCGGCTATGGCAGAGGTTGTTGGCAGACGATTCCGCCGGCTGGTCGACGACAAGGCTGGCGAGGAACACGATGAGGGTGGGCGCCCGAAGCGTTTCGCGTACCGCCCGCAGCTAGTCGTTGTCGACGGGGGCCCCGTACAAGCGGCCGCAGCCGCAGACGCGGTGACCTCGCTAGGCGTCACCGACGTCACGGTCGTTGGGCTCGCGAAGCGGCTTGAGGAGGTATGGATCGCCGGCGACGACGAACCGAACATCTTGTCGCGAGGATCACAGGGGCTCTTCCTCCTGCAGCGGGTGCGCGACGAAGCGCACCGGTTCGCCATTGCGTATCAGCGTCAGCGTCGCGGCCGCGCAACGACGGCCAGCGCCCTCGACTCCATTGCCGGCTTGGGGCCTGAGCGAAAGAAGGCTCTGTTGCGCCACTTCGGGTCGGTGCGCAAGATCAAGGCGGCCGATGTCGAGGCGCTGCAGGAGGTCACCGGTATCGGCCCGCAGCTGGCCAGCGCCATTGAGCGCTCCCTGGCCGATGAGGTATCCGGGCGCAGTCTTGACACCGCGACCGGTGAGATCCTGAGCGACTGACCACCGGCGGCAAGCGGTAGGCCACAATGGGTGGGTGCCCGAAACCCCCGACGTCACGCCACGCACGGCGGGTGTCACGCCCCTGGACCAGCCAGAGGTGCTCGTGCTCACCGGCATGTCTGGTGCGGGTCGAAGCACCTCAGCCAACGCCCTTGAGGATCTCGGCTGGTTCGTGGTCGACAACATGCCGCCGTCTCTGCTGCCGCGCATGGTCGAGCTCGCCCGTCAAGGACGAGCCGTCGCCGTCCCGTCTGATGCGCCTAGACCACCTTTGAGAATCGCCGCGGTTGCCGATGTGCGAGGCGGTGACTTCTTCGGAGACCTGCAGGACGCGCTGGGCGCGGTCGAAGACGTCGGGATCGTGCCGCGCCTGGTGTTTCTCGAAGCCAACGACGAAACCCTGGTCCGTCGTTTCGAAGCATCCCGCCGGCCGCATCCCCTGCAAGGCGACGGCCGACTGGTCGACGGCATCATGGCTGAGCGCGCGCTGCTCGCGTCGCTGCGCGAGAGCGCGGATCTGTTGATCGACACTTCACCGCTCAACGTTCACCAGCTGCGCACCCGCATCGAAACCGCTCTGGGGCACGGCGGTGCCCGCCCGGTGCAGATCACGATCATGTCGTTCGGCTTCAAGTACGGGCTCCCCGTCGATGCAGACTTCGTGGCCGACTGTCGGTTTCTTCCCAACCCCTACTGGATCCCGGACCTCAGGCCGCTCACGGGCGAGGACCCGACGGTTGCCGCCTACGTCCTCGATCAACCAGCAGCTGTGCCCTTCCTCGAGGCGTATGAGGCCGCCCTCCAGGTTGCCCTGCAGGGCTATGTCGTCGAGAACAAGCGTTACGTGACAGTTGCGCTCGGTTGTACAGGAGGCAAGCACCGAAGTGTCGCGCTCGCGGGCGCCCTGGCAAGCCGCATTGCCTCAGACTCGGTCTCAATTCGCGTCGTCCACCGGGATCTTGGCCGTGAGTGACGCGAGGGGCGCTGCCGTTGTGGCGCTGGGCGGAGGCCATGGGCTGGCCGCCTCGCTCGCGGCGTGGCGGCGGGTGACGACCAACGTGACAGCGGTGGTCACTGTCGCTGATGACGGTGGCTCCAGTGGTCGACTGCGCCGTGATCTGGGTGTGCTGCCGCCCGGAGACTTGCGCATGGCGCTCGCGGCGCTCTGCGAAGACGATGAATGGGGTCGAACCTGGAGCCAGGTGGTGCAGCACCGCTTCGAGGGCCCTGGTGACCTCACCGGGCACTCGGTGGGCAACCTTCTCATCGTGGCGCTGTGGGAGCTCGCGGAAGACGATCCGGTGCAAGGTCTGGACTGGGTCGGTCGACTTCTCAAGGCCACGGGGCGCGTCCTGCCGATGTCGACCGTTCCCTTGCAGATTGAGGCCAAGGTCGAGATGCCAGATGGTGCGAGCAGCACCGTTCGTGGTCAGGTGGCCGTTGCCACCACGCGCGGCCGAATCATGGAGGTGGCTCTCTCACCTGCCGAGCCCCCGGCTTGCTCAGAGGCGGTCTCGGCGATCGAAGCAGCCGACTGGATCGTTCTCGGCCCTGGATCGTGGTTCACGAGCGTCATCCCCCATCTGCTCGTGCCGGGTCTGGCGCAGGCCCTGGTCTCCAGCAGCGCTCGCCGTATGGTGATTGTGAACTTGGAACCCCAACTCGGCGAGACGTCGGGCTTTGAGCCGAGGTCCTACCTCGAAGTCCTCCAGCAGCACGCCCCAGGCCTACGGCTCGACGTCGTGCTCGCTGACAAGTCGTCGGTCTCTGACCTCGCCGCGCTTGAGGCCGTTGCCGATCAGTTCGGAGCCGAGGTGGTGTTGGCCGACGTCCGCAGCGAAACGGGTATGGCACGCCACGACCCCGCTGCGCTGGCTCATGCTCTGGAGTCGATTGTTTCTGCCCCACACCTCCCACCACTGCGAACGGAGTGAGAGGATGCCGCCCATGGCTATGACCGCCCAGGTGAAGGACGAGCTCGCGCGACTCACCGTCACCAAGCCTTGCTGCCGAAAGGCAGAGGTGTCGGCGCTCCTGCGTCTGGCCAGCGGTCTGCACATCGTGAGCGGGCACATCGTGCTCGAGGCCGAGCTCGACACCGGTGCGGCCGCGCGCAGGTTGCGCAAGGACATCTCCGAGGTCTACGGGCACTCCAGCGATGTTGCGGTGCTCGCGGCCGGTGGGCTCAGGAAGGGCACCCGGTACGTCGTTCGCATCGTCAAGGATGGCGATGCCCTTGCTCGGCAGACAGGTCTGGTCGACGCCAGAGGGCGTCCCGTCCGGGGCCTGCCACCGCCCGTGGTCTCCGGCGCTCTCTGCGATGCGGAGTCGGCCTGGCGCGGAGCGTTCTTGGCCCACGGTTCCCTCACCGAGCCTGGTCGGTCCTCAGCACTTGAGATCACCTGTCCTGGGCCTGAGGCAGCGCTCGCACTTGTGGGAGCGGCTCGTCGGCTCGGGATCTCGTCGAAGGCTCGCGAGGTGCGTGGGGTGGATCGGGTCGTGATCCGTGACGGCGACGCCATCAGCGCCATGCTGACCCGGCTGGGCGCCCACGACAGCGTCCTGGCCTGGGAAGACCGCCGGATGCGCCGCGAGGTGCGCGCCACAGCGAACCGACTGGCCAACTTCGACGACGCCAACCTTCGCCGTTCTGCGCGGGCCGCGGTAGCCGCTGGTGCCAGGGTGGAGCGGGCCCTTGAGATCCTTGGCGACGATGTTCCCGACCATCTGGCCGTGGCCGGCCGACTCCGGTTGGACCACAAGCAGGCAAGTCTCGAAGAACTCGGCGCGCTGGCCGAGCCACCTCTCACCAAGGACGCCGTCGCTGGCCGAATCCGCCGGCTCCTCGCCATGGCCGACAAGCACGCCGCCGAGTTGGGGATCGAAGGAACCGAGGCGAACGTCACCGCCGATATGCTCCGGTTGTAGGGTCAGAACAGCCGAGAAAATACGTAGGACGAGGGAGATCACGTGAGCATTCGGGTCGGAATCAACGGGTTCGGGCGGATCGGCCGAAATTTCTACCGGGCGCTTGTCGCCCAGGGGTCTGATGTTGAGATCGTGGGCGTCAACGACCTCACCGACACCAAGACCCTGGCCCACCTCACGAAGTACGACTCGACCCTCGGACGTTTTCCGGGCACCGTCACGGCCGACGACGACGGCATCACCATTGATGGTCGACGGATTCCCATCTCCAAGCAGACCGATCCCGCGGCGTTGCCGTGGGGAGACCTCGGCGCCGATATCGTCGTCGAGTCCACCGGCCACTTCACCGATGCCACCAAGGCCAGTGCGCATCTGACCGCAGGCGCCAAGAAGGTCATCATCTCCGCACCTGCCAAGAACGAGGACGTCACCGTGGTGATGGGGGTCAACCACACCGACTACGACCCGGCCACGCACAACATCATCTCGAACGCCTCGTGCACCACAAACTGCTTGGCACCGATGGCCATGGTTCTGCGTGATGAGTTCGGGATCGAGCGTGGGCTCATGACGACCATCCACGCCTACACCAACGACCAGAAGATCCTCGACTTCCCGCACAGTGACCTCCGGCGTGCGCGAGCGGCCGCGATCAACATGATCCCCACCTCCACGGGCGCGGCGAAGGCGATCGGCCTCGTCCTTCCCGACCTCAAGGGCAAGCTCGACGGCTACTCCATGCGGGTGCCGCTACCGACCGGATCGGCCACCGACCTCACCGTCCAGCTGGGCCGCGAGGTCACCAAAGAAGAGGTCAACGCCCTGATGAAGGCGGCAGCGGAGGGTCCGCTGGCCGGCATCCTCAGCTACACCGAAGACCCGATCGTGTCCTCCGACATCGTCACCGACCCTTCGTCCTGCATCTTCGACGCACAGTTGACCAACGCATCGGGGTCGTTGCTCAAGGTCGTCGGCTGGTACGACAACGAGTGGGGCTACTCCAACCGCTTGATCGACCTGGTCGACTACGTGGGACAGAGCCTCTAGCGGACGTGCGCTCTCTCGACGAACTGCTCGCTCTGCTCGGTGAACAGCCCGGCGCCCGCGTGTTTGTGCGCAGCGACCTCAACGTGCCGCTCGACGGTGCGACGATCACCGACGACGGACGGATCCGGGCAAGCGTTCCCACCCTTCAGGAGCTCGCCGATGCGGGCGCGAAGGTGGTGGTAGCCGCTCACCTCGGGCGGCCGCAGGGAGAGGTTCGCCCAGAGCTCTCGCTAGCGCCTGTGGCAGCCCGGCTCGCGGAGCTGGTTGCGGCACCGGTGTCCTTCGCGCAGGTGTCCTCCGGTCAGCAGGCGGCCACGGCCGTTGACGCCCTTGCACCAGGGGGTGTCCTCGTCCTCCAGAACGTTCGGTTCGACCCCCGTGAGACGAGCAAGGTCGAGGTGGAGCGTGAAGCGCTGGCCGACGAGTACGCACAGCTGTGCGACTACTTCGTCAGCGACGGATTCGGCGTCGTCCACCGCAAGCAGGCGAGCGTCTACGACATCGCTCACCGGCGGCCCTCGTACGCAGGGCGACTTGTCGCTGCCGAGATGCAGGTTCTCAGCCGATTGACCGATGAGCCGCAGCGGCCCTATGCCGTCGTGCTGGGAGGTTCAAAGGTCAGCGACAAACTTGGGGTCATCGCCCACCTGCTCGACCGTGTCGACCGGATGCTCATCGGGGGCGGCATGGTGTACACGTTTCTGGCCGCGCAGGGATTCGGCACAGGTAAGTCCCTCCTGGAGGCAGACCAGGTCGATGTCGTCCGAGGCCTGTTGGCCACCGCTGCCGATCGGGGGGTCGACATCGTGCTCCCCGCTGACATCGTGGTGGGCGACCGGTTTTCTGCCGATGCCACAGCTGAGGTCGTGCCCTCGTCAGCCATTCCTGCTGAGGCGATGGGCCTCGAC
The DNA here is from genome assembly GCA_963706045.1 of uncultured Actinomycetota bacterium. Lineage (GTDB taxonomy): Bacteria > Actinomycetota > Actinomycetes > JAHEKZ01 > JAHEKZ01 > JAHEKZ01. Next base: position 76,329 of record CAVPLY010000024.1, on the reverse strand, counting down.
ATCGGTCCAGCTGCCCAGCGAGATTTTGCCGACGCCCTGGCAGGTGCGCTGACGGTGTTCTGGAACGGACCGATGGGGGTTTTTGAGTTTCCCGCCTTCGCCGAGGGAACCCGGGCCGTCGCCCAGGCGCTCATCGATACGGAGGCCTTCACCGTGGTGGGGGGAGGTGACTCAGCTGCAGCTGTTCGCACGCTCGGCTTCGCTGAGAGCGCCTTCGGACACATATCAACCGGGGGAGGGGCGAGCCTGGAGTATCTCGAGGGCCGATCACTGCCCGGGATCGCAGTACTCGATGGCACCTCCGAAGAGAGCGAATAATCCTGATGGCTGCATCTCGTCAACCCGCTGGTCGACTCCCGCTCATGGCCGGCAACTGGAAGATGAACCTCAACCACTTCGAGGCCATGCACTTGGTGCAAGACCTCGCCTTTCGCCTCAGCGAAGACGATCTCGACGCCGTTGAGGTCGTCGTGCTACCGCCCTTCACCGACCTGCGCTCGGTCCAGACGCTCATCGATGCTGATCACCTCAAGCTCGGCTACGGGGCGCAGGATGTGTCTATGCACGAGAGCGGTGCCTTCACCGGCGAGGTCTCGGGGTCCATGCTGGCCAAGCTCGGCTGCACCTATGTGACCGTCGGGCACTCCGAACGACGGCAATACCACGCCGAGGATGACGACCTCGTTGCGGCGAAGGCCCGAGTCGTGCGTTCACACGGCATGACGCCGATCGTCTGTGTCGGTGAGGCGCTTGAGATTCGGCAGGCCGGTGGCCAGGTTGACCATGTCATCGGGCAGCTTGCGGCGTCGCTCACCGGCGTCGACGAGGTCAGTTCGGTGGTCATCGCGTACGAGCCGGTCTGGGCCATCGGTACCGGTGAGGTCGCAACGCCCGACGATGCGCAAGAGGTGTGTGGGGCCATTCGATCGTGGGTGGGTGACCAACACGGAGCCGATGTCGCAGCCGTGGTCCGGGTTCTCTACGGAGGATCGGTGAAGGCGGGCAATGCCTCAGCCCTGATGGATCAGCCCGATATTGACGGTGCACTGGTAGGCGGTGCCAGCCTGTCGGCGGAGGAGTTCGTCGGCATCGCTCGCTACCGACTGGGCCAGGAGACACCGCGCTGAAGGAGTCAACCAAGCCCTAAGCCGGGGGGTCTGACCACCATCTCCGGGTGCGCATGCCTATCCTTGTACCGCCCGCCCACTTCCGAGGAGTTCTTCGGTGTCACCGATTGAGATCGGCCTCTTGGTCATCGTCAACCTGATGAGCATTGCGCTGCTCGCACTGATCTTGTTGCACAAGGGCAAGGGCGGCGGTCTGTCAGACATGTTCGGCGGTGGGATGTCTACTTCTCTCGGTGGTTCGAACGTCGTCGAGCGCAACCTCGACCGCATGACCATTGCCGCAGGTATCGTCTGGTTCGCCTGCATCGTGGGGCTTGGCCTTCTGCTCGGTTCGAACTAGTTGACGGTAGGCAACATCTGACATGACACACAACTGGAGGCGGTGAGCAGATGGCTGGAGGTAGCGCCATTCGCGGGAGTCGGGTCGGTGCCGGCCCCATGGGAGAGGCAGAACGCGGAGAGCCAGCGCCCCGTCGCAGGATCAGCTACTGGTGCGCCAACGCGCATGAGTCGCGCCCGAGCTTTGCCGATGAGGCCGATATTCCCGCCACCTGGGACTGTCCCCGCTGCGGCATGCCCGCTGGCCAAGACCGGGAAACACCCCCGTCCGCCCCCAAGAACGAGCCGTACAAGACGCACCTGGCGTACGTGAAGGAACGACGGTCGGACGCCGATGGTGAGGCCATCTTGGCTGAGGCCCTCGCCAAGCTGCGCGGGCAGGCCTAGGCCTCCTGCGCCCTCTGGACCAGGCCAAGAAGCGTGGTCCAGGCATCAATGAACGACTGGACGCCGGCCTCCTCCAGGTCGTCGACCACGGCTCGATACTCGATGCCCACTGACGCCAGGTCGGCGAAGAGCTGAGCGTCATCAGCGGCAGCCTGCTGGGTGAGCGCGATGGTGGGCACGTGGGGCTCGGACGAGCGCGAGACCGCGTCCAGAGTGACTGCCGGCATGGTGTTGACGGTCTGGGAGGCCACCAGCTCATCGACGTACCGAGTGGGCGAGAAGGTCGGGTCCTTCGTGCTGGTCGAGGCCCACAGCGGCCGCTGCGGTTGCGCCCCGAGCGCGGCAAGAGCGCTCCACCGGTCCCCGCTGAGGATCTGTAGGAACTGCCGGTAAGCCTGACGCGCGTTGGCGACAGCAGCCCGGCCACGAAGTCGCTGAAAGTCATTGTCGGGGTTGGCGGCACTCAGGGTGTCGATGCGAGTATCGACCGCCGTGTCGAGTCGGCTGACGAAGAAGGAGGCCACAGATCCGATCGCTGGAAGATCGTGCCCCTGGGCGTGAGCTGCTTCCAACCCTGTGAGCCAGGCATCCTGGACCTCTCGGTAGCGATCAACTCCGAAGATCAGGGTGACGTTCACACTGATGCCGGAGGCGAGGGCCGAGGTGATGGCGGGGAGGCCGGCCTTCGTCGCGGGGATCTTCACCATCAGGTTGGGTCGATCGACGTCCGCCCAGATCTTGGTGGCGGCGGCCACGGTGGCGTCGGTGTCGAAGGCGAGGCGAGGGTCGACCTCGAGTGAGACACGTCCGTCGCGCAACTGAGTCTCGTGGTAGGTGGTGGCCAGAATGTCGCACGCATCGCGTACATCGGCCACCATCAGCGAGTGCAGCGCCTCGGCCGGAGGAACTCCGGCCAGACCGGCCAGCTCGTCGGCGTACGCGTCTCCGTGGGAAACAGCCGCAGCAAAGATCGAGGGGTTGGTGGTGACACCACGGACCCCGTTGGTGACCAGCCTGGCGAGCTCGCCGGAGGTCAGGCGATCGCGGCCGAGGTCGTCGAGCCAGACAGACACCCCGACGTCTGCGAGCGCAGTGATGGGGTTCATCGCCCCTCCGACGCCTTGGTGAGTGAGGCGCGAGCGGCTTCGACAACTGCATCGGCCGTCAGACCGAACTCGCGGAAGAGCGTCGCCTGGTCGGCAGAGGCGCCGTAGTGATCGATTCCGACGACCCGGCCTACGTCTCCGACGAGCCGCCACCACGACAGGGGCAGGCCCGCCTCGACGGCGACGCGCGCTCGCACCCTGCTCGGCAGGACTGCTTCCCGGTACTCGTCCGGTTGTTGCTCGAACCACTCCAGACACGGCATCGAGACCACCCGTGCTGCCACATCGTGCTCGATGAGCACCCGTGCTGCTGCGACCGCCAGCTGCACCTCTGATCCCGTGGCCATCAAGATGACATCGGGCTCAGCGCCCGGGGATGCATCCCACAGCACGTAACCGCCTCGCGCAGTGCCGACGGATGCCCGCTCAGCCGTTTCGTCGAGAACCGGGAGATTCTGCCGGCTGAGGATGAGCGCCACCGGCCCGTTGGCGGACTCCAGGGCAGTTGCCCACGCAGCAACCGTCTCGTTCGCGTCGGCCGGCCTGACCACCGACAGCGACGGGATGGCCCGAAGCGCGGCGAGGTGTTCGATCGGCTGATGTGTGGGGCCATCCTCACCGACCCCGATGGAGTCGTGGGTCCACACGTAGACAGGGGACAGCCCCATCAGTGCTGCCATGCGAACGGCCGGCCTCATGTAGTCACTGAACACCAAGAACGTGCCGACGTACGGCCGGGTGTGCCCTTCGAGGGCGATTCCGTTGGCGATGCCCCCCATGGCGTGCTCGCGCACGCCGAAATGCAGCGTGCGCCCGTAGGGATTTCCCGACCACGTCGCGGTCTGACGATCGAGGGGGAGTGCTGAGGGCTGGCCAGGCATGGTGGTGTTGTTCGACCCGCCGAGGTCGGCCGAGCCGCCCCAGAGCTCTGGGATGACATCGGCCAGTGCCGCCAGGACTTTTCCGGAAGCCGATCGCGTGGCCAGCGAGGTGCCTGTCTCGAAAGTCGGCAGGTGGGCTCGCCAGTCAGTGGGCAGGTGCCCCTTCTCGAGTCGGTCGCGCAGCGCCACCCGCCCGGGGTACGCGGCAGCCCAGCTGTCGAAGCCCTTCTGCCACTCCTGGTGCAGAGCAGCACCGCGCTCGGCAACCGTGCGGGCGTGGTCGAGAACTGCTGGTTCGACGGCGAAGGCATCGGCGTCGGCAAATCCGAGGATGCGTTTCGTCGCGGCCACCTCGTCGGCGCCGAGCGCACTGCCGTGTGCGCCGCCGGTGTTCATGGCGTGGGGGGCCGGCCAGGCGATCTGCGACCGCAGTCGCACGAACGTGGGACGGCTGAGGTCTGCGCGAGCCTCCGTGAGCGCGGCGTCCAGGGCAGCGGTATCGACGTCTCCGTCCGGTGCAAGGTCGACCTCGATCACGCCCCACCCGTACGCCCGGTAGCGAGCGCACACGTCTTCGGTGAACGCGATCTGGGTGTCGTCCTCGATCGAGATGCGGTTGTCGTCCCAGATGACCGTGAGATTTCCCAACCGTTGGGTGCCGGCTAGCGACGAGGCCTCGGCACTGATGCCCTCTTGGATGTCGCCGTCGCTGGCCATCACCCAGACGTTCCAGTCGAACGGGCTGGTGGCCGGCGCTGCGTCGGGGTCGAGGAGCCCACGGACGCGCCGTTGCGCGAGTGCCATTCCCACGCCGTTGGCCACCCCCTGCCCCAGCGGCCCAGTCGTGGTCTCGACGCCGGCGGTGTGTCCCCACTCCGGGTGGGCGGGGGTACGGCTGCCCCAGGTACGCAGCGACTTGAGATCGTCGAGGGTGAGCCCGTAGCCCGACAGGTAGAGCTGCAGGTAGAGCGTCAGACTCGAATGCCCCATGGACAAGACGAACCGGTCTCGGCCCACCCAAGACGGGTCAGAAGGGTCGTGCCGCAGATGGCGCTGGAAGATCAAGTAGGCGGCAGGGGCGAGGCTCATCGCTGTGCCTGGATGGCCGTTGCCCACCTTCTGAACCGCATCCATTGCCAGGACGCGGCAGGTGTCGACGGCGCGACGGTCGAGATCGCTCCAGACCAGAGCAGGGGCGGTGGTCGTGGTGGGCGTCACGGGGTCGTTCACAACGTCATTCACGGGGCCGCTCGCGAGGGGAGAGAGGGTCGACGACGCGGGATGCGGCGCCTGCTGCGTCAGCCTATCGGGATACAGTTGGAGGGAGTCCGGGCCCTGAAATCGTCCGGTCGATGTCCTCGTCCCAAGGCCGAGCAGCGAACTGAGGTGTCCGTGACCGTCGTCGGTGCTGACTCCGCTCTCGATACCGGTGGTGCTGGCGCGACGGACGCAGTGCAGACTCCGACGGCCGGCCGCGGGCGAGGCATCCTGGCCACGCTCGGTGCCTATGTGGCGCTCACCAAGCCCCGCATCATCGAGCTGCTGCTCGTCACCACTGTGCCCACGATGTTCCTGGCAGCCGATGGGGTGCCGTCCCTTGCATTGGTGCTCGCCACGTTTGTTGGCGGTAGCTTGGCGGCGGGATCAGCCAACAGCCTGAACTGTTTCGTCGATCGCGACATCGACCAGGTCATGACAAGGACCGGTCGGCGTCCGCTCGCGACGCAGGCAGTAAGCCCCCGCTCGGCCCTCGTCTTCGGTCTCGCCCTCGGCCTGGTGGCACTGGCTGTCATGGCCACCGTCAACGTGCTTGCGACAGCGCTCACCCTCTTTGCGATCGCCTTCTATGTGATCGTCTATACCTTGGGGCTCAAGCGTCGAACTGCCTCCAACATCGTGTGGGGCGGCATCGCGGGGTGCATGCCAGTCCTGATCGGATGGGCCGCGGTCACCGGCAGTCTGGCCTGGCCGGCCTGGATTCTGTTCGGTGTCGTGTTCTGGTGGACGCCGCCGCACTTCTGGGCGCTGGCGCTGCGCTTTCGCGACGACTACGCGGCCGCAGGGGTGCCGATGCTGCCCGTGGTCGCCGAGCCGCGGGTCGTGGTCAGGCGCATGGTGGGGCACTCGATGGCAATGGTGGCAGCGTCCTTGGTGCTGTGGCCGGTTGCCGGCCTGACCCTTGCCTATCTCGTGGTCGCTTTGGTTCTCGGAGCGATCTTCCTCGGCTCGGTGATCGGCCTGCGACGCCGCGTGCTCAGTGGGTTGCCCGAGGAGCAGTGGCGCCCGATGCGGCTCTTCCACTGGTCCATCACCTACCTGACGCTGCTCTTCGTCATGGTCGGCATCGATCCGCTGCTGCCGTTCAACTGACAGTCAGCTGTCAGGTCTGCCGAGTGACATCACCACGACTGCACCGTCGTCTGGGCCATCATGACGCTCGAGCGAGCCGCCAGAGGCTTGGGCGGTCCTGGCAGCGATGTCGAGGCCTAGCCCGGTTGATCCCACGCTGGAGTGGCCACGCCGTTCCGGATGCGCGAGCCGCCAACCGGGACCCTCGTCGGTCACCACCAGCACGGCCCATTCAGGTGACTGCGTCAACGACACACTGAACGCTGTGCCGGAAGGGGTGTGAGCGAAGACGTTCCCGAGCAGCGCATCGACCGACGCGGCAAGGTCGGTAGCGGTGCTTGCCACCAGTACGGGCTTCGTCGGCAGGGTGGTGTCCACGCGCCGGCCTTCATCATCGGCCAAGGCCGACCAGAACTCGACGCGCGCTCTCACAACGGAGGCCGCATCGCACCGAGCGTCAACCCCTTCTCGGATCGGTCTCCTCGCCTCGGTAATCACGGCGTCGATGGATCGGGTGAGCGAACCAACGTCGTTGACGAGTCGGTCTCGTTCTTCGCCGTGGGGCAGTGCCTCGACATCGAGGCGCAGTGCGGTCACAGGTGTTCGCAGTCGGTGACTCAGGTCGGCCACGGCCTCGCGCTCAGCGTGCAGGAGATCGATGATGCGCGCGGCTAGACGGTTGAGGGCGACCGCCACCGACTGAGTCTCAGGCGGCCCGGCCGGAGTGACTCGGGCGTCCAGGTCGCCGCCCGCCAGGCGTCCAGCTGTCTGGGCCACCGCTTCGATCGGCCGGATGAACGACCGGGCAAGGGTGTCGCCGATCGCGATGGCCAGCACAAGCAGGACCGCCGCAAGGGCGAGCAGGGCCAGGCGGGCCCGCATGACCCCCGCGCTGAGTTCTTCCTCACCGATGAGAACCCGGATGACGGCCGTCCCGTCCTTGAGGCCCAGGATCGGCACGGCCACCTCTCGGCCCTGTTCGGTGTCGACGACAACTGTTCGGCCGGTCCTGGCGAGGGCCACGGCGTCAGAGGTCGGAGCCGGTGCGCCGACCTGCTCCTGGCCCGGCAGGAAGACTGTGACGGGTGGGCCGTCGTCAGAGTTGACCAGGTCGACGGCCAGGGCCACCGACCGTGCGGGGGCTTCACCCACCACGGGCACCAGCGACTGCACGCGAAGGACGGCGGTGGATGTCGCCCGAGACTCAGCGACCGACCCCACAAGGACTGCAAGCGGCACGAGGAAGGCCAGCAGAATGAGGATCGACGTCGCAGTCACGGTCAGGAGGAGGCGCCGACGCACGATCTACTCCGCGGAGGGGGCTGTCAACTTCAGACCCACACCCCGGATGGTGTGCAGATAGCGCGGTTCCGCGGCCGTTTCCCCCAACTTGCGTCGCAGCCACGACACATGCACGTCTACGGTTTTGTCGGCACCTGAAGGGGCCATCCGCCAGACTTCGATCAACAGTTCACGTTTGCCGATCACGCTGTTCGGACGTTCCATCAGGTACTGCAGCAGGTCGAACTCGCGAGGGGTCAGGTCGAGCGAGTTCCCATCCAGGGTGGCAGTCCGTGCTGACGATGAGAGCACGATCCCGCCCACCACGAGGTCGTCCTGCGCGGCGGGGGTCTGAGTGCGTCGCAGAACCGCTCGAATGCGGGCGTCCAGCTGCTCGGCGCTGAAAGGCTTGGCGAGGAAGTCGTCGGCACCGGAGTTGAGGGCACGCACAGCTGTGGGGTCGTCATCGCGCGCAGTAGCCACGATCACGGGTACGTCGCTCACGGCTCTCAGCATGCGGAGCATCTCGGATCCATCGAGGTCAGGCAGTCCAAGGTCGAGCACGACGATGTCGGGTTGGGTGTCGACGGCCGTTCGGAGCCCGGACAGGGCGTCGGGTGCAGAGGACACCGCGTGCCCCAGCTCCTCAAGTGCACGGAGGACGGCGGTACGGATTGCGGGATCGTCCTCGACCACCAGAACCTGCGCCACAGGGGGAGCGTAGCCGCCCGGTGGCGCGAAGGACCGCCGACATGAGGCACTCTTGAGGCATGAGAGGTTCACGAGGTGCGGTGGCAGCCCTCTGGGCGCTCTTTGCCTCGGTTGCCATCGTGAGCGGTTGGGTGGCTGTGCAAATGGTGGGCAACGCTGTGACACCGGCCTCGATGCCAGTCCTCACCTCCGGTGAGGTCAGCCAGCGGCTGGCCACCAGTGCACCCACCGACGAGCCGACTCCTCCCACGATGCCGAGCCCCTCGACGACAGCGAAGAATCACGACGGAACGAAGCCGAAGCCCTCGACGTCCAGCTCAGTGCGTCCCTCGCCGACGCCCAGCCCCAGCACCAGTACCACGAGCGCCCCCCGCCCCACGGCGGTCGTGCGCACACTTGCCTCCAAGGGTGGAAGTGTGGTGGCCGCTTGTCTTTCCGGTCAGGTCACGCTCCGGTCGTGGAGCCCCGCCGTCGGCTACCGCGTCGACGAGGTCGACGCGGGGCCGGGTCGAGAAGTGGAAATCCGATTCGTCAGCACAGCCGCTGAGGTCAAGATGCAGGTGCAGTGTGTCTCCGGTGTCCCGACAGCGCAGACGGAGTACGACTCCGACTCAGGCGACGACGGCTGAGCCGTCGGGTCGATCAACTGACCGTGGACCTCGACGACGCGTACTGAGGAAGACCTCGAGCGTGGCGATCCAGACGAGACAGGCGCCCAGCATGTGAAGGGCGACAAGTGGAACTGGCACACCGGCAAAGTACTGGGTGTAGCCGACTGCACCTTGGAACACGCACGCAACGAGCAGTGCGACGCCGGCTCTCGATACCTGCGCGGGGGACTGAGCGAGGCGGGCGCCAACCGCGAAGGCAAGAGCGAGTCCAAGGAAGACGAGTACTACGTCTGCGTGCAGCCAGCTGATCATGCGGACATCGAGGTCGAACCGGGTTACCACGTCCGAGTCACCCGAGTGAGGTCCGGACCCCGTGACAACCGTGCCGAGGACGAGCACCAGCACGCCGATGAGCACGAGAGCAACGGCGAGCCAGCGCAGCTCGGGGCGGACCACGATGGTGACCGGACGGTCGCCCGGATCGGAGCCACGGCGGAACAGCACGTAGGCGGCGGCGATCATGGCCATCGAGAGCAGGAAGTGCGCGGCGACGGTGGCGGGATGGAGGTCGAGCAACACGGTGATGCCGCCGAGGATCGCCTGACCGATGATGCCGACGTTGACGGCGATGGCCAGCCAGAGCAGGGGACGGCGGACAAGGCCCGGGGGGCCGAGCCTGGCGACGCCGGGCAGTCGGCGCGCCAGCCACGGTCGGAGCACGACAACGAGAGCGGCAACCGCCGCCAGCAGGACCGCGAAGGTGAGCAGTCGGTTCCCGAACTCGATGAACTTGTGGAAACCCTCCGACTGCGCGGTGACGGGAACCAGGCTGCCATCGGTGCACTCTGGCCAGGTCGGGCAGCCGAGGCCGGAGCCGGTGAGGCGAACAAGCCCACCGGTGACGACGATTCCCACCTCTGCCACGACGTTGGCGAGCAGGAGGCGCCGTCCGACCGTGCCGACGGCGCCCTGCGCCTGGAGTTCCTGATGCTGGCCTGCAGACGGCGCCGAGGACGCGGGTGTGCCCGTGCTGACGGGGTCAGGCGAGACGGACGGATTCACGGACGAGACCACCCACTGAGGGTAACGAGGTCAGGTCGACAGCTCGCCTCGGACCACCGAATCGGTCGAGTGCACGGGGTCGCCGTCGAGGGGTTCGAGAGAGACGTCGACAACGGTGTAGCGGCTGAGATCGAGCCCGTCGGGAATCGGGAAGCGTCCAGAGGTATCAGTCAGTGCACCCAGCCCGATCATCTGGAACGTGTCTGGGTCGATGAGCCACACCTCGTAGAAGCCCTCACCTGAGGACAGGTCGGAGACATCGACGATGAGCTCGGTGCCGGCGTCGGTCTCGACGATCTCGGCAGCTCCGTCTCCCTGGTGCCGGGGGAGCGGTGCCAACGAGGCGCTGGCGACGACGGGCGGGGCCGCAATGGGTGTGGGCTCGGGATTGGAGTTGGTCAGGGCGACGCCACCTGTCGTCAGGACTGCGCCACCGACGATCCCGGCCACCGACGCTGCCACCAGCCATCCCGTGGACCAACGACGGCGTGAGTCGAGGCTGACGACCTCGGCCAGGGGCTCATCGGACTCACCGGCAGCAGGCTGCTGCCCGAGCCCAAGTTCGTCGGAGATGGACTCCCACAACTGGGGAGACGGCTCACCAGGAATGTCCGCACGGGTGGTCGTGCGGCCGGTGTTCACCAGACCACTCCACTGGCTCAGCTCACCTTGACACTGAGAGCAATGAGTCACGTGGCGCCCCATGGCTGCAGTGAGTGGGTCTCCCATGGCGTGCAGGGCAAGAAGATCATCTGGCGCGTGCATCTCAGACTGCGACACCATCGACCTCCAATCGGCTGCGTAGCCTCATGAGGCTACGGCGAATGTGACTCTTGACCGTTCCGAGCGGCATGGCCAAGCGGTCAGCGATCTGATGATGAGTCAGGTCGTCAAAGAACGCGAGTTCCATGATCTGGCGTTGGGGCTGATCGAGACGCGAGAGCTCATCAGCGATGAGGACTCGGTCAGCAACCTGCTCCACACTTTCTTCCGTCTGAGGCACCACTTCGGATGCATGGCCAGCTGCATCGACTTTGCGCTGTTCGCGCGACCTCGACTCCCAGTGGTCGGCGATCCTGCGTTTGGTGATGCCCAGCAACCAGGCGGGCAGGGCGGCGTGGTCGGGTGAGTACCGGTGCCGGCCCCGCCACGCCGAGACGAAGACGGCCTGTGCCACGTCATCGGCGTCGTGCGGGTTTCCGGTGGACCGCAGGGCGACGGTCTGGATCAGTGCACCCCAGCGCCTGTAGGCCTCCTCCAGCGCCCACTCCTCACCGTCGGCGAAGCCGACTCCGACCGAGGCGTCGGTCGCTGAGTCGGCGAGGCGCGCCGACCCGGGCGTCGACGCGTCCGGGTCGGAAGGCTGAGGTCGGGTGCTCACACACCCAACGGTAGCGCGGCGGGGCCGCTCCATGACCACGGTCACTTTGAGGAACCTTCCGGAACGGCAATGGCGAAGAGGTTGTCCTGGTACCCACCCTCATCGGCTATGTAGGGCCCTCCGCAGGTAATCAGGACCAGCTGGTGGGGCCCGGTTCGACGGAACAGGGAGTCTGGAAGGCCGGACTTCTCCGTACTTCGCAGCGCGATCACCTGGTACCTCAGGACGCGACCGCCCTGGTCGACGGCGATCCGTGCTCCAGGCTGCAGCTCGTCGAGATCGAAAAGCGCGCCAGGTCCCTCTGCTTGCGTGTCGCGGTGCCCGATCAACACAGCGCTGCCGCGCCGATCACCGGGAGCGGCCCCGAACTCGTACCAGCCGACCACGTCCCCGTCACGGGGGATCTCGGCGTTGCCGGCCTTGGTGACGCCGGTGGGCACCACCGGTGCCGTGACGGTAAGGGCGGGCACGGAGACCCGACGAGGCGGTTTGGACCCGGTCGGGACTGCCGATGTTCGGCGTGCTGCCACGGACCCCTGAGATGCATCCCGGGTGCCTTTCTGAGTGCTCAATGATCCGGGGGACTCGTCGGCACGCACGGACATCGAGAACTCTTGGACCTCCTGCCGTTCGCCACCTGTGGCCAGAGCCACCGTTGCCGAAACGGCTGTCACCGCGGCGACCGCTAGTGCGGTCGCCGCGGTGACAGTGGCCCGGGAAGGACGCATCGCTCTGAGCTCTTTCGGCTGTCGGCTAGCGACGAACCTGGGCGAGCCGGACCGCTGCAGCGCTTCCGACGAGAACCGAACCCACCAGGGCGGCGATCAGCCAGGGGCTGGTGCTGCTGCCCGTTGCGGCAAGGCCGACCTCGCCGGCGTGCACGGCGCCTGGTGCGGAGTGCAGGCCATCAATGGTCTGAACGCCTACAGCGAAGGAACCATCGTCGAGGGAGCCCCATGCGTAGGCGATGGTGTTCACGCCTTCAGCCAGCTGGACGTCCTCGTTCCAGACGGCCTGGCCGCCCGAGGCGGGGACGATAGCTACGTCGTAGGTGTCGGCGGGGACAACTGCGACGGCTTCCTGGCCGTTGACGAGCCCTGGGGCCAGAACATCGCCGTTGGCCTCGATGTCGACCTTGGGGGCGGCTGCAACGTGGCGGACGGTCACCCGTGCCTCACCTGCTGACAGTGACGAGATGTCGTTCTCAAAGGGAGTGACCGTGGGGTCACCCTTGGCGTCGAGGTTGGCGACGACGGTGTAGTTGCCACCGGCCTCGACGGCGACATCTGCCGGCCCGAGAAGGACGGTGTTCTTGTCGTCCTTGTCAGTGATCTCGATGGCGTAGGTGTCGGCAGGAAGGGCGAGCGGACCGGCGAGGTCGCCTGGCTTGAAGTTGTCGAGTGTCAGGTCGCCGTTGACGTAGACGTCGACGGTGAGTCCGGGGATCCCGTGGAAGACCGACACCTGTGCGTCGTCGGCCGCCTGGGCGGATCCGACGGAGAGAAAGGCAAGCGGCGTGGCCAGCGCAAGAACCGCTGCCGCGCGGCGAGTGCGACGTGAAGACATGGAGGTAGCTCCCTTATCTGGGCGATGCCCGACCGGCGACCGCCTTATGCCTCCTCTTCGCTCCGCGTCCAAGGTTTGGATGCACAACCTGTGAACAAGTTTGTGGATGTCACTCCCAGCGGAACCAACGACTCACGCCTCCGGCGCCGATCACGCAGCCAGACGATCAAGGTGGCCACCAGGGCCCAGGCCACGTCGCCACTGGCGGTGGCGATGCGCAGGCTCTCGGCCAGGGCTGCGGACGGAAGGGCCTCGAGGAGTGGCTGAACGCGCTCAGGGGCCCGATCAATGGGAATGACGACGCCAGCGCTCGCGAGCAGGAGGTAGGCGAGGTTGGCCAGGGCCAAGGTCGCCTCGGCCCGCACAACCCCGGCCAGCAGGAGCGCGAGGCTGGCCAACGCCGCGCTCCCGAGCAGCAGCAGCGGTACGGCCACCAGCAGGCCGGCCAGGTCCGGACGCCAGCCCAGGGCAGCGCCGATGCCACCGAGCACAACGACCTGCACGGTCTCGATGGCGAGCACCGCGAGTGACTTGCCCATGAGGACGTCGGGGCGCTGCAGGGGTGTAGTGCCGATCCTGCGCAACACCCCGTAGCGCCGCTCGAACCCGGTCTGGATGGCGAGTGCCGTGAACGAGGTCGACAGCACAGCGAGGGCGAACATGCTGGGTACGACGATGGCCAGCCGGTCGGCGCGGGTGGCGCCGCCCACGTCGATGATCTCGGTGAGGCTGAGGACGAGAAGAAGTCCGAGAGGCAGAACTACGGTGAGCAACAGCTGTTCGCCATTGCGCAGGAACATGGTCAGCTCGAGGCGAGCATGCGCGCGAACTCGCGCGCGCCGGGGTGCCGCCGCGGGTCTCGGGTCGACGTCGAGCGTCACGGGCGTAGCTCCTCTCCGGTGAGATCCAAGAAGACGTCTTCGAGGGTGCGCGTCTCAGAGCTGAGACTCGTAGGGACGACACCAAGCTCGGTACACCAGGCTGACACCTGGCCCATCGCCTCGGTGAGGTGTGACGTCGTCACGACGTAGGTACCCGGTGCGGCCTCGACCGCGGTGCTGCCGTCGGGCATCAGCTGGCGCAACCGACCAACATCCAGGCTAGGCGTGGCGGTGAAGCGAAGCACCCCGGTGGTGCTCGCGACGAGATCACTTGGCCGCCCGGATGCGATGGCGCACCCACGGTCGACGATGACCACATGGTCGGCGAGGTGCTCGGCCTCCTCCAGGTAGTGGGTGGTGAGGACCACGGAGACACCGGCGGACCGCAGTGCATCGATCAGGTCCCAAACGGCCCGTCGTGACTGCGGATCGAGGCCGGCTGTGGGTTCGTCGAGAAAGACCAGCTCTGGTCGGCCGACGATGGCGAGGGCGACGCCGAGTCGCTGTCGCTGTCCCCCCGAGAGTCGCCGAGACGCGACGGTCGCCACCTCTCCGAGCCCGAGGGACGCGATGAGGGAGTCGACGGGCTGCGGCTCACGGTATAGCGAGGCGGCGTGCGTCAGCGCTTCGCTGACCGTCACGGATCCGTAGACGCCGCCGTCCTGGAGCATCACCCCGACCCGTGAACGCAGTGCTGGGTGGCGCGGTGGGTGACCGAGCACCTCAACGGTGCCGGCATCGGCGACACGCAGTCCTTCGCAGATCTCAAGCGTCGTCGTCTTCCCCGCGCCATTGGGTCCGAGCACGGCCGTCACGGCGCCACGAGGAGCCACGAGGGCCAGAGCGTCGACGACTGTCCGTCCGCCGTACGTCTTGACCAGGCCGGAGATCGCCACAGCAGGTGGGAGATCGCGGGGGCTGTCGGACACGCCCAGAGCCTAGAGAGAACCCCCAGGGATGCGCGCTCGGGGCTTTTACGCAACAATGGCGTTGTGAAAATCGCAACGGTCTCCTCTGGGCCTCGGACGGGCTCAGGCGCGTCCTCGGCACCAGCGGTTGCTGAGGCCGGGGCAGATGGTGCAGGACGCGACCGGGTGGCGGCTTCCCTTCTCACCGACGGACCGGCGACGGCCTCCCAGCTTGCGGGACGTATCGGCATCAGTGCGACGGCGGTACGTCGTCATCTCGACACGCTCCTGAGTGACGGCCTCGTCACAGCGACCGAACGCCCGCCCTACGGACCCACACCCACTCGTGGCCGCGGCCGGCCCGCTCGAACCTTCGCCCTCACCGAGCAGGGGAGGGCCCAGTTCCCGGCCGAGTACGACACTCTGGCTTCTGAGGCACTCGCCTTTGTCGAGCAGGTCGGCGGTCCCGACGCCGTGGCGGCCTTCGCCGAGGCACGCGGCGCCGCGCTCGAGGAACGGCTTCGGGCGATTCTGGGAGCTGACTGGCAGCGCGCCGGCGACTCCGAACAGGTCAGCGCCTTTGCCGCTGCACTGGGCGAGCTCGGATTCGCCACCAGCATCGACCCGGCGCCTGCCGGTGTCCAGGTCTGTCAGCATCACTGCCCCGTGGCACATGTTGCCGGTCAGTACCCACAGCTGTGTGAGGCAGAGACAGAGGCATTTGCGCATCTGCTCGGACGCCACGTCCAACGCCTCGCCACCATTGCCAACGGTGATGGCGTCTGCACCACAGTAATTCCGCTCGTCCCCAGCAGCATCGATCCCCACGGTTCACCCACGACGGAGAGGACCTCCGCATGAGCACCACGGCCCACCCCGAGCTCGACGGCCTCGGCACCTATGAGTTCGGCTGGCATGACCAAGATGCCGCAGGCACCGGCGCCCAGAGGGGGCTCTCGGAGGCAGTCGTGCGCGACATCTCTGCCAAGAAGAGCGAGCCGGAGTGGATGCTCGACTACCGGCTCAAGGCGCTGCGACTCTTCGGAAAGAAGCCGATGCCGACCTGGGGTTCAGACCTGACGGGCATCGATTTCGACAACATCAAGTACTTCGTCCGTTCCACCGAGAAGCAGGCAACGTCCTGGGAAGAGCTTCCCGAGGACATCAAGAAGACGTACGACAGGCTGGGCATCCCGGAGGCCGAGAAGCAGCGTCTGGTAGCTGGTGTGGCCGCGCAGTACGAGTCAGAGGTGGTGTATCACGCCATCCGCGAAGACCTCGAAGAGCAGGGGGTGCTCTTCCTCGACACCGACACCGCGTTGCGTGAACAGCCAGAGCTCTTCCGCGAGTACTTCGGTTCGGTGATTCCGTCGGGCGACAACAAGTTTGCCGCACTGAACAGCTCCGTCTGGTCAGGGGGATCGTTCATCTACGTTCCCAAGGGCGTCCATGTCGAGATCCCGCTGCAGGCCTACTTCCGGATCAACACCGAGAACATGGGGCAGTTCGAGCGCACACTCATCATCGTCGACGAGGATGCCTACGTTCACTATGTCGAGGGCTGTACCGCCCCGATCTACTCGAGTGACTCGCTGCACTCAGCTGTCGTCGAGATCATCGTGAAGAAGAATGCTCGCTGCCGCTACACGACCATCCAGAACTGGTCGAACAACGTCTACAACTTGGTGACCAAGCGGGCTGTGGCGCACGAAGGCGCCACGATGGAGTGGGTCGACGGAAACATCGGGTCCAAGGTCACGATGAAGTACCCGGCAGTCTGGCTCGTCGGTGAGCATGCCAAGGGTGAGACGCTCTCGGTCGCGTTCGCCGGTGAGGGCCAGCACCAGGACGCCGGCTCGAAGATGGTCCATGCCGCGCCCAACACGTCGTCGAGCGTGATCTCCAAGTCGGTCGCTCGTGGCGGAGGTCGTACCTCGTACCGCGGTCTCGTGCAGATCAAGGAAGGCTGTCACGGCTCGAAGTCGACCGTGAAGTGCGACGCCCTCCTCGTTGACGACATCAGTCGTTCCGACACCTACCCCTACGCCGACATTCGTGAGGACGACGTGGCCATGGGCCACGAGGCCACCGTCACCAAGCTCTCCGAAGACCAGCTCTTCTACCTGATGAGTCGCGGGATGACCGAAGACGAAGCAATGGCCATGATCGTCCGAGGTTTCGTCGAGCCGATCGCCCGCGAGCTGCCCATGGAGTACGCCCTCGAGCTCAACCGCTTGATCGAGCTGCAGATGGAAGGGGCGGTGGGCTGACCGTGGCCTCGTTGTCCCAGAAGTCCGGCGCCAGCGTCGGACGTACCGGCGGTCGACCGCAGCGAGCGTCAACGGTCGTTCGACCCGGCTGACTTCGCTGTCCCCGTCGGGCGCGAAGAGGAGTGGCGCTTCACGCCCATCGGTCAGCTCCGTGATCTGCTCGCTGACGACGTCGACGCACCAGCTGGCTCGGGCAGCGTCAGCATCGACGTCAAGGCGCCCAGTGACGTGAAGGTGGAGCGGGTCTCCCATGGCGATCCTCGGTTAGGCACCGTTGGGGTGCCCGCCGAGCGCGTGTCGGCACTTGCCTTCGCGGGAGCTGAGACCGCCACCATCGTCACCGTTCCCCACGACACCCAGCTCACCGAGCCGGTCGTCGTCCGGGCCCACGGCAACGGCCAGTCGGGCGCCGACTTCGGACATCTTCAGGTGAGGGTCGAATCCCTGTCCTCGGCGGTCGTGGTCCTCGACCACGTCGGATCTGCCACCTACGCCGACAACCTCGAGATCACGGTCGCAGACCAGGCACATCTGACGGTGGTGTCCTTGCTCGACTGGGATCTTGACGCCGTTCATCTGTCGGCGCACCACATTGAGGTCGGCCGCGACGCGCGAGTGGTCCACGTTGTTGTGTCGTTGGGTGGAGAGGTGGTCCGCATCACCCCCGAGGTCACCTTCGCGGGGCCTGGCGGTGACATCGAGCTGCTCGGGCTGTTTTTCACCGATCCTGACCAGCACCACGAGCACAGGATCTTCGTCGATCACAGCCAGCCGCACTGTCGAAGCAACGTGAACTACAAGGGCGCCTTGATCGGTGAAGGCGCGCACTCGGTGTGGATCGGTGATGTGCTCATCCGGGCCGGAGCCGTCGGTACCGAGACGTACGAGATCAATCGCAATCTGTTGTTGTCCGATGGTCCGCGGGCCGATTCTGTCCCCAACCTCGAGATCGAGACCGGCGACGTCGCCAGCGCCGGCCATGCCAGTGTGACTGGCCGCCTCGACGACGATCAGCTCTTCTATCTCATGGCTCGAGGCATCCCCGAGCTCGAAGCCCGGCGACTTGTCGTCACGGGATTCTTCGCCGAGCTACGTGACCGAATAGGCGTGCCATTCGTCACCCAGCGTCTGACCGCCGCACTAGAGACTGAGCTGGAAAGGGCAACAGCATCGTGACCACCCAGGACTACGTCGAGGTCTTCTCCCTCGACGACCTCAAGGACGGCGAACCGCATCGGGCGGTAGTCCACGAAGTAGCTGTTGCCGTTGTCCTGGCTGAGGGTGAGGTCTTCGCGATCAATGACATCTGTTCGCACGGACAGGTTTCCCTGTCCGAGGGCGAGGTCGAGGGGTGCGCACTTGAGTGCTGGCTCCACGGCTCTCAGTTCGATCTCAGATCGGGCAAGCCACTGTCCTTGCCCGCGACCGACCCGGTCCCCGTGTACCCCGTAAAAGTTGAAGACGGACGCGTCTTCGTCGCCACCAGGAGCAGTGATTTGTCATGACGTCCCTCACGATCAAGGATCTCCACGTCTCAGTCGAGACCGACGACGGCGCCCGGCCCATCCTGCGTGGTGTCGACCTGACCATCAAGAGCGGTGAGACGCACGCGCTGATGGGTCCGAACGGGTCCGGCAAGTCGACGCTTGCCTACGCCATCGCTGGACACCCCCGCTACGACGTGACAGCCGGGACCATCACCCTCGACGGCGAAGACGTCCTCGACATGAGCATCGACGCACGCGCACGCGCGGGCCTCTTCTTGGCCATGCAGTATCCGGTTGAGGTCCCTGGCGTATCAGTCACCAACTTTCTGCGGA
This sequence comes from uncultured Actinomycetota bacterium, assembly GCA_963706045.1. Classification (GTDB taxonomy): domain Bacteria; phylum Actinomycetota; class Actinomycetes; order JAHEKZ01; family JAHEKZ01; genus JAHEKZ01. The sequence goes on along the minus strand of CAVPLY010000024.1, from coordinate 57,649 downwards.
CCGCCGCAACCGCGGTACGGGGAGAGGCGCCCAAGGTTCGGCACTGGGTCAAGGAAGTCCGAGAGACCATGGATGGTCTTGCGATGGACCCTGCGTTTGCTGAGCGCAATGTCAACGAAGGCTTCTCGGGCGGCGAGAAGAAGCGCTCCGAGCTGCTTCAGCTCGAACTGCTCAAGCCCTCGATCGCTGTCCTTGACGAGATCGACTCCGGTCTCGATGTCGACGCCCTAAAGGTCGTCTCTGACGGGATCAACCGGGTGCGCGCCTCCGGCAAGACCGGCGTCATGCTCATCACGCACTACACCCGGATCCTGCGCTACGTACAGCCTGACCAGGTGCACGTCTTCGCGGAGGGCCGCATTGTCGAGCGTGGCGGCCCTGAGCTGGCAGATGCGCTGGAGGCCGAGGGCTACGAGCGCTACACAGGTCGTGACCTCGCTTCTGCCGGAGCGAACTGACTGCTATGTCTGTGCATGTCGATGCCGCGCCACTGGACGTCCAGACGGTACGTCCAGACTTCCCCATACTCGCCAGAACCGTGCGAGGCGGAAATCCGCTGATCTTCCTTGACAGTGGTGCGACGTCACAGAAACCCGAGGCAGTGCTCGATGCTGAGCGCGAGTTCCTCGTGCGGAGCAACGCCCCCGTGCACCGCGGAGCCTATGCACTGGGCGAAGAGGCTACCGACGCCTACGAGGCGGCCCGCGGAGCCGTCGCAGACTTCATCGGAGCAGACTTTGATGAGGTCGTTTTCACGAAGAACGCAACAGAGGCGATAAATCTGGTCGCGTACGCAATGGGAAATGCGGCGACAGCCGGTGCAGAGGCCGAGCGGTTCCGGGTGGGACCAGGGGACCGCATCGTTGTCACTGAGATGGAGCACCACGCCAATCTGGTTCCGTGGCAAGAGCTGGCTCACCGGACCGGGGCCGAGCTGGCGTGGCTGCCTCTGACCGACGAAGGCCGCCTCGACCTCGACAACCTCGACAACGTCGTGAACGACCGCACCAAGGTCGTCGCGCTCGTTCACCAAAGCAACATCCTGGGAACGATCAACCCGGTGGCGACGATCGCGGCACGCGCCAGGGCCGTGGGATCCCTGGTGGTGCTCGACGCCTGCCAGTCCGTGCCGCACATGCCGTTCTCCGTGCAAGACGTCGACGTCGACTTCGTGGCCTTCTCGGGCCACAAGATGCTCGGGCCGTCTGGAATCGGAGTTCTCTGGGGCCGCCGCGTCCTGCTGGAGACACTGCCGCCATTTCTGACCGGCGGCTCGATGATCGAGCAGGTGTTCATGGAACGAACGACGTACGCTCCACCGCCCCAGCGCTTCGAGGCTGGCACCCCGCCCATCTCGCAGGCCGTGGGCCTCCACGCCGCTGTCGACTATCTGAGCGACATCGGCATGGACCGGGTCGAGGCTCACGAGCAGCGGTTGACCGCGCACCTCCTGGGGCGTCTTGCCGAGGTGAACGGAGTGCGGGTGATCGGCCCGACGACAGCCGTCGATCGCGGAGGCGCGGTGAGCTTTGTCGTCGAAGACATCCACCCGCATGACGTCGGCCAGGTGCTCGATGATCGAGGGATTGCTGTGCGTGTCGGGCATCACTGCGCCTGGCCGGTGTGTCGTCGGTACGGTGTTCCCGCGACGACGCGAGCAAGCTTCTACGTCTACAACGACACTGACGACCTCGACGCACTTGTTGACGGCATTGTCGGCGCCCAGAGGTTCTTCGGGGTGAAGCCGTGAACCTTGAACAGATGTACCAAGAGATCATTCTTGACCACTACCGCTCGCCGCAGAACAAGGGTCTTCGCTCACCTTTTGGGGCTGAGGTCCATCACGTCAATCCCACCTGCGGCGACGAAATCACGCTGCGTGTTGCTCTGAGCGACGACGGGTCAGTCGTCGATGACATCTCGTACGAAGCCCAGGGATGCTCCATCAGCCAGGCGTCGGTCTCGGTGATGACCGAGCTACTGATAGGGCAAAGCGTCGATCACGACCTCGGCGTGGCCGATGCCTTCCTGAAGATGGTGCAGTCTCGCGGAGCCGTGGAGCCGGACGAGGAAGTACTGGAAGACGCGGTCGCCTTCGCCGGGGTGGCCCGATACCCGGCTCGCGTGAAGTGCGCGCTGCTCGGCTGGATGGCATGGAAGGACGCGCTGGCGCAGGCTGGCGGGTCCCTGAAGGTCCCCGATGACGTGCGTCAGCTGACGGGCGACGTCCCCACCAATGGAGCAGGGCATGAGTGAAGCAGTTTTGACACCCAACGGCGACGATCTCACCGAGGCGATGCGCGATGTCGTCGACCCTGAGCTCGGCATCAACGTGGTCGACCTCGGCCTCGTCTACGGCATCACTGTCGACGACGGCAATACGGCAGTGGTCGACATGACACTCACCTCGGCTGCATGCCCCTTGACCGATGTGATTGAGGACCAGACTCAGCTGGCGCTCAGTCCGTTTGTCGACGGAGTCCGCATCAACTGGGTGTGGATGCCACCCTGGGGACCAGACAAGATCACCGACGACGGGCGCGAGCAGCTGCGGGCACTCGGATTCAACGTCTAACAGGAGTTGGGGCAGCGACACCCAATCGTCGGTCCGATACCCACGTAGCCATACTTCTCTGATGATCAGTGCTGCGGACATCGAGCTGCGAGCTGGATCGCGGCTGTTGCTCGAGCACGCCAGTTTTCGCATCGCGTCAGGTGAAAAGGTCGGTCTCGTCGGGCGTAACGGCGCCGGCAAGACGACTCTCACACGAGTGCTGGCTGGTGAAAGTGAACCGGCTGCTGGCGTCGTTCAACGGGCAGGCAGCATCGGCTACCTTCCTCAGGACCCGCGCACCGGCGACCTCGAGCAGCGCGCGTCGGCCCGCATCCTGAGCGTTCGCTCCCTCGACGTGATCACCGACCAGCTGCGCGACGCCGAACGTGGCATGGCGAGCGCCGATGATGACAGCCGCGACCGGGCGATGCGCCGCTACTCACGGTTGGATGCTGAGTTCACCGCGGCCGGTGGATACGCCGCCGAGTCCGAAGCCGCGCGTATCGCGGCCAGTCTGGGACTGTCCGATCGAGTCCTGCATCAGCCCATTGGCACCCTCTCCGGTGGGCAGCGCCGGCGAGTTGAGCTGGCCAGGATCTTGTTCAGCGACGCTGAGACGTTGCTGCTCGACGAACCGACCAACCACCTGGACGCCGACTCCATCACCTGGCTGCGCGACTTCTTGAGGGCGTTCTCCGGCGGCGCCGTGGTGATCTCGCACGATGTCGAGCTGCTCGACCAGAGCGTCAACCGGGTCTTTCACCTGGACGCGAATCGAGCGGTGATGGACATATACAACGTGGGTTGGAGGGCCTACCTCCAACAGCGTGAGACCGACGAGCGCCGCCGTCGTCGCGAACGCACGAACGCTGAGAAGCAGGCGTCCGCCCTTCGCGACCAGGCCGAGCGCATGCGCGCCAAGGCCACCAAGGCAAAGGCGGCACAGGGAATGCTGCGGCGTGCTGATCGTCTGACTGATGCCCTCGAAGGACAACGCAAGAGCGATCGTGTTGCCAAAATTAGATTCCCCGAGCCGGCCCAGTGTGGACGCACTCCGCTGACTGCGCAGTCGCTGTCGAAGTCCTACGGATCGCTCGAGGTGTTCACCGACGTCGACCTGGCCGTCGACCGAGGGTCCAGGGTGGTGGTGCTGGGACTCAACGGGGCCGGTAAGACCACCTTGCTCCGCATGCTGGCTGGGGTCGAGGAGCCCGACACCGGCGCCGTAGAGCCTGGCCACGGTCTGCTGCTTGGGTACTACGCGCAAGAGCACGAGACACTGGATCCCGAGCGCAGCGTGCTGGAGAACTTGCTCTCGGCCTCGCCGAGTCTCAGCGAGTCAGATGGCCGCAGTCTGCTCGGGGGATTCCTGTTCACCGGCGACACCGCCTACCAGCCTGCCGGAACGCTCTCGGGTGGAGAGAAGACCCGGTTGGCACTGGCCTGTCTGGTGGTGTCGAGCGCCAACGTGCTGCTGCTGGACGAGCCCACCAACAACCTCGATCCCGCTAGCCGGGAGGAGATCTTGGCTGCTCTTCGGCGCTACCCGGGTGCCATCGTGCTGGTGACCCACGACGAGGGGGCGGTCGAGGCCCTTTCCCCAGAGCGGCTGATTCTCCTTCCAGATGGTGTGGAGGACTTGTGGTCGGCCGACTACGCCGATCTCATCTCGTTGGCCTGAGCACCTTCGTCGTTTCGAGTGGCCGAACTCGCGCATCCCACCGATGATCGAGGGGATGAACTCTCGCGGCAAGGAGGCTGACGTGGCACCACTGACCAAAGGTCGACGCATCACCGGTGATGAGCGGGGCACCCTCTCTCACGAACTGCGTCGGCAGTACGAGCAAGGCAGCAGTATCCGAAGCATCGCCGCTGACACTGGACGCTCGTATGGCTTTGTCCACCGGGTACTCATGGAGTCCGGGGCGACGCTGAGGGGTCGTGGGGGCGCCACCCGGTCCAGCAGTAGACCCACGGCCAAGCAGTAGGGCCACCGTTTTCGCGGCTGGCGTAGCGGGGAACAGTTCGGGGGGGCATGGTCCTTAGGGTTCATAGGGTGTGGCCAGACCGCCATGCCCTATGAACACTTGCCGGAGGACCCGTGAGCATGCACAGCTGGTCGACGTTGCGCTCTTTCGCGCGGGACGGCAGCGTCGCTAACCAGAAACTGACGCCGGGAACGGTGCGCCGGATTGCCGGATACGCCGCTCCCTACCGTCGGCCGATTGGATTCTTCCTGGTCTTGACAGTTGTCGATGCCTTCTTGGTCGTGGCGAGCCCGCTGTTGCTCGGTCGGCTCATCGACGATGGAGTGAACCAAGACAACAAGCAAGTTGTCGTCACGCTGTCTCTCATCGTCGCAGGACTCGCCGTATTCGATGCCCTGCTGTCACTGATTCTGCGCTGGTACTCAGCCCGGATCGGTGAGGGTTTGATCTACGACCTGCGCAGCCAGGTCTTCGACCACGTACAGCGCATGCCCTTGGCGTTCTTCGTCCGCACCCAGACGGGCGCATTGATCTCCCGGCTGAACAGTGATGTCATCGGAGCCCAGCAAGCGTTCACGACGACGCTCTCGAGCGTGGTCTCCAACGCGATCAGCCTGGTGGTCGTCACGATCGCCATGCTGGCCCTGTCGTGGCAGATCACCTTGGCCGCTCTGGTTCTCGTTCCGGTCTTCCTGGTCCCGGCCCGCTACGTCGGTCGCCGCCTTGCCGAAATGTCCCGCGAGGCCATGCAGCTCAACGCTGAGATGAGCTCGACCATGACCGAGCGGTTCAACGTGTCTGGGGCCCTCCTGGTCAAGCTCTTTGGTCGGCCGGACGACGAGGCAGTTGAGTTCAGTGGTCGTGCTCGCAGGGTGGCCGACATCGGCATTCAGATCGCGATGGCCAACCGAGCCTTTTTCACCGCGCTGACTCTGATCGCGTCGTTGGCCACGGCGCTTGTCTACGGTGTTGGTGGCGTCCTTACCATTGACAAGGCGCTCACCGTTGGAACGCTCGTTGCCCTGGCAGCGCTGCTGGGTCGGCTCTATGGTCCGCTCACCGCGTTGTCGAACGTCCGGGTCGACATCATGACTGCCTTGGTGAGTTTCGAGAGGGTTTTCGAGGTGCTTGACCTCAAGCCAATGATCGCCGACAAGGATGACGCGGTAGCGCTTCCGGTCGGTCCAGCTTCTGTGCGCTTCGACCAGGTCTCCTTCTCTTACCCCCGCGCTGAAGACGTCTCGCTGGCTTCACTTGAGGCCGTGGCTCGCAGCGACAGCGCTCCTTCCGGTGAGGTGTTGCACGACATCAGCTTTGAGGTAGCACCTGGGCAGTTGGTCGCGCTTGTTGGCCCATCTGGCGCGGGAAAGACGACCCTCACCTCGCTGGTGAGCAGGCTGTATGACGTCTCTGACGGCCAGGTGATGGTGGGTGGCCTCGACGTTCGCGACGTGTCGCTGAGTTCGCTGCAACGATCGGTGGGCGTCGTCACCCAGGACGCGCATCTCTTTCACGACACGATCGAGGCGAACCTCCGCTACGCCGCGCCAGAGGCCACCGAGTCCGAGATCTGGGATGCGCTGCGGTCGGCCCGGATTGAAGATCTCGTCCGGTCGTTCCCCGATGGACTGGCCACGGTGGTCGGTGATCGAGGCCACCGGCTCTCCGGTGGCGAGAAGCAGCGCCTGGCCATCGCTCGGCTGTTGCTGAAGTCCCCAGCTGTCGTGATCTTGGATGAGGCGACTGCGCATCTCGACAGCGAGTCCGAACGGTACGTGCAAGAAGCGCTCGATACCGCCCTGGAGGGGCGTACGTCGTTGGTCATCGCACATCGACTGTCAACGGTGCGGGCTGCGGACCAGATACTGGTCGTCGACGACGGCCGGATCGTTGAGCGCGGCGATCATGACTCGCTACTGGCACTCGGCGGCCTGTATGCCGACCTCTATCGCACACAACTTGCGCCACAGCTCTGACAGCCGGCGAGCATGGCACTAGAGAGATCGACGAGCGCCGCCATCGACCGGGATGAGCGCCCCGGTCAGGTACGAGGCCGCCGCCGACAGAACGAAGGCAGCCACCGTGCCGAACTCGATCGGATCGCCGTAACGTCCCAGGGGAATCGTGCTCTCCTGCCGACGTCGGGCTGAGTCGCCTCGGCCCGACTTGCTGTCCAGCTCTCGCGTGCGGTCGGTGTTGATTCGACCTGGCAGGAGACCGTTCACCCGGATGGCACGTGGAGCCAGCTCATCAGCCAGGTCCTTGACCACACCGGCCATGCCGGGCCTGAGACCGTTGGAGATGGCAAGGCCAGGGATCGGCTCTCGGGCAGAGCTGCTCAGGACGAACGCCATGGCACCACCTTCATCCATCGTGGCCGCCAAGGCCCGCGCAGTTCTGAGTGGGCCAAGAAGTACCGACTCGAAAGCACTTCGCCAGGCTTCGTCATCGGCTTCCAGCACAGATCCAGAGGGAGGCCCTCCGCACGACAGGAGTGCGCCGTCGATGCGGCCGTAGCGCGCGATGGCCGCGGCCATCAAACGCTGTTCCGCGCCTGCCTCGGCGAGGTCGGTGGGAACGCCGAACGAGCGATCAGGTCCCAGCGAGGAGACTGCTTCGTTGAGCTGCTGGGGGTCGCGTGCTGCCAGGACGACCTTGGCCCCTTCGGTCACCAGGACTTCAGCGGTGGCGCGTCCCAGGCCTCTGCTGCCGCCTGTGACCACGAACACCCGGTCCATGAGTCCGAGATCCATCGTGGGCGCCTCCGGTGCCTAGTGTGTCCTGGCCGAGACTAGTTCAGGCAGTCCCGTACGTGGGCGCTACTGAACCTCTGTGTCCTGCGTGTCGCCGGCGCCCACGTGATCGCCCGCCCTGCTCTCTCTTCTCATCAACGCGCCGAATCCGACAAGGGCAATCACGATGAAGAGCCACCACTGAATCGCATAGAAGAGATGGACCCCTAGCCCTGTCTCGCTTGCCTCCGGTAGCTCAAGGGCGCTGTCGGGGGATGGCGTCTGGTCGATCAGCTCTCCGTAGAGCGCATAGACCGGCTGCGGGAGGGTCTCACTCATCGCTCGGGGGTCAATGTCATAGATCTGCCCGGCCGGAGCTTGTCGATCGGACGACGCCTGTGGCGCCCTGAGCCGCACAGTGACGCTCACAGGCCCGTCCGGTGGGGCGACGTCTGTCGCTGGTGCGTTGACGTCGGTGGGCGAGGCAGCCACCCAGCCACGATCCACCACGAGCGTGCCGCCGCCATCAAGGGCCAAGGGGGTCACGGCCGCGTATCCCGAGCGCCCTCGAGGGTTGCGCTGCAGCACCTGGTCGTCAGCCAGATAGGTACCCGAAGCCGTGACAGGTCGGTAGACAGCCAGGTCGGGGGAGTCCGCTGGGTCGGCAACAACGCTCGCCAGATCAACCGGCTCCGCGCTTTGGGCTCGCTCGATCGCTGCATTTCGATCAGCCCGTTCCAGATGGCGCCCCCACTGCCAGGTGCCGAGCCACCAGAAGAGGACGCACATGGCCAGCGTGAGGGCGGCCAGACCAAGCCATCGAGGTTGCCGAAGGAGCGCGAGCACGATACGACGGTAGCCTGTGGGGATGCTTGCAGATTCCTTCGGCAGGGTGGCCACGGACCTCAGGGTCTCCGTCACAGATCGGTGCAACCTCCGGTGCACGTACTGCATGCCCCCAGAGGGACTCGACTGGATACCCGGCGATGAGCTGCTGTCTGCCGCCGAGCTGGTCCGCATCGTTCGTCTCGCCGTTGACCAAGGGGTTCAAGAGGTCCGCTTCACAGGGGGTGAACCGCTGGTGCGCCCAGACCTTGAAGAGATCGTCGCCGGGGTCGCCTCCCTTCCCGACCCTCCTTCCCTGTCGCTGACGACCAACGGAATCGGCCTGACGACGCGGGCCCAGACGCTCAAGGACGCCGGTCTGGTCCGCATCAATGTCTCTCTCGACACGCTGGACGCCGACAGGTTTCGCACGCTGACCCGCAGGGATCGCCTGGACGACGTTCTGGCGGGCATCGTGGCGGCACGCGATGCCGGTCTGGCACCGGTCAAGATCAACACGGTGCTCATGCGGGCGATCAACGACGACGAGGTGCTGTCCTTGGTCGAGTGGGCACTGGATCACGGCCTCGCTTTGCGCTTCATCGAGCAGATGCCGCTGGACGCCCAGCGCGCGTGGTCCCGCGCGGACATGGTCGAGGCCGCAGAGATCCTGGCGCAGCTCGAGGCCGCCTACGTGCTGACGCCGTCGGGTACGCCGCGCGGCAGTGAACCGGCAGAGACCTGGAACGTCCACGGAGCTGACGGCGCGGTTCGGGGCAGCGTGGGTGTCATTGGCTCGGTCACCCGGCCGTTCTGCTCCTCCTGCGATCGCGTCCGGCTGACCAGCGACGGACAGCTGCGCAACTGCTTGTTCGCCCAGACCGAGACCGATCTGCGAGGGCCACTCCGAAGCGGAGCGACCGACAACGAGATCGTGTCGCTGATGCAGGAGTGCCTGGCGGCGAAGCGGGCTGGTCACGGCATCGACGACCCGACCTTCCTGCCACCCCCACGCCCGATGTCGGCCATCGGGGGATAGCCCTCGCCGGCTGATCGGTCGAATGGCCGCCCTTGGTCAGGCGGCGTACCGTGGCGCTAGGAGGACGACATGCAGAGGTTGATAGGCCGGCAGCCCAAGGGCGCGCCGACGTACCGCATCACCACCGCACGTAAGGGCATCGCCGACGACCAGGCCGTGCGGGTGCGTGGCTATGTGATCTCGATGACTATTCGCATTGTGTGTTTTCTGCTCGCGGTTGTCACGACCGGCGTCCTCCGATGGGTATTCGTTGCTGGCGCGCTGCTGATTCCCTACATCGCGGTCGTGTTCGCCAACGGCGGTCGGGAGCCGATCGAAGATGCCCCTGAGTCGTTGCGTGGTGCCCTCGACCGAGAGCTTCCAAGCGGTCTCGACCGACGCGCATCCTGAGGCGATGACCTGCGCTTCCTCAAGGCCTGGCAGGATCGGACTACTCGACAAGCCTGCGCGCTGAACAAGAGGAGCACACCGTGGCCAACCGCACCTATCGGCTGACAGAAATCGTTGGTACGTCCACTGAGAGCATGGAGGACGCCGTGCGCAATGGCGTCGCTCGCGCCTCCGAGACGCTGCGCCACCTCGACTGGTTCGAGGTCACCGAGATCCGTGGGCAGATCGACGGTGGCGATGTCCGTCACTGGCAAGTGGGAGTCAAGATCGGTTTCCGGCTCGAAGACTCCTGAGAACTCGCCAGGCCTTACGAGGCCTGGCTCACCGTGGACATGTTGAAGTCGGCCACTCTGAGGGTCGGCATCGCCGCCCTGGTGAAGAAGTCACTCCATTCGCGGGGCAGCGACACCTCGGTGGGGGTTGCCTCGATCACCCGCGAGAGCAGGTCGACCGGGCTCTCGTTGAACCGGAAGTTGTTGACGGCTCCGACAACCTCGCCACCTTCGACGAGGTAGACGCCATCACGGGTAAGGCCGGTGAGCAAGAGCGTCTGCGGGTCGACCTCGCGGATGTACCAGAGAGTCGTCAGCAGAAGTCCGCGTTCGGTGCTGCCGATCAACTGGTCGGTTGTCGACGTTGACCCGGCTACCTCGAGGGCAAGGTTGTCGATCATCGGCGTCAACGCCAAACCGGTCAAGCCCGCGCTGTGGCTCGTTTGGCCGAGAGCCGACAGCTGGCCGCCATCGATCCAGGCGGTTCGGCCGAGCGGAAGACCGTTGTCGAAGACTGACTCGGTCGAACCCGATGCGTGGGCCACCACGAACGGAGCACACTCCATGCCGGGGTATGAAGGGTCGCTCAACAACGTCACAGGACTCTGGGTCAGGCGGTCGCCAACACGCGTGCCGCCACCTGGCTTCGAGAAGACCGTGCGACCGTCGGCGGCGTCGCGCGCAGCAGACGACCAGTAGAGATAGACCATGAGGTCAGCCACCGCAGTGGGGGGCAGCAGCACGTCGTATCGACCGGGGTCGAGGGGCAGCGTTCGCTCCGCCCAGCCCAGTCTCGTGCGCACCTGTTCGTCGAGGCCGGGGACGTCGATGTCTTGGAAGTCTCGCGTCGATCGCCCCGCCCAGGTCGAGCGGCTCCGCGCGTGGGACTTGCCCGTGATCTCGACCCGACCCGTGGGCTGCGCGTGACGGAGCCGTAGACCTTGGCTGTTGCCGACATAGGTCGTCGTGATGTCGTGCTCAGCGAAACCAAACAGCTCGATCGAGTTGCCGCGCGCGCGTCCGAACCAGTCGCCCAGCTCGGGAGCGAAGCGCGAGAAGACGTCAGGTGAGGTCTGGGCGGGCGCCTCAGCAAAGGCATCGCTCGCGCCACCTTCGACCAAGTCGTGGGCGTCGGGCGAAGGTTCGGCCGAGCGAGCCGAAGCCTCAGCACGCGCGACGATGGCGGCGACATCGGAGGAGTCGGCCACGCTGGCGCTCATGACTCCGGTTGCGCGACCGGATCCGCTTCCGTGAATGGCCACCACGGTGACGTCGCGGCTGCGCATCACCCCGTTGGTCGTGAGCGTGTTGGCGGCCCAACGAAGGTTGGTTTGTGAGTGTTCGGCACAGATAACGGTCATCGCATCGACGGTGCGTTGCGAGAGCGCTGCCTCGACAATCTCATGTGGGTTCATCGGGCACCCTCTGATGCAGTGTTGAGGACATTGACTGAGGTGAACGTGGCCGAAGGCGCGCCGTGACTGACGGGAGCCACCTGACCGGGTTGAGCCTTTCCACAGTTGAAGGCGCCGCCCAAGACGTAGGTGTCGGGACCTCCGACGACAGCCATTGAGCCCCAGAAGTCGGTGGTTGTGGCCTGGTAGGCAACGTCCTTCACCTGGCCGGCAAGCTTGCCGTCGCGAATCCGGAAGAACCGCTGACCGGTGAACTGGAAGTTGTAGCGCTGCATGTCGATCGACCAGCTCTTGTCGCCGACGATGAAGATGCCATCGTCGACATCTCCGATCATCTGTTCAGTACTTGGTCCGTCGACAACCGGTTGCAGGCTGACATTTGCCATTCGCTGAATCGGGACGTGACCGGGGGAGTCGGCGAAGGCGCAGCCGTTGGACCGCTCATAGCCAACCCGTGACGCGATGCGTCGGTCGAGCTGGTATCCCACCAGGACGCCGTCCTTGACGATGTCGAAGGACTGGCCTTCGACACCTTCGTCGTCCCAGGCGACGCTCGACAGGCCGTGCTCGACCGTGCGGTCGCCGGTGATGTGCATGATCGGCGACCCGTACTGAAGAGAGCCGAGCTTGTCGGGAGTGGCGAAGGACATGCCGGCGTAGTTCGCCTCGTACCCGAGGGCTCGGTCGAGCTCAGTCGCGTGGCCGATGGACTCATGGATCGTCAGCCAGAGATTGCTGGGATCGATCACCAGGTCGTAGCGGCCAGGTTCCACGCTGGGTGCCGTGAGCTTCTCGACGAGCCATCCCGGCAGCTGAGCAAGTTCACCGGCCCAGTCGTACCCTGGCCCGGTGAGGAACTCCCATCCTTGCCCCACCGGCGGGGCAACCGTGCCCATGGTTTCGAAGGCGCCGGAGTCGGGATCGATGGCAACGGCGTCGAACTCGGGGTGCAGGCGCACGCGTTGCTGAGTGGTGACGGTGCCGGCCAGGTCGGCATAGAACTTGTTCTCCTTGACCGCCAACAGCGACGTGTCGACATGGTTGATGCCAGGCGCGTCCAACAAGTCTCTGCTCCACGCCTGCAGCAGTGCCAGCTTCTCTTCGTGCGAAACCGACCATGGGTCGATCTCGTACGACGAGCACCACGTCCCTTGGTGGGTAGGTTCGGGTGTGAGGTCGACAGGCTCGGTGTTGACCGGTGCACTGACCTTCGCCAGGTCGAGAGCCCGCTTAGCGGTACGGGCGGCCGCCTCAGGGGTGCGCTCAATGTCTGCGGCGAATCCCCAGGTGCCGTTGAGGACGACCCGCACCGAGTAGCCCACGTCCTCGGTGTCGTTCACTCCCTCGACCTCAGCATCGCGAAGTCGCAGCGACGTGCCCAGGATGCGTTCCATACGGAAGGCGGCGTAGGTCGCGCCGCCTTCCCGCGCTGTCTGCAGCGCGGCGTCGGCCAGCGACTGAAGGGGTAGGGCGAGAAACTCGCTGTCGATGTCTCGCTGTCGGTTTCCCGGCACGGGGCCTCCTGTGTCCTCCTGCTTACGGATGTCTCCTGGTCGTTGAACTGAGGTTCAAGGACGCCACTGCATGGCTATCCCTGTGTAGGAGACCGACCTCGAACCTACCTGGCTTCGCCCGATTTCTGGGTAGGCCGATAGCGTTTCGTCCGACCTCAGCAGGATCGGAAGCAACAAGAGGAGCAGCCGTGGCGCGTTCGGTGCTGGTGACCGGGGGGAACAGAGGGATCGGCTGGCAGGTGGCCCAGGCGTTCGTGGCACTTGGCGACGACGTCGCCATTACCTACCGCTCAGGCGAGCCGCCGTCCGGCGTCTTTGCCGTGCAGGCAGACGTGACCGACCCCGAGTCGCTCGACGCGGCCTTCGCGGCCGTCGAGCAGCACCAGGGGCCGGTCGAGGTCCTGGTGGCCAATGCGGGTATCACCCGGGACACGCTGCTGCTGCGGATGTCTGACGATGACTTCGACGCCGTGGTGCAGACCAACCTGGTCGGTTCGTTCCGCGTGGCCAAACGAGCGAGCAAAGGCATGCTGCGTCTCAAGCGAGGACGTTTGATCTTCATCTCGTCCGTCGTGGCGATGCTCGGGTCCGCCGGGCAGACCAACTATGCCGCGGCCAAGGCCGGACTTATCGGATTTGCGAGGTCCACCGCTCGTGAGCTTGGCTCTCGTGGCATCACGTCCAACGTTGTTGCCCCCGGCTTCGTCGAGACCGACATGACCGCTGAGCTTCCGGAAGACCGCCAGGAACAGATCCGTCAGCAGATTCCGCTCGGCCGCTACGCCACGCCTCAGGAGGTCGCCGATGTCGTGACCTTCCTCGCCAGTGAAGGTGCCGCCTACATCACCGGAGCGGTGATTCCGGTCGACGGTGGCCTCGGAATGGGCCACTGACCGGAGCGACCCCCTACGATCTCCCCAGACCCCACCCTCACGAAAGCAGGAGAAGGCATGCCGTTGCTGGCTGACAAACGCATCCTCATCACCGGGGTGCTCACCGAGGCATCCATTGCCTTCCATGTGGCCAGATTGGCTCAGGAAGAAGGCGCCACGGTGGTCCTCAGCTCACAGGCCCGCACCCTGCGCCTCGTCGAGCGGATTGCCAAGCGGCTCCCGGAGGCCGCACCCGTTGTCGAGCTCGACGTCACCTCTGACGATGATCTGGCCGCACTGTCGACACGGGTCGGCGAGCACGTCGACGGCCTTGATGGGGTCCTGCACTCCATCGGTTTCGCCCCTGAGAGTGCCCTCGGAGGACGGTTTCTCTCCACCGAGTGGAGCGACGTCGCGATCGCGCTGCAGATCTCGGCCTTCTCGCTGAAGTCGCTCACGGTTGCCTGCCGACCGCTGCTCTCCCCAGGGTCCTCGGTCGTGGGCCTGACCTTCGACGCGACGGTCGCCTGGCCGACGTACGACTGGATGGGTGTCGCCAAGGCGGCCTTTGAGTCCACCTCGCGCTACCTCGCCCGCGATCTCGGCGGCGAGGGCATCCGTGTCAACCTCGTCGCTGCCGGACCGATCCGAACCATGGCAGCCAAGAGCATTCCCGGGTTCGAGCAGTTCGACGAGATGTGGACGTCACGTGCTCCGATCGGATGGGATGTCAACGACCCGGTCCCTGCGGCCAAGGGCGCAGTCGCCCTGCTCTCAGACTGGTTCCCGGCGACGACCGGTGAGATCGTTCACGTCGACGGCGGTGTCCACGCGATCGGTGGATGACAGGTGCCCACCTTGGTGCTCGTGCGCCATGCCAAGTCGGCCTACCCAGAGGGTGTGTCGGACCATGAACGCCCACTCAACGAGCGGGGCGAGCGCGAGTCACAGGTGATGGCGCAGCGACTCAGCGAGCGCTTCAGCCAGCCTGACCTTGCCCTGGTGTCGACCGCTCAGCGTGCCCAGCAGACCTGGGCGCCGCTAGGTGAGGTGTGGCCGGGCGTAACCCACGAGGACCGACCAGATCTCTATCTCGCCTCGGCGGCGACGTTGCTGTCTCAGGTGCGGGGGCTGCCCGCCACCGCTGATGTAGTGGCCTTGGTCGGCCACAACGAGGGCATGGAAGACCTGGCCACCGAGCTGTCGGGCGTTCCGGTCACCATGAAGACGTCGACCTTCGCCGTCCTGACATCAGACCAGGCATGGCCTCGTTGGGTGACAGGCGCGGCAGCGCTCATCGAGGTGGTCATCGCCCGCTAGGCGCTCAGCCCTCGCCGTCCGCCACCTCGACCTCGGCTCGACTGATCCCGAGCAGAAACAAGATGGTGTCGAGATACGGCACGTTGACCGACGTGTCGGCGGCCGCTTGTACCAAGGGCTTGGCGTTGAAGGCGATACCGAGGCCGGCCGTCTGCAACATGTCGAGATCGTTGGCTCCATCGCCAATCGCCACCGTCTGCGCGAGCGGAACTCCGCTCTGTCGGGCGAAGTCGCGAAGGGCTTGCGCCTTGGCGGCACGGTCCACCACAGGCTCAGTGACTTCTCCTGTCAGTACGCCGTCGCGAACCTCAAGGTGGTTGGCCAGTGAGTAGTCGAGGCCGAGCTCTCGGGCAAGGTGGTCGGTCACGACATCGAAGCCACCACTTACCACTCCGCACTGGTAGCCAAGGCGGCGCAGGGTACGAATCAGCGTTCTCGCACCGGGGGTCAGCACGATGGAGGCAGCCACGTCGTGCAGCGCGGCTGCATCCAGGCCTTCGAGAAGTCGCACCCGGCGTCTGAGGGACTCGGTGAAGTCGAGGTCACCTCGCATGGCAGCCTCGGTGACCGCGGCCACCTCCTCCTGACATCCGGCGTGGGCGGCCAACATCTCGATCACTTCGCCCTGGATCAGGGTGGAGTCGACGTCCATGACGACCAGACGCTTGGCGCGGCGTTGAAGGCCGGCCGGTTGAACGGCGACGTCGTAACCGACGCTGGCCGCCTCGGCGGCCAGCCGCTGCCTGAGGACCGGCTGGTCGGCGCCGGACACGTGGAGCTCGATGGCGGTCACCGGGTAGGCGGCGAGCCGCTCGATGTTCTCGATGTTGCCGCCACACTCAGCGACGGTGCGGGCAATGCTTGCCATGGCGGTCGGCCGCAAGGGTGACCCGAGCACGGTCACATGGATCTGGGTCGGTACGACCGCTCCCTCTGCTGCGGGTCGGCGTTCGTGATGCAGGGTGAGCCCGATGGCCCGCACCACCTCGGCTGCCGAGGACTCTGTGTGTGCCAGCGTGCTGTCGCCGTCGGCGACGCTGGCGTGGGCGGACGGATCTGGAACGACCAGTGCCGCCAGAATCAGCTGACCGCTTGTCACCACTTGCTCGACGTCGAGGACGAGGATCGGCAGTCCGTCGAGCGCTGTGAAGAAGACCTGGCTGACTCCTGGCCGGTCCGGCCCCGAGACTGTCAGCAAGAGCGCAGTTCCGGAGATCGTGACATCGGTGGGGTGCGGACCGGTCGGAAGGGGAGACAGATGGAGGTCGCTCATGACGACGCAACGCTATCGACGGTCTCCGACCCCTAGGAGGGCGGTGTTCCAGGCAGCAGCATGCGCATGTCGAGCCGCCCTCGCGAGCCCACCGAGGGATGCCCTTCTCATCTGCATCTCCGCCGACGTTCGGCTGCCTCCGTCATCGACCAGGGCGAGCTCGACCACTTGCAGGACTCGACGGCTTCGCAGGGCCAGCCGTTCTGCGCGGTGACCGGTTCCAGGAGGCATCGGTGTCGGGACGGACCAGTCGTCGCGCACGTCGCTGGCGTCGGCTTGCCAGTGGGCGAGGTCGAGTCTGTCAAGGAGGTCAACGCTGCCGTTGAGTGAATCCAGCAGCTCACGTTCGGCGTCTGATGCCGAGACGATGGGGGCCTGCGGCGGAAGATCTATCGCATACTCGCGCCATGCCAGAAGGTCATCGTGCGTCTCGGGCACCAAGCCAAGGTTCTGCCCGCCCGTGGCCAGCAACCCGACGCCGTGCTCAAGGACTGAGGTTGAGTAGTTCGACGGTCCCGGGAGCCCAGCGGCGTCACCTGGCGCCACGGGCAGGTAGCGCCAGCCCGCAACTCCTTGCCCACGCCAACGCGCAACTGAGAACGCGAGAGAGAGCAACTGTGTCTCATCGTGCGGCATGAATCCTGCGGGGGCCGAATCGTCGATACCGCCTATGACATCGATGACGTGCTCAACGCCACAGGTTCCTCGCAGCGCGGCGGAGATCCAGGCCGCGGTGGCGGCGGCGCGTTCGAGGATCGCGATGGACACCGAACCAAGGTAGGCCGCGAGCCCATCGGCGCGCAGCGCGGGACGCGCCGTAGGTTGGACCTGTGCCAGTCCTTGAGCTCTCCGACGTCACCGTGGTGCGTGGAGAGACCCGGATTCTCGACCGCGTCACCTGGCAAGTGAACGACGGCGAGCGGTGGGTCATACTCGGACCGAACGGCGCGGGGAAGACGACGCTTCTCCAGATCGCTGCGGCTCGCCTCCATCCCACCTCTGGTCGAGCAGAAATTCTTGGTGAACGGCTCGGAGCAGTCGATGTCTTCGAGCTTCGACCCCGGATCGGGCTCACAAGTGCCGCCTTTGCCGAGACCATCCCCCTGCACGAGAACGTGATGGATCTCGTGATGTCCGCCGGATACGCGGTGACCGGTCGTTGGCGCGAGCAGTACATGTCCATGGACAGAGCCCGAGCCGCCGATCTGCTAAACCTGCTCGGAGCAGGGCAGCTCACTGATCGGGCGTTCGGCACGTTGAGCGAGGGTGAGCGTAAGCGCGTCCAGATTGCCCGCGCGCTGATGACAGATCCAGAGCTGCTGATCTTGGACGAACCAGCTGCCGGGCTCGACCTCGGCGCTCGTGAAGACCTGCTCGGGCGTTTGTCGGCGATCGCCACAGAGCCTGACGGTCCGGTGAGCATTCTGGTCACCCACCACGTTGAAGAGATCCCGAGCACCACCACGCATGCGCTCTTGATGCGTGGTGGTCGTGTTGTCGCCTCAGGGCCGGTGACCAGAGTCGTGACGACCCCGTGGCTCACCGCAACTTTTGGCCTGCCGCTTCTGCTGTCCGAACACGCAGGTCGCTACTTCGCTCGCGCTCTGCTGCCACCTAGCAGCTCAGACCAGCAGTCCTGATCCCCAAGGCAGTGCGATCACCTGCACCTGTGAGCCGGCAGCACCGGCGTGGCCCGGTGGTATCACGGCAAACACATCTGCGACGGCGATTCCGGAGAGCATGGCCGGACCGCGGCGGGTGGTCAGAACGACGGTGCCGTCCACCATCTGCCCGGGGACAAGGCGGTGCGCGCCGGGTGACGAGTCGACACCCGCCGCCAGCGGGCGCCTGACGTCGTCACGTCGGGGACGACCGGACTGGGCATCGATCAGTGGCCACGCCAAGGTGACCAAACCCGACACCGCCGCCAACGGGTTACCCGGCAGCGCCACCACAGAGCGGTCGTCGGGCAGGCGCCCGAGCTTCATGGGGTGACCGGGCCGTACGGCGACCCCGTCAACGACCCATTGTCCGCCGATGGCGCCGACCGCACTCCTGATGTGATCGGCAGGGCCGCGTGCGGTTCCCCCGGTGGTGACCACGATGTCTGCTTCGGCGCTGGCGAGGGCGGCCTCCGTGGCCGACTGTGAGTCAGTGACGTGTTCGAGCGACACCACCTCCGCGCCCATGGCCTCGATCCAGCCGGGCACCTGTGGAGCCAGCGCATCTCGGAGCTGCCCGCCGGCAGGTACACCGGCGTGTGTCAGCTCGTCGCCGAGCACCAAGACAGCGACGCGAGAAGGTGCCAGGACGTCGACGAAGTCGTGGCCAGCAGCAGCCGCCAGACCGATGGCGGGGGGCGTCAGCACCTGGCCAGCAGCCAGAATCTGTTCGCCGGCCCGTACCTCTTCGCCCCTTGGTCGAATGTCCTGACCGACGATGGGAGCCAGCTCGACGGCATGCAGCCGGCCTCCGTCGACGAACCCATCCTCGCTGCGCACGATCGCCGTTCTCGGCGGTGCGACCGCTCCCGTGCTGATCTCCACGCACTGACCGTCGAGCACTGGAGAGGGCACATCGCCGGCCCGGAGCTCCCCGACACGTCGCCAAGGCCCGGAACCGCGCACGGCCCAGCCGTCCATGGCGGCGGTGTCGAAGGGCGGCAGATCGACGAGCGAGTGCAGGCTCGCCGAGAGGACGCCCCCCAGTGCCGCGCCAAGAGGCTGGCGAACCGACGACTGTGCCTGGAGTCCTTGTTCGGCAGCGAGGCGTCGTGCGTCGGGCCACGCGATATCGTTGGGTTCATCGGGCACCCGACCGACGCTATCGGACCGATCGCGCTGCCGTTCCCAGCGGGACAGGTAGGCTCGGGGACATGCCTGATTGGGGATGGTGGGTACTCGGAGCACTTGTGCTCCTGGGTATCGAAGCGCTCACGCTCGACTTGGTTTTTGCCAGCCTGGCGGTCGGGTCTGTCGTGGGCGCCCTGCTCGCGGTAGCTGGCGTCCCAGTCCTGGGACAGGGCATCGCTGCCGTCGGCGCCGCGCTCCTGACGCTCTTTCTGCTCCGCCCGCTCGGGCTGCGTCTGCTCAAGACGGAGGGAACTGAGACGAACGTCGAGGCCCTCCTCGGCAAGGGGGCCCTTGTCATCGAGCGGGTCGATGCCCGTAGCGGCCGGGTCAAGATTGGTGGCGAGATCTGGTCGGCGCGAGTGCGGAGGCCTGAGACCGAGTTCGCCGCAGGCACTGAGTTGATCGTGATCTCGATCGATGGGGCGACGGCGATCGTTGACGCTCCGAACAGTGAGCCGGCGACCGGCTCGGTAGGGGAGTAGTCATGGACCAGTACGCCGGCTGGATCGTCATCGCGATCGTCGCCCTCTTCGCGCTGATTATCCTGGCCAAGGCCATCCGGATCATCCCGCAAGCAAATGCCGGAGTCGTTGAGCGCCTTGGGCGCTATCAACGCACCCTCACACCGGGCCTTGCCCTGGTGATTCCGTTCATCGACAGGGTGCGCCCCCTGATCGACCTGCGCGAGCAGGTGGTGTCCTTTCCGCCACAACCGGTCATCACCGCCGACAACCTGGTGGTCAGCATCGACTCGGTGATCTATTTCCAGGTGACCGACCCGAAGTCCGCCAGCTACGAGATCGCCAACTACATCCAGGCCATCGAGCAGCTCACTGTGACAACGCTTCGTAACGTCGCCGGTGGAATGGACCTTGAGCGCACACTCACCTCGCGCGAAGACATCAACCTCGGCCTCCGTGGTGTGCTCGACGAGGCCACCGGAAAGTGGGGCATCCGCGTCAACCGCGTCGAGCTCAAGGGAATCGACCCGCCCGCGTCGGTCCAGCAGGCGATGGAGATCCAGATGCGCGCTGAGCGCGAGAAGCGGGCCACCATCTTGACCGCCGAGGGCGTGCGGCAGTCGGCCATTCTGACCGCCGAGGGTGCCAAGCAGTCAGCGATCCTCAAGGCCGAGGGCGACGCGCGCGCAGCGATCGTCCGTGCCGAAGGTGAGGCCTCAGCGATTCAGACCGTCTTTGACGCGATCCACAGGGCCGATCCTGACCCCAAGCTCTTGGCCTACCAGTACCTGCAGGTGCTGCCACAGATCGCCAACGGGCAAGCCAACAAGATGTGGATCCTGCCGGCAGAGCTGTCGAGCGCGGTTGCCCAGCTCGGCCAGGCGTTCCACAACCCGTCCACGCCGACCTGACCTACGGCGCCTCCGCCTGTGGCACCGGCTCACCGAAGCGCACCGCCAGCTGACCGGCCACTCGCATCACCATGAGGACGTACCAGTCGGCGTGGTTGTACCGGTAGATCGCGCCGTACAGGCCACGCGGGCCGCCGCCGGCACCGTTGGCGCACAGGTAGTTGGCGGCGCTGTAGATGGCGTCCGAGGGATTCCAGATGTCGGCGACGCCGTCGCCGTCGCCGTCGACGGCATACGCACCAAAGGTGCTCGGGAGGAACTGCATCGGCCCCATCGCTCCGGCGGAGGAGGGGCCGGTGTTCGTGCCATGTCCGCTCTCGACTTGTCCGATGGCGGCGAGGACCGGCCACGGGAGCCCCGGACACGTGGCTGCCCCAGCTTGGTAGAGCCCCAGGTACGACTTGGGGATCCCGCCGGCTGTGGCGTCGCTCGAGGCTGAGGAGGCAGCAGCGGCCGCAGCTGTCCGCTGGGCGTCGATCCGCTCCTGGACCTGCTCAGCACGTGCCAGGTCACGGGCTTCGGCGTCCAACGTGGCCAGGATCTCCTCCTGTTCGGTGAGCAAGGCGTTCATACGCTCGTAGGCACTCTCGACGTCGGCCACGGTGTACATGGCCACCGTGGTGCCACCTTCCCGGCGTTGGGCCACCTGGTTGCTCTGCAACGCGGCCGCCTTGGTGAACTCCGAGCCGGTGGCGAGGAGGTCGAGCACCTCGGTCGAGAGCTTCATGCGCGCGGCGAAGGCGCTGGGGCTGGCCGACTCCAGCAGCCCCTCGACCATGGCCAGCGAGCCACCCGACTGCTCGAGGGCACGAATGGCGCCCACTCGATCTTGATCTGCCAGAAGTGCCACGCGGGCCGCGGCATCAGCGGCGGCGTCGGCCGTCACCTCCTGGTTGACCGCGTCCGCCAGTCCCTGAATCGTCGCTCGATACTCGTGACGGGCCTCGACCACTTGCTTCTGCAAGGCGGCGACCCGCTCGGAGGCCGAGTTCGCCCTGGCGCGGGCGTCATCGACGTCGTCGGCGCCGGCAGATCCTGCGAGGGCCGTCATCCCGACTGCGGTTGCGCACATCACGACAGCAAGACGCCACCTGGCAGCATCAGCCACCCGGTGGCGCGGTGGGCGCGACGGGCTCATGTGGTTTCATCGGCAACGCTGCTGCACGGCTTGATCCCCACGACGGCGGTGCGCCCCGCCGGGATCGTCGTCAAGCCGCCTAGCATGTGCCCCCATGGTCTGGTGGGAGTGGCTGGCGATTCTGGGTGCCGGGGTTGCGGCCGGCGGCATCAACGCGCTGGTAGGTTCCGGAACTCTGGTGACCTTCTCGACCTTGGTGGCGCTGGGCGTCCCCCCGCTGACCGCAAATGTCACGAACACGGTCGGACTGGTCTCGGGCTCGGTCGCGAGCAGCGTGGGCTATCGGCGTGAGCTCTCGACCCAGCGTCCCCGCATGGCCAGGTTCATCCCGGCCTCGATACTTGGTGGCCTCACCGGGGCCTTTCTCCTGCTGGTGCTGCCGGAGTCCGCTTTTGACGCGATCGTGCCGATCCTGGTCGGCCTCGGCATCGCCCTGGTCGCCCTGCAACCGGTCATTGCTCGGCGTCTGGCGGTGCCCCATGACACGCATGCGCTGGGGGGACCCGCGGCGTGGATCGGCGTCTACCTGGTCGGGATCTACGGCGGGTACTTCGGTGCGGCTCAAGGTGTGCTGCTGATCGCGATTCTTGGCGCCCTCGTCGACTCCCATCTCCAGCGTGTGAATGCCCTGAAGAACGTTCTGGCCGCCGTCGTCAACGCCATCGCAGCCGTGGTTTTCATCCTGCTGGCGCCGGTGGACTGGGGGATTGCGATCGTCCTGATCGCCGGATCCACGGTGGGGGGCTGGACCGGTGCACACTACGGGCGTCGACTGTCCCCGGCTGTCCTGCGAGGTTTCATCATTGTCGTCGGCCTCATCGCTCTGGGGGTGCTGCTTCGGTGATGGACGTCCACCCGGTCGAAGATGTCGACGACCCCAGAGTCGACGACTACCGCAGCCTGACCGACGTGGGGCTGCGGCGCCGACGCGAACCTGAACAGGGTCTGTTCATGGCCGAGAGCCATCAGGTGATCGCCAGGGCGGTCACAGCGGGCTACCCGGTTCGGTCAGTCCTGACAACTCCCCGTTGGCGGTCGGCGCTGCAGGATCTGTTCGACGACCCGGGCGTCGGCGCAGGTCTGCGTGACACGCCGGTGTTCGTTGCCGAACCCGAAATTGTCGCGCAGATCACTGGCTACCGCGTCCACCGCGGGGCATTGGCCGCCATGACGCGACTGCCTCTGCCCATCGCCGGCGATATTCTTCGCGACGCCTCACGCATCGTGGTTCTGGAAGGCATCGTTGACCACACGAATGTCGGAGCTGTCTTCCGCTCGGCCGCGGGATTGGGGTTCGATGCTGTACTGGTCGACCCGACGTGTGCGGATCCGCTCTACCGTCGGTCGGTGCGGGTCTCGATGGGCGCGGTGTTCTCGCTGCCATGGACCCGCCTGGCTCCGTGGCCGTCGTCTCTCAAGGGGCTGACCGACGAGGGGTGGCACGTCGTCGCGTTGACGCCACGTCCAGCTGCGGAGCCACTCTCGAACGTGGCAGTGCAGCCGCCCGCTCGACTCGCTCTGCTGCTCGGGAGCGAGGGCCCCGGTCTGAGTGAAGAGGCACTCCGATCGGTCACGCGCCACGTCCGGATCCCAATGGCGCCAGGCGTCGATTCCCTCAACATCGCGGCGGCCGTAGCGGTCGCCTGCTACGCACTGGGCGATGCATCGCGTCCCCCAGCGGCTCACAAGTGATAGGGATGGACCCATGAGCGGAGCACTGGACCGAGATGAGCACGGTGCGCCTCGTACGCGGCTGCTTCCCGACCGCCAAGGCATGGTGGTCCGTCTGCAAGCCGACGCTGGTGGTCGTCCAGCACTTCTCGATGCCCTCCATCGCTACATCGAGCGGTTGGCCGAAGAGCCGGCTACCGAGTTCTTCTGCATCTCACTCGACCCAGATGAGCCGGAGGTCGTGTGGTTGCACGAGTGGTTCATCGGGGAAGACGGCATCACCGCTCATCGGTCGGCACCAGCCTTCGCCGACCTCATGGCTGAGCTCAACAGCGTGCTGAGCACGGCACCAGGTGTCATGCGCTTTGTTCCGCTGCGACTCCACCTCGCCGGCGGACTCTGGGAGGACGAGCCGCTCTAGCGCCCGAAGGGTCGCACCACCCGTGGTTTCAGGGGCACCCCGTGGCTGCCGATCGCCGATCGGCGCACCTCGGGCCGCACTGCCTCAAGCACTCGCCCCTTGCCCAGGTAGATGGCCATATGGGTGATCGACCCCTTGGGGCCGTAGAACACCAAGTCGCCCCGTCGTCGTTGGTCGAGCGGGACGCGCTTCATACCCGAGTCGTAAATGGCTGCAGCCGTGCCGAAGTCGCGTCGCTGGTGGCGGTACGTGTCAACGCTGGGAATGACGCGGCCCCCTGCGTACATCGCCTGGAGGGCCAGCCCTGAGCAGTCGTAGCCGAGCGGCCCCGCACCACCCCAGATGTACGAGCGTCCCAGCTGCTTGCGCGCCCAGGTGATCATCGCTTCGACGCGCTTCTCCGCGCCCGTCGGTGCGCTCACTGAGGGCTGCACGGTGAAGCGGTCGATGCAGAACGACTTGTTGAACCCCAATGCCTTCCACGTCGCCCGGTTCACCTTGCCGGTGACGCGGAGATCGCGTCGGCCCTGGAAGGCTGCGACCGCTGCCATGGTGTCTGCGCCATACCGGTCCAGCTCGTGAGTGGTCCCGAGCCGGCGCTGCACCATGGCCACCTTGACCCCTGCCCAGGCTCGACCCAAGACTATGCAGCCGGGGCCTCTAGGCACCTCGTCGGCGAGGTAGGGGTCGCTCTTGCCGGCCGATACCGGAGCGGCTGTGCCGAGGCCCACAGGCAGCGCCACAGCCAGGGCCGCCACGATGCTGACGCCGCGCATGCGCCACTTCGGTCCGCTCATCCACCTATCATCGGCCATCGCGGCCCAAAGATGGAGGACCGTGGCACCCTGGCGACTGTGACCCGACCTGCCAGCGACTCTGCAAGTGACATCACCAGCGACGCAATCGCCGCCATCGTCGATCCGCACTTCGATGCAGCGCTCGAGGCGGGGCGCGCTCCCGGACTCGTGTACGGAGTCATTGTGGACGGAGTCGTCGTCCACAGCCGGGGCATCGGTGCCCGTGCGCTGCCGGACGGCATGCCGCCTGGCGCCGAGACCGTCTTCCGGATCGCCTCGATGACCAAGAGCTTCACCGCGGTCACCGTGCTGAGCCTGCGTGACGCACAGGTCCTCAGCCTGGATGCGCCAGTTGCAGAGTTCGTTCCTGAGATCGGCACACAGAGCGACCTCACGATCCGGCACCTGCTCACGATGGGTGGGGGATTCCTCACCGATGACCCGTGGGGCGACAGACAGCAAGATCTTTCGGTCTCCGACTTCCGCCAGCTCCTGAACTCTGGCATCACACCGGCCTGGGCGCCGGGCGAGCGCTTCGAGTACTCCAACCTCGGGTACGCCCTCCTCGGGTTGGTGATCGAAGGCGTCACCGGCACCTCGTACGCGAAGGCGGTCCAGACCCATGTGCTCGACCCGCTTGCGATGAGCTCGAGTGGGTTCGCCGTCGACCAGGTGTCCTGCCCGGTTGCCTCTGGCTACGTGCGGCGGACGACTGGATGGAGCAACGAGCCCATCGCCCCCTCAGGCGCCTTCTCTCCGATGGGTGGCCTCTTGAGCACCGTCAACGACCTTGCGACGTGGGTAGGGCTGTTCCAGGGGGTCGACCGGCACGGAAAGTCGATGGGAGGTGGCTCGTTGGGGGTCCGCGCACAGTCGCTGCGGGAGATGCAGGTGACCCAACGCCTGGTGGCCTCCTCGGCGTCCAAGGACCCCGGTGGCGCCCCCGATGTCACCGGCTATGGCTTCGGGCTCTTCGAGGACTTCCGGTCCTGGGGACGGAGCGTGTACCACTCCGGCGGGTACCCCGGATTCGGATCACACATGCGTTGGCACCCGGCCTCGGGGCTGGGCATCGTCGCTCTGGCCAATGGCACGTACGCACCGATGTCGACCGTCGGGCAAGCGGCGCTCCGCGACCTCGTTCTTCAGGCTGGGGCCCGTGTGCACCAGCCTGCCGTCGATCTTCCCGGCCTCGTGCGGGCCCGCGAGGCCACAACGGCATGGCTGTCGGCCAGCGACCCCGATGGTGAGGAAGCCCGCGTCCTTCGTGCGCTCTTCGCCGACAACGTCGATCGAGACGTGCCATGGGCTGAGAGGCTGGCCGCCTGGCGGAGCATCCGTGAGTCCGACGGTGTCCTGAGGCGTCCGGACGACGCCGAGACACGCCCCTCACCGGGGTCGCTTAGCTGGTATATGACCGGCGACAGCGGCCGAAACCGGCATCGGGTCGTGGTCATGGTCGCGCCGCATGACGCCGGATTGGTGCAGTCGATCGAGATCAAGGCCGTTGACGATCTGGCGGCAGTACCACCATCGTCGACCGACCTGTCCTGAGCGGGTCCACCACGGGAATGGACCCCCGTGATAGCGTCAGCGTTGGTTGTAGAAGTTTTCCGTCGTCTCGTTTCTCCGAAACGCTCGCGGAAAGACTCGCGGGCACTCTCGGTGCCGCAACCCCGAACCCGCAACCTGCGGGAGCGGCAGCATCAAGAGTTGGAGAGTTTCATGGCAGTAGGCAGCGTTAAGTGGTTCAACGCTGAAAAGGGTTACGGTTTCATTGAGCAAGACGGCGGCGGCGCCGACGTCTTTGTTCACTTCTCGGCCATCACGATGGACGGGTACCGCACCCTTGAAGAGAACCAGCGCGTCGAGTTCGAAATCACGCAGGGCCCGAAGGGTCCGCAGGCGGAGAACGTCCGTCTTGCCTGATCTCGGGGCCTGTTAACAGGCTTCGCGAAGGGCCCGGCCTCTCACCTCACGGTGGGGAGCCGGGCCCTTCGTCGTACCTGCTACCGGCTGCGGTGACGTCGCAGCCAGCTGGGACTCATGTCTGGGCGTCCGCAAGGGACCAGGTGGCTCCCTCCGGCGTGTCCTTGACCACTACTCCTCCTGCTGCCAGTGCGTCGCGGAGGCGGTCGCTCGTCGCAAAGTCCTTCTCATCTCGTGCAGATGCGCGCGCCCCAAGAACCGCTTCGACCAGCGGGGCGACCGCGTCGGTGGGATCGGCGGCACCCGAGCGGGCCAGTTCGCCGAGCCGCACAACCATGGCCCTGAGCTCGCGGCGTCCGCGGTCGAGTGAGTCGCTCTGCAAGGTGTCGGCCGCCCAGGCCGCGAGCGCATCGTCGAGGGACAAGATGGCGTCAACCGCGGCATCGACGTTGCGTACTTCCATCGCTGCATCGAACAGTGCACGCTGCTGCGCCACGTCACCATCGAGTGACGGAGGGCCTTGTTCTGGTGGCTCGTCTCCGCCGGCACCCACTGATGCGCCGGCTCCGGCCGTCATGGGCGTCGCGAGTGCCCCAGAGACCACAGATCGCAGGTCGTCGATCGACAGCGTCGAGCCAGCCATGATCTCCTCGCTGACCCCGGCGCGACGAACCGTGAGGCGGCCAACTCCAGAGACCTGCACCGTGCCGGCCTGAAGGTCGACGATGACTGCTGTGTGCTCGTCGACACCGAGGACGGCAGCTTCGGAGGGAAGCTCTTTCTCCAGAGTCTCCAAGCGGCTCGAGCCGAGGTAGCAGAAGCGGGTGTCGTACGTGCCCCCTTCGGCGTTGTCGTAGTGCGGGATCACGGCCACCGACAGATCGAGGAAGCGCTTCAGCAGGTCGAGCCCAGGAACCCAGTGCGGCTCGGCCCCGACCTTGTAGATCTCGTACACCGGCAGGGCCCACCGGCCAGCGGTGACGGCAGCTGCACTACCGAGCACCACCGAACCACCGCGGTCGACGACATCGCCGATGGCGCCGACGATGGGCGTCCCGTGCCACTGATCGAGTGCATAGGTCGGGCTACCAGGGCCGGCAAAGAGCCAGGCGGCTCGGCTGAGCTCGGCGAGCACCTTTTCACGGTCGGCCGATGAGAGGTTGCGGGTACGCCACTGCGCTGCTGAGACCTTCTGGCCGACTGACTCGTCGAAGTACTTCAGCGTGCGACGGGTGAGGTCGTCGGCGTTGACCTGGAAGCCGTACGGGGTGTCGAGCATCACGGCTGGCCCGTCACCAGATGCCGCGAGCACGGCCCGATGTGTCTTCACCATCGCGGGCGCAGTCTCGCCAGATCCCATCAACACAATGCGGCTCACGCTGCTGATCCTTTCACGCGGGCCAGAAGGGCCAGGAGCTCTCTACTGACGAGGTCAGGGTGCTGCAGGTGAATGTCATGGTGCGCCTCCGGATGCCAGCTGACGGTCGCGTCGGGCAGTGCAGCTGCAGCCTCATCGACGTCCTCGGAGGCAGATCGACCGGCGACGATCAGACTCACCGGAACGGACACGCTGGGGTAGACGTCGGCCGGGTCGTCTGACCACAGCGAATGCACGATGGACCGATGGTGCCGGCGATCGAGGCGGTTTCTCACCTGTCCGTCGACGACCTCGAGGTTGCCGACCACCGCTTCCAGCGCGCCTGGTGGCCAGGTCTGCACCATGGCGCCGATCCAGCTGATCGCCTCGTGCGGGGAGCGCTGCCCGAAGCCAGGAGGCGCGAGCTGCTCCCAGCAGCCGTCGAACGACTCGAAGCGGCGTCGGAGATGGATCCAGCCCCCGTCGACCGCGGCCACCCCGCCCCACTGATCGCTGGTCTGCGCAGCTCGAAGGACAACGTTGCCACCCCACGACTGCCCAGCCACGACTGGATCGCGATCAGCCCACCCCAGGGCCGCTATGCAAGCGTTGAGGTCGGTGGCGGCCTGGGCGGTCGTGTGCCCTTCCGGCGGCCGATCCGATCGTCCGTGACCTCGCAGGTCGATGCAGGCGACCGCATGGCCTCGGTGGTTCAGGTCCTCGGCGACGTGGCGCCACAGCAGCGCGTTCGAGGCCAGCCCGTGGACGAGCGCGACTGGGTGTCCGTTGCCCTCGAGCACGCGGACGGCGAGGCCAACACCGGCTCCGACGGGCACTGACTCCGGCGTGACCCATGAGTCGGTGGGCCATTCGGTATCTGTCATGAGCGCCGCGCCGCCGCGTCGATCAGATCCATCAGCTGCAGACACCTGAGCGACTCCTCTTCAGTCACCGCGAAGGTGCTGTCGTCGCCTTGGATACGACGCGAAACGTGACTGACCATGACCTCATAGGCGTCGCAGCCCTGAAATGACTCAGACCACTCGCGTCCGCCGTCAACGAGCTCAAGACTGGAAGGCTGGCGCCAGCTGGTGAAGGCAGGTGGCCCTAAGGTCGCCGACCCGTTGTCGGTGTCGAGGCGTAGCAGCTGGTGCTCGGGATCGGCGAACGACGCCAAGACGTGCGCCCGCGCCCCGCTAGGCGCCGATAGCGCCACGCGAGTGCGCAGGTCGGTGCCCTGGTCACTGACCAGGCGCTCCACCTCATCCACCGCCCACGAGGAGTCGGCCCAGTTCGCGACGGGACGTGATATGTACGGGCCGACGTCGAGCAGGGCGCCGCCCCCTCTGGCCGCATCGAGTCGGTAGTTGCCCTCCGGAACGCCATCGAAGGTGAACTCCGCCGTCACACGTCTTACCCCACCCAGTGTGCCGGAGCTGACCAGCTCGTCCAGACGGCGAGTTCGTGGATGCCATTGGTTCCAGGCGGCCTCGACCAGTAGCCGGTCGGCTGCACGCGCTGCGTCGAAGGCGACGCGGCACTCAGCCGCGTTCATGGTGAGGGGCTTCTCGCACAGGACGTGCTTGCCGGCTTCGAGTGCTGTGAGGATCCAGTCGAGGTGCAGGTCATTGGTCAGTGAGATGTAGACCGCGTCGACGTCGTCATCGGTGATGACGTGACGGTAGTCGGTAGAGCTGATCCCGGCAGGCCCGAGGGCGGCTGCCCGACGGCTGTCGCGTGCCGCGGCCGCATGAAGAACAGCATGTGGACTGGAATGAACGGCCGGTGCGAGGGCTTTGGTGGCGACGAAGCCGGCACCGATGAAGCCCCAGCGGACTGGAGGCGGGCTGGCAGCGCTCACTCTTCGCCGTCGACCCGGACCGGCGCTCCGCCCTCTCGTGCCGATGCCCTCGCCGCCTCCATGACGGCGACGACCCGGCGCGACTGTTCCGCCGACACCGTCATTGGCCATCCGTATCGCACGTCGTCGACGAACTGCTGGTGAAACGCGTGGCGCTCGGGTATGCGCTGGACCAGCTTTGTCGTAGATCCCGTGGGGTCGACGAAGGTCAGCTCGGGCGGGGAGTCGGTGGCCGCGAGGACGTCTTCATCAAGGGTTCCGATAGCACTGCGACCGATGACCGTCTCGTGCCGCCAACTGCTGGTGATGGCTCCTTCGGTACCAAGCAGGTACCAACGAGGCTTGAGAGCTGCCGCGAGGTCGGAATGGATGAAGATCGCCTCGCTGCCATCGAGAAATCGAATCGACATCGAGGTGTGGTCGGCATTCGTGACGTCGTGCCATTTCCGCTTGTGCTCGATACAGGTCACGTGGTCGATCGGCCGCGGGTGGATGCTCAGGATCTGGTCGATCAGGTGCGAACCCCAGTCGTAGAGGGCTCCGCCTGACACGGACTCATCGGAGTGCCAGTAGTTGCAGGGATGCCCGAAGCCGCCGATGAACGCCTCAAGGTGAAAGACATCTCCGAGCGCGCCCGCCCGCACCAGGCCGTCAATGGTCAGGAAGTCCGGATCAAACCTCCGGTTCTGGTAGACGACCGTGCGGCGTCCGGTGCGTTGGGCAGTCGCGAGCACGGCGTCGGACTCCTCAACGGTGAGAGCGAACGGCTTTTCGACGATGACATCCTTGCCGGTGGCCATCACCCGCTCGGCCCAGTCGGCGTGCGAGTCCGGGGGCGTAGAGACGACGACGACGTCGACACTGACGTCACCGAGAAGGACGTCCGGGTCGTCGGTGACGGTGACATCGGGAAAGAGCTCGTGCGCCTCCGCGAGACGTTGCGGTGACCGGTCGCAGATCACTCCGAGCTGCAGGCCTGGAAGTGCCTGGGCGGCTCGAGCGTGCTCAGCGCCGATCGCGCCGAACCCCAGGAGGCCGACTATCAACGGGGCCACCTCGGCTGGGTCGAGATCGAGGATCTCACGCAGCGCCAGGTGCAGCAGCCGTGCCACTGAAGCGATCTCGTCGCCGCGGTCTGCCTCAACCAGGGCGCAGAACGCTCCGACCGCCGTTTCGTCGTTCCACGTGAGGACCGGGTAAGTACTGAGTCCGAGGTGGGCCGAGAGTAGGACGTCAACTGAGTCGAGCACCTTGTCTGTCGACAGGATGGAAGTACCGATTTCGATCGGCTCTCCGAGGGGAGCAACGCGGCTCTGCCAGGCGGGCGAACCGTGCGCCCGCAGGCGAGCGCTGTGAGGAGCGCTCCAGCGGTCGGGAGACATGCCCGAGGCCTCGGTCAACCCCGACAGGCCGGCGGTCACGGTGGGGCCGAGGAGCAGGATGGGTGTCCGGGCGGAACGCGCTCTTTGGACCGCCTGCTCGGCCGCCTCGTCCAGTCCGTCCCTCGTCCAGACGAGCAGCGCCGAGGGGGAAGGCGACTCAGCGGGTGACGTGGCGGGCGACGACATCTGCCACCCAGCCGACGAGAGTTGGTGCCGCAGGGCATCGAGGGCCCCCACGTCGCCAGGGGTGAGGTCTCCAACGGCCCACATCAGCGAGGGGCGCATCCGTCCTCCGTCCGTCTTCCGCTCGACTGAGCGGACATCGTGCCCACGACCCTAAGCGAACGTGACGCCCAGTGCAGGACCAGGTGCAGGGCCAGGAGCAGGTAGACGAGTCGCGGGACGCAGGGATGGCCTCAGCCAACGCAGAAGGGCGGCTACCGGAAGACGACCGTCCGATGGCCGTTGAGGAGAATCCTGTTCTCGACGTGCCACAGCACCGCCCGCGCCAGGGCCTGGCACTCCACGTCACGCCCAGCCGCTACCAGCTTGTCGGCTGACAAGCTGTGATCGACCCGGGTCACCTCCTGCTCGATGATCGGCCCCTCGTCGAGGTCCGTCGTCACGTAGTGGGCCGTGGCCCCGATGAGCTTCACGCCACGTTCATGCGCCTGGTGGTAGGGCTTGCCGCCTTTGAAGCTGGGAAGGAATGAGTGATGGATGTTGATGGCTCGTCCTTCGAGGGCACGGCAGAGCTCAGGAGAGAGCACCTGCATGTACCGGGCCAGCACCACGAGGTCGACCGACTGTTCGTCGACGAGCTGTAGCAGCTCCTCCTCGGCCGCTGCCTTGGTAGCTGCGGTCACGGGAATGTGGTGGAACGGGACGTTGTAGTCGTCGACGAGATCTTCGTAGTCGCGATGGTTCGAGACCACTCCCACCACGTCGATGGGAAGGGCGCCGATGCGATACCGGAACAGGAGGTCGTTGAGGCAGTGGCCAAACTTGGAGACCATGAGCAGCACGCGCTGACGCTCGCCGGATCCACGTAACGAGAACGACATGTCGAACGAGGCCGAAATCCGCGCGAAGTCCTTCTGCAGCGTTGCGAGCTCGTCTCCGTCGAAACAGGAGAAGCGCACCCGCATGAAGAACAGGCCGGTCTCCTGATCCCCGTACTGCTGGCTGGAGATAATGGTGCAGTGATGTTGGACCAGGAAGCTGGAGACTGCGTAGACCACTCCCGGACGATCCTGGCAGGAGAGCGTAAGGATGAACTCGGGGTGGGCGGTATCGAGCGCAGACGACATGGTGCGTGTCCTTAGTGGGGAGGCAGAAGCGGCAGGGTATCAATCGATAGCCACCCACTACAGTGGGTGTTCCACGAACATCTGGGGGAGACCGTGAGCGGGGCAGTCGATCGGGCCGAGCAGCATGTGCTTGCACTGCGGACGGCGCCCAGAAGGGCGTGGGCAACGCGTGACCGAATATTGCTCGAGGCATCTCAGCTCTTTGCCACTCACGGCTTCCGCGGGGCGTCGACCCGCCAGATCGCCGAGCGCGTGGGGGTCCGGCAGCCGTCGCTGTTCAAGCACTTTCCGACCAAAAGGGCGATGCTCGCCGAGCTGACGCTCTACGACATGGTGGTGCCCGCACATCATGCCGAGGCCGCAGCTGCCACCAAGGGGTCTGCCATCGACCGATTTGCTGGCTATGTGGCCTGGGACCTCGAGTGGTACCGGACGATGCCATTCGACCTGCGGTGTGTCACCGAACAGGTGGTGCGGAGCGAGCGGCTCGCCAGTGCGCGGACTGCCGTCAACCGGTGGAACGCGGCGATCGACCAGATCCTGCTTCAAGGAGTGGCAAGCGGCGAGTTCACCGCGAGTGCGGTGCCCTTCGTCCCGGCCGTCCTGGAGACCTTGAGCTGGCACATGGTGCACACAAAGGATGCCAGCGCTCAGACGGTCGACGATGGCGTTCGCTTTTTGCTGGCCGCCACTCTCGAGCCGCGCTAGGACGTTGGCCCCTGACGGTGGGAAGTACCGCGGCTTACTCTGAACGGGGGTGAGGAAGATGCTCGCCGACATGCTCACCAATCGCCCAGGGCCAGACATGGCCACCTCCCCGCTACCAGCGCCGTTCGAGCGCCTCGTGGCCGATCACACGCTCAACGAAGAGCAGGCCAGGGCCGTGCTCCGCGCGATGGCGGCTGAGCGCGTACCTGCAGGTGGCGAGATGCCATCGCCGGTACCTCGGAATCTGGTGGGTCGACTTGCCGAGATTGGCGCCTACCTGGGCGCTGGGCTGGTCGTCGCTGCCGGCATCGTGGTGGTCGCGCAGCAGTGGGCCGACATGACGTACGGCGTGCGTGTCGGCGTCATGACCGGTGTGACCCTGGTCCTGATGTTTGCGGCCGCAGCACTCGTCGCGACCAGGCGGGATCGCGCATGGGGCGACCTGGCAAATGGCGAGACCCTGAGGCGACTCAGCGGCGCGCTCTTCTCGATGGGCGCTCTCGCCGGGTTCGCGACGGTCATGGTCGCGATGCTGTCCGGCCAGGAGACGGTCACCGACACCGAGCTCGGATCGGCCACGATCCTGGCTGCCGTGTTGGCGTTCGCGATTCTGCTGGTTGCCCGCTGGCAGGCCGATACTCCGCTCGGTGAGATGGCCATGTTCGCCGCGGTGACCGCTGGTTACGTGGGAGTCATCGAAATCACGGCGAACGATCGAACAGTGCTCATCCAGTGGACGCTCATGGCGCTGGGTCTGGCCTGGGCGGCGGTGGCAACCTTCACCCGGTTGCTGCGGCACTCGATGCTGCTCACCAGCCTGGGACTCGTTGAGGCCTTCTTCGCTGCAGCGACAATTTCCGAGGTGACCTGGTCGCATCGACTTGCCCTGACCGTGCTGATCCTCGTGAGCCTCGGCGTCTACCTGCTGCGGCCGAGCTGGCCGTACATCACGGCAGGGACGCTGTCGGCCGTGGTTCTCACCGTCACCTGGGTGGGAGAGGCCGTTGGCCCTGCGGTTGCCCTGCTCGCCGCTGGGCTGGTGCTCTTGCTGCTGGCCGGTGGGGCACTGCTGCTCCGCCGACGTCGCACCGTGAACCCGCTGCCGACCACGCGCAGGTAACCCGCGCTATTTCGGTGGGAACAGGGAGTCGACTCTCCACGCGCCGGCGTCATTGGAGTCGCCGGGTTTGGTTTTGTCATGCACGCCGAGAGCCGGACAGTTGCGTAGAACCCTTGGACAAAGTTGGGCGTCGGCGTCGGAGGCATTCTTGATACCGACGATCGCCCCGTACGCGATGTACGAGCCGGGACTGAAGTCACTGGCCCGTGAGCAGATCTGGCCGGGGTAGGCATCACCGGTGTCGGCAGAACAATCCGCTACCCCATCTGCGTTGCCGTCGGAGAAGGCGGCATTGCCATTCATGCGGAAGGCGACGGCCGTGAGGTACTCGCTACCCGGGGGCACAGAGCCGCGCAACGAAATCCGGATCCGCCTTGACGAAATGGACAGAGTGCCGTTCGCACTCTTGGTGAGGCGCTCGCCGCTCTTGGTGTCCGTAACGCCGTACCCGGTGATGCTCTGACCGGAGCCCTTGTCGTGGCCGAGGTAGGGGGTCACCTGCGTGATCCTGGAGCCAGCGGGCGCCCGCACGATCCCTTTCATCGCGACCAGAGGATCGGTGCCCTGGTTGAGCCACTGAACGAGCATCCATTGCGTCTCGCCAGGGCGGCACACGTATCTCAGACAGTCGACGCCGGCACCGGGCATCCGGTAGCCAGGTGAGAGGCGAAGTGCTGGGTCGACCGCAACCGCGTCGGCCGGTGCAGTGCTGAAGCCGCTGTAGCCGGGGCCGTTCCAGTCGGGGGTCAGCCCCAGGGATGCCTCCGTGCCGGGTTTGGCAGTCGCCGTGAGGAGCTGGTTGGTGACCCGGAAGTCTTGATCGGGCCCAGCGCCCGCTCCGGGATCAGGGCAGTCAGTTGTGTGCCGAGCCCCGGAGGAGGGCCCGGAGTACGACGAGGTGCACTGAGTGCGAAACCAGCCACTGTCCACCCGGAGATTTGCCTGGCCGGAGACGCCAGCGAACGCGTAGTAGCCCGTGGCGTCAGTGATCGTTGACCGACGCCCTGATCGAATGACCACATCAGCGATGGGAGGCTCGTCGCCGTCACGGACACCGTCGTTGTCGAGGTCGCGGTAGAGATAGCCAGAAACCGTGTCGGCAGCCACATCCGCAGCGTTGGCGGGAACGGCCACCAGAGATCCCGTGCCCAGCCCAAGCAGCGACAGGGCAGCCAGAACCCACCGCTTGCCCACGCCGCCCCCTCTGATCGGTAGCAGCAGATCTTCGCACCCGTCGTGCGGTGATCGGAGCAGTTCAGCCAATCTGGGCTGGAAGATCGGCCGTCTGAATGACGAATCTGCCCCGATTACGACACGTCGAGCGGCCGAACGAGCGCCGCAAGAGGAAACCCCCGGCCTCACGAGCTGGCCAGGGGTCTTCGTCACGGTGTCCGAGGGGGGACTTGAACCCCCAAGCCCTTTCGGGCACTAGCACCTCAAGCTAGCGCGTCTACCAAATTCCGCCACCCGGACGAGGCGAGCCGTTAGCCTACCAACGGCAATTGGTGTCAAGAAATCGGGCCAGATCGGCTGATCAAGAGGCACGATGGGGGAGTGACAGATACCTCACTCCCCGCCCCCAGCGATCCCGCCGCAGAGGTCGTTGCCTTCTGCCGGCGGCTCATCCAGTTCGACACGAGCAACTACGGTGACGATCCGCGATCTCAGGAGCGTGACGCCGCCGAGTATGTCGCAGGTTTGCTGGCCGAAGTCGGACTCGACCCCGAGCTGGTGGAGTCGGCTCCTGGGCGCACGAGCGTCTTTGCCCGTATGGAGGGCGAGGACGTCGACGCACCGGCGCTGCTGCTGCATGGGCATCTAGACGTCGTACCCGCCAATGCTGACGACTGGACGCACCCTCCATTTGCCGCCGAGATCCACGATGACGACGGGGTGCCGATGGTGTGGGGACGCGGCGCCATCGATATGAAAGACATGGACGCGATGATCCTGTCGGTCGTGCGCGACCGGCTGCGGTCAGGCCGCAAGCCGCGGCGTCCGCTCGTGCTCGCATTTCTCGCCGATGAGGAAGCCGGAGGGCTGTTCGGGTCGCAATGGCTGGTCGCCAACCGCCCTGACCTCTTTGAGGGAGTGGGCGTTGCCATTGGCGAGGTCGGAGGCTTCAGCTTCACGGTGAACGACCAGCTGCGCCTCTACCTGATCGAGGCAGCGGAGAAGGGCATCTCGTGGATGCGACTCACGGCTGAAGGTCGTGCGGGACACGGCTCAATGGTCAACCACGAGAATGCCGTCACGCGACTGACCGAGACCGTGGCTCGCATTGGCTCGCATGAGTTCCCGGTGACGATGACCGCGACCGTCGAACGCTTCCTGTCCGAGGTGCGGTCAGCGCTCGACCTGCCCGACGACACGACACCTGAAGACGTCGTGGCCAGACTCGGACCGATTGCTCCCATGATCGGCGCCACCCTCCGGCACAGCGCCGCACCCACGATGCTCGAGGCCGGGTACAAGGCCAACGTGATTCCGGGTTCGGCGAGCGCCGTCGTCGACGGTCGGTTCCTGCCGGGACGACGCGATGAGTTCGTCGCTGCCATTGACGCACTACTCGGGCCCGGTATCACTCGCACGGCGATCGTCGACGACATCGCGCTGGAAGCGCCGTTCGAGGGGCCAGTCGTGGATGCGATGGTGAAGTCGCTGCTCGAACACGATCCACAGGCGCGTGCCGTTCCCTACACGCTGAGCGGCGGCACGGACGCCAAGGCGTTCGCAAACCTGGGTATCCCCGGCTACGGGTTCGCACCCCTTCGCCTTCCACCAACCTTGGCCTTTGCCGATCTCTTTCACGGGGTCGATGAGCGCGTGCCCGTCGATGCGCTGGAGTTCGGTGCGCGGGTGCTCGACAGGTTCCTCGATCTGGCATAGACGGCGGGTTGGACCACCGCGTCATCAGTGGACGCTGATCCATGGCTTCGAGACGGCCCGGGCCACTCGATAGCGACGTCGACGAAGCCAGACACGACAGCGCCCGTCCACGTAGCGCCGCACTCGCCACAGCTCCCAACGCCCGTACTCGGCATGCTCGGTAAGAATCCGCCGCACGTCAGCCCGAGTAGCCGTGCGCGGGAAGTCGAGGCGCCACGTCTCGTACTCCTTCGTGGCGGTGCTCATGGTTGGTCAGCGTCGTGGACGACGCGCTGGTTCCACCCGTGTTCGGGATAGCTGCGCGCGGGCTTGGAAATCTCATCGAGCGCCGTGACGATCTCGTGCGGAAGCTCGAGGCTCTCCGCGGACAACGACCCCAGTAACTGTGCCGCAGTGCGGGCGCCGACGATCGTCGAGGTCACGCCGGGTTGGTCCCTGACCCAGGCCAGCGCAACCTCAAGAGGTGCAACGCCAAGCCCGCCGGCAGCGGTGACGACGGCCTCAACGATCTGATGGCAACGTTCGTCCAGGAACGGTCTCACGAAGTCTGAAAAGTGTTCAGAGGCGGCGCGGGAGTCTGACGGGGTGCCGCTGCGGTACTTGCCGGTCAACACTCCTCGACCGAGGGGAGACCAGGCCAGCAGGCCGGCGCCGGCCTGCTGGAGCGCAGGTGTCACCTCTCGTTCTATGCCGCGCTGCAGCAGCGAGTACTCCATCTGGCTGGCCACCAACGGCGCCCTCCCGGGGAATGCGTCCTGCCAGGAGCACGCCCAAGCGGTCTGCCATCCCGAGTAGTTCGAGATCCCCACGTATCGGGCTTTGCCGGAGCGGACCGCCTCGTCTGCGGCCGACAAGGTCTCCTGGATCGGGGTCAGGGGATCCCACGCATGGAACTGCCAGAGGTCGACGTAGTCGGTGCCTAGCCGGCGAAGCGAGTCGTCGAGCGAGGCCAGCAGGTATCCTTTCGACGCATCGAATCGACGGTCTGTTCCCGGCTTGCTTGCGGCCTTGGTGGCAATTACGACCTCATGGCGTTGGACGACATCGCCGATCAGCGACCCAACGATGCGCTCTGCGGCCCCATCGACGTAGACGTCGGCGGTGTCGACGAGGTTGCCGCCTGCCTCACAGAAGTGGCTGAGCTGGTCCTTGGCCTCGTGCTCATCGGTGTCACGGCCCCAGGTCATCGTGCCCAGAGCGAGCCGCGAGACGGTGAGCCCCGCTGATCCGAGGTGTCGTTGCTCCATGCCGAGTGAGCGTAGCGAGGATTGCTCGGTAGAGTCCCACGCCATGCGGAGGTCCCACTTGCCCAACGGCAAGCGAACGTGAGCTGGCTCGAGGCCATCCTTCTCGGCCTTCTGCAGGGCCTTACCGAGTTCCTGCCGATCTCAAGCAGCGCCCACCTGGCCATCTACCCGCAGCTCTTTGGCCGCGACGACCCCGGTGCCTCGTTCACGGCCGTGACCCAGATCGGCACCGAGCTTGCGGTCATCTGGTACTTCCGGTCCGACATCTGGCGCATCGCCATGACGTGGCTGCGATCGCTCTGGCAACCGGCACTCAGGGGCAACATCGATGCCCGCATGGGGTGGTACATCATCATCGGCACGGTGCCGATCGGGATCGCCGGAGTCCTGTTGGAAGAGACCATTCAGACGACCTTTCGCAACCTTTGGGTCATCGGCATCAACCTGGTTCTCTTCGGACTCATCCTCGGCGTCATCGACCGTCTGGCTGCCAACATCCGACCCCTCGATCGCCTCAACCTTCGCGACTCGATCCTCTACGGGGGAGCTCAGATGCTGGCTCTGGTCCCCGGTGTCTCACGTTCCGGGGCGACGATCAGCATGGGTCTGGCACTTGGCTACACGCGTGAAGCCGCAACACGGTACGCGTTCCTCCTGGCGATCCCGGCGGTCGTCGCGTCGGCCATCTTCCAGATCCCCGATGTCAGCGCGAACGCCGAACCGGGCATGCCCAAGACGCTCGCGGCCACAGTCGTAGCGTTCGCCGTGGGCTATGCCGTCATTGCGTGGCTTCTTCGCTACCTGCGGACCCGTTCCTACCTGCCGTTCGTGATCTATCGGGTGGCACTTGGCACGTTGGTCCTGGTGCTGCTGGCGACCGGTGTGCTGGACGCGGCCATTCCGGCCTAGGCAGGCCTAGGCAGCCGCAGTCCTGGACAGTCCCAGGCAGTCCTGGACGGCGGCGGAATCGTCGGACCTGCTGCGTCCACCTAGGGTGGACACGTGGCCACCGCACTCTTGATCAGACACGGACGCTCCACGGCCAATACCGCCGGAACGCTGGCCGGGTGGACGCCCGACGTCCACCTGGACGAGGTGGGCCTGGAGCAAGTCTCGGCTCTCGGCGCTCGGATTGCGTCAGTACCGCTCACGGCGGTGGTGACCAGTCCGCTTGACCGTTGCCGAGAGACCGCTGACGCGGTCGTCGGTGACCGTGAGATCCCCCTGCATCCCGACAGTGACGTGGCAGAGGTGCGGTACGGCGACTGGACCGGGGAACCGCTGAAGACCTTGGCCAAGCAGCCGCTCTGGAAGGTCGTGCAGCAACATCCGAGCAACGCCCGCTTTCCTGGTGACGACGCCGAGAGCCTGGCCGACATGCAGGCGCGAGCCGTCAAGGCCGTCAGGGGTTGGAATGCACGCCTCGGAGACGATGCCGTCTACGCAGTGGTGTCTCACGGCGACGTCATCAAGGCGATTCTGGCCGACGCCCTCGGCCTTCACCTCGACCTCTTCCAACGCATCGTGGTCGACCCGGCGTCGCTCAGCGTGGTGCAGTACCTCGACACCAGGCCGTTCGTCGAGCGGATGAACGACTCGGGTGGAGATGTCATGGGCCTGATTCCGCGAAAGCGCCGGCGCCGCGCCAAGGCGGCAGATGCGGCCGTCGGGGGCGGCGCTGGCCCCTCGCGGCCAAGAAGGAGTAAGCGATGACTCTGCACTCCTACCTGGACCCGGATCGCTTCGTCACGGGCACCGTCGGGCCCCCCGGACAACGAACCTTCTTCCTGCAAGCGACGCAGGGAACGCGCACCACCAGCGCTGCTCTCGAAAAGGAGCAGGTACGTGTACTCGCCGAGCGTCTAGACGCAATGCTCGACCTGCTGACGCGACGCGGCACCGGTTCGACGCAAGTCCCGATCATCGCCGAGCCGGGGGAGCGCGACGATGAACCCCTCACGACGCCAGTCGAGGAAGACTTCCGGGTCTCGGTGCTCCGCATCGCGTGGGACGGCGACGCCGACCGCGTGCTGATCGAGGCGTCCTCCGAGCCAGCCGAAGACGACGATGAGCTGACCGGCGACGTGCTTGCTGTCCGCATCAGCGGATCGGCAGCCCGGGCGTTTGTGGAGCGGGCCGAGTCGGTGATCGCTGCCGGACGTCCTCCGTGCCCGTTCTGCACCCTGCCGCTCGACCCCGACGGCCACATATGCCCCAGGGCAAACGGCTACCGCAGGCAATGACCGTCACGCTTGACGACCTGACCGAGGGTGAGCTCGAAGTCGTCGGTCAGCTCATTGACGCGTCGAACGGCAGCCTCCTCTGTCGACTGGGGCACGGCGACAGGAACGCAGAGGCCCCGCTGGTCATCTACAAGCCGCGCGCCGGTGAGCGACCGCTCTGGGACTTCCCCGATGGCACGCTGAGCCAGCGTGAGGTCGCGGCTTTCGTGGTCGCCGAGACGCTTGGCTGGACGATCGTTCCCCCCACGGTGTGGCGAGATGGTCCAGCAGGGCCAGGAATGGCCCAGCTCTGGATCGACATCGACGAGTCGGTCGACCTGGTTGCCTTGATCCAGAGCGATCACGATGCGCTTCGCCGGATCGCCGTCTTCGATGCATTGATCAACAACGGCGATCGCAAGGGCGGACACCTGCTCCCCACTGCTGATGGAGCGATCTGGGGGATCGACCACGGGGTGTCGTTCGCGGTCGACGACAAGCTGCGCACCGTGCTTTGGCAGTGGCGGGGAGCTCAGATACCGGTCCCGTTGATCGCCGACCTGAGGGGGTGGCTCGACCGCGTCAACGCGAGAGCCCCAGAGATGACTGTTCTGCGTGAGCTGCTGTCGGAGGAAGAGGTCGAGGTGCTCGTGGAGCGCGGCCACCGACTCGTCACCGAGGGGCGTCATCCACAACCGTCGCCGGACTGGCCAGCGATCCCTTGGCCTCCCTTCTGATCGATCCCGATAGGCTCACGCCTCGTGGAAACCTGGTCGCAGCCGCCCGTGCCATCTGTTCCTGGCAAGGGACGCACGCTTGCGCTTCACGACACCGCGGCCGACGCGGTTCGCCCCACGTCCCCCGAAGCTACGGCGCGGCTCTACGTGTGCGGGATCACGCCGTATGACGCCACCCATCTCGGGCACGCCGCCACCTACATCGCGTTCGACCTGGTCCAACGGGTATGGCTGGACGCTGGGCACGACGTCCACTACGTGCAGAACGTCACCGACATCGACGATCCCCTGCTCGAGCGCGCAGTTGCGACCGGTCAGGACTGGCACGAGCTCGCCAGGGCCGAGACAGCGCTCTTCCGCGACGATATGACGGCGCTGGGCGTCCTGCCACCTCGCGAGTACATCGGGGCGGTGGAGTCGATCCCACTGGTGGTTGACCGAATCGACGAGCTGCTCGCGTCCGGTGCCGCCTATCGTGTCGACGACGACATCTACTTCGCAGTGGCCGACGACCCAGACTTCGGGTTCGTCAGCTCGTACTCCCGTGAGCAGATGTTGGCCCTCTTCGCCGAGCGCGGGGGAGACCCCGAAAGGCAGGGCAAGCGCGACCCCCTCGACCCACTGTTGTGGCAGGCGGAGCGTCCAGGGGAACCCGCCTGGGACACGCACTTCGGTCACGGACGGCCAGGGTGGCATATCGAGTGCGCCGCCATCGCGCTCCACCACCTCGGCAATGGCTTCGATGTGCAGGGAGGTGGCAGCGACTTGATCTTCCCGCACCACGAGATGGGCACGTCGCAGGCGCACCTGATCACGGGTGAGCGTCCCTTCGCCCGGCACTTCGTCCATGCAGGCATGGTGGGTCTCAACGGGCAGAAGATGTCGAAGTCGAAGGGCAACCTCGTCTTCGTGTCCCGGCTTCGCGACGACGGGCATCACCCCATGGCGATTCGCCTGGCCTTGTTGGCGCATCACTACCGGGCTGACTGGGAATGGACCGACGCCGACCTCGCAGGTGGGGAGGATCGCTTCCATCGGTGGACCTATGCGGCGACCGCCGATCGAGGGCCCTCTGCCGAGCCAGTCATCGAAGCTGTGCGTGAAGCCCTCGCGAACGACATTGACGCGCCGGCTGCGCTGGCTGCGGTCGACGCATGGGCGGAGCAGGTGGCAGGAGGCGTCGGTGACGACCAGGAGGCTCCCGGACAGGTCGCTGCACTCACCGACGCGTTGCTCGGCGTACCCGTACGCGACGCGTAGGTACGGCTACGGGTCGTTGCGGCGACGCAGGTACCTCTCGAACTCGCGGGCGATGGCATCGCCGCTTGCCTCGGGCAGGTCAGCGGTGTCTCGCGCCTCCTCCAGCGACCTGACGTAGTCAGCGACCTCGTCGTCATCGAGGGCCAGTTCATCAACACCCCGTTCCCAGGCGAGCGCCTCCTCCTCGAGGTCGCCTGGCGGGATTGTGAAACCGAGGGCGTCCTCCAACGCACGGAGCAGAGCCAGCGTTGCTTTGGGGCACGGCGACTGCGCCACGTAGTGGGGGACCGCCGCCCAGAACGACAACGTCTCGATACCGGCGCGGGTGAAGCCCTCGGTAAGCGCCCCGACTATCCCCGTCGGGCCCTCATACCGGGTGAGCTCGACGCCGAGGCGTTCGGCGATCGCAGGGTCCGACGCAACAGACGTGACGGGGACCGGTCGCGTGTGAGGGGTGTCGGCCAGCAGGCTTCCGATCGTGACGACTCGGTCGACGTCGAGCTCGAACGCCAGGCCGATGACTTCGCTGATGAACGTGCGCCACTTCATGCTGGGCTCGATACCCCGAACGATGACGAGATCTGGCCCGTCTGGGATCGACGTCGAGTAGGCAGAGGTAGCCGGCCAGGTGATCTCTCGAACACCACGCTCACCGACCGAGATCACCGGGCGGTTCACCTGGAAGTCGTAGTAGTCCTCGGGGTCGACGTCGGCGAATCGCTGGCCGGGGAACTCATTCAAGATATGGTCGATCAAGCCGGTAGCGGCCTCGGCGGCGTCATTCCAGCCCTCGAAGGCCGCGAGCAGCACCGGCTGACTGAGTGGCGGTAGCCCCTCGAACTCGATCATCGACCCCTCCGTCCAACGGTCGCCGCCAGCGTACGCCGACGCCCACCTGACATCGTGGCCGCCGCACCGAGGGCGCGGAGCGTGGGCCAGACCTCTGTCGGTAGCGTCCACCGTCATGAGCATGGGGTCCCGGGCTGGCCGGGCAAAGAGCCTTCAGGCTGTCCTGTTCGATATGGATGGCCTACTCGTCGACACCGAGCCCCAGTGGTTCGCGGCCGAGAGCGCCACCGTCGAGCAGCTCGGCGGCGTATGGGGCAAGCAGCAGCAAGTCGACCTGCTGGGCAGCAACTTGCCGGTGGCGGCCCGCTACATGATCGAGCACACCAGCAGCTCCCACGATGTTCCGACGGTGATGCAGATGCTGCAGGAGAACATGACCGAGCAGCTGGCCGCACAAGTCGCCTTTCAACCTGGGGCCTTCGAGCTGCTGGACGAGCTGTCGGCGGCCGGCATACCGGTGGCCCTGGTGACCTCGTCGGTACGCGTTCACGTCGACGTCGTCCTGGCGCAGCTGCCGACGAATCCTTTCCAGCACCAGGTGACCGCCGACGACGTCGCAAACCTCAAGCCACATCCGGAGCCTTACCTCACAGCGCTCGAGCTACTGGGCGTCGCCGGGGCCAGAGCCGTGGTGCTGGAGGACAGCCCAGCTGGCGTGAGCGCCGCCGAGGCAGCTGGCTGCCATGTCGTTGCCGTTCCGAGCGTCGTGCCCATTGAGGCGGCGCCGAGGCGGCACGTCGTTGACTCTCTGACGCGCGTCGACGTCGCCGTCTTGGAAGGCTTGGTAGCGGCTACTCAGCGGTAGTGGCTACTCAGTGGTAATGGCGCGAAGCACATCGAGCCGGGCTGCCCGGTAGGCGGGCCACGCCGCCGCGAGCGCTCCGACCACCATCGCGATGACCAGGTAGATGACCAATGAGGGGATAGGTATCTGCAGCACG
The DNA here is from genome assembly GCA_963706045.1 of uncultured Actinomycetota bacterium. Taxonomy (GTDB): domain Bacteria; phylum Actinomycetota; class Actinomycetes; order JAHEKZ01; family JAHEKZ01; genus JAHEKZ01. The sequence continues at coordinate 13,392 of CAVPLY010000024.1, read as the reverse complement.
TCGATGCCCTGGTCGACCAGCGTCCGTTGCAGAGCTGTCGCGAAGACAACGCCGAGCAGGATGCCGAGGATGGCACCGAAGAGGGCAATGACGATCGACTCGAGGACCACCATCCACCGCACCTGCCAGCGGCTGGTGCCGACCGCCCGCAACATCCCGATCTCGCGGGTGCGTTCAAGCACAGACAAGAACAGGGTGTTCACGATGCCCAGGACCGCAATCACGATGGCAAGTCCGAGGAGGGCAATCATGACGCCGAGCAGCGCCTGAACGTTCGACTGCACCTGCTCCTTGAGCTCGGCTTGGCTCTGGACGATCACGCCTGGGTACGAGGACAGGACCTGCTCGATATCAGCCTTGAGCACATCCAGATCGGCACCTTCGTCGGCCTTGACGTAGACGAACGTGTCGCCGATGCGGACCCCTGCGTCCTCGAGGGCCTGGTTGGTGATCGAGTAGCCGGTGAAGAAACCGGCTGGCTCGTAGGTACCGACGAGTTCATAGGTCCCGGAGCCACCAGCGAAGGTGAATGTGACCGCGTCACCGATCTCGAGGTTGGAGTTCGTCGCCGTTGTTGTGTCGACGATGAGGCCGTCGTCGGTGAGCTGGTCGAGCCCGCCTTCGGCAAAGGTGAGGTTGATGACCTCATCGATCGTGGCCGGATCGACCGTTCCGACGAAAGTGGTGGGCGGTTCTTGATCACCGGTGGGGGGATCGATGGAGTCGGCGGCGATCTGGGCCTGCGTGAAGGTGGTCCGGGAGACCACCGCGACGCCGTCCAGGGCCTCGATCTCATTCGCGACGGCGCGAGGGTACGGGCGCTGTGTGTCGGTGGCCACGATGAACTCGGACCCGATGACCCGGTCAATGGCCGCGTTCAACGAGGCCGTGATCGACGAGGCAAAGATCGTCAGGGCAGTGACGAGTGCCAACCCGATCATCAGCGCCGAGGCGGTTGCGGCCGAACGTCGAGGCTGGCGCGACGCGTTGTCGACCGCCAGCCTTCCCACCGTTCCGAAAAGACGAGGCAGCGGCCACCCCAGACCTCGGGCGACCGGGGAGGCCAGCACGGGGCTGAATGAGATGGTGCCCGTCAGCAGCAGCAAGACGCCGATGCCCACCAGGCCGGCACCCCCCGAGCCTCCGTTGGCCACCCCCATGACCAGCGCACCAGCGCCAACGAGCAGCTGCACGCCACCAATAACCGCGCGTGCTGTCAGTGCCTTGGCAGGGATCATCGCGTCGTCGCGCAGAGCGGCGACGGGGGGGATCTTTGAGGCGCGTCTCGCAGGGAACCAGGCCGCAGCTGCGGTGAAGAAGACGCCCAGCGCGATCCCGATGGCGAAGGTCCGCGGCGCCAGCTGAAGGGGAGTGCTACCCAGATCGACTCCGAAGTTGCCAAAGAACCAGCGCAGAAGATAGACAACGCCGATACCTGCGACACAGCCCAACACCGAGCTGACCGCACCGACGGCGATTGACTCACCGAGCAGCGAGCGAGTCACTTGGCCGCGTGTGGCGCCAACGGCACGCAGCAGCGCAAGCTCACGGGTGCGCTGCGAAATCAGCATCGAGAAGGTGTTCAGAATCAGGAACGACCCCACGAAGAGGGCGATAAGCGCGAAGACGAGCAAGATGATGTTGAAGAACGACAAGGCGTCGGTGATGGCAGACGCCGCATCGTCGGCGGCCTCCTCACCGGTGACAACGGTGACGTCTGGACCGGTAACGGCTGTGATGTCGTCGGCCAGCTGCTGCTGTGTGACGCCCTCAGCGGCCACGGCGTCGATCTCGGTGTAGCCCTCTTCGCCATCTAGGAGGATGTTCTGGGCAGTGGGCGTGTCGAAAGCGGCGATGGTGGCCCCGGCCAGATTGCCGCTGGTTCCAAAACGGAAGATGCCGACGAGCTCGGCCTCAATCTCACCGGTGGGTGCCACCAGGCGAATGGTGTCGCCCACCCCGAGATTTCCATCTTCGGCCGAGACCGAGTCGATGGCAACCTCACCGTCAGCCGCGGGGCCGACACCCTCTACGAGTCGGTAGGGGGTGAGCTCTTCGTCGTCGCTCCAGTTGCTTCCGAACTGCGGAGCCCCCTGCTGGCCGAGCGGCACATCATCTGCGCCGACGATGGCAACCCCGTCGGCGAAGACCGCCCCGCCAGCCTTGGCGACTCCGTCAACGGCACTGACCTGGTCGAGCACCTCGGGTGGGAGCGTCGCAACCTCGCCTGCGAAACCTGACCCCTCGAAGTCGGTCTTGGGCGTGACGACGACATCGGTGGTTGTCTGCCCGAACAGGTCGGTGAAGGTCTTGTTGAGCGTGTCGGTGAAGATGAACGTTCCGACGACGAACCCCACACTGAGCACGATGGCCAGGCTGGAGAGAACGAGGCGCAGCTTGTGCTGGACAAGACTGCGCCATGCGGCGCGAAACATCGGCTACGACCTCCGGCCCTTCGCGTCGAAGCCCTTCATGCGTTCTAGAACCCGATCGGCAGACGGGTCATCCATGTCGTCGACGATGTGTCCGTCTGCCAGGAAGATGACGCGATGCGCGTACGAGGCAGCCGTGGGGTCGTGAGTGACCATGACCACCGTCTGACCGTGGAGCTCTGCACTTTCGCGGAGGAAGGTGAGGATCTCGACGCCCGCCCGCGAGTCGAGGTTGCCGGTGGGCTCGTCGGCGAAGATGATCTCGGGTCGGGTTACCAGAGCTCGGGCGGCCGCGATGCGCTGTTGTTGGCCGCCGGAGAGCTGGTTGGGCTTGTAGTTGAGCCGGTCGCGCATGCCGACCATGTCGATGATGCGGTCGAGCCACTCGCGTTCAGGTTTGCGGCCGGCGATGTCGAGCGGCAAGGTGATGTTCTCGAGGGCCGTGAGCGTTGGCACCAGGTTGAAGGCCTGGAAGATGAAGCCCACCCGGTCGCGGCGGAGCCGGGTCAGGTCGGCGTCCTTCAAGGTTGTGAGGTCGGTATCGCCGATGGAGACCGTGCCGGACGTGGCGTCGTCGAGGCCGGCGCACACGTGCATCAAGGTGGACTTGCCAGACCCACTGGGGCCCATGATGGCCGTGAAGCGTCCCCTGGCGAAGGAGACGGATACGCCGTCGAGGGCCCGAACCTCGGCCTCTCCTTCGCCGTAGATCTTGCTCAAGGTGTCGGCGCGCGCGGCTGACGCGGTCGTGGTGACTGACATGAAGAGGTCCTCCTGTGGGGTTCGGTCCACCCTAGGGGTTCGCAAGGAGCACGCGCCTCAGGGTTTCACCCCGGATACGCCCCCATCAGCCCCCGGATCCGGGTCAGGGTGCGTGGCAACCTCCGGTAGCGGCGGCGGACTGCCACCCCATGCAGGACAGAGGGCGCGGTGGGCGCACCAGTCGCAGAGACGACTGGGCCGCGGCCGCCAGTCGCCGCTCTCGGTCGCCTGCGCGATCGCTGTGGCCAGGGCCATGACCTTGCGTTCCATCGCAAGCAGGTCGTCTTCGTCGGGCTCGTACCGCATGACTTGTCCGTCGCCGAGGTAGAGGAGCTGCAGCAGCCGGGGTACCTCGTTGCGCGCCCGCCACAGCGCAAGGGCGTAGAAGCGCATCTGAAACATCGCCTTCTGTGCGAAAGCATCACCTGGTGAGCGTCCGGTCTTGTAGTCGACCACCCGCATGGCGCCGTCGGGAGCGATGTCGAGGCGGTCGACGTAGCCGCGGAGCACCAGCCCGTTGGCCAGTTCGACCGAGAGCTTGAGCTCGCGGTCAGCTGGCTCCAGCCGGGTGGGGTCTTCGAGGTCGAAGTACGTACCCAGTAGGGCTTCGGTGCCGTCGAGCCACTGCGTGGCTAGTGAGCCGTTGTCGTCGGCAAACAGGTCACCGAGCTGCTGGTCGGAGGCCAGGACTTCTTGCCACACCTTCGGGACGAGGGCTGTAGCGGCTTCCAGCGATCGATCACCGCGGGGCAGGTCGTACAGCTGCTCAAGAACGGCATGGACGACGGTGCCGCGCGTTGCCGCTTGACTCGGGGGCTCGGGGAGACGGTCGATGACCCTGAAGCGGTAGAGCAACGGGCAGGTCATGAAGTCGCCAGCCCGAGAAGGACTGAGCGTGGGAGCGGGTACAGACATAAGGGCAGCGTAGGGGCCGGTCCTGACATGAGCCGTCGATCGGGGTTCCCCGTACAGTCGAGTGGTGAGCCAGCCACCCCCGCAGCAGGGCACCCAGCAGTCGCGCCCCGAGGACCGACTGCCCGGCCTCTCGCTGGGGCACCCCTTCGGTGTGCCGCTCCGCCTGTCGACCTCCTGGTTCCTGGGGGCGGCCATCATCGCGTGGATCTTTGCTCCCGTTGTCGAGCGGTGGCTCCTTCTGGAGCCACCCTGGACCCTGGTCGTCGGCGCATCCTTCGCCGTGCTTCTCGGGCTGTCGGTCCTCGCCCACGAGATGGCCCACGCCGTCATGGCGCAGCACTTCGGGCTGCAGGTGCGGTCGATGACCATCCATCTCATCGGCGGTGTCACCACCATGGAGGCTGAGACCAAGCGCCCGTGGGTCGACTTCACGATCGCTGTGGTGGGTCCACTCACCTCTTTGCTGGTCGGCGGCGTGGCCTGGCTGGGCTACCTCATCGCGCCCGAGGGCACCGTCTTCGCATTCGTCACCTGGCAGCTGACGGCCGCCAACCTGATCGTCGGTGTCCTCAACCTCGTGCCAGCACTCCCTCTCGACGGGGGCCGACTGCTGCGGGATGTGGTCTGGGCAGCCTCAGGACGCGAGTACATCGGGACAGTCGTCGCCGGCTGGACAGGACGAGGGTTCGCACTGGTCGTGGCCCTCCTGGCTGTGCTTCCGGTGCTTCTCGGACGCCCTGACCTCATCTGGCTCGCGTGGGGACTCATGCTGGCCGGCTTCATCTGGTTCGAGGCGAGTCGCTCACTGAAGTACGCGGGCATGACGCGGGCGATCACCCGGCTGGCAGTCTCTGATCTGCTGCGTCCAGCGGCCATGGTTGCCCACGACACCCCGCTGGCAACGGCTCTGTCGATGCCTCGTGACGAGCGCGCGGCTCTCGTGGTCACAGATGCCCATGGTGCCGTCGCTGGCGTCGTTCGCCCGGAGTCTGCGGAGGCCGTACCTGTCGAACGACGTCCCTGGGTCCCTGTCTCCTCCGTGGCACTGACAGCCGACGGGTCGACCCGCCTGTCACCTGATCTTGCGGGCCAACCGCTGATCACCGCGCTGACCGTCCATCCATCGGCGGTACATGTCGTCGAGGACGAGCACGGCACCGTCTACGGTGTCGTCGTCACATCCGACGTCGAGAGCGCCCTGGCTGCCCGCCGCAAGCTGTCGTGACGAGCGCCGCCCCCAACGCATTCGAGGAGTTGCCTGTGCCCGTCTCCGGACCCAAGTCGCCGGTCGGAGGGCCCTTGGCATCGGGTGACCGCGTGCAGCTCAGCGACACCAAGGGCAAGCTGCACACCGTCACCCTCGAAGCAGGCAAGCAGTTCCACACCCACAAGGGTGCGATTGCCCACGATGACCTCCTCGGTCAACCAGAGGGCGTCGTCGTGACATCGACGGGGGGAGTGGCCTACCTCGCCCTGCGGCCCCTCCTGTCCGACTTCGTGCTGTCGATGCCGCGAGGCGCAACCGTCGTCTACCCCAAGGATGCGGCACAGATCATCGGGGTCGCCGACATCTTTCCCGGCGCCCGGGTGCTCGAGGCTGGCGCCGGGTCGGGGGCCCTGACGTGCTCGCTGCTACGGGCGGTGGGGGACCAGGGCAGCGTCCACTCGTACGAGCGGCGCGAGGACTTCGCTGAGGTGGCGCGCACCAATGTCGCGGCCTTCTTCGGCGTCGAACCGTCGACGTGGTCCATCACAGTGGGCGACCTCGTCGAGACGATGACCGACGAGCCGGTCGATCGTGCAGTTCTCGACATGCTCGCCCCCTGGGAGTGCGTGGATGCAGTCGGCGGCGTGCTGCGTCCGGGGGGCGTTCTCTGTTCCTACGTGGCCACCACCACCCAGCTCTCGACCGTCGTCGAGCGTCTCCGGGACCACGGAGGCTTCACCGAGCCCACCTCGAGCGAGACGATCGTCCGCACCTGGCATGTCGAGGGCCTGGCGGTACGCCCTGATCACCGCATGATCGGGCACACCGGGTTTCTCGTGACGAGTCGACGACTCGCACCGGGTGTGACCGCCCCGCCCCGTCGACGCCGCCCCGCCAAGGGTTGATTACCGAAAGTAGTCAGCCCGACACGCCAGGATTGGTCCAGGTCTCGCGAACTCCTGCCGAGGGTTAGGGTCGTAAGACGTTCTGCCGCTCGCGCGGTACGACCGGCACGACCCGACGCGGAGGTGCGCCATGACGCACGACGGACCGGACAACCAGGGTGCCCACACGGCGCCAGACGCCGAAGGCCTGCGCCGCGAGATCGTCTCCTTGCAGGAACGCAACTCACGGCTCACCGCCACCCTGCACGAGGCGAAAGCCCAGCTCCTCGCGATGAAGGAAGAGATCGACCGGCTGGCGCAACCGCCTTCGGGGTACGGCGTCTTCCTCTCAGCCTTCGAGGACGGAACCGTCGACGTGTTCACCGGGGGCCGCAAGCTGCGGGTCGCGGTGAGCCCTGATGTTGATCGCAACGACCTTCAGCGCGGCCGCGAGGTCATGCTCAACGAGGCCATGAACATCGTGCAGGTCATGAACTTCGAGCAGGTAGGCGAAGTTGTGATGTTCAAAGAGCTCCTGGCCGACGGCGAGCGGGCGCTTGTGATCGGTCACACCGACGACGAGCGAATCGTCCGGCTCGCCGAGACTCTCCGCGACGTGCAGATCCGCGCCGGCGACTCGCTGATGCTCGAGACGCGGTCAGGCTATGTCTTCGAGAAGATCCCGAAGGCCGAGGTCGAGGAACTCGTCCTCGAAGAAGTCCCCGACATCGACTACGCCAACATCGGTGGACTGAGTGGACAGATCGAGCTGATCCGCGATGCTGTCGAGCTGCCGTATGTCCACCAAGAGCTGTTCCTCGAGCACGACCTACGGCCGCCCAAGGGAATTCTGCTCTACGGGCCTCCTGGATGCGGCAAGACCCTCATCGCCAAGGCCGTGGCCAACTCACTGGCGAAGAAGGTGGCCGAGGTCACCGGACGGCCGGAAGGCAAGTCGTTCTTCCTCAACATCAAAGGCCCCGAGCTGCTCAACAAATATGTGGGTGAGACCGAGCGGCACATCCGGCTGGTCTTCCAGCGTGCGCGCGAAAAGGCCGGCGAGGGCGTCCCCGTCATCGTCTTCTTCGACGAGATGGACTCGCTATTCCGCACCAGAGGCTCAGGCGTCAGCTCTGACGTCGAGAACACGATCGTGCCGCAGCTCCTCAGCGAGATCGACGGCGTCGAGGGACTCGAGAACGTCATCGTGATCGGAGCCTCGAACCGCGAAGACATGATCGACCCGGCGATCCTGCGTCCAGGTCGTCTCGACGTGAAGATCAAGATCGAGCGCCCCGACGCAGAAGCGGCCCGAGACATCTTCAGCAAGTACTTGCACGTCGACCTTCCGCTGCACCCCGAAGACCTTGCCGAGCACGGTGGCGACCGCAAGGCCACTGCGGCGGCCATGATCCAGCGAGCAGTGGAGCGGATGTACACCGAGAGCGAGGAGAACCGGTTCCTCGAGGTCACCTACGCGAACGGCGACAAAGAGGTGCTCTACTTCAAGGACTTCAACTCCGGCGCCATGATCGAGAACATCGTGGCGCGCGCCAAGAAGTACGCCATCAAGGACTTCCTTGAGTTCGGCACCAAGGGCATCCGCGTCCAGCACCTGCTCACCGCGTGCCTTGAGGAGTTCAAGGAGAACGAGGACCTGCCCAACACCACGAACCCCGACGACTGGGCGCGAATCAGCGGCAAGAAGGGCGAGCGCATCGTCTTCATCCGCACCCTGATCCAAGGCAAGCAGGGCACCGAGGCAGGACGCTCCATCGAGTCGGTAGCCAATACCGGCCAGTACTTGTAGGTCAGCCAGCTACACGGGAAATCCGCGAGGCGCTGGCTTGCGCCCCTGCCGCACGTCCTCCACGGCCCCAGCTACGACGGCGCCGGCGACCAGCGCCAGAGAGAGTGCGTAGAGCCATGTGAAGATGCCGAACGTGATTCCGATGGCCCCATATCGCTCGGCCTGGTCGATGATGATGCGAGGGAGCCACACCACGCTCCAGATGGCGGTGAGCGTGACGCCGACACTGGTGATCACTCCGGCAGGAAATGCGTGCCGCCATGAAAGCCGCCGCGCCAGTAGGAATCGTGGTGACCACCAGAGGAAGAGCCACGTCATTGCCGCCGACAGCAGGAGGACGAGAACCTGGACCCAGAGCGACCCGGAGAACGCAACACTTCGAGCCGCACTGCCGGCCACGACAAGGAACGCGAGCACCAGTACCCACCAGACACTTCGCCATTCACTCTTGGCTGAGGATGCCGGTAGGTCGTAAGCCCGCTCGTAAAGGTGGCGAACTCGCTTGCCAAAGAGGTAGAGCGACAACGCCAAGAAGAACAGCGACAAAGTTCCGATGCCGGCTGACTGGTCAGGGAGTGCATCGGTATCGAAAAGCAGCATCACCAGCTCGACAGAGGCGCCCGTCAGGCCGAGGCGGCGGATCACCTCCTCGGCGACGGCTGTGTCGTCGGCGATCAATGCCGTCAAGCCGATGATGAGCGGAATGAAGGCCACCAACATCTGCGCAGCGATGGCCAGCGACCTGTCGAAGAACTCAAGGGCTACGAAGCGACGGGCAAGCGCCAGAAGCATGCTGGCGTACCAGTTCCCCTCATCGGCCTTCGCCTGAAGCCGAGCCACGAAATGCGCGATCATGATCGGAGCATAGGAATATCTGGGCGATGCGATGCCAAGGGACACGCGCCCGGCACCTAGGCTGTGAAGGTGCAGTTCTCTCGCGTGATGGGTATTGAGACCGAGTACGGGATCGCCGTGCCGGGCGACCCGCACGTCAATCCGGTGCTCATGTCGTCTCAGATCGTGAACGGCTACGCGACCGGTGAGCCCGGTCTGACGCACGCACGCTGGGACTACGAGGAAGAGAACCCACTCCGTGACGCGCGCGGGTTCACCCTCGCCCGCGAGGCGGCCGACGCCAGCCAGCTCACCGACGATGACGTTGGCATGGCGAACGTCATCTTGACCAACGGAGCCCGACTGTACGTCGACCACGCGCATCCTGAGTACTCCAGCCCGGAGGTGACGAGCCCGCGCGACGCCCTGCTCTGGGACAAGGCTGGCGAACTCGTGATGGCCGAAGCCGCCCAACGCGCGGCGCGGGTGCCTGGTGCTGTCCCCATCAACCTCTACAAGAACAACACTGACAACAAGGGGGCCTCGTACGGCACGCACGAGAACTACCTGATGCGCCGAACAACCCCGTTCGCCGACATCGTGAAACATCTCACGCCGTTCTTCGTGTCCCGTCAGGTCATCTGCGGTCAGGGCCGAGTGGGGCTTGGCCAGCAAGGCACCGACACTGGCTTCCAGATCAGCCAGCGAGCCGATTTCTTCGAGGTCGAAGTGGGGCTTGAGACCACCCTGAAGCGCCCGATCATCAACACACGCGATGAGCCGCACGCCGATGCCGAAAAGTACCGGCGACTCCACGTCATCATCGGCGACGCCAACCTCGCCGAGGTCGCGGGTCTGCTGAAGGTGGGGACCACCTCTCTGGTGCTCACGATGATCGAAGAGGGATTCCTCGTTGAGGATCTCGGGCTTCTCCGACCGGTCCGCGAGCTGCATGCCGTCTCGCACGACCCGGACCTCAAGCATCGGGTCGAACTGCGCGATGGCCGAACTGTGACGGCGGTCGGACTTCAACGCGAGTACTGCGACCTCGCGCACAAGTTCGTCGAGGACCGCGTAGGCGCTGACGTCGACGCGGCTACTGCAGAAGTTCTGCGCAGGTGGGTGCAGGTTCTCGACGACCTCGAGGCCGATCCCTCGCGCCTCAGCAACCAGCTCGACTGGGTGGCCAAGCGCCAGATCCTGGAGGGTTACCGATCACGAGATGGACTGTCCTGGTCAGACGCTCGACTCCAGTTGGTCGACCTGCAGTACTCCGACGTGCGGCCGGATAAGGGTCTCTACCGTCGGCTCGTGACCAGCGGCCGGATGGAACGAATCCTGACCGATGACGAGATCGAGGCGGCCACTCATGCGCCGCCAGAGGACACCCGCGCCTGGTTCCGCGGCGAGTGCGTCCGTCGCTACGGGGGCCAGGTCACGGCGGCATCGTGGGATTCGGTGATCTTTGACATCCCCGGGCGCGCTTCGCTGCAGCGCGTGCCGATGCTCGAGCCACTGCGGGGCACTCGAGCCCATGTCGGGGATCTTCTTGACCGTTGTCAGACCGCCGCGGAGCTGGTCGACGCATTGACCGCGCCCTAATCCAACGCGAGTTACCGACTAGGACCCGAGGTGGGCTGGGGGTTCAGTGCGCGCCAGGTTGGGTCGATCCGACTAGGGTCGGGTGTAGTCACGCGACCACGGAGGTGAGAGATGAGCGCACAGGAGACAGGCGGGCAGAAGCACGCTGAACGCCGTAGTGAAGAGGTCGACGAAGCGCCAGTTGACACCGCGGACGTCGCCGAACGTCATGAGGCTCTCAATGAAGACGTCGATGCAATTCTCGACGAGATCGACGAGGTCCTGGAGGAGAACGCCGAAGAGTTCGTTCGCGCATTCGTACAGAAGGGTGGCGAGTGAGTTCTGTGACCCACTCTGACCGAGCAGCATCGTTGCCCAATGCCTTCCTGGCCGCCGGCAGCTCGTCCTTCAGCGACTTCCTGGCGGCCCACTCACCGAGCCTCCTGCCTGGCGGCGCCGGGTCGGGGCATGGCACCGCCTCAGACATCGACGCACCTCATGGCACCACCATTGTTGCGTTGACGTACGACCAAGGAATCGTGATGGCCGGCGACCGTCGCGCGACGATGGGCAACATCATCGCGCAACGAGACATCGAAAAGGTGTACCCGGCCGACGAGTACAGCGCCGTGGGAATCGCAGGCACTGCAGGACTCGCGATTGAGCTGGTGCGCCTTTTGCAGGTCGAGCTCGAGCACTACGAGAAGATCGAAGGAACAACGCTGTCCCTGACAGGTAAGGCCAACCGACTTGCCACGATGATCCGTGGGAATCTAGGGATGGCCATGCAGGGATTGGCGGTCGTTCCGCTCTTCGCGGGATACGACCATCAGACATCCCTGGGCCGGATCTTCTCCTACGACGTCACCGGCGGACGGTACGAAGAGCACTCGTTCCACGCCGTCGGGTCAGGTGGCTTCTTCGCCCGCGGCTCCCTGAAGAAGCTCTACCGTGAGCAGATGCCAGAGGCAGACGCCGTTCTTGCCGTCACGCAGGCCCTCTACGACGCCGCTGACGATGACTCGGCCACCGGAGGCCCCGACCTGATGCGGAAGATCTTCCCAGTGGTGTCCGTGGTCTCGGCCGAGGGTTATCGAAGACTGCCTGACGCCGAGGTGGAGGAGGTGGTGGGGCGTCTGATCGCCGCTCGCCACCAACGCCCAGACGGCCCAGCCGCTTCTTTGACCTGATCCCTACCACCGCAGCGCAAGAGAGGAAGACACGTGTCGGTTCCGTTCTACGTCTCGCCCGAGCAGATCATCAAGGACAAGGCGGACTACGCACGCAAGGGCATCGCCCGGGGACGATCGGTGGCCGTCCTGCAGTACCGCGACGGGATCGTGTTCGTGGCCGAGAACCCTTCACGTGCCCTCCACAAGGTGAGTGAGATCTACGACCGCATTGCCTTCGCTGCTGTCGGAAAGTACAACGAGTTCGAGAACCTTCGGGTGGCTGGAATCAGACTGGCGGATCTACGCGGCTACTCCTTCGATCGCCGCGATGTGACTGTCCGAAATCTGGCCAATGCCTACGCCCAGACACTCGGCACCATCTTCACTGAGACGTCCAAGCCGTACGAGGTTGAGATCGTCGTAGCCGAGGTGGGCGACGCAGCAGACGACGACCAGATGTACCGCCTCACGTTCGACGGATCGGTCGCCGACGAGCAGGGGTACGTGGTGATGGGAGGCTCAGCCGATGCCATTTCCGCCACCTTGGAAACCACCTACGAAGGTGACCTTGAGCTCGGACCAGCTATCAGACTGGCCATCGACGCACTTGCCAGCGACAGCGGCGACAATGGTGGAGCCCGCCAGATCCTGCCGGCGCAGCTGGAGGTTGCGGTGCTCGACCGCACTCGGTCGCAGTCGCGAAAGTTCAAGCGCCTCACCGCAGACCGGCTCGACGAGCTGCTGACCGATAACGGGTAGCACTCATGGATCGGCGCATCTTCGGGATCGAGACCGAGTACGGGGTCACGTGCACGTTCCGCGGACAGCGCAGGCTGTCGCCCGATGAGGTCGCTCGCTACCTCTTCCGGCGGGTCGTGTCGTGGGGCCGCAGCAGCAACGTCTTCTTGCGAAACGGGGCACGCCTGTATCTCGATGTCGGGTCTCACCCGGAGTACGCCACCCCCGAGTGCGACTCGCTCCCAGAGCTCATCACCCATGACCGGGCGGGCGAGCGAATCCTCGAGGGTCTGCTGATCGACGCCGAACGCCGGCTGCATGAAGAAGGCATCGCAGGCGATGTGTATCTGTTCAAGAACAACACCGACTCGGCTGGCAACTCGTACGGCTGTCACGAGAACTACCTCATCTCGCGCCAAGGTGAGTTCGGCAAGGTCTCCGACGTCCTGATCCCGTTCCTCGTCTCCCGTCAGCTGATTGCAGGCGCCGGCAAGGTCCTGCAGACACCTCGAGGATCGGTCTTCTGTCTGAGCCAGCGTGCTGAGCACATCTGGGAAGGGGTGTCGTCGGCCACGACTCGCTCTCGCCCCATCATCAACACGCGCGATGAGCCACACGCTGACGCCGAGAAGTACCGCCGCCTGCACGTCATCGTTGGCGACTCGAACCTCGCCCAGCCCACGACCCTGCTCAAGCTCGGCAGCGCCGACCTCGTCCTACGCATGATCGAGGGCGGGGTGGTCCTGCGCGATCTCTCGCTCGAGAACCCGATCCGGGCCATCCGCGAGATCAGCCACGATCCAACGGGGCGACGGCTGGTCCGGCTGGTCAATGGGCGAGAGCTGTCGGCACTGCAGATTCAGACCGAGTACTACGAGAAGGCGCTTGCCTTCGCCGACCGCACGGGCCTCGACGACCCGACCACCCGCCAGGTGCTGAGCCTCTGGCAGCGCACGCTCTCGGCGGTCGAGACCGGGGACCTGTCTGAGGTGGGGCGCGAGATCGACTGGGTGATCAAGTACCAGATGATCGAGCGATACCGCGCCAAGCATGATTT
>CAVPLY010000023.1:0-14815 GCA_963706045.1 uncultured Actinomycetota bacterium | reverse complement strand
GGAGAGGCCTTCTCGCGTGCTACCGAGCTGGGGGGATCGCTCGGCCAGGGCACGTCAGGTGACGAGGTCCTTGACGGCGTCCTCGTTCTCGTCGCTCTTGCGCAGCAACCCGATCACCCAGCCGATGCCGAACATGATGAAGGGCAGCAGCACCAGGAACCAGCCGAAGGCGTTCAGGCCCCACGCGCTCGTTGTCGGGTCGAACCCGGCCTGAAGGGTCTCTTCGCCGCCCAGAAGGCCGAACCGCGACATCAGCAGGTACTCACCGATGACGAGTCCGATGAAGGCAAGCGCCGGGGCGATCAGGGTGTGCCAGATCGACTTGTCGCTACCCTCTCTGCGGAAGAACGCGATGACGGCGATACACACCAAGGCCTCGACGAGCACGATCGCGACAACAGCCAGGCCGCTGAACCAGTAGAAGAGGTTGAGGACCGGGTCTTTGTCGGTGATGACGAATGCCACGATGACGAGCAGGGAGACGGCTGAGACGGTGAGGGTCGCCGCCTGGGGGGCGCCGTACTTGTTGACGCGGTCAAGCGCGCTGGGCAGTACGCCGGCGCGCCCCATCGAGAAGAAGTAGCGCGCCGCCGAGTTCTGGAAGGCCAGCAGTCCGGCGAAAAGGCTGGTGAGGACGAGCCACTCCATGGTCGTGGACACCAAGGTGCCCGCCCAGGACCCTAGCCATCCACCCACGTTGACCTCGGCGACTGAGAAGACAACAGCCGCAGGGTTAGCCAGTGGTTCACCCTCAACCGCGCTGATCTCCAGGACCTGGTCAATAACCTCACCCGAGCCCAGTGCTGTGACGATGGCGAACGTCGAGATCGCGAAGAGGATGCTGATGAGCAGAACTGCGGTGTAGGTCGCGATCGGAACACTGCGCTTGGGGTCCTTGGACTCCTCGCCGTAGATGGCAGTCGCCTCAAAGCCGATGAACGAGGCAAAGGCGAAAGCGAGTGCGATTCCAGCTGACCCCGCGAAGCCACCGACGAAGACGTTGTTCGGGGCGAACGAAGCGCCGAAGTCGACGCCGCCGCTCTCGACGAACACCGCGATCGACATCACCAGCAGAGCGAGGACTTCCAGTGACATGAAGACACCGAGCACCCAGGCTCCGACGTCAACACTGAAGGAGGAGAGTGCCGTCACGATGGCCCAGGCGATCAGGCTCCACCAGTACCAGTCAAGGCTGATCCCCAGTTTCGCATCGATCTCGCCCGATGCCACGGCTCCGAAGAATCCGTAGATCGCTAGCTGAACGGCCAGGTAGGCCACGAGCGAGACGAAGGCGCTTCCGACGCCCGGTCCGATCCCGAGCCCTCGGCCCACGAAGGCGAAGAACGCTCCGGTGTTGGTGACACGGTGGCTCATAGCGGCGTAGCCGACGCTGAAGAGCAGCAGCGTGACACCGACTGCCACGTACGCGCCTGGAACGGCAGCGCCGTTACCCAGGACGATCGCGACGGGGACCGCTCCTGTCATTCCGACGAGGGGGGCGGCTGCAGCGACGACGAAGAAGACGATTCCGACGACGCCTAGTCGCCCTTTGCGCAATGAGGTCTCGGGTGTCTCTTCAGGCCCGGGCTTGAGCTTGTCCATGCGGTTCTCCAGATCAGGGATTGCTGATTTCGTATGGGACCGAACGAATATTGGGCACGACACTTTCGGTAATGGCGAGTGTTGTCAAGGGCTTGGGGGAAACTGTCGCCATCAAGACGTCGTTCGCTAGAGCGTCGTGCCGATCAGCGGCCGGTAGTGATTGACGCGAGGCAGCATTCCGAGTCCGACCACGCCCACGAGCACATCACCTCGCCGGTATCCGACCACCACTTCGTCGCTGACGTCTCCTTCAAGCACCCCGACACCGTCAGGATCGGCGAGTCCGGGCGCTCCGTATGACTGCAACCGGATGTCGTACTGGTCCGACCAGAACGCAGGCAGGGGAGCAAACGTGGTGTTGAGCGCCTCGGCATAGCCGTCTCCGGCCAGGTAGGCGGCCAAGGCAGGTCCGGTGCGTTTGCCGGTCTCGGTGGGGATGTTCCAGTGTTCGACTCGTCGCGGAACGTCGTCGAACAGCGGGTTGGCGAATCGAGCGAGGTCGCCCACCACATGCACACCGTCGACCACGGCGCCGTCGTCGCGGACGGCGCGGAGGGTGTTGTCGCACCGGACGCCGTCCGTGATGTCCAGTCCTGAACCCGTGAGCCACTCGGTGTTGCAGTGACTGCTGATGGCCTCGACAACGACCTCAGCCGGCAGGACGTCGCCGTCCGACAGAACGACTCCTGTGACCTGGTCGCTGCCTTGGTACTCCGACACCCCCACCCCGAGGCGGAAGTGGACACCGTGCTGCTCATGGCGGCGCTGCATCTCGGCGCCGAGTTCTGGCCCAATCGGACGCACCATCGGGTAGGCGTCGATCGCGACGCTGGTCACCTCGCAGTCGAGACTGCGAGCCGTGGCGGCTACCTCGCACCCGATGAACCCGGCACCGAGCACGACGACTCTCGTTCCAGGGCTCAGTTGCTCCCGAAGGGCAGCTGCGTCGTCCAAGGTGCGCAACACATGGCGCCCCGCCGATGGCGTCGGTGGTGGGCCAGGCAGGTCGAGGCGGCGCGGTCGGAGCCCCGTGGCAATGATCAGTCCGTCGAAGTCGACGGTGTCGTCGCGGTCAGTGGTGATCTGGCGCTGCTCGAGGTCAAGGCCAGTGGCGCGCGATTCGAGCCGCCACTCGATGTCGCCAAGTGACGAGCGAAGCGGGAAGGCCACTTTGCTGTGCTCGACGCTGGACGCCAGCACCTCTTTGGACAACGGAGGTCGGTTGTACGGGAGGTGGGTTTCCTCTCCGACCACCACGACTTCGCCCGAGTAGCCGCTCTTGCGGAGCGACTCGGTCGCTCGCAGGGCAGCCATCCCGGCACCGGCCACGACGACCCGTTGCACCGGGCTAGTCCTCGATCAGGATTGCCTGCACCGGGCAGACGTCAGCAGCAGACTCGAGATTCTCGCGCAGGGCTTCATCGGGGTTCTCGTTGAGCACGACCAGCTTTCCGCTCTCTGCATCGATCCGAAACACCTCAGGCGCTTCGAATGCACACTGCCCGTGGTCCTGACACTTCTCCATGTCAACGACGAACTTCATGAACCCTCCTGGTCACATCTGGATAGTTGAAGTGAGACTTAGCGCTGCGGGGGGCGAACGCCCCGGAACTCCCAGTCACCGCCCAAAGCGGTCGACAGGACTTCCTCGGACTCGGTCGGTTGCGCCCCCACATCGCTTCGTACAGCGACAGGTCCCTCGACGATGTGGTTGCTCAAGGTGCCCAGGCCCTCGACCTGCACCTCGACGACATCACCTGGGTAGACCGTCCGCGAGTTCGCCGGCGTGCCGGACAGCAAGACGTCTCCTGGCACCAGGGTGATGGTTCGTGCGATGTCGGCGACCAGGTAGTGCATGTCCCAGGTCATCTCGTTGGTGTTGCCGTCTTGGCGAACCTCGCCGTTGACGAGCGTTCGCAGTGACTTGTTGTGGAAATCCCAGTCGGTGACGAGACCCGGCCCTAGGGGGCACATGGTGTCGGATCCCTTGACGCGCAGCATCGAGCCGGCATCGGTGTCACGGAAGTCGTGGAGGCCGTAGTCATTGGCCACGGTGTAGCCGGCGATGTAGTCGCTTGCGTCGTCGGGGGAGATGTTGCGGGCAGTGCGGCCGATGACAATGGCGACCTCACCTTCGTAGTTCAGCCACTTGCAGCCGGCCGGTCGCACGACCGCCCCTCGATGGGCGTTGAGCGACGACACCGGCTTGTGGAAGTAGGTCGGTGTGGTCGGCAGCCCAATCTGGAACTCATCGACGCGGCTGATGTGGTTTAGATGGACGGCGACGATCTTGGTGGGCTCGACCGGCCACAGATGGTGTGCGTCGTCGACCGACGCGGTGCGACCGTCGGCGGCGACCAACGTGTCACCTTCGCGTCGTACCTGGACGACCGAGCCGTCCAGCAGAATGCGTCTGTGCTCAGCCACTGCTTCTCCTCTGGTGGGGTCGGGTCACGCCGGGGCCGTCACAGATGACGTCCATCCTGCTTCTGGCCGGTCGAACCACAGGTGGACCTGGCCGGTTCCGATTGAGTTCTCGTACTTTCCGTACTGGCGGGCGCTCGCGTTCACGTCACGCTCTCCGAGCGCGCCGATCATCATCAGGTAGTGCGCGAACATTGCCTCGGGTCGGTACTTCATGAAGTCGTCCATGGTGTCCAGAACGCGCGCATGGTCGCCTTGCTTGAACCACTCGATGCGCTGCAGGTCGGCTGCGTACGCCTCCGGGGTTCGGATGTGTTCCGGATCGCTTGCCTCATGGTCACGAAGTTCACGCAGTTTCCAGAATGTGTGCGACAGGGCCCCCGACGCGAGGAGAAGGACCTTGCGGTCAGTGCGCTCGATTGCCTCACCCAGGGCGCGGCCGGCGCGAAGGAAGTCCTCTGCTTCGCCGGTCTGCGCAACGCTCAGCGAGACCCATCGCTTGTCGAGGCCTTCGCCGAGGAACTTCCAGAGGTTCAAAGTGGCGTAGTAGAGGGGCAGATACTGATCATCGATAGCGGTGATCCAGGTGCCGTGCTTGGGGCCAAGCTCAGCGGTGGCGAACGCCAACTCTGGGTCTCCGCGCCAGTCGTAGGGAATTCGACACATTCCGCGTGGCAGCTCTTCAGCCGTGAACAGGCCGGCTCGCCGGTCCTGCGCCGTGATGACGAACTCGACGGTGGTGAACCAGTGCGAATCGAGGACGACAACTGTGTCGTAGTCCAAGGTGGCGAAGACCTCTTCGCGCAGCTGGTGCAGCCCCGGGACCAGTGAGATCTCTCGGCCGTTGTTCAGCCGGAGCCGCTCCTCAGGCGGCAGCATGATGGTGGGGACATGCGCAAGTAGTCCGGCGCCGACAACCTCACCCATGGTTGGACCATCCCTTCGGAGAGAAGACGCTGTTCTTGACATCGCAGTAGAAGTCGAAGCTCCAGCTGCCACCTTCGCGTCCGATTCCGGACTGGCCATTGCCGCCGAAGGGGGCGCTGAGGTCGCGGACGAAGAAGCAGTTGATCCACACCGTTCCTGCCGAGAGCTGGTTGCTGACGCGCTCTGCGCGCTCGGCGTCACCGGTGACGAGAGTTGCTGCCAGTCCGTAGCGCGTGGCGTTTGCCAGGCGGATCGCCTCGTCCTCGCTGCTGAACGTCTGCAGCGTCAGGACGGGCCCGAACACCTCGTCGCAGACGATTTCGCTGTCGTGCGCCATGTCGGCGAAGAGCGTGGGGCGGTAGTACAACCCCCCGAGCTCTTCGTTGGGTCCGCCGCCGAGCAGTGCCTTTGCCCCGGCGGCCTTGGCGCGCTGGACGAAGCCATCTACCCGTTCGAAGTGAGTACGGCTGATGAGTGGACCGATGTCAGTGGATTCGTCGCGCGGGTCGCCCTGCACGATCGTTGATGCCTTGGCGAGGAACGCTTCGGTGAACTCATGAGCGATGGACTCGTGGACGAGCATCCGCACTGCCGCGAGGCAGACTTGCCCGGTGTTGTCGTACTGCTCGACCGCCAGCTCGACCGCCAGCTCGAGATCGGCGTCATCGAAGACCAGCAGCGGAGACTTGCCACCCAGCTCGAACGAGACAGGGGTGACGTTCGCCGCTGCGGCTGCCCCGATCGATCGAGCGGTGGGAACCGACCCGGTGAAACTGATCCGGCGCACGTCGGGGTGCTCGACGATCGGTGCCCCCGCTTCAACGCCTAGGCCCTGCACCACGTTGAAGACCCCATCTGGCAGCCCCGCCTCGGCGGCGATGTCGGCCAGCAGCGACGCCGTGAGTGGAGCCCACTCAGGTGGCTTGGCGACCACTGTGTTGCCGGCAGCAAGGGCCGGGGCAATCCTCCAGGTGGCCAGCATGAGGGGTGCATTCCATGGCGTGATGATCGCCGTTACGCCAGCCGGATCCCAGCTGACGTGGTTTCGGTGCCCACGGGTGTCGAAGTCATCATGATGCAGCTCCAGCAGATGGTCGGCGAAGTACCGAAAGTTCATGGCGACGCGCGGCATGACGCCACGGCGATGGGACCGGATCAGCGACCCGTTGTCACGGGTCTCAACTCGGGCGAGGTCCTCGAGCCGAGCCTCTACTCCGTCGGCGATCGCGTGCAGTACCGCGGAGCGCTCCTTGGCTGGAGTAGCCGCCCAGCCGGCGAAGGCGTCGGAGGCGGCCGCGACCGCGGCCTGCGCCGCTTCGGCGTCTCCCCGCGAGACCCGTGCGATGACCTGTTCGTCGATCGGGGAGATGTCGTCGAACGTCTGTGACCCTGCGACCCGCCGCCCCCCGATCCAGTGCCGGGTGTCGACCTCGACGCCGTCAACCGCGGTTGTTGACATGCCTGCCTCCTACCGCTGTGGTGGGTTTGCCCTCGGAAGAATCGTTCGGGTCCGAACGTATTGGACGATTCTGATCAGGTCAAGACCTGCGTGGGGATCGGACCGGAGCCTCCAACTTCATCACGATCTTGCGGAGCGCGGTGGCCAAGACCTGCTTTTCCTTGGCGGTCAGCGGGGCCACGATGGCCGCTTCCTGTTCGTTGAACAACGGGAAGAGCTCCTTCATGAGTCGCCCGCCAGCTGGGGTCATCGAGAGCAGCACCCGCCTGGCATCGTCGGGGTGCCGGCGGCGACGGAGCAGCCCGCGGGTCTCGAGAGTCGTGGCTACTCCGGTGAGCGTGCCTTTGGAGATCCCCGCTTCGGCGGCCACATCCCGGGACTCGACGTCTTCCCAGATCCACACCACCCACAAGACCACCCATGCGGTCCATGACACATCGTGTGGGGCCAGCACGGTGCGCTCGAAGTGATTGCGGGTGGCCCCGGCAGCCCGGTAGATGTTGCTGATTGCCGCCATCGCCGACAGGTCGAGGGGCATGCCGCTGAGCCGGTCGCCAACCGCCCGCTCGGTCTCGGTCAACGTGTGTTGTCCAGCCATGAGTCCCTCATTTCCCCTAACGGCACGGGCCACTCGGCTCAGCGTGCACGACCCTGTTAGGCACGGGCACTGCGAAGGATTGCAGGTGTCGGTCGTGGTGGGTTCCGGAGCCTCGGTCGGCGCAGATCGCGGGCGGGGAGTAGCCACGGTGGCCTAGCTCAGCTCGACCGTCGCGACGGAGTCGAGAAACCGGTTGACCAGGCGCCCGGCCCGCTCGGCGGACGCCTGCCCCTGCGCCAGTGTCTCGCTGCGGAGCATGGCGGGATCGACGCCGAGACTGACCGCGTGGAGGTCGCCACCGTTGCCCAGCCAGCCCTCCAGCATCGCCGGCGTGAGCTCTGGATGGAACTGCAAACCCATTGAGCGATTCACGACGAAGGCTTGGTCGGCGACGTCGGTGCGGGCGAGCGCGCTGACGCCCTCGGGAAGCACCCACCGGTCGCCATGCCATTGGAACCACGGGCCTGGCTCGACCAGGCTGACGTCGTCGGAGCTGATGGTGGTCCACCCCACCTCGGGGTGCTCCGAGGGTATTACCGCGCCACCGAGTGCGGCCGCCAGCGCTTGTCCGCCGAAGCAGATACCGAGCACCGGCACACCCGCTTCATGGGCTGTGCGCAGAAAGTCGATCTCGTCGCGGATCCAGGTGCCGATCTTCTCGTGGTCGTAGACCGACCACGGCGCACCCATGGGAACGATCGCGTCGTACTGGGTGGGGTCAGGGAAGGTGACCTCGATGGCGGGTGCCGCGAAATGCTCCTCGGGGACGACGAGGAGTTCTTGGACGTCGTAGCCACGGTCGGCGAATGCCTCGCCTACTGGCCCGGTGGGCGACACATGGTCCTGCTGGACGAACAGAACTCGCACGGGAAATGCCTCAGATCTCTGCCTGGTTCTACCCAACAATCGATGGAGGGCCTAGCATCCCCGATGCAAGAACGTTTGGCAACGAACAATCTTCGTGGCGGAGGGTGGACTCATGAACAACGCGAGCAACCGATCACTGGCGGGGCCGCTGGCCGACCCCGATACGTTCCAGGACGGCGCTCCGTGGCAGCTCTACCGGCAGCTGCGCGATGACGACCCGGTCGCGTGGACCCCTGAGGACGCGCCGCACTCCGGCTTCTGGTCGGTCACGCGGCATGCGGACATCGTGCGGGTGAGCCGCGACTGGGAGACCTTCACATCGAGCAGGGGAGTATCGCTCGAGGAGCTGGACGACGACCAGCTGATGGTTCGGCGCTCGATGATCGACACCGACCCACCGCGCCATGGTGGGCTCCGCAAGGTCGCCGCGAGTGCCTTCTTCCCACGGGTGGTCAACGGCTACGAGACTTTCCTGCGGGGCGTCGTCGCATCAACCCTTGATGCGGCCTTGCAGTCGCCGAACTTCGACTTCGTCAAGGAGGTGTCCAGCGAGATCCCGGTTCGCGTTCTGTGCCGGCTCCTCGCTGTCCCCGACGACGATCGCGAGCTACTGACCGGGTGGGGAGACCGTCTTGTTGGGCATACCGACCCGGAGCTCGCTGACGTCCTGCTGGGATCTGAAGAGAGCGAGCAGTACCGGCTCGTCCCGTTCCGCTCGCCCGCCGCGCTCGAAGTATTTGAGTACGGTCGCGAGATTCAGGCCCAGCGCCGAGCCCAGCCGACTGACGACGTCATCACGCGGCTGGTAGGAGCAGAGGTGGATGGCGAGCCACTGACCCAACAAGACCTCGACAACTACTTCCTGCTCCTGTCGCTCGCCGGGCAGGAGACGACGCGACAAGCCATCACGCTCGCGATGCTCACCCTCATCGAGCAGCCCCAGGTTCTGGCCCGCCTTCAGGCGCAGCCAGAGCTGCTCCAGGGGACGGCCCTTGACGAAATGCTCCGTTGGGGGCCTCCTGTGCATCACATGCGGAGGACGGCGACGCAGGACGTCGAGATCAGCGGCGTCCACATGAAGGCTGGCGACAAGGTGGCCATCTGGTTCTCGTCCGGCAATCGCGACGAGCGGGCCATCGAGCGCCCCGACGAGCTCGATCTCGAGCGAGAGAGCGTCGACCTGCTCACGTTCGGGAAGGGCGGGCCACACTTCTGCATGGGTTCACACCTTGCCAAGCTTGAGCTGCGCGTGACGCTGGAAGAACTGGTGGCTCGCGTCGACACGGCCAGGCTGGATGGACCTGTTGAGCGCGTGCGCTCGAACTTCGTGAACGGTGTGAAACGTATGCCGGTAGCTGTGACGACCCGCTAGTCAGTGGGACGCCTCACGATCGTCGTCCCGCCGTTCCAGCTGACGCCGATCTGCCGGTAGTAGCCGCCGATCATCTCTCGCATCGGCAGCACCGAGGCCAACTCGTCCCAGGGAGAGTCCGCGAGTTGCAGGTCGGCGTCGGCTGCCCAGGCCGGGCCGAGGTCGGCGTCGTAGCCAGAGGTGCTGATCAACTCGTCGAGAACGAGGCCACCATCGCGTTCGATGGCGCGCACCTGCCGGTTGTGAAGCATCGGGAGGCTGTTGACGAATCCGTTGCTCTCGGTTGGTCCGGTCAGCGTGATGCGCGCCGTCGCCAGCCGATGGTCGTACGCGGCCAGGCTGGCTCCGAAGCGGGCGCCGGCCTCGACGCGGGGCGCTGCGCGGCCATGGGGCATCGGCCGCGTCATGTGGATGGAGCCGAGCTTCTTCGGATACCCCTGATGGATGCCACGACCGATCGCGAAGTCGGTGGTGACCCAGATCAGGAGGCAGCGGGAGTACGTTGTGCCGCGGTACGAGCACCGCACAACGGCGAACGCCTCCTTGTACTGCGACCGCGCCGGATCGAGCAGCTCGGCGCCAGCATCTGAGCACGACTGCCAGTCGGCCCAGATGAGCGCCACGGCGCCGGGGTCGTCGTCGGCGAGATCTACTTCGGTCGGAAGGAGCGCCCCGACCAGTTCGGGATCGGTCCGGTACTCAACGGTGAGCAGATCGCCGGAGTAGTGCCACGGCGGTGAAGGGATCAAGGCGGACTGCCCTGAGGGAGTAAAAGGAGGGAGGAAGCCACCGAGTTCGACCACGACACATCCATTCGTTTGGGTCCGTACGACAATAGCGGCCGCCTCGCGGGCTGGGAAGTTCTTGGTGGAGTTGAACCCTTGAAACCGCCGATCCACCTCACTATGGTTTGGACCCAAACGAGTTAGGGGAGGCGCTGTGGGTGACGGTGCGAACGATGTAGAGCAGGTCAAAGCCCGCCTGCGTGAGCAAGGCATCGACATAGTTCGGCTCGGCTTCTGCGACATGATCGGAGTTGACCGCGGGCGCGATGTCCCTATTGACGAGCTGGGCACCGCTGCTGGTCACGGGCTGGCCTTCTGTCGAGCCACTTTCCACACCACGCCAATGGGCGACGTCGTGCCGGTGCAGGGAGGAATCGAAGATGGCTTGCCCGACGTACTGGTCCGTCCAGACTTCAGCACGCTTGCACCGCTGCCGTGGGAACCCGGTGCGCTCAGTTGCATCGGCGACGTCTTCACCGTCGATGGTGAACCGGCCCCAGAGGCACCTCGGAACGTCGTCCGCCGGGTGTCGGGCCTCTTGGCAGACCTGGGCCTGCAGGCCGTCGTCGGACCCGAGCTCGAGTACTTCATCTGTGAGAGTGATGGCGCCTCACCACCCACCTACCACCGATACTCCGACCGGACCGGAAACGTCTACGTTGTGGGCCGCAAAGGCGACCCAGCCGGCATCTTGTTGAAGACGCTGCGCCAGTTGCGTGACGCTGATCTTCAGGTGACGGCCGCCAACCACGAGTTCAGTCCAGGACAGTTCGAGATCAATCTCAATCACACTGAACTGGTCGATGCGGCCGACCGCGCCTTTCGCATGAAGTCAGGGGTGCAAGAGATCGCCCGCCAGCAAGACATGCTGGCCACGTTCATGGCTAAACCCTTCAACGATGAGGGGGGTTCTGGGTTCCACCTGCATGTGTCGCTGGTCGACGAGTCGCAGGAGAACATCTTCGGAGATCCGGACGGCACAGACGGCCTGTCGAAGAAGGGTCGCCAGGCAATCGCCGGCGTTCTGCGGCATGCGCCTGCGCTCGCGGCCATCGCCAATCCCACGATCAACTCCTACAAGCGATTCGGCCCAGACACTCTTGCGCCGTGGCTTGTCGACTGGGGCCTGGACAACCGCAGCGCGATGCTGCGGGTTCCGCCGGAACGAGGCCCAGGGGCCCGCATGGAAGTTCGCCTGGGAGATGCCACGGCCAATCCGTACCTGATCATGGCCGCAGTCTCGGCGGCTGCCTACTTGGGAATCCAACAAGAGCTCGAGCCACCTGCTCCGCTCGAGGGGTACGGGTACGACCCTGAGTCGGCACCGATGCTTCCGACCACCCTGGGTGACGCACTCGACGCACTCGAGGCGGACACCGAGCTGGCCGAGGCCATCGGCCAGTACTTCGTGAACTCCTTTGTGCAGTACAAGCGCAACGAGATCGAGCGCTTCCAGAGCTACGTCACCGACTGGGAGTTCCGCGAGTACTCCTACCACCTGTGACGGCTGCCGACCCGAACTGGAGCGACACATGAAGCCCGACGACGTCGACCT
This sequence comes from uncultured Actinomycetota bacterium, assembly GCA_963706045.1. GTDB lineage: Bacteria > Actinomycetota > Actinomycetes > JAHEKZ01 > JAHEKZ01 > JAHEKZ01. Next base: position 3,226 of record CAVPLY010000023.1, on the reverse strand, counting down.
CTCCAACCTCGACCTGTTCGCCGGCGGTGCCCCCTGGGGCCAGTTCCAGGTGCTCCGTGAAGAATCTCCGGTGCATTGGAATCCGGAGCCCTCCCCGAACCATGGCTTCTGGGCCGTGACGCGGCACGACGACATCGTGAGCGTCGGACGCGACGACATCACGTACTCGTCCGAGGCTGGCGCTGTCAGCCTGGAAGAGCTCGACCCCGTGCAGCTCGAGATCCGCAAGTCGATGCTCGAGACAGACGGCGCCAGGCACTGGGCATTGCGACGCCTGCTTCAACGGGAGTTCACGGCAAGGGCTCTTGCCGGCTACGAGACATTCCTGCGAGGGCTCACCGCCGTGACGCTCGACGCCGCCTTCGAGCAGTCCGAGTTCGACTTCGTCAAGTGCGTCAGCGCTGACTACCCGATTCGGGTTCTGGTCCGGCTGATGGATGTGCCGGACTCGATGGGGGATCAGTTCATCGCGTGGAGCAACCGCTTGGTGGGGAGCTCAGATCCAGACTATGCAGACGTGCTCGCCGACAGCGACGAGTCAGAGGCGTACCGCGATCTGCCGTTCCGTTCGCCGGCTGCCCTTGAGGTGTTCGCCTACGGCGACTCGCTGGCCCAGGAACGACTAGGGGGCACCGGAAGCGACCTCGTGAGCAAGATGGTGAACGGGGTTCCGGAAGACGGAGTCCCGCTTTCTGAGCGCGACTTCCACAACTACTTCCTGCTTCTGCTGGCCGCCGGCAACGAGACCACGCGTCACACGCTTTCGCATACGATGCGAGCACTCATCGAGCATCCGGAAGCGGCAGCCACCCTTCGCGAGCGGCCCGAGATGCTGCCATCGGCGGTCGAGGAGTTCTTGCGGTGGGCCTCGCCTGTCTACCACTTCCGTCGAACGGCGACCAAGGATGTCGAGCTGCGTGGGGCAAAGATCCGCGCCGGCGACAAGGTGGTGATGTGGTACGGCTCCGGCAACCGAGACTCTTCGGTCTTCGATGCGCCTGACCAGTTCGACATCAGGCGAAACCCCAACGACCACGTCACGTTCGGCAAGGGCGGCCCGCACTTCTGCCTGGGAAACCAGCTGGCTCGGCTCGAGGTCAGAATCATGATTGAAGAGCTGTTGCGCCGCGACGTCCACCTGGAGATCAACGGCGAGATCGAGCACGTCCGGTCGAATCTCATTCACGGCATCAAGAAGTTCCCGGTCAAGGTCGCCGCGGGGTGAGGCGTCCCCTCATCGCGATTCCGGCGAGGTTCGCCGCCTCCACGTCGGCGCTGAGGTACGCGGCGGTGGTCAGCGCTCGCGCCCTGGTCACGATGGTCCATGACGCCGGGGGCGAGCCCCTGTCCATGCTGCCGTGGCCAGATGGCGATTCGTTGACTCCTGCCCAGGTAGCCGAGCGGCTGTGGTTCGCCGACGGGGTGCTGCTTCCGGGCGGCGGCGACATTCACCCGGTTCGCTACGGCGAACCGGTGGGGTCGCAGCACGTCTACGACGTAGACGATGACCAGGACGCCGTCGACTTCGCGATTGCTGAGTGGGCGCTCGGCGCGGGGGTTCCCCTTCTTGCGGTGTGCCGCGGCTTGCATGTGGTCAACGTGGCGCTGGGCGGCACCTTGGAACAGCACATGGCCGAGCCGCACCGCGAAGTCGTGCAGAACGAGGTGGAACACGCGCTCACTGTCACCGAGGGTCGATGGCCCGAGGGTGTTGATCTCGCTGACGGCGTTGAGGTCTCGTGCTACCACCATCAACGGATAGCCAAGCTAGGGGAGAGCTTGGCGTCGCTCGCTCACGCAGCCGATGGGACTATCGAAGCGGTGTCGAGGCCGACCGTCTCGGCGTGGTTCCTAGGCGTGCAGTGGCATCCAGAAGACATGCCGTCGGACCCCTCGCAGATGTCCTTGATGCGCGCCTTTGTTGACGCCGCTCGCCTACAGCAGGACGGGTAGCTGCGCAGGGGCTCGAAACTCCCAGCCGCGGAACGACGCCGGTCGTTCAGGATCTGGGCGAACGGTTGGATAGGCGGTCAGCAGCACCTCGAGGGCGATCTGCATCTGTCGCCTGGCAAAGGCGTGCCCTGAGCAGAAGTGCTTGCCGAACCCGAAGGCGGCTTGCGCTCGGTTCGTGCGGTGCATGTCGAACCGGTCGGGGTCTTCGAAGACGTCCTCGTCACGATTCGCTGACGCCAGGACAGCCGAAACTCCTGCCCCCGCTGGAATGGTTACCCCCCGCAGGTGGACGTCAGCGGCTGCGGTGCGGAACTGGGTGCCGATCGGTGCCACCCAGCGGAGCCCCTCCTCGACTGCGGCGGCGACTGTTGCGGCAGGGTCGGAGACCACCTCTTGGAGTTGCGCGGGCTGCCCGAAGAGCCCGCTGAGCACTGTGCCACCTGCGTGCCCAGGCTCTTGCATCCCGCCCAGGATTGCGACCTTGAGCGAGGGCAGAACGTGCGAGATCTCGCGTGGCTGACCATCGGACATTCCAGCATGCAGAAGGTGAGACATCGTCGAGTCGTCGGGTTCAAGCCGTAGCTGCTCCATGCGGGGGATGGCGACGGCATCGATCTCGGCGCAGACGGCGTCGGCTTGGGCCTGCTTGGCCGGGTCGCGCTCGAAGTTGGTCGCGCCGAGATTCATGCCGTGAAACCAGCGCCGAAGGGTGTCGACGTCGATGTCGCCGAGTCCCAGCACCTCGGCCAGGCTCAGGACCGAGATCGGTTCGAAGTAGCTGGCCATGAGCTCGGCAGGCTGTCCGGTGGCCCCAAGACCGGCCACATACCGCTCAGCAAGAGGGCGCACCAGGCCGTCGATATACTGCTGCACGCGTCGTGGGCGAAAGTTTGGGTCGAAGCTGCGGCGCAGGTCGTGGTGAACGGGGCCGTCCTCGGTGATCAGCGTCGGCTTGCCGAAGGTGATCTCAACCGGTGATTCGCCGTGAGCGGCTGGGAACAAGTCGGGGTTCTCTGCGACGAAGCTCACATCTGCGTGCTTGGTCACGAACCAGGTATCGACGGCTGATACGTGGGCCACCGGCGACTCGCGCCTGAGGAACGCATACAGGGGGTACGGATCGCGGTCGAGCGACTCGACGCTTGCCTGCTCGAGCACACTCTGGCCAGCCATAGCCCTCTCCCGCGGTCGACCTGGACCCTACCTCTTCCCGCCGCACACCCTCAGTTCACATGCCAACGGGTGACCGCCCCACACGTGTGCGGCTACAGCG
>CAVPLY010000022.1:0-39140 GCA_963706045.1 uncultured Actinomycetota bacterium | reverse complement strand
GCGATGCTGGCGGCGGGCCTTGGCGCAACGAGAGGCGGTTGCCGTGTCCTACGGTGGTGGTGGCAGTTCTGACGATGCCTTTCTCGTCGGGCCCTTCCTGGAGTGGTGGGACAAGCACACCGCCAAGCGAGACGCCCGGCGAACGAAGCGTGCCGAAGCCAAGGCCGCGCGGCTGGCCAAGAAGGATGACCCCCGCAGCGGCACCAAAGGCCAGACCTGAACGCGCGCACGCGCCGACGATGTCTAGCCCGCGATTCGCGCTGCCGCCGCCTGTATGTGCTCGTCGGACGCGGTGAGCGCCACTCTCACATGCTTGGCGCCACGCACCCCGTAGAAATCACCTGGCGCCACCAGGACACCACGTTGGGCGAACCACGAGACGGTCTGCATGCACGGCTCGTCGCGGGTGAGCCACAGATACAGCCCGGCCTCGGAGTGATCCACCACGAATCCGGCTTCCCGAACCGCGGCCACCAAGAGCTGCCGTCGCCCTGAGTACCGCCGCCTCTGCTCGACGACATGCGCGTCGTCGTCGAGTGCCGCCTGCATGGCTGCCTGTACCGGCGAGGGCATCATGCAGCCGAGGTGTTTGCGGGCCTCCAGCATCGCCGCGATGAGCGAGGCATCGCCGGTGACGAATCCGGCTCGATAGCCGGCCATGTTCGACCGCTTCGAGAGCGAGTGCAACGCCAAGACGCCGTCGGCGGTCTCGCCGCAGACCTCCGGGTGAAGCACCGACACTGGTTGTGCGTCCCACCCCAGCTCGACGTAGCACTCGTCGGAGACGACAACCGCACCGCGTTCACGCGCCCAGGTGACCACCTTGCGCAGATGCTCAGCCGGCAGCACCCGGCCGGTGGGGTTGCCCGGTGAGTTCAGCCACACGAGGTCGACTCGCCCCGGCCCCACGGCCATCGTCGAATCGGCAACGATGACGTCTGCACCCACCACCCGAGCACCGATGTCATACGTCGGGTAGGCGAGCTCAGGCACCATGATGCGGCTGCCATTCCCAAGCCCCAGCAGCATGGGCAGGCTCGCCACCAGCTCTTTGGAGCCGATTGCCGGCAGAACCGCGTCCGTACCCACCGCGGTCACCGACAGCCTGCGCTCCATCCAGTCGACGGCGGCCGCGCGCAGAGCGGCGGTGCCATGGACGGTCGGGTACCCAGGGGAGTCTGACGCGGTGGCCAGTGCCTGCCGGACGACGTCAGGAACCGGGTCGACCGGCGTCCCTACCGAGAGGTCGACAAGCCCGTCAGGGTGCCGCGTCGCCACGTTCCTGGCGTCAGTGAGCCGGTCCCACGGGAACTGCGGGAGCCGACGGGCAAGTGGGGTGGAGCTCAGTGCTCGACCACTTGCGGCGGCAGCGCGGCAACAACCGGGTGGTCCTTCGGGATCTTGCCGGTCTTGGCGGCACCACCAGGCGAGCCGAGGTCATCGAAGAACTCGACGTTGGCCTTGTAGAAGTCTTTCCACTGCTCGGGGGTGTCGTCCTCGTAGAAGATCGCCTCGACGGGGCAGACCGGCTCACAGGCACCACAGTCGACGCACTCATCGGGGTGGATGTAGAGCATCCGCTCGCCCTCGTAAATACAGTCGACAGGGCATTCGTCGACACACGCCTTGTCAAGCAAATCGACACACGGCTGGGCGATGACGTAGGTCACAGGCTCCTCCTCGGAATGACGCCGTGCATAGTATTCACGACCGCCGCCCGCTCCGCCTCCAAGGGGTCGCCCGTGTCCAGCTCAGAGCCACCCACCCCGATCCCCCGATGGCCCGATTCGGGCTGGGCAGCCTGGGCCCTGGGACGGCGGATCACCGTTCGGCTGACCGCCGGAGGAACCGGTCCAAGCGGTGGGCCCGCCCTGCGAGACGTCGTCGGCTTCCTCGAATCTGCCATCAGCGACCCGGCACCCCTGTGGTCGATCCGCAGGAGAACCGGCGAGGTCGTCACCGTTGACGTCAGTCGAGTCATCGCCGCCAAGGTCGTTCCGGACGCGCCACTCCGCCTGCGCTCGGCGTCGGACGTCGACGCCACCACCCTCGAGAAGATCGCCGCCGAGGCCTGGCAGCCGCTCGAACGCGAGTCACTCGGCGCATGGCTGCTCCGGGCTGCCCGTGGATTCACCGGCAGGGCCAACAGCGTGCTGCCGCTGGGCTCCCCTGGGGTTCCGCTGGACGAGGCACTGAGCACCGTCGCCCACTGGTACCGAACCCGCGCGCTGCCACCGACTATCCAGGTTCCACTGCCGCTCCGCAGCGACCTGGACGCCGCACTGGAGGCCGCCGGCTGGCAGGGCCATCAGGACGTCGCCGTGATGGTGGGCGACGTCGCCGCTCTCACCATGACCACTCCCTCTTCCAGCCCACCACCCGATGGCACAACGCTGCACATCGCCGACACTCCCGCTCCACAATGGCTCGCCGCCTTCAGGTACGGCACCAGCCCCCTTCCGCCCGAGGTCATTCCCATCGTGACGATGGCGAAGCAGCCACTCTTCGCGTCACTTGAGGGACCCGGAGACGAGGTCTACGGAATCGCCCGGGCAGCGGTCAACGGTCAATGGCTCGGCGTCACCGCCCTCGAGGTGCCGGAGGCGCACCGACGCCGCGGGGTGGGACGGTCGCTGATGACCGCACTCATCGCTCATGCCGCGGACAACCAGTGCCGGCATGTCTGGCTGCAAGTGGCGCGTGACAACGCTCCAGCGCGGGCTCTCTATGACCAGCTCGGCTTCGCCGAGCACCATCACTACATCTACCGACGCCTCGCTTCCCCTCCTGGGTAAGGTCGATCTGTGGCCACCGAACGGTTCCAGACGCCCGAAGCAGAGGCACTGCGCAGACACCAGCGCGACATCAGTGACGTTCACCTCCGTGATGCCCTCACCGATCCCTCCCGACCTGGGGCGATGACCCTGGCGGTCGGTCCACTCACGGTCGACTTCTCGCGCATGCTCGGTGGACCCGAAACACTCGAGCTCCTTGGCGCATTGGCCGTGGCGCTTGAGGTGCCCGCGCAAGTGAAGGCGATGGCCTCAGGCGCAGAGGTGAACACGACTGAGCACCGCGCCGCCCTGCACACGGCTCTGCGAGCCGATCCCCGGCAACCGATCATGGTCACCGGCGAGGACGTCATGCCCGAAGTCCGAGGGACGGCGGACGCCGTCAGCGACTACGTCGAGGCGGTGACTTCCGGCAAGCGTCGCGGTGCCGACGGAGACCGGATCTCCGATGTCGTCGTCATAGGTATCGGTGGTTCAGACCTCGGACCCCGAATGATCGCCGCCGCCACTCGCGCACACCACACCGGAGACGTGCGCGTCCACTTCGTGGCGAACGTCGACCCGGCCGAGTTGGACACCGTTCTGGCACCACTGCAAGCGGCGTCCACGCTGGTCGTCGTGATCTCCAAGACCTTCACGACGGTCGAGACACTCGCCAACGCCAAGGCAGCACGCACTTGGCTGCTCAGCTCCGTAGGAGCAGAGGGGATCGCCCACCACCTCTGCGCAGTAACCACCGCGGTCGAGGCAGCTGCCGCGTTCGGGGTCCCCGCGGACGCGGTGTTCGGCTTTCGCGACTGGGTGGGCGGCCGATTCTCACTCTCGTCGGCGGTGGGGATCGGTATCGAGTTCGCCATTGGGCGTGAAGGCATGCAAGCGATGCGCAACGGCATGCGGTCGGTCGACGAAGGCTTCATCACCGATCCACCCGCACGAAACGCCGCGCTCCTACTTGGCATGCTCGACGTCTGGTACGGGGAGTACTTCGGCACAGCGACCAAGGCAGTGATCCCCTACGCCCAAGACCTCGCCCTTCTGCCGAGCCACCTTCAACAGCTGCAGATGGAGAGCAACGGCAAGTCCGTCACCGCTCAGGGTGATCCCGTCTCGTGGCCGACCTCGCCCATCGTGTGGGGTGCACCAGGGACGAACGGACAGCACGCCTTCTTCCAGCTGCTCCATCAGGGAACCCACCTGGTTCCTGTCGATCTGATCGGCGTCCGCTCGATCCAGGGTGGCGAACGAGCGGAGCTTCTGCAGGCAAACCTGCTTGCCCAGGCCGCTGCGCTCGCACTCGGACGCACCGCAGACTCACTGCGCGAGTCCGGAACCCCTGCAGAGCTGGTCCCCCACAAGGTGATGGCCGGAGACCGACCCAGCACCTTGATCTGGGTCCCCGACCTCAGCCCCTTCAGTGTGGGAGCGCTCGTGGCCCTCTACGAGAGCGCCACCGTCGTCTCAGGAATGGCCTGGGGCATCAACCCCTTTGACCAGTGGGGCGTCGAGCGCGGCAAAGAGCTGGCCAGTGCGCTCCTGCCTGCGGTGTCCGGCGGCGCGACGCCGCCAGGGACGGACGAGTCAACAGTCGCCTCGCTTGGCCACCTGCGAGACGACTGAGCCGACCAGGGCGTCCGTTCCTCACTCGCACTCGACGCGCAAGGAGCTCAACCAGGTGAGCACTCGGCAGGACTAGCCGTTGTTGTTGCCGCCACCGACTGGTTGCCCGGCCTGTCGCCGGCTTGTCGCCCGGCTTGTCGGCGGGCTTGTCAGACTTCTTCGGCTCATCCTTCTTGTCGGGGGCGGGCGCGCAGATCACGGTCGCGGCGGCGTCGTAGGAGGTGCGCAGCGGCTCACGCCGCTCTACCTCTCCGTTTCTCTTCCAGACCCGGACCACGGTGATGTCGAACCCGTCCACACCCACCTGCGGTACGCACTCGTCAGTCGTGTCGTAGACCGTTCCGGGCGTCCGCGGGTTCTCGCGAGGACCGAAGACGGCGCCGATGTCCCAGTACTTCGTGCTCCACATCGTCGTCGTCACAGTGGTGTCGGTCACCGACGCGGCGATGTAGACGCCATAGGGGGTGTCGTTGCGGTACTTGAGGTCAAGGTTGCCCCACGAAACCGTCGCCTCAAGACCTGCGGTGTAGCGCGAGATCCAGTAGCTGTGGGCACGCTGCTCCAACCTGGTCATGCCTGCGAAGAAGGCCGTGTGCCACATCGATGTCGTGATGGTCGACACCGCGCCGCCGTAGTCCTCGACCAGGCGTCCGTCCTGGATCACGAAACCCTCGACGAAGCCGTTCTCGGGTGTTCTCTCGCCCACGACGCCGTTAAGGCTGAAGGTCTCACCGGGTTCGAGAATCGTTCCGTTGATGGAGTTCGCGGCAACGCCGATGTTCGTCACCCGATAGGCGGCATAGGGGAAGTACTGGGTGAACGTCGAGATCACCTCGCGCACGCCCAGCTTTCGGGCTTCGGCAGTCGTCAGCTCTGGTTCGACCCGCTTCAGGTCAAGCTTGGCCGTGCGGGTGGATGAGGCCAATGCCTCGATCATGCCGAGCTCCAGCGCCTCATCGTCGACTCCCCGACCCGTGCGGGCCTCCACCACCTTCGGGCTACCCGAGGAAACGTCGAAAGTGGCATCGACCGCCGGGCTGCCCACCTCCTCAAGGGGGTCAGCCAACAGCTCGCGCAAGACAGGAACATCGATGTCAGGTTGCATCTCACCGGCCTTGGCCCGGTACGACAGCGCCGCCGCGATCTGGCGTGTGGAGACATTGACGTCCGTACGCCCAATTCTCAGGGTGAGGGGCTTCGCGACGGCCTCCTCCGCGTCGGTCGCAGCGAAGAGCGCCACCTCATCGGCCGAGACCTCGGGCACGACGGGCTCCACCACCAGAGCCACCGGCTCGTCACTCATCAGGTAGGCATCGACGATCATCGATGCGGCCTGACCACGATCGAGCTCGTTCCCCGAGAGAGGCTCGATCACCACGACCGAGAGTCCGTCGTACTCGATGCGGGGCTGACGCGCTGGGTCATCGACCCGGCGCGCTATCGAGCGCACCGCCCTGTCGAGCCGTTCCTGGTCGACTTCGACGTCGGGCTCAAGCGACTGCCCGCCCACTTGTCCCACCAACGCCTGGGGGGCGGCAGTGCGACGCGGAATGGCCGCAACGGTTGCTACCGGGTCAAAACCGAGTCCCAACTGTTCGGCCGGGTACTCGAGGACCTCGCCCTGGACATCGACTGCCACCGCGAGGGCACGATCACCCAACTCTTCATCGAGTGTCTCCACAGCCTCGTCATCAGACATACCGCCGATGTCGACCCCTGCGACCGTTGTGCCCCTGGGGATGCCTCCGCCGACCCAGGCGAAGGCCGCGAGGTAGGCGAGCACTACCACCCCCACCAGCCCACCAGCGGTCATTGCCACGAGCCGTCGCCGTCCCCCGAAGCGACTCGAGGACGCGTCCGGCGTGACGTCAGTCATGGTCACCGGACGCCCGGAGTGAGCGGTAGCCCCTGCGGAAGTAGAGCAGTGGTTCAGGCAACGGGGGCACGGCGATCTCCAGCTCGGCGACTTCACCGACCACGATGTCGTGATCCCCGGCCCGGCGCACGTCGTAGGTATGGCACTCCATGGCCGCGAGGGCGCCGTCGATCCAGGCAACGCCGTGTCGCGGCGAACGATGGTGGCCAGACCGCTCCAGCTGGCCCTCCAATGGGCGCCCTTTGGTCGCAAACCAGCGCGATGTCTGCTCAGCAGCTGAGGGAAGGATCGACACTCCCCATGCGTGCGCGGCGACGATCGCCTCATGGAAACGTGACTCGCGCTCGACACTGACCAGGACGAGAAGAGGATCGAGGGAGACCGAGGCAAAGGCGTTTGCGGTCATGGCGTGGTCGACACCATCGACCACGCAGGTCACAACGGTGATACCGGTGGTGAAACGACTGACCGCCTCACGGAACTCGTCAGGGGTCGGGGGCACCTCAAAACCCTAACCCGGCGGTCCACCTAGTGCGTCTGGGCTCCCGCGTAGCGGGCATTCGCGACCACGATTCCGGCTGGCGAACTGACCAGACGCAAGGTGTTGAGCGAGGTCTCACCGAAGGCATTGGCCCTGGCGCTCGACAGTGCGAGGACACCGATCATCCGCCCGCCGGCCTTGAGAGGCATGGACAGGAAGGTCGCCATTTCGCCCTCGTCCTCCGCGCCGAGGTAGCCCTCCGGGTCAGCCACCCTCGCCTGCAGGTCGCCGACCGCGACGTCGACACCCGTGCTGTCAGTGGCGGCATCAGCGAGCGCATCGAAGAACTCGGAGTACTGATGCTGTGACGTCTCACGCGAGACCCGGATGTAGGTAGACCGGTCATCGAGCATCAGGACGGACGCCAGGTCGTAGTCGACGACGCGACTGAGAACGTCGAGCACCTCGGCAATGGTCTCCTCGAACCCATGCACTCCGGAGGCGATCTGAGTCACCTCAGACGCAAGAGACGACTCAAAGAGCTTGCGGTCGAGCAGGTCGCTCACGCTGCCGAAGACATCGTCGTCCTGCATGTCGACGGGGTCGGGGCGCAGCGGTGGCCGTCCGCCACGCGCAGCGTCGGCCGCGCTCAGTACCTCGTGCACGGCCTCGACAAGCTGAGGGGCCTCAAAGTCTTTGGTCAGGAAGCGGTCAGCACCCGCCTGCGCTCCCCAGTAGCGGTCACTAGCGGCATCGAGCGAGGTCAGGAGCAGGATCGGGATATCGGCCGTCCGCCAGTCGTCTTTGAGCAGTCGCGCTGTCACGTAGCCGGAGACCCTTGGCATCTGCACATCGAGCACGACAGCGTCTGGCATGTGCCGGAACACAAGTTGGACGGCTTCGACTCCGTCCTCTGCTTGAACGACGGTGTAGCCCTCCCGCTCCAGGACCGTCGAGACGATCCGGCGCAGAGTAGGGCTGTCGTCGGCAATGACCACCGTCGGCATCTCGCGTCCTCTCTCTTTCGCTCTCCGAGGACTTCGGTCGAAAGGCCCCCTGACTTAACGGGTTCGACCCCGCTGACGTGCCCTACCTACCGTCCGACGAGCCGACGAACGGTGTCGACGAGCTGGGTCTGATCGAACTCGCTCTTGAGCAGATAGGCGTTGGCCCCAGCATCGAGGCCAGCACGCTTGTCGGCGTCGTCGCCCCGAGACGTCATGATGACGACGGGAACGCTCTCCCACCCGCGCGTACGACGGATGGTCCTTGTCAACGTGAACCCGTCCATACCCGGCATCTCCACGTCCGAGAGCACCAAGTCGACCGGGTCGCCGCTGAGGCGTGCGGCGCCGTCGGTGCCGTCGACGGCCGTCACGACGTCATAGCCGGCTCCCTCGAGAATGACCCGCTGTAGTTCGCGAACCCCGATCGAGTCTTCGACCACCATCACGCGCGCCCGTCCAGTGGAGCGTCGGCCGGTGCCACCGGGAACTTCCGGGTCAGCGACACCTTCGGTTGTCTCACGAACGGTGGGAGCATCGAAGGCGACACCTCGCGTGTGCTGCTCGACGGCCATTTCCCGAACGTCAAGAAGCAACATCACGCTGCCGTCGTTGGCGATCGTGCCTCCACCGATGAACGGCGGCCTTCCAAGGAAGCCACCCAGGTCCTTGACGACGACTTCGAGCTCTCCCTCGAGCTCGTCGACCGCCCAGGCGAGCTGCTCAGATACGCCCCCGTATCGGACGACGACACCAACCTTCTTCTCGCGGTCGCCGTGCACTCCAAGAGCACTGCCAAGGTCAGCAAGCGGAATCGTCGAACCGTGCCGAACAAGCACCGCCGCCCCTGCAACGGTGGAGGTGTCTGCGTCGCTCAAGCTGATGGTCTCGACAACATTTGTGACGGGTACTGCATAACGCTCGCTGCCGATCCGAGCTACCAGACACCGCATCACGCCAAGTGTGACGGGAAGCGTCATGATGAAGCTCGTTCCCTCACCCAGTGCGCTCTCGATCTCAATCGTCCCTCCGAGATCCTCAACTGCGGTGCGTACGACGTCGAGTCCTACTCCGCGGCCTGACGTCGAGGTGACTTCATCGCGAGTACTGAAGCCGGGCGCGAAGAGCACCGACATCAGAGCCTGACCCGTCGCCTGCGTATCAGCGGTCAACAGACCCCGTTCGATCGCTGAGAGTCGTAGCGCCTCCTCATCGATCCCGTAGCCGTCGTCTGCCACCTCAATAACGATCGTCGAGCCTGCGGCCCTTGCGGAGACCGTCACGGTGGCCTGGGCCGGCTTGCCGGCCGTAAGACGCTCCGAGGGAGTTTCGCAGCCATGGTCGATGGCATTTGTCACGAGGTGACGCAGAGCATCGGCAACACCGTCAAGGACGCGCGTGTCCAGCTCGATGTCCTCGCCGACCAGTCGCAGCCGAACATCTTTGTCGGTCGACCCCGCTACTTCCCGCACCAGCTGTGGGAAGGCCGCGACCACCCGTCGGGCCGGCACCATGGCAAGACCCATCGCGCCGTCACGGACCTGCCCGAGGCCGTTCTGAGCATCTTCCATCGAGCCACGCATCTCGCGCGCCGCCGCCTGCAACTGGTCGCCGAGTGCCACCAAACTGTGCAAGTTTTCGGCCACCTCCGGTGGGACCGAGGCATCGGTTGCCGTCACCTGACGCAGAGCTCGGACGAGACGAACGTGTTCGGCTGCGAGACCGGTCAGCTCCAGAACGCCTTGTTCGACACGGCGCACCTCGAGCTCAGCCTCACCCACCACGTCCAAGAGGTCGTGGACACGTCGAACCGGTACGCGCACCGACTCGCCGGTCTTTGCTCTGCCCCTGTCGTCGCTCTCAACGTCATCCTCGGCGGCAGACAGGCGCGGAGTCTCCACCGGGTTCTGCCCCTCGAGCGCCCGATCGAGGGCACCCACAACTTGGGCAAGATCTTCATCGCTGATCGACCTGGCTGCTCCAGGCAGCCCTCGGCGAATGCCCTCGGCAGACGCGAGGAGGAGGTCGACGAGATCGCGGCGAGGCTCGAACCGGCCGTCCTTGATGGCGGTAAGCACATCCTCGGCGCGGTGAGCCAACTCCACAATGTTTTCGAGGCCCCACATGGTGGCGCTGCCTTTGACGGTGTGCGCATCGCGCGCAAGTTCTCTGATGAGTTGTCGAGGCTGCGGATGGTTCTCCAGCTTCAGGAGCCCATCGCACAGCGAGGCAAGGCGGTCTTCGACCTCCTGTCGAAAGGTCGCCACCAGCTCAGGGTCATTGGCCCAGCTGCTCATGCGTTCACCAGTTCCTCTGCCGTTCCTGCCGGTGTCCTGTCTGTGTCTTCTTGGTCGGTGGTTTTGAACTGGGCGATGGAGGCGCGGAGGTCACCGGCGAGGGAGTTCAGCTCGGTAGCAGCAGCCGCCGCCTGCTTCGACCCCACCGCATACTGCCGCGACACATCAGCAACCTGACCCATCGCCGACACCACCTGCTCAGACGCCGAACGCTGCTGCTGCGTCGCAATACTGATCTCCTTGGCAGCAGTCGTCGTCTCATCCACCATCCCCGAAATCCGCTCCAACGCCCCCACCACATCCCGCGCCAACGCAGACCCCGCATGAACCTCCCGCGACCCCTCCTCAGAAGCCAAAATCGTCGCGTTCGTCTCCGCCTGAATCTGCGTCACAATCGACTGAATCTGACCAGCAGACTCCTGCGACCGCTCCGCCAACTTCCGAATCTCCGCAGCAACCACCGCGAACCCACGCCCATGCTCACCCGCACGAGCCGCCTCAATCGCCGCATTCAACGCCAACAAGTTCGTCTGATCAGCCAACTCATCAATCACCTGCAAAATCCGGCCGATCTCCTGACCCTTCTCCCCCAACCCCAACGCCCGAGAAGCAATCTGATCCACCCGAACCGAAATCTGATCCATCGCATCCACAGACGCCGACACCGCCACCTGACCCTGCTCAGCAAACCCCAAAGTCTCCGACGCAAACGACGCCACCTGCTCAGCCGTCTCAGCAATCTGAGCCGCCGTCGCCGCCAACTCCTCAATCGTCGCCGACGTCTCCGACACCGCCGACGACTGCTCAGACGCAGCAGCCGCCTGCTCACGAGCAGCCACCAACACCTGCGAAGCAGACACCCCAATCTGCTCCCCACCCACCCGCACCCGAGACACCAAACCCCGCAACGACCCCAACGTGTAGTCAAAGGACTCTGCCAGGGCGACGAGGTACTCGGTGCGCTCGAATCCGAACTCGTTCTCTTCGTCGAGTGTCACGAGATCAACCCGAGCGGTCAGGTCACCCTTCGAGGCTGCAGTAAGCGCCTCTGACATTTGACGTACCTGGTCGACCAAGTGCGCCTGATCCCAACCTGCGCCTTCTGCCGTGGTGTAGAGCGACTTGCTCACACCACGCACGATCTGGAAGGCGGCCGGGAGGCCGAAGCTCAGCGCCAGGAGCAAAGTCACTGTGCTTGAGCCGGCGCCGAGGATCGTGCCTTCGGCAACGAGCTGAGTGGCGCTCGGCAAGAGAAATAGCAGTGCGAGGAGTACCCAGCCCAGCGCGTAGACAAGAACCGTCCCGAGGTAGGCGAGAGCGACGACGACGGCCAGCCACTGGGCACTCGCCACTCCGCCCGTCCAAATCGCGGCGCTCGCCACCGCAAGGGTCTGGACGATCCCGAGCCAGCCGTCCCAGACGTCCGTCCGAGCGTAGGTGTGCCGGCCTCGGTAGGCACGAACTGCCAAGGTTGAGACCGCCACTGCCAGGCTGACCCCGACCGACCAAACGAGCCACAGCTGAAAAGGGACGGGGGACCCTTGTCCGAGGAAGTAGGTCATTCCGAGCGCGAAGCTGAACGCGACCAGACCAGCGTGCAGCGAGATGCTCTCCACCATGTTTCGACGGGTGAACCTCAGCGACGCTCCTCCCGACTTGGTGCGGTCGATGGCGTCCAAGGCCGAGGTAAGCGCAGCGTTGACCTCCGCTGACTGATGTGCGCTCACGTCTCCTCCATCAACGGCCACAGTGACCGGTTCTTGGAGGTCATCGGCGTGCCTGGACGCGGGCTGTAGTCCGTTTGGGGGACCGTGCAGCTCAGATCTGAGGCTGGGCCTCGTGCTCGATCCTTCGCGGTGCAGGCCGGGGGCTGTCACCGGAGTCCTTGAACTGGGCGATGGAGGCGCGGAGGTCACCGGCGAGGGAGTTCAGCTCGGTAGCAGCAGCCGCCGCCTGCTTCGACCCCACCGCATACTGCCGCGACACATCAGCAACCTGACCCATCGCCGACACCACCTGCTCAGACGCCGAACGCTGCTGCTGCGTCGCAATACTGATCTCCTTGGCAGCAGTCGTCGTCTCATCCACCATCCCCGAAATCCGCTCCAACGCCCCCACCACATCCCGCGCCAACGCAGACCCCGCATGAACCTCCCGCGACCCCTCCTCAGAAGCCAAAATCGTCGCGTTCGTCTCCGCCTGAATCTGCGTCACAATCGACTGAATCTGACCAGCAGACTCCTGCGACCGCTCCGCCAACTTCCGAATCTCCGCAGCAACCACCGCGAACCCACGCCCATGCTCACCCGCACGAGCCGCCTCAATCGCCGCATTCAACGCCAACAAGTTCGTCTGATCAGCCAACTCATCAATCACCTGCAAAATCCGGCCGATCTCCTGACCCTTCTCCCCCAACCCCAACGCCCGAGAAGCAATCTGATCCACCCGAACCGAAATCTGATCCATCGCATCCACAGACGCCGACACCGCCACCTGACCCTGCTCAGCAAACCCCAAAGTCTCCGACGCAAACGACGCCACCTGCTCAGCCGTCTCAGCAATCTGAGCCGCCGTCGCCGCCAACTCCTCAATCGTCGCCGACGTCTCCGACACCGCCGACGACTGCTCAGACGCAGCAGCCGCCTGCTCACGAGCAGCCACCAACACCTGCGAAGCAGACACCCCAATCTGCTCCCCACCCACCCGCACCCGAGACACCAAACCCCGCAACGACCCCAACGTATGATCCAACCGGCCGGCCAAAGCCGCCGTGTCCTCAGCCTGCAAAGTCAACGACGACATCTCGACCGCCAGATCGCCGGCAGCTACCTCATCAGCAGCCCCCGACATCGCCAGCACATCAGCTTCGACCGCATGCCGGGTCGCCTGCGCCTCAGCCTGCGCCCGGTACATGCTCATCGTCATCAGGTCAGTCACCGTCGCCAACACAATCGCCAACACACACAACCCGATCCCACGAGCAGCACCCTCACCACCCCACGAATCCGTCACCACACCGGTGAGCACGATGCCTCCGGCGATGAATACCCCAAGGAATCGCGCGACGATGCCGCCATAGACGCCGCTGGCGTACGTGATCATCACAAGTGCCACGACGGGGACCGGGCCGGCCAGCCCACCGGCAAAGGCGCCAAAGCTGAGGGAAAGAATAAGAGTCACCGATGTGGTGGGGCGATCCCAGCGATCGGTTACTGCGAACGAGTCACCTCGGCCAACGGCTCGATTGGCGAGGTAGCTGACGAGCAAGACGTTGATCAGAAGCGCGGCATACAGCCCAGCCAGAACCGGCCAGTTAAAGTCCAGGAAGGGCTCGAACTTGGCCGTTGCCCAGATCAGAACTGGCGCGGCGAGCACGACCCCCACATGCGACGCCACCGTCTCCAGCCTGGAGCGCGTGGTGTAGGGGATCTCGCTGTAGTCCACGTTGTCGGCAAACACGCTTGCGCGCCTCCTCGGTCTGAATAGGCAGTCAGTTCTGCTTCGGACGGTCCCTGCCGGGCCTGTAGGCCGATCGAGTGGCAGTTCCATGACAGGAACGGGCCCGTGTGTCGAGGTGTTGGCCTGTGGGTTAGTGGTGGGCTGGTTCTTGGTCGGTGGTTTTGAACTGGGCGATGGAGGCGCGGAGGTCACCGGCGAGGGAGTTCAGCTCGGTAGCAGCAGCCGCCGCCTGCTTCGACCCCACCGCATACTGCCGCGACACATCAGCAACCTGACCCATCGCCGACACCACCTGCTCAGACGCCGAACGCTGCTGCTGCGTCGCAATACTGATCTCCTTGGCAGCAGTCGTCGTCTCATCCACCATCCCCGAAATCCGCTCCAACGCCCCCACCACATCCCGCGCCAACGCAGACCCCGCATGAACCTCCCGCGACCCCTCCTCAGAAGCCAAAATCGTCGCGTTCGTCTCCGCCTGAATCTGCGTCACAATCGACTGAATCTGACCAGCAGACTCCTGCGACCGCTCCGCCAACTTCCGAATCTCCGCAGCAACCACCGCGAACCCACGCCCATGCTCACCCGCACGAGCCGCCTCAATCGCCGCATTCAACGCCAACAAGTTCGTCTGATCAGCCAACTCATCAATCACCTGCAAAATCCGGCCGATCTCCTGACCCTTCTCCCCCAACCCCAACGCCCGAGAAGCAATCTGATCCACCCGAACCGAAATCTGATCCATCGCATCCACAGACGCCGACACCGCCACCTGACCCTGCTCAGCAAACCCCAAAGTCTCCGACGCAAACGACGCCACCTGCTCAGCCGTCTCAGCAATCTGAGCCGCCGTCGCCGCCAACTCCTCAATCGTCGCCGACGTCTCCGACACCGCCGACGACTGCTCAGACGCAGCAGCCGCCTGCTCACGAGCAGCCACCAACACCTGCGAAGCAGACACCCCAATCTGCTCCCCACCCACCCGCACCCGAGACACCAAACCCCGCAACGACCCCAACGTATGATCCAACCGGCCGGCCAAAGCCGCCGTGTCCTCAGCCTGCAAAGTCAACGACGACATCTCGACCGCCAGATCGCCGGCAGCTACCTCATCAGCAGCCCCCGACATCGCCAGCACATCAGCTTCGACCGCATGCCGGGTCGCCTGCGCCTCAGCCTGCGCCCGGAACATGCTCATCGACATCAGGTCAGTCACCGTCGCCAACACAATCGCCAACACACACAACCCGATCCCACGAGCAGCACCCTCACCACCCCACGAATCCGTCACCACACCGACCAGAACGATGCATGCGGAAACCCAGACGCCGAGGAACCGCACAACCCAGCCGCTGTACACACTGGTTGCGTAGGTAATCGGGATGAGGATCGCCACAGGCACAGGGCCGTTCAAGCCACCCCCTGCGATAGCGGCACCCGTCGTCGCCGCGAAAGCGACGGTCATGGTGGGAATCTCCCACCGGTCAACAGCCTCGTAGTGGTCCCCACGGCCAACCGCACGGCGGGCCATCAAAGTGGTGAAGGCTGTATTTGCTATCAACATCGTGATGAAGATGGCGCAGAGCCACATCGTGATCTCCACCGCTGGTAGCACGATGGCAGTGGTCGCGATGAGGAGCGCGGTCGTAACCGTCAGGGCGCTATGAGACGTGATCGTCTCCCACATCGCCCGGCGCGTGTACGGCACCAGGGTGTAGTCAACATCGTCGTCCATCACGACAAATCAGCCCTTCCGCGGATCCTCGTGAACTGACATCGGCTGTCTCGGCCCATTCCTTGATCACCGACCAGCGCCCGAAAGGACGCAGGAACCATGGTCACAAGGCTGTTGTAGCTGGTTCTTGGTCGGTGGTTTTGAACTGGGCGATGGAGGCGCGGAGGTCACCGGCGAGGGAGTTCAGCTCGGTAGCAGCAGCCGCCGCCTGCTTCGACCCCACCGCATACTGCCGCGACACATCAGCAACCTGACCCATCGCCGACACCACCTGCTCAGACGCCGAACGCTGCTGCTGCGTCGCAATACTGATCTCCTTGGCAGCAGTCGTCGTCTCATCCACCATCCCCGAAATCCGCTCCAACGCCCCCACCACATCCCGCGCCAACGCAGACCCCGCATGAACCTCCCGCGACCCCTCCTCAGAAGCCAAAATCGTCGCGTTCGTCTCCGCCTGAATCTGCGTCACAATCGACTGAATCTGACCAGCAGACTCCTGCGACCGCTCCGCCAACTTCCGAATCTCCGCAGCAACCACCGCGAACCCACGCCCATGCTCACCCGCACGAGCCGCCTCAATCGCCGCATTCAACGCCAACAAGTTCGTCTGATCAGCCAACTCATCAATCACCTGCAAAATCCGGCCGATCTCCTGACCCTTCTCCCCCAACCCCAACGCCCGAGAAGCAATCTGATCCACCCGAACCGAAATCTGATCCATCGCATCCACAGACGCCGACACCGCCACCTGACCCTGCTCAGCAAACCCCAAAGTCTCCGACGCAAACGACGCCACCTGCTCAGCCGTCTCAGCAATCTGAGCCGCCGTCGCCGCCAACTCCTCAATCGTCGCCGACGTCTCCGACACCGCCGACGACTGCTCAGACGCAGCAGCCGCCTGCTCACGAGCAGCCACCAACACCTGCGAAGCAGACACCCCAATCTGCTCCCCACCCACCCGCACCCGAGACACCAAACCCCGCAACGACCCCAACGTGTAGTCAAAATCGGTAGTGAGGGAGGAGAGCCCCTCGTCGAGGCCGGACGCGGCACGGTTCAGCTCAGCTGAGGCAAGATCACCCGACGCGGCGCGCCGCATGGACTGCGACAGGATTTCGATCTGGGCGTCGAGGGCGGACTTGGTGGCACCAATCGCCTCAGCCTCGTCGTACAGAGCTCGCGACATGGATCGGACCATCAGGTAGGCAAGCGGGAGCACCGTGGCAAGACCAGCCGCAGCAACCCACTCTGTTCGACTCGCATCAGGGCTGGTGGCCGCGACGATAAGAGGGGTGACAAGAAGCACTGTGGCTGCCAGATAGCGGTACTCGTAGATAAGCGCGGACCCGAGATAGACAAGGGAAAGGAAGACCACCAGCCACAGGGGACTCACCGCCCCTCCGGCACCAGCAGTCGCAAGAACTATCGACGCGGTCGATGCCGCGGCTGTCGGCCCATCCCACCGGTCAGTCGTGTCAAAGGTGTAGCCCCTGCGCACGGCCGATAGCGCCAAGAAGGTCGTGACGAGTGAGACGAGGGTGAGCGCACCGAGCCCAGCGAAGGTCAGAGAGCCAATGCCCTGGCCCGTCGACCACGCCCATAAGCCGGCGAAGATCACCGCCAACAGGAGCGCACCCCAATGCACCGCGAGCGTCTCTGCAGCGTAGCGAGAGCTGTAGCGCATCTCGCCGTCTGAGGTTGGCGCTCGCTCGCGGCCAGTGGAGTCCTTGCTCACCTGATGCCTATCGACTGCTCGTCTACACCCCTGAAGTCGCCGACGTAGGCGTCTCTCCGTCCTTGAACTGGGCGATGGAGGCGCGGAGGTCACCGGCGAGGGAGTTCAGCTCGGTAGCAGCAGCCGCCGCCTGCTTCGACCCCACCGCATACTGCCGCGACACATCAGCAACCTGACCCATCGCCGACACCACCTGCTCAGACGCCGAACGCTGCTGCTGCGTCGCAATACTGATCTCCTTGGCAGCAGTCGTCGTCTCATCCACCATCCCCGAAATCCGCTCCAACGCCGCCGCGGTTGGAGATCTTGCGGTCGATGCCCTCGTTGGATGGAGCGATGGCGATGGCGACGTCGGCCACGGCACTCACCCCTAGCCCTCGACGCCCACAAGCCTGTGGTGGTTGTCAGCCCGCAGCTCGACGAGCAGCGGGGAGCTGCTCGCGCAGGCGGAGAACGGCGTCAGTCGCCAGAAGGGCGACAGGACCGTCAACGTCGACGACGCCCCGCACGAGAGGTGCGATCCCCGTGGCGATCGTGGCCGGCACTGGCTCAAGGTCTCGGGCATCGCAGTCGAGCAGGCCAGGCACCATGTCAGCCACCAACCCGACCTCGATGTCGGCCTCGGCCAGCACGACCAACCGGGCACTCGTCGGCATGGGCGACAGAGTCGCCCCGACCAGCGGCCTCAGATCGATCACCGGAAGCACTCGTCCACGCCAGTTGACGACACCGGACAGCCAGGCTGGGCCGCCGGGAATCCGAGTCAACACAGGCACAGGCACCACTTCAGCAACGGTCGCCATGTCAACGGCGTAGCGAGCGCCGGCGAAGCGCAGAATGACGCCGCCGATGGGCGCAACATCTTCCTCAGATGCCTCATTGGCCACGCCTGCAGGACTAGTCAGTGACTCCACGGACTGACCATCGGCCAACCGGGTGACGACCTGTAGACCCCGGTGGCCAGGAACTCCTTGTCAACGCGGGGCTGACTCCCGGTCGCCAACGCCTCGAAGATCAATGACCTGTTCCTCCTGCGCGGCGCTCAGGACATCGGTGATTTCACGCCCGATCAGCTCTTCGCGCTCAAGGAGTGCGTCACGAAGGGCTTCGACCAGGTGGGCGTTCGACTCGAGCAGGCCCTTGACGATCACCTTCTGCTCCTGCAGCAGGTCTTCGACGGCGGCGCGGCCGGCAGGATCAGCCAGGACACGGCCCACAATGTTGCTGTCGTTCAGAGCGCTGTTCTGGATCGCGGCGAAGGAGATCAGCGAGTCGATCATGCCGCAGGAACCCACCATCTCCGCAGCAACGTTCGTGGCGTACAGAAGGTCTCCACCGGGACCTGTCGACACGTCCCCGAAGAAGATCTCTTCAGCACATTGGCCACCCATGGCGATCTGAATCAGGGCCAACATCTCTTTGCGTGACCTCGTGTACACCTCTTCGGCATCACCGTGGGCAAGCATGCCGAGGGCGGACCGTCGCTTGATGATCGTCAGTACCTCAAGCCGACGCGCAGGTGCGACCAGAAAGGCCGCCGTCGCGTGTCCCGCCTCGTGGGTCGAGATGAGCCGCCGCTCGTGCACGGTGTACGCGACTGGCTGCCCCATTCCCACTTCTTCAACGAGTCTGGCCCGCTCGACGTCCGACCAGCTCATCTCCGAGTCGCCGCGTCGCACTGCGTTTACCAGAGCCTCGTCCAGCAGGTGTTCGATCATGACGGGGGTGTAGCCCTGGGTGGCGGCGGCGAGCGAGTCACGACGATCCTCGGTGTCCAGCTCTTCGCCGTGAGATTTGATGCCCAAGTAGTGATCGATGATCTCGCGGCGCCCCGACTTCGCTGGCAGTTCGAAGGTGAGTCGCCGGTCAAAGCGTCCAGGGCGTAGCAGCGCAGGATCGAGGTTGTCAGCCCGGTTGGTGGCAGCGATCAGGAGCAGGTTGGTCGAGGGAGGCTCAGGTCGGCTCAGCTGCCGATGTGAAGGCAGGTAGAGGTTGGCCCAGTCCACAATCTTGGTGCGCAGTTTCTGCAGGCCTGTGGGCTCATCGAACGACTGCATCTGTACCAGCAGCTCGTTGACGACGCCACCAACTCCTTCACTGGTGATCGATGCGTTCGTGACCAGGCCCGCTGGTGTGCCGTACCCAGCAGGAAGCGAGGTCATTCCTCCGCACGCATGGACACCCAGCGAGGCGAGGGAAGGGGGAAGAGGAGTGGCCGACAGGCCGCCACGTGACATCGCGATGGCGTCGATCTCTTCGATGAAGCCAATCGCGCCACCTTCAGCCCGAGCAACCTTGCGCAGCTGCTTGAAGTAGGAGCGGATCTTACGGGCGGTGGCGCCGTAGTACATCGACTGAAAGGAGGTCGCCGACACGAACAGAAAGGGCACCCCCGCTTCGCGCGCCATGGCCTTCGCGAGATAGGTCTTTCCAGTTCCAGGTGCCCCTTCGAAGAGAATTCCCCGCCGCGGTGTGCCGCCCATGTCGTTGGCAAAGGTCTTGTGCGCCAGAAAGAGATTGAGTGACCGGATCACTTCGTCCTTCACCGGGTCGATGCCCTTGACATCGTCGAGTCGCGTCGAGATCTGCTCAGGGCGGTACATCACGTGGGGCGACCGGCCGGCGCCGACGGTGGTGCCGACGATGATGAGGAGCAGCGCGCTGAAGAACAGAATGGGCACCAGCAGGTAGGCGTCGATGGTGGGCAGTCCCCACTCGACGGGCTGGCCGCTGAGGATCCGGTACCAGAGATACAGAGCGGGGATACCGAGCCACACGGCCATGACGCGGAGCCGATGGCGTCGTTTGGACTCTCGGGACGCACCGACGTCGGCGTCACCGGCGCGCATCACCGTCGTACTCGAGAGCGAGGGTCCCGTCAACGCAGACACCTCGATGGCCTCACGCTCTGTATCTGACACGGCGACTCCTTGGCTCAGGTTCCGACCACCCGGACTACCGAGCGTCACAACACTGGCCACTCTCTCCCAGTAAGCACGGGAGGGACAGTGGGAAGCGCGAGCCGTCACCCAGACGGCGTATCGACACCGGCAAAGAGGTCACTCTCGAAACCATCGGCCCCCGAGGGGCCGAGTTCCCGCGCACCAGCCGGAAGTACTCGATACCCATGGCCTCAGGTCCCACCAGCTCGGAGAGGCGAAAGAAGTCGTTCTCCACTCCGACCTGGGTGAGATGCGCGCGAAGGGCCGCCATCTTGTGTGGCTCTTGATCAAGGGCGACGACTGCGGTGGTGACCAGGGCGTCGTCGAGGGCCCATGGCAGCTCTTCTCCCTCGGCCATCCCGAAGAACCCTTGCCCACCGGCCGCGACGAAGGCAGCAATCCCCCGCTCGACCGCTGCCTTCGGCAGCGCCGTCCAATAGAGCTTCTGGACGTCCCATGGTTCGCCGAGATCAGGGCGGAACGAGGGAGCCGCTGCGAGAACCAGGGCATAGCTCGTCACCCGGTGGGCCTGAATGTGGTCGGGATGGCCGTACTGTCCGAAGTCGTCGTACGTCACCACCACCTGCGGGCGCAGTACGCCGGATCGTGACCACCAGATGTGTGGCCGCCTCCAGCAGGTCAGCGCGCCAGAAGCACTCGGGATGGTCGTTGGTCGGCGTCCCCATCATGCCGGAGTCGCGGTAGCGCCCAGGCCCACCGAGGTACTCGTGGTCGCTCACGCCGAGCAGCGCCAGCGCCTCCGCCAGTTCGACTCGACGATGGGCACCTAGTTCGTCCTTCTCGTGGGCGGCTAGATGCCCCAGTTCGGGGACGAGCACCTCTCCCTCCTCGCCCAACGTGCAGGTGACGAGCGTGACGTGGGCTCCCTCGGTGACGTACTTCGCCATCGTCACACCGGTTCCGATGGTCTCGTCGTCGGGATGTGCGTGGACGAGGAGCAGGCGGCGGTCGGCGTCCGGCGACCGACGGAGCGGAAGACATGGAGCCGACTGTACGACTGCTGGTTGGATGGAGGAATGACGCACCCCGCCGGTGACAGCTTCCCGCGCCAGAACGCCCGGACCCAGCGGTTCTCGCTCGGTCGACCGAGATCGTTCTCGGTCTCCGAGGACGGGCCGCACCGTGCTGTTCGTCCGATCCGCTTCGGGCTCGGACCGGACGGGACGGCTGTGGCGGTGGACGGCCGCCGGCGGCGAGGTCGAGCTGGTGGACCCCGGCCGCCTGCTGGCCGGTGACCACGAGGAGCTCAGTCGCCGAGGAGCGGGCTCGCCGAGAGCGCGCGCGCGAGGCCGCCGCGCGGGATCGTGGCGTACACGGTGGACCGGGCCTTCGCCCGTGCCGCCTTCACCCTCTCCGGTCGGCTCTTCGTGACCGACATCGCCGACGGCTCGACCCGGGAGCTGCCGACCGACTCCCCGGTGATCGATCCCCGGATCGACCCCACCGGACAGCGCCTCGCCTACGTCGCCGGCGGTCGGCTGTACGTCGTCGAGCTGGCCGACGGCTCGGCGCGGGCCGTGACTCCCGAGGAGAGCTCGGACACGGTCACCTGGGGTCTGGCCGACTTCGTCGCGGCCGAGGAGCTGGACCGCAGTCGCGGGTTCTGGTGGTCTCCGGACGGCAGCCGGCTGCTCGTGCAGCGCACGGACGAGGCGGCAGGTCACCACCTGGTACGTCAGCAACCCGGCCGACCCCACCGCGCCCGCGGTCCCGCATCGCTATCCCGTCGGCTGGTTCCGCCAATGCGGAGGTCTCGCTGTGGGTCGTGCCCCTCGAGGGTGAGCCGGTCGCCGTCGACCTTCCCGGACGGAGCTGAGTACGTCGCAACCGCGCACTGGGGCGAGGGCGGTCTGCCGGTCGTGTCGCGTCCTCGACCGTCCCCAGCAACGCATGACCTGGCTGGCGGTCTTCCCGGACGACGGCAGCACCCGCGCGGTACGCACCGTCACCGACCCGGCGTGGGTCGACGTCGTGCCCGGATCCGGCTGCTGGGACGCCGATGGCCGCCTGCTGACCGTCGAGGTGCGCGACGGTGACTATGCACTCTGCTCGGACGGGGAACGTCTCAGTCCCGCCGGGCTGCAGGTACGAGCCATCCTCGACGTCGGCGACGACGTACTGGTGCAGGCGTCGCAGGACTCGGGCGACCAGCAGGTCTGGCGGATCTCGTCGACCGGCGCCGAGAACCTGACCCCCGTTCCCGGATGGCATCTCGCGACACGAGGCGGAGCCACCCTGGTGACGGTCGCCGCGACCATGGACGCGCCGCTCCCCGTGACCACGATCGCCGATGGCGAGACGCAGCACGAGGTGCAGTCGTTCGCCGAGGTCCCGCTGCTCGAGCCACGCGTCAGCCTGCTCCCGCGGCAGCCCGACCAGCCACGCGTCGCCGTGGTCATGCCGACCGGCTGGCAGCAGGGAAGCGGCAAGCTTCCCGTACTCATGGACCCGTACGGCGGTCCACACTTCGCCAGCGTCATGCACCACCAGGGCGCGTTCCGCGAGTGCCAGTGGTTCGCTGACCAGGGCTTCGCGGTCGTGGTGGTCGACGGCAGCGGCACACCAGGGACGCCGGCCTGGGAGCGGGCGGTCCGGTACGACGTCGCCTCCGTCGTGCTCGAGGACCAGGTGACCGGCCTCCACGCAGCTGCTCACGCGTTCCTCGACCTCGATCTCGGCCGGGTAGCAATCCGAGGCTGGTCGTTCGGCGGCTACCTCGCGGCGATGGCGGTCATCGACCGGCCAGAGGTGTTCCATGCAGCCGTCTCGGGCGCGCCCGTCACCGACTGGCGGCTGTACGACACCGGCTACACCGAGCGGTACCTCGGACTGCCGGACGACCACCCCGACGTCTACGTCCGCCACGGGTCTCCTCGACCGCGCGCCCGCTCTTTCGCGACCGCTGCAGCTGATCCACGGATTCGCCGACGACAACGTCTTCGTCGCGAACACCATCAAGCTGTCCCAGGTGCTCACCGAGCACGGTCGACCTCACGAGGTGCTGCCACTGACGGGCATCACCCACATGGCGACGCAGGAGCAGGTTGCCGAGAACATGCTGCTGCTGCAGGTCGACTTCCTGCGCCGTGCCCTGGACTTGGACGTCGACGCCCCCGGTTAGAGGTCGGCTATCGGAATCACGTCGCTGACGTCCTGCCCGGTGACGGCCGCAACCGTCTCGCGCTCCATCGGGAAGTGGCACGCCACCTGGTGGCTCGGAGTGATCTCGTGCAGCACCGGCTTCTCCTGCGCGCACAGCTCCTGCGCCTTCGGACAGCGAGTGCGGAACACGCAGCCGCTGGGCGGATCGATCGGGCTCGGCAGATCACCCTCGAGCAGGATCCGCTGGCGCTTGCGCTCCAAGGACGGGTCAGGCACCGGGACAGCGGACAGCAGGGCAACCGTGTAGGGGTGCCGCGGGTTGGCGTAGAGCTCGTCGGCGGGCGTGTACTCGACGATGTTGCCGAGGTACATGACGGCGACGCGGTCGGAGATGTGCCGAACGACGGAGAGGTCGTGGGCGATGAACAGGTAGGCGATGCCGAACTCGTTCTGGACGTCTTCGAGCAGGTTGACCACCTGTGCCTGGATCGACACGTCAAGGGCCGAGACGGGCTCGTCGCACACGATCAGCTTGGGCTGCAGGGCGATGGCACGGGCGACACCGATCCGCTGCCGCTGCCCGCCGGAGAACTCATTGGGGTAGCGGTTGTAGTGCTCGGGGTTCAACCCCACCCGCTCCATGAGGTCCTGGACGGTCCGCTTCAGGCCGCCTTCCGGCTGGATGCCCTGGATCTTGAAGGGGGCGCTAATGATGGTGCCCACCGTGTGTCGAGGGTTCAGCGACGAGTACGGGTCCTGGAAGATCATTTGCATGTCTCGGCGGAGTGGGACGAGCGCACGCCGCGACATGTGGGTGATGTCGCGCCCCATGAACTCGACGGCGCCACCGGTCGGCTGCAGCAGCCGGAGCATGGCGCGTCCGGCGGTCGACTTGCCCGACCCGCTCTCGCCGACAAGGCCGAGCGTCTCACCGGCATGGATCTCGAGGTCGATCCCGTCGACCGCCTTGACCTCACCGACCGTGCGCTTGAAGACCATGCCCTTCGTCACGGGGAAGTGCATGTGCAGACCCTTGGCCTGCATCACCGGAGCGTCAGTCACTGGACCCCCTGGCGGCCAGTACACCGAGTCGTTCCTGGGCCAGCTCACGCCGACGCTCCGGTGGGAGGTGGCAGCGAACCTCATGCCCGGGGACGGTCTCGACCATCTGTGGGCGAACATCGAGACAGGCGTTGTCGGGGACCTCGTCCTTGTAGGGGCAGCGAGGTCGGAAGACACAGCCGGCGGGCAGGTTGATCAGCGACGGCGGTTGCCCGGGGATCGGGTCGAGCCTGGCGGCTCTGGGCTGGTCCATGCGCGGCATCGAGGACAGCAGGCCCAAGGTGTAGGGCATCTCGGGACGGTAGTAGACCTCGTCGACCGCACCCTTCTCGACCAGTCTTCCGCCGTACATGACCGCCACCTGGTCGGCGACGTCAGCCACGACCCCGAGGTCGTGCGTGATCACGATCAGCGCCGTGTGGAACTCCTGCTGGAGGCTCTTGATCAGCTCGAGGATCTGCGCCTGCACCGTCACGTCGAGCGCGGTCGTCGGCTCGTCGGCGATGAGCAGGTCAGGGGAGTTGATCAGCGCCATCGCGATCATCACGCGCTGTCGCATTCCGCCCGAGAGCTGGTGCGGATAGTCGTCGATGCGGCGGTCAGCGCTGGGGATGCCGACCTTGTTGAGCATGTCGATGGCCTGCGCGCGGGCGTCCTGCTTCGAGAGGTCCTGGTGCACCCGGATCGCCTCGACCAGCTGCTTGCCGATCCGGTAGAAAGGGTGGAGCGACGAGAGCGGGTCCTGGAAGATCATCGCCATGTCGCGGCCGCGGAGCGACCGAAGTGCCTCGTCGGTCTCGGTGACGAGGTTGATGCCGTTGATCGTGACCGATCCGCTGATCGTGGCCGCCTTGCGGTTGATGAGCCCGAGGATCGCCTGGCTGGTCACGCTCTTGCCGGATCCCGACTCACCGACGATGGCGAGCGTCTCGCCTCGCTCGAGGCTGAAGTTGACGCCGTCGACTGCACGCACGATGCCGTCCTCGGTGGGGAACTCGACGACGAGGTCTCGGACGGAGAGGTAGGGGTCGGTCACGTGAGCCTCACCCGAGGGTCGATGGCGGCGTACAGGATGTCGACGATCAAGTTGGCGATCAGCACGAAGACCGAGGTGACGATCACGATCCCGATGATGAGCTGAAGGTCGGAGTCGCTGATCGACTCGACGGTGATGCGGCCCAGCCCAGGCAGGGCGAAGACCTGCTCGACGATGATTGCCCCGCCGAGCAGGAACGCGAGGTCGAGCCCGGCCGCGGTGACGATGGGGGTCAGGCCGGCTCGAAGTCCGTGCTTGAAGATGACCGTCCGCTCGGGCAGACCCTTCGAACGTGCGGTCCGGATGTAGTCCTCACCGAGCGTCTCCAGCATCTGGTTGCGGGTGAGCCGTGCGTAGAAGGCCGCGTAGAGCAGCGCCAGGGTGATCCACGGCAGGATCAGCGCCTGCAGCCAGCCCCAGGGGCTCTCGGTCAGCGGCACCCATTCGGGATAGGGCAGTGGTTGCCAACCGTTGAAGAGCTTCGGCGGCAGGAAGACGACGAAGTACAGCAGGACCAGGCCGATGAAGAACGAGGGGAACGAGTACCCGATCAGGGCCGCGCCCATCGTGGTGCGGTCCTGCCAGCGCCCCCGGCGAAGGGCGGCGTAGATGCCCATCAAAATGCCCACGACCAGGAAGAGCACGAAGGCACCCAAAGCGACGCTGAGGGTGACGGGAAAGGCCTTGACGATGATGCTCGTAACGTCGTCGCCCGTACGGAACGAATAGCCCAGACAAGGTGCCGGGCACTCGAACTGTCCATTCTGCGGCTGCAGGGAGTCATCGATGGCCGGGCAGGCCAAGATCGGGCCATCAGCAGGGTAGAAGCGTCCGCATGGGATTCCCACGGCGTAGCGGCCGAACTGAGACCCCAGACTCTCGTCGAGGCCAAGTCGCGCCTCGATCACCTTGATCTGCGCGGGCTCGCAGTTCTTCCCACATGAGAGCGCTGCCGGGTTGGCCGGCAGGGCCGAGAACATCAGGAAGGTGACGGCCACGAGCGCCACCAGCATGAAGAAGACCGCGATCAGGCGGCGGACGATGAACGCACCCACGCTAGAGAGCTCCTAGGGACAGCGGCCAGCCGACGACCGAGGACGGAGGTTGAGGATGTGGCCAGTGGGGTGGGGTTCCCGGCGAGCCGGGAACCCCACCCCATCAGGTCACTGCTTGACGTACAGGTTGCCGTACGACCACGAGCCGTACGGGGCCCAGATGTACGCTCCTCCGACGTCAGACCCGTGCAGGCGCTGGGTCTTGGTGAAGAAGCGTGGGATCACGTATCCCTTCTGAACGGCCTCGGTGTTGAGGTCCGCCCACATCTGGATCTGGGTGTCCTGGTCGGTCTCGACCAGCGCTTCTTGGATCCCGTCCTCGAAGGCCTGGTCGACTATCCCGTCCTGGTTCAAGCGGGAGAGGTTGAAGCTCGCCTCAACCCCGAGGAGCTCGGGGATGATGGTCGAGGGGTTCGCCCAGTCCGGTCCCCAGCCGCTGTTCATCAGCTGGCAGTGCTTGTCCGACAGCACGATCCCGTAGTACTGACCGGGGTCGATCGGGTTCGCCGTCAGCGTGATGCCCGCAGCGTCCATCGACTCGATGAGAGCCTTGGTGGCCTTGTCGGCCGCCGGGCTCGTGGCGTAGTCGTAGCAGAGCTCCGGCATCGGCTCGCCAGAGTCGGCGATCAGCTGCTTGGCCAACTCGGGGTTGCCCGAGTCCGGAATGGGCTCTCCGAGCAGTCCGTCCCAGAGTTCGGTCGGCACGTACCACGGGTCGAAGTTCGACTTGATGAGGCCGTCGGCATAGTCACCGGCGAAGTCACCACCAGCCGCTGCCCGGAGTGCGGTGCGGTCGATCGCGGCCGCGATCGCCTGGCGATGCATCTCATTTCGTCACCTCGTTGACGTCCACCGCGATGTAGGTGACGTACGGGTCGAACTCATCCACCCGACGGTCCTCGAACTGCGGGTCGTTGAAGACCGTGGCGAAGCGCGAGGGGTCGAGGTCGGAGTAGCCGAGCGTCGTGGTGTCGTCACCGGCGTCGGTGATCAGACGCTCGTCGATGACGTCCTGCGCCAGACCGAACTCCATGACGATCTGGTCCGGAAGGCGGGTGCGCACCGGGTCGGACTCAGGGTCCCACTCGTCGTTCGGGACGAGCACCAGCTGACGCTTCTTCTCGTACGTCTCGATCTTGTACGGGCCGGAGCTGATCGGGACGCTCGTCGTACGACTCACCGGTGTCTTCGCTCTCGGGAACCGGGCTGAACGCCAGCAGCGTGGTGGCGAAGTTGAAGTCCGGCACCGGGCGCGACAGGTTGAAGGTGATGGTGCTGCCGTCACACGTCACGGCCTGGTCGAAGCCATCGACGTTGTTCTTTGCACTCTTGTCGAACGGACCGTTGTAGTCCTCGACGTCGAGCATCGAGATGGCGTAGGTCGGTCCGTCACTGATGACGTCCTGGGCGAAGGTCCGCGAGACGCCGTACTTGACGTCCTCACAGGTGATGGGGTCACCCGTCTCGAAGGTGGCGCCGTCCCGCAGCGTGAACGACCACGACGTGGCGTCCTCGTTCGGAGTGCCCAGGTCGGTGGCAAGGTCCGGAACGACGTTCCAACCGTCTCCGCCTTCGACGTAGTCGTACGTGATGAGCGTGCGGTGCATGTACGCGCCCGCGAACGCCAGGTCTTCACCCGTGTAGTTGCGCTGCGGGTCGAGGTGCTGGATCTGGCTCCCGATGCTGAGGAACGTGATCGTGCCGCCTGGTGTCGCCTCGCCTGTGTCGGATCCGCCGCCGCCGTCGTCGCCGCCGCCGCAGGCGGACAGCAGCAGCGCACCGACGCCGACCAGCGCCGCGCCACGCAGGCCAAGTGTGGCCTTACCCATGGGTCTCCTTCGATTCGTGGCCCGGCACGTGCTCCCGAGCCGCCTGATGCCTCGCCTTGTGAGCGAACTGCCCCGGCCGGGTCGGCCAGGGACGTGTGAGGGGCGCGCCGGTCATACCCGACCCGCCCGCGGGTCGAGCGCGTCGCGCACGCTGTCCCCGAGCTGGTTGAACACGAGCACCACGAAGAACAGCGCGGTGCCCGGGATGAAGAGGTAGGTGGGCATGACGGTCACGTAGGTGACCGAGTCGGCGAGCATCTTTCCCCAGGTGGTGGACGGCGGGGCGACACCGACCCCGAGGAACGCCAGGGCCGCCTCGAAGGCGATGTAGCTGGGGAGTGTGATGGTCGTGTAGACCAGGATCGGCGCCCAGAGGTTGGGGATCAGCTCCTTGAACACGATGCGGCGTCCGCTCGACCCCATGGCGACCGCAGACTCGACGAACTCGCGCTCGCGCAGGCTGATCACCTGGCCGCGGATGATGCGCGCCAGGTACGGCCAGCCGAAGACGCCGAAGACGATGATCATGTAGGTGACGCGCGCCGGGTTTCCTGGCGGGCACGCCCATGGACTCGAGCCGCTGCACCAACGGGGCTGACAGCGCGAGCAGCATGATCAGCAGCGGGAAGACGAGGACGAAGTCCATGAGCCGGCTCAGGGACGAGTCGACCCAACCCCCGGCGAAGGCGCTGATCGTGCCCAGGATCACGCCGATCACCACCGTGATGATCGTCGCCGTGAGCGCGACGAAGAGCGAGATCCGGGCACCGAAGAGCAACATCATCGCAATGTCAGTGCCCGTGCCCGGCTCGACCCCCAGCGGGTGGGACCAGCTGATCCCCGAGTTGAGCCATCCGAAGGGCAGCCCACCGGTGGACATGTCGAGCTCGTCGACGTTGCTCTTGGTGGGGTTGTCCATGAAGAAGTTGGCGATCGGCGGTCCCACCGTCACCAGCAGCAGGATGACCACGACCGAGATCAGGGAGAACATCCCCCACTTGTCCCGCCGGAGGCGCGACCAGGCGATCGCCTTGAGAGAACGGCCAGCGATCACCTCGTCCTTGTCGCCATTGCCCAGCGGTTCCGCGTCGAGGATCTCGTCCTCGACGGTGCTGGGAATGATCGGACTGGACATGCGGGCCGGAGACCTCCTGAGCACCACGACGGGCCGGCGACTCGCCGGGACGTGGCGAACCTACGGCATGGATTCACCGGCGCCCAAGGCATGACCCCACCTCGTGACCTGACGTGTCCAAATCGTGACACGGGTCGGAACGTGGGGACCTCAGGCCCGCTTGGCCCGGGCCCGCTGCCGGTTACGGTCGTTCTGGTCGAGGATCACCTTCCGTAACCGGACGGTGGCGGGGGTCACCTCCACGCACTCGTCCTCGCGGCAGAACTCCAGCGCCTGCTCCATGGAGAGCTGCCTGTGCGGGATCAGCGGGACCAGAATGTCGCCGGACGACTGGCGCATGTTGGTGAGCTTCTTCTCCTTGGTGGGGTTGACGTCCATGTCGTCCGACCGTGAGTTCTCACCGACGATCATGCCCTCGTACACCTCGGTGCCTGGGCCGACGAACATCGTGCCGCGCTCCTGCAGGTTGGCCAGCGCGAAACCGGTTGTATCGCCTCGACGATCGGCCACCAGTGAACCCGTGGGGCGCGTGCGCAGCTCGCCGTGCCATGGCTCATAGCGCTCGAAGACGTGGTGCAACAGGCCCGTGCCTCGAGTCTCGGTGAGAAACTCGGTGCGAAATCCGATCATGCCGCGCGCCGGTACGAGGTACTCCATACGCACCCAACCGGTGCCGTGGTTGACCATCTGCTCCATGCGCCCCTTGCGAAGGGCCATGAGCTGCGTCACGACTCCCAGGTAGTCCTCGGGGATGTCGACCGTCAACCGCTCGACAGGCTCGTGCACCTTGCCATCGACCTCGCGGGTCACGACCTGGGGCTTGCCGACGGTCAGCTCGAACCCCTCGCGGCGCATCATCTCGACGAGCACAGCCAGCTGAAGCTCGCCGCGTCCTTGCACCTCCCAGGTGTCCGGCCGCTCGGTCTCGCGCCACTCGAATGGACACGTTGCCGATCAGCTCGGCCTCAAGGCGGGTCTTGACCATGCGCGCCGTGAGCTTCTTGCCGCTCTGACCCGAGAGTGGGGCGGTGTTGATCCCGATCGTCATCGAGATGGAGGGCTCATCAACGGTGATGACGGGCAGGGGCCGCGGGTCTTCGGCATCGGTCAACGTCTCACCGATGGTGATCTCAGGAATGCCGGCGACAGCGATGATGTCGCCAGGCGACGCAGACTCGGCCGGCACTCGGTCAAGAGCTTCGGTGATCAGCAGCTCGGTGACCTTCACCCGCTCCATCGTGCCGTCCGCACGGCACCATGCAACCGTCTGCCCCTTGGTGATCGTGCCGTTGTGCACGCGACAAAGCGCCATGCGTCCGAGATAGGGGGAGGCATCGAGATTGGTCACGTGTGCCTGCAGCGGCATGTCTGGGTCGTAGGTGGGAGCCGGGATCGTCTCGACGATTGTGGTGAACAGTGGCTCGAGGTTCTCACTGTCAGGTAGTCCGCCGTCGTCTGGCTTGTTGAGCGACGCCCGGCCGTTCTTGGCAGACGCGTAGACGATTGGGAAGTCGATCTGTTCCTCGTCCGCATCAAGATCAAGGAAGAGCTCGTAGGTCTCGTCGACCACCTCACTGATCCGCGCATCGGGGCGGTCGACCTTGTTCACGACGAGAACGACCGGCAGCCGCTTCTGCAGCGCCTTGCGCAGGACGAACCGGGTCTGTGGGAGGGGGCCTTCGCTGGCATCGACAAGCAGCAGGACGCCATCGACCATCTCGAGCCCGCGTTCGACCTCGCCGCCGAAGTCAGCGTGCCCAGGGGTGTCAATGATGTTGAGAGTGACGTCTCCTCCATCGTCCATGTGATGCCGGACAGCGGTGTTCTTGGCGAGAATGGTGATGCCCTTCTCGCGCTCGAGGTCCATCGAGTCCATGACGCGGTCAGCCACGTCGGCGTTCTCGCGGAAGGCGCCTGACTGCCAGAGCATCGCGTCGACGAGTGTCGTCTTGCCGTGGTCGACGTGCGCCACGATCGCGACATTGCGCAGGTCGCTGCGTCGGGCGGACTGTTGGCCGGTGGGTGAGGCTGAAGACGCCATGGGCGTGCGGGCTCGCTCTCAAGATCTGGGAATCGGTCGCCAACTAGCGACGCTGCGAAGTCTACGCGGCCTGGGTGGGCGTCGTACGCACGGTGAGCCCGGTGCCGTCCGGCGCCAGCTGATAATCGACGTGGATGCAGTCCAGGGCGGCCAGGCTGGGCACGTGCGTGCCGCCACAGGCGATCTCGGCGAGACCGTCGGTGAGTGCACAGGTCCACCGACGGGGCGCCGTCACCCGGTGATCTCCGTCGTCGACCACGGCCACGGGAGCTCCCGACTCGACCCAGGTCGTGAGCTGGGACTCGACCTCGCGGGCGATGGCCGAAAGGGCATCGGCAAATCCAGCTGACTCGAACCCACGCTTGCGCAGGCTCTTTCCGAACCGGTAGACGTCCGAGGATCCCTCGACATCCATGACCGACGAGACCATGGCGAGCTGATCGAGGTCCGGACTTCCCAGGCTGTCGACCCGCACGTCCTTGCGCCAGAAAGTCGCCGCTGCCCGGTTCATGGCGAGGGCAGAGAGGTGACAGGCCGTGTGAGCCGCAGAGAGCGCGCGACGCCGCTCGTCGTCCACCGCCAGGCTCACCTCGGCGCCGATGTCTGGCGGCGTCGACGTCGTGTCGAGGCGGTGCACCACGAACCAACTCCACCCAGGCTCGCCACGCTTCACCGGGATGTCAGGCCCAACCAGCAGTCCCCCGAGCGGCCCAGCCGCAGCCATCAGGGTGTCGATCACTGCACTGTCTCCGCAGGAACCCACATCGCCGGGTTGATCTGGCCAGGTGTGATCAACAGGGTGGAACGGCGTCCGGTCGACCACCACCAGAGGCCGGTCCAGTGCGTCGGTCTCTGAGCGCACCACGGTGCCGCGACCTTCGGTCGCCCCCGAAGCAAAGGTCACGATCGTGTCCGTCATGAACCCAGCCAACACCAGTTCCGCGCAGATGCTGGCGCCCGGGCCCTGTCTTCGACAGACTGCCATGGTCGATGTGATGGACGTCACGCGCTCGCAGCGCGTGACCTGGCAGAGGTGGAGGCGGCTCGCACATGACCATTCCCTCGCAAGACGTCAGCGCTGCCCGCAGGGCTGCCCGAGACCTAGTGCGAGCAGTTGAGCACCTCAAGTCACGCCACGGTGACAGCGTCGACATGCGTCGTCTGCTCGCCGACGCGCAGCGGATCAGCGAGGACCTCGACATCCTGGCCGGCCCGGACGCCGCGGAGCCCGGCGTGGGCGAGCCGATCATGATCCCCGACCACGACTACCCGCCCGAGTTCTGGAACGACGCCGACCGCGAGTAACGACGCCAGCCCAGCCGCCCCGGCCGCCCGACCTCGGAGAACCTATGACGCAGACCGACCCCTCCGGCCCGCTCGCTACAGGAACCGGAGCGCCCGGTCGCGCCCGCATCACCCTGCGAACGCTCCGCACCGACCGCTGGTGGGTGCAGCCGGCGATCACCGCCGGGATTCTCTTCAGCTTTGTCATCTACGCCACGTGGCGCGCCTTCGAGAACGCGTACTACTACGTCACCCCCTACCTCTCACCGTTCTACTCCCCCTGCGTCGCTGAGAACTGCGCTCCAGGGTCAGACGACCTCGGCCGCATCGTCGGCGACTGGTACCCGCTCTCCCCGGCGCTGCTGATCTTGGTCTTTCCGCTCGGGTTCCGGATGACCTGCTACTACTACCGCAAGGCGTACTACCGCTCCTTCTGGCTCTCACCACCGGCATGTGCCGTAGCCGAGCCGCACAAGAAGTACACCGGTGAGACCCGGGCGCCGCTGATCCTGCAGAACTCGCACCGCTGGTTCTTCTACGCTGGTCTGATCTTCAACGTCATCCTCACCTGGGACGCCCTTCTCGGCTTCCGCAACTCCGACGGTGAGTGGGGGCACATGGGCCTCGGCACGGTGATCTTGTTGGGTAATGCCACGTTGCTCTGGCTCTACTCGCTGTCGTGCCACTCGTGCCGCAACACCTTCGGTGGCCGCCTCAAGCACTTCTCCAAACATCCGGTCCGCTACCGCACGTGGACATTCATCAGTCGGCTCAATACGCGGCACCCACTCTTTGCCTGGCTCTCGCTCTTCGGCGTCGCCTTCACCGATTTCTACGTACGCCTTCTGGCGACCGGCACCATCTCAGACCCCACCTTCTTCTAGAGACCACTTACCCGAAGGGCTCCCCGAATGACCGACCTCGAGCGACACTCCTACGACGTCGTGGTCATCGGCGCGGGCGGTGCCGGTCTTCGCGCAGCCATCGAGGCCCGCGAGCAGGGCAAGCGCACCGCGATCATCTGCAAGTCGCTCTTCGGCAAGGCCCACACGGTCATGGCTGAGGGCGGGATCGCCGCCTCGATGGGCAATGTGAACAGCAAGGACAGCTGGCAGGTGCACTTCCGCGACACCATGCGCGGCGGCAAGTTCCTCAACCTCTGGCGCATGGCCGAGCTGCATGCCAAAGAGGCGCCCCAGCGGGTGTGGGAGCTCGAGACCTGGGGTGCGCTCTTCGACCGCACACCGGACGGCCGGATCAGTCAGCGAAACTTCGGCGGGCACGAGTACCCAAGACTCGCCCACGTCGGCGACCGCACCGGTCTCGAGCTCATCCGCACCCTGCAGCAGAAGATCGTGTCGCTCCAGCAGGCCGACGAGCAGGAGTTCGGCGACCCCGAGGCACGCCTTCGCGTCTTCGCCGAGTGCACGATCACCGAGATCCTCAAAGATGATGAGCGAGTTGCCGGCGCTTTCGGCTACTGGCGCGAGTCCGGTCGATTCATTGCCTTCGACGCACCGGCAGTGATCTTGGCGACGGGCGGGATCGGCAAGTCGTTCAAGGTCACCAGCAACTCGTGGGAGTACACCGGAGACGGCCACGCACTGGCGCTCAAGGCTGGTGGCTCGCTCGTCAACATGGAGTTCATCCAGTTTCACCCGACGGGAATGGTGTGGCCGCCCAGCGTCAAGGGCATCTTGGTCACCGAGTCCGTGCGCGGTGACGGCGGCGTCCTGAAGAACGCCGGCGGGCAGCGCTTCATGTTCGACTACGTCCCCGACGTCTTCCGCGACAAGTACGCCCATGACGAGGCGGAGGGCGACCGCTGGTACACCGACCCCGACAACAACCGACGTCCACCAGAGCTCCTCCCCCGCGACGAGGTGGCCCGTGCCATCAACTCCGAGGTCAAGGCAGGTCGTGGCTCGCCTCACGGCGGGGTATTCCTGGATGTGGCATCGCGCCTCCCGGCCGAGACCATTCGCAAGAAGCTCCCGTCGATGTACCACCAGTTCAAAGAGCTCGCCGGTGTCGACATCACAGCCGAGCCCATGGAGGTAGGCCCCACGTGCCACTACGTCATGGGCGGAGTCGAGGTCGAGCCAGACACCGGGTCCGCGGCCGGAGTCCCGGGGCTCTTTGCGGCTGGTGAGGTGGCCGGTGGAATGCATGGGTCCAACCGTCTGGGTGGCAACTCGCTCTCAGACCTGCTGGTCTTCGGACGTCGCGCGGGCCTCGGCGCGTCCCACTACCTCGACAGCCTCGAAGGCTCACGGCCGGCGATGTCCGGCGATGACATCGACAAGGCGGCCGCCGCTGCCGTTGCTCCGTTCGACGGGGACGGGTCGGAGAACCCCTACACGGTGCACACCGAGCTGCAGATGACCATGAACGACCTCGTCGGCATCATTCGGCGCTCGGAAGAGATGCAGGACGCGCTCGACCAGCTCGCCGCCCTCAAGGCCCGAGCCGCAGCCGTCACGGTCGAGGGTCACCGCCAGTTCAACCCGGGCTGGCACCTGGCTCTCGACCTCGACAACATGCTGCTCGTCTCAGAGTGCGTCGCTCGAGCAGCCCTCATGCGTGAGGAGTCGCGAGGCGGCCATACACGCGAAGACTTCCCCCTCATGAGCTCGGAGTGGCGCCAGACGAACCTCATCTGTCGAGCAGAGGGTGACACCGTGTCGGTCGTGCAGCAACCACTACCGAGCATGCCCGACGAGCTGCTCCAGCTCTTTGAGCGAGATGAGCTCGACAAGTACATGACCGAAGCTGAACTGACGGTGCTGCCGAAGGGTGATGCGTGATGGGCTACACCGCGAAGTTCCGGGTCTGGCGAGGCTCAGATGCCGACGGAGAGCTGAACCCGTACGAGGTCGATGTCAACGAGGGCGAGGTCGTCCTCGATGTCATCCACCGTCTTCAGGCCACTCAGGCCCCCGACCTGGCAGTCCGCTGGAACTGCAAGGCGGGCAAGTGCGGCTCGTGCAGCGCCGAGATCAACGGTCGCCCACGACTGCTCTGCATGACCCGGATGAACACGTTCGACGAGTCCGAGACCATCACCGTGACACCGCTGCGAGCTTTCCCAGTCATTCGCGACCTCGTCACCGACGTCTCGTTCAACTACCAGAAGGCTCGCGAGGTGCCGTCCTTCACGCCGCCCCCCGGACTCAAAGCCGGCGACTACCGCATGGAGCAGATCGACGTCGAGCGGAGCCAAGAGTTCCGCAAGTGCATCGAGTGCTTCCTGTGTCAGGACACCTGCCACGTCATCCGAGATCACGAAGAGAACAAGCCAGTCTTCGCTGGGCCACGCTTCTTCATCCGCATCGCTGAGCTCGACATGCACCCGCTCGACACGTTGGAGCGCAAGCACTCGGCGCAGGAGGACTTCGGGCTCGGCTACTGCAACATCACCAAGTGCTGTACCGAGGTGTGCCCCGAGGGCATCCACATCACCGACAACGCCATCATTCCCATGAAGGAGCGGGTCGTTGACAGCAAGTACGATCCGGCTTTCGGGCTCTTCCGGGTTCTGCGGTCTCGATCGAAGTCGAGCAAGACGATGAACGAACAGGCAGACCGGGCATGGGCTCTGTTGCGCTCGGTCGAGGACGGTGATGCCGAGTACGCGTCGGTGGCCGATCAAGTGGCCGAGGCCATGGGGCAGGCAAAAGCGATGGCGAGCACGGGCACAGTCCTGGCCCGACTCGAAGCACTCGACCACTTCGAGGCCGGTCGTCTCGATGAAGCAGCCGCTGAGGCCCAGGCTTCCTTGAACTGGCACCGGAGCGCACGCGAGCGCTCTGACGCGTGGGTGACCCTCGCCCGCGTCTATGACGCCCAAGAACGCCCGACGGCCACCGTTGAAGCGGTCGAGAATGCCAGGCGATTCTGGCCAGAGAACCCGCGGTTGGCGCACTTCTCAGGCAGCGACTCACGCGCATGAGTCGGGTCCTTGAGCCAGCAGAAATCGACCGACAGCTCGGCGATCTGCCGGGCTGGACGCACGACGGGTCGAGCCTGCACCGCAGCATCGAGTTCCCCAGCTTTCCCGAGGCCATCGCTGCGGTCGCGACGCTCGCGATCGACGCCGAAGAGATGAACCACCACCCCGACATCGACATCCGCTGGCGAACGGTGAACCTGACGCTCTCGACGCACTCAGCAGGCGGAATCACTCAACTCGATATTGAGCTCGCTCATCGGATCGAGCGTCATGCACCACGCGGCGGCGCCAACTAGGAAGGACCCCATGACGACACTGACAGGACGCCCAAAGACCGCCCTCATCGTCATCGACGTGCAGAACCAGGTGATGTCCGGCGTGCACGAGCGCGATGCCGTGATCAGGAACATCAGCAGCCTCGTCGAAAAGGCCCGCGACGAGCGGGTCCCGGTGATCTGGGTGCAGGACAGTGGCGAGGGCCTCCCCATGGGCAGCGAAGGCTGGCAGATCGTCCCCGAGCTCACCATGGGCGACGGCGAGCCCCTCGTCCACAAGAAGTACGCGGACTCGTTCGAGGAAACCGACCTCGAAGCGGTTCTCTCTGGTCTCGAGGTGGGGCGACTGATCGTCAGCGGGGCCCAGACCGACGAATGCATCAGGTCGACGCTGCACGGAGCGATCGTCCGCGGCTACGACGCCACGCTGGTATCGGACGCCCACTCAACGGAGGACTTCAGCGAGTGGGGAGCGCCGCACACCCGACAAGGTGATCGCTCACACCAACCTCTACTGGAGCAGCCATGCGGCGCCCGGACGGCGGGCCGGCACGGTCACGACCGATGCGGTCGATTTCGGGCCAGCTAGCTCACGCGAAAACTGAACACCATGCTCGTTGGGTGCGGGTCACAGACGACTGTGTACGTTCCGCGACGGAGATCCACCCGCCACACCCACCGACCCGTGCCTCGCACGCTCGTGCTCTTCTCGACGCCAGGTCCGTAGATGCGCCAGTTGTGGCGCTTGGTGCTGTCACGAACAACGATCTTGTAGCGACCCTTGGTCAGCGACGTGTCGCTGATCGTGATGTCGCGCGCATCATTGACGATGCCCACCAGCTTGGGAAGCTGCTGGGCCGATCGTCCGCCTCGGAGCATCGAGGAGTCCTCTCCGACCAGCCCTGAGTGATGAGCTTGATGGGCCGGCTCAGCATGAGCCATGCCGAAGGCGCCGACCGCAAGAGAGCAGGCGGCAACAAGCGCGATGGCGGAACTGCTCGACCTCACCAATCCAAGGTAGCCGGACGCCAGGGAATCCGATGCCGCCAAATGAGCGACTCAGCCGGTGCGTTCCCACACCACGATCGTGTTGCGGTCCTGGCTGTAGACGTGCGCCATCCGATAGCCGTTCTCGGCTCGTTCGTTGGCGGCCTTGGAGAAGTGCCGCATGTTGACCGAGCCTTCGTTGACCTCGATCTCGTAGACCGGTCCACCCTTCTTGCCGCCGCTGAACCCACCGATTCCAAGAACCATGGCTCCTCCAAATCCTCTGTGTCCGCCACCGGGCACCGCGTGGCGCTCCGAAACGAGACATCCGTTCGTTCAAGATAGGCGCCTACGAGTCCGATCTTCTCGGGGAACATCCAATCACCGAAAGGGCCATTCCCGTGCCACACGAGTCAGAACTCATCGAAAAGGCGCAGACGGCGCTTGGATCAGACCACACCGTCGATCGCCGCTGGGGTCTTCGGACTGCAGGACAACTACAAGGCGATCTTCGTCGGCGGGCTTGCCTCGTCAGCCGTCGCAGACGCTCTACCGGGTGGCGCCGTCACCGACGGAGTCACGGCTGCGGCCGGAATCCACGTCACGCGCCAGGTCATGGCCGAGAACCAGGGTGTCACGGTGAGGATGCTCGTCGCCGTCACGGACGAGTCGATCCACCTGTTCGCGCTCGGCGCGACCGGAAGCGAGCCCAAGCACGAGCTTCTCGCCTTCAACCGGGCCACCACGACCTGCGAAGAGAAGAAGTTCGGCGCCAGTCGCAAGCTCAAGCTCACCGACTCGGCGTCCGGGCACGAGATCGGCCTCGTCGGTTCAGCTGCCTTCTTCTCCCCCTACACCGAGGGCGACAAGGCCGTGCTCTCCGAACTCAGCTGAGCTCAACGCGTCTGCCAGTCAGACGCGACGACGCCATCACGTGGGCGTCGACCCACTCATCGTTGGAGCGCAGGGCTTGGCGACGCGTTCCCTT
Organism: uncultured Actinomycetota bacterium; assembly: GCA_963706045.1. Taxonomy (GTDB): domain Bacteria; phylum Actinomycetota; class Actinomycetes; order JAHEKZ01; family JAHEKZ01; genus JAHEKZ01. The sequence continues at coordinate 438 of CAVPLY010000022.1, read as the reverse complement.
CGTGCTGGAAGCCCACCTTCTCGTACACGTGGCGAGCCCGCGGGTTGAAGTCGAAGACCTCGAGCTCGACGCGGTTCAGTTCTTGGTCGTCAAAAGCATGCTGCACAGTCAGCCTGGTGGCCTCAGTTCCTAGCCCACGTCCGCTAGCTCCGGAGACCCAGATACGAAAGCCGCAAGATCGGTTCCCCAGGTCGAGGTCGCTCAGCACGGACTCTCCGACCACCGCGCCAGTCTCGTTCTCGACAATGACCCAGACGATGCGGTCGTCGGCCGTCGACCACCGGCCGTAGATCTCTTCGAGCTCCTGCCGACTCCAGTGCTGCACGTCCAGCTCGCCATCGGAGTGCACCGACCCAGTGAGGCGCGAGACCTCAGGATCGCCCATCAGCGGATAGAGGGCTTCGACATCGGTCTGCGACACCGGACGCAAGGTGACCA
>CAVPLY010000021.1:0-8866 GCA_963706045.1 uncultured Actinomycetota bacterium | reverse complement strand
ATCGTCCAGACGTCCCGATTGCGCGCCAGTCGATCCATACCGCCAACCGTAGCCTCGCACCCATTGATCACGTGACGGCTGGGCGTTACCGTCCGCATGACGGACGACGAAGGGCGATCAGATGGAGCACAGCGGTGGCATGACGCTGGAGGAGCTCAAAGCGGCCGTGGATCGGGGCGACGTCGACACCGTCGTCGTGGCCATCACCGATATGCAGGGCCGACTGCAGGGCAAACGGCTGGCCGCCCCCTACTTCCTCAATGAGGTCGCCCAGCACGGAACTGAGGGCTGCAACTACCTGCTGGCCGTCGACGTCGACATGAACACCGTCGACGGCTACGCGATGTCGTCGTGGGAGCGAGGCTACGGCGACTTCGTCATGACGCCAGACTTCAACACACTGCGCGATGCGCCATGGCAGCCTGGCAGCGTCCTCATGCTTGCTGACCTCGAGTGGGAGGACGGAACCGACGTCGTCGCCTCCCCCCGTCAGATCCTTCGCCGGCAGCTCGCTCGACTGTCCGACATGGGCATGGACGCCTATGTCGGAACCGAGCTGGAGTTCATCGTCTTCCGCGACAGCTACGAGCAGGCCTGGGACAAGGGCTACCGCCATCTCGAGCCGGCCAACCAGTACAACGTCGACTACTCACTCCTGGGCACCGCACGAGTCGAACCACTGCTCCGGCGCATCCGCAACTCGATGCAGGGTGCTGGGCTGTACGTCGAGTCCGTGAAGGGTGAATGCAACCTCGGGCAGCACGAAATCGCCTTTCGGTACGCAGACGCACTCACCACGTGCGACAACCACGTCATCTACAAAGAGGGCGCCAAAGAGATCGCCGCCCAAGAGAACACAGCCCTCACCTTCATGGCCAAGTTCAACGAGCGTGAAGGCAACTCGTGCCACATCCACATCTCCGTACGCGGCAACGGAGGTGGCTACGACGAGGGCGACACCGTCATGGTCGACCCCTCAGACTCACACGCGCTCTCGCCGCTCGGAAAGAGCTTCATCGCCGGACAGCTCGCCCACATGCGCGAGCTCACATTGCTGTCGGCCCCCAACATCAACTCGTACAAGCGATTCGTCCCCGGATCATTCGCACCCACGACCGTGGCCTGGGGACACGACAACCGCACCTGCGCCATCCGGCTCGTGGGGCACGGCCAAGGGCTTCGGATGGAGAACCGAGTGCCGGGGGGCGACATCAACCCGTATCTGGCCACCGCGGGGCTCGTAGCGGCCGGCATCGACGGCATCGAGCGCGAGCTCGACCTCGAGCCTGAGCTGGTCGGCAATGCCTACGACGCCGACATGCCGAAGGTCCCGCACACGATGCAGGCCGCGCTCGACCTCTGGGAGAACTCGGGGTTCGCCAGGAGCACGTTCGGCGACGAGGTCGTCGACCACTACGCCAACATGGCGCGGGTCGAGCTCCATGCCTACAACTCCTCAGTCACCGACTGGGAGCTTCGCCGCAACTTCGAACGCTTCTGAGGCGGGCAGCATGACGACGATGCACGACGTCATCAACCCAGCCACCGAAGAAGTTGTCACGCGCGTCGAGCAAGCCGACGAGGCGGCCACCGACGCCGTAATCGAGCGCGCAGCACGGGCGTTCCCCTCGTGGCGGGATGTGGCCCCCGCTGATCGCGCCCGCATGCTGCGGGCATTTGCCGCCACTGTCGACGAGCACCTGGAAGAGCTGGCGCAGCTCGAGGTGGCCAACGCCGGCCACACGGTGAGCAACGCGCGCTGGGAGGCCGGCAACGTCCGGGACGTCCTCAACTACTTCTCTGCCACTCCAGAGAGGCTCTTCGGCCGCCAGATCCCGGTTCCGGGTGGGGTCAACATCACCTTCAAGGAGCCACTTGGAGTCGTGGGGGTCATCGTTCCCTGGAACTTCCCGATGCCCATTGCCTCGTGGGGGTTCGCACCGGCGCTGGCGGCGGGAAACACGGTGGTTCTCAAGCCAGCCGAAGTCACTCCGCTCACGGCGATTCGTCTGGGAGAACTGGCTCTCGAGGCGGGCCTTCCGGCCGATGTCTTCACGGTGATTCCCGGCAAAGGGTCGATCGTCGGTGAACGGTTCGTCACCCATCCCGCAGTGCGCAAGGTGGTCTTCACCGGGTCGACCTCAGTCGGCCAACGCGTCATGCGCGGTGCCGCAGACCAGGTCAAACGCGTCACCCTCGAACTCGGTGGCAAGAGCGCCAACGTGGTCTTCGCCGATGCCGATCTCGAGCAGGCAGCTGCCACCGCTCCGTACGGCGTCTTCGACAACGCGGGGCAAGACTGCTGTGCCCGATCTCGCATCCTCGTGGAGCGGTCGGTGTATGACCGGTTCATGGAGCTGCTCGAACCGGCTGTCATGGGCGTCCGCGTCGAAGACCCATCGCTGGACACCGCTGAGATGGGCCCACTAATCAGCGGCACCCAGTGGCAGACGGTGGCTTCGTACGTGCCCGACGACGCACCTGTCGCATTCCGCGGCACTGCCCCCGCTGGTGCAGGGTTCTGGTTTCCCCCCACGGTGCTGGCCCCGGTGAGCACCCAGGATCGCGCCTTCCAGGACGAGATCTTCGGCCCCGTGGTGGTCGTGGTGCCGTTCGACGACGAGGCCGATGCCATCGCGCTGGCCAATGACTCGCCCTACGGTCTCTCCGGGTCGATCTGGACGCGGGACGTCGGGCGTGCCATGCGGGTATCGCGGGCCATCGAGGCCGGCAACCTCTCGGTCAACTCGCACTCGTCCGTGCGCTACTGGACGCCGTTCGGCGGTTATAAGCAGTCCGGGCTTGGCCGCGAGCTCGGCCCCGATGCCCCCGACTCATTCACTGAGGTCAAGAACGTATTCATCGCGACGGAAGGCTGATCGACGTGGAGCGACTGCAGGATCGGGTGGCCGTGATTACCGGTGGCGCCAGCGGGATCGGCTTGGCGACGGCCAAACGCATGGCGTCCGAAGGCGCGACAGTTGTGATCGCCGATATGAACGACGCCGCCGGCGAGAGCGCGGCGTCCGAGGTGGACGGCCGCTACATCCATACGGATGTCACCAGCCCAGATGACAACGAGCGTATGTACGCCGAGACACACGCGGCCTTCGGGCGCATCGACATCGCATTCCACAACGCGGGCATCTCGCCGCCAGATGACGACTCGATCCTGACAACTGGTCTAGAGGCCTGGCGCCGCGTGCAAGAGGTCAACCTCACCTCGGTCTACCTCGGCTGCAAAGCGGTGCTGCCCTACATGCAGCAGCAAGGTAAGGGCTCGATCATCAACACGGCATCGTTCGTTGCCACGCTCGGTGCCGCCACGTCGCAGATCTCGTACACGGCCAGCAAGGGGGGCGTGCTCGCCATGACCCGTGAGCTGGGGGTGCAGTTCGCGCGTGAGGGCATCCGGGTGAACGCCATCTCACCTGGCCCCGTAGCCACTCCTCTACTGATTGAGCTTTTTGCCAAGGACCCCGAGCGAGCACAGCGCCGCCTCGTGCACGTGCCGATGGGACGGTTCGGCGAGCCAGAAGAGATCGCCGCAGCCGTGACTTTCCTGGCCAGCGACGACGCGTCGTTCATGACCGCGTCGAACTTCCTGGTGGATGGCGGCATCTCGGGCGCCTACGTCACCCCGCTGTAGGCGCCGCAGCTGCCACCAGTCCTTCGAAGAGGCGTGGGTCGTCACCGGCTTCGGGATGCCAGAGGACGCCAACGGCGAATGCCTTGCCAGCAACCTCAACCGCTTCAATGGTGTCGTCGTCAGCGCGTCCGGTGATCGTCAGCGAGCCAGCATCGGCCACGCCTTGGTGGTGATAGCTCTTCACCACTGACGTGGCCCCAAGGATCGAGCGAGCCTTTGAGCCGTCCGCGAGCTCGACCCGATGCTCACCGAAGACCCCCGGCTCGGGGCGGTGACGCTCATGCCCCACCACGTCGGGCAGATGCTGCTCCAGTCGCCCGCCCGCATGCACGGTCATGATCTGCAGGCCCCGGCAGATGCCCAGCAGCGGCATATCGCGCTCAAGGGCACCACCGAGCAGGTCGAGCTCACCGGAGTCACGGTCTGGACGCCACCCCACGGTCTCGGGGTGCGGAGCTTCGTCGTACAGGTCGGGGTTCAGGTCGGCGCCGCCAGCCAGGATGAGCCCGTCAATCCGGTCGAGGATCGCCGGCTCCGAGCAGCTCGACGGCGGGATCACGATCGGAATCCCGCCGGCGTCACGCAGCTTGTCGACATAGAGCGCAGGAATCAGCACAGCTGGTTGGTCCCAGACCCCCCACTGCGCCTGCTCACGGTAGGCCGAGACTCCGATGACGGGACGAGTCATGCCGCCCACCTTGGCACAGGGCCAGGGACGGGCGGCATGACTCGGTGGGGATCCCCGCTAGTTGTCGGGTGGGAAGTACTCGGCCTTGCCGCTCTCCTCCTCGCGTTCGGTGACGTCGTATCCCTCTGTCTCCGGGTGACCATGCTTGCCATGGGTCACGGCGAACTCCTCCTCAGGAGACAACACCAAGCGGTGCCGACCCCACAGCGCGAAGTAGACGAGTCCGATGACGAAGAAGATTGCTACGCCAACCACCACAGATCTGTATGCCTCGTTGAACGGCAGGATGATCAGCGTCGCGCCAGCAATGACGCCCGCAACGGCGGCTCCCCACAGACTCACCGGGCTCTTGTACGGACGCGGTACGTCCGCATACTTCTTGCGCAGAATGATGTAGGACACCATCTGCAGGAAGTACGCGATCACAGCCCCGAACACGGCGATGTTCAGCAGCTGTCCCGCAACCACGACCTGCGCATCGGCCACGGTCTCGCCGGGCTCGTTTCGGATAGCGCCAAGGCCAACAATCAGGGCCACACCGATGATGGCGCTGACGATCAGGGCAACGTAGGGGACTTTCGTCTGCCCAGTGAGGGACAGGAACTTCGGGTAGTAGCCGGCCCGAGAGAGCGAGTACATGTTGCGACCGGCCGCGAACATAATGCCCTGGAACGACGCAACGAGACCGACAAGCGCGAACAGCGAAAGAAGAGCCGCGACGTCGCTGTTCGGGAAGATCGCCCGGAACCCGTCGAGAATGGGCTCCCCGCTTCCTGAGATCGCTTCGGCACCGAGCACTCCAGGGTTGAGCACGAGTACCAGGAAGGCGGTCACCAGCAGGGTGAACATGCCCCACAGGGACCCGCGAGGGATGTCCTCCTGCGGAGTGTGTGTTTCCTCCGCTGCCAGCGGCAGCTCCTCGATGCCTAGGAAGAACCAGATGGCGAACGGCAAAGCCGCGAGGACGCCGCCAACGCCGAATGGCATGAAGGTGCTGTTGTTTCCCTCGGGAACGATGTCGGTCAGGTTGCTCCAGGCGAACTCTCCCGAGAACAGGGCCATGATGAAGAAGAACCCCAGAACGGCCAGTGACAGGATCGCGATGACCATTGCGAACCGGAACGACGCAGCCGCGCCAGCGGAGTTCAGTCCCACGAAGATCACATAGAAGATGACCACCCACAACCAGAGGGGCATCGTGAAGCCAAAGAGGTCGTCAGTGATGGCGTCCGCGTAGAGGCCGGCGAATGTTCCGACGACTGCCGTGGTGATGACGTACTCGATCGTCTCGGCCAGGCCCGTGACATACCCACCCCACGGTCCCATCGCCGACCGTCCGAACGAATACGCACCGCCGGTGTGTGGGAGCGTGGCTGACATCTCGGCAATGCTGTAGACCATCAGCAGGTACATCACCCCGATGATGACGGTTGCGACGAGCATTCCGCCCCAACCGGCCTCACCGATCCCGAGGTTCCAGCCAGAGAAGTCGCCGGAGATGACCGCCGCAACTCCGAGGCCCCAAAGGGACCACGCACCCGCGTGGCGCTTCAGGCCACGCTTCTCGAAGTACTCCTGCCCCGCATGTTCGTAGGTGACGCCACTAGTGGTCATCGGCCCTTGATGGCCGCTCTTCTTCGACGTGTCCGACACGTTGCCCTCCTAGGTGGTCCGTGACCCCGCTGACACGGCTGTGTTGGGACGAACCGTTTGTGACAGAGATCACACCGGAAGTCAAGGCTCCCGGGCCAAGAGTTGATCACGGATATCGCAGGTGAATCACCTGTCACCGCGCATGCGAACTAATCAGGGGGCAGGCGAGACAGACAAACCCTGGCCCGGCTCCTGATGGCGACGGTACTCATAGACCGGTCGGTAACGGTCGTAGAGCGTGATCAGGACGCTGAAGAGCACGAGGAAGAAAAGTACGTCGCCCACTGAGGTGCGCGTGCCGAAGACGATCTCAAGGCCAACGACCAGACCGAAGTTGACGACGAGTCGTGCCACGAAAGTGGTCAGCACCGACTCGGTGCTGTAGTTCCTGCGCGCCACCCAGAGGCTGATCGCGGCGTTGATCAGCACGAAGACGCCGACCCAGCCGAAGAGCCTGAGGTTGTTCAGATCGGTCGTCGGAAGCACCGAGGCGAAGATGACGAAGAGCAGTCCGATCAGCAGGGCCTTCTCAAGGGACGCCACCGACCAGACTTTGCCGTAGCGCGCCATGTAGGCGGTGCGCGCGCCAGCATTGTCGATGGCCTCCGGGACCGGCGGTGCCACGATCTGCCACGTGTGATCGGCAGGGTCAAGTCGAGGACGGACGAACACCCACAGGATGACCAAGGCGATCAGGGCCAGCACAACGATCAGGGGAAGGAACCACGAGTAGTCGCGCACGGTGTCGGTGAAGTCGAGCTGCGCGATATGGATCCAGTACTCCTGGGGCAGCTTGATGACGATCCAGATGAAGGCTGCTGTGATCACCCAGAACTTGAGCTGAAAGCGGACCGTGTTCCACCGCGCTCGAATCGCTTCGTAGGCGATGAAGAAGTATTCGAACGTGTTCGGGAAGATCATCAGCAGTGCGCGCACCTGAGTCAGCTCGAACGCCACGACGCCGATCTGGCGGTAGAAGAAGAGGAACCGCGAGACGTTGAACGCCGGAATGCTGACCCAGTTACGCAACGTCGAGATGTAGGCCACACCCAGGTAGAAGACGTCCATGGCCTTGTCGTAGCCCTGGTAGAAGGGCGGGTCGTAGCCGAACCACTGGAAGACCGACTGGTCGATGCCGTCGACGACCAGACAGGCAACGACCCCCGGCAGCGGCCAGCGCAGGATCGTGAACGGCAGAAAGAACCGAATCAGCAGCACCGTGCCGAACACGACTTCGAAGGGCATTTCGCTGCTCCTCATCTGGACAACAACGTGTGGGTTGACGCGAGGACCCTACCGGCTGACCCCAAGAGCCTGCGGTTCATACGACTGCGGCAGGATGACACCGTCAGTTCCATCGCACGAGGAGAACCCCATGAGCATCCGACTGGGCGACGAGGCCCCGAACTTCCAGGCCGACACCACCGACGGCCCCATCGACTTCCACGAGTGGAAGAAAGACTCATGGGCGGTGTTCTTCAGCCACCCTGCCGACTACACGCCCGTCTGCACGACCGAGCTCGGCCGCACAGCTGGTCTCAGTGACGAGTTCTCCAAGCGGAACGTGAAGACCATCGCAGTCTCGGTCGACTCCCTCGCCGACCACCAGGGATGGGCTCCCGACATCGGAGATGTCGGTGGCGTGCCGCTGAACTTCCCGATCATCGCCGACCCTGACCGATCGGTCTCGACGACCTACGACATGATCCACCCCGGAGAGGGCGACACAGACACCGTGCGGTCGGTCTTCATCATCGACCCGAACAACAAAGTTCGGCTGACTCTCACCTACCCAAAGTCGGTCGGTCGCAACTTCGACGAGATCATCCGCGTCATCGATGCGCTGCAACTCACCGACTCCGCTCCGATCTCAACGCCTGCCGACTGGCGGCCAGGAGACCGAATCGTCGTCGCCCCGGCCATGTCGACCGAAGACGCCAAGGCGCGCTTCACCGACGTCGAAGAGGTCAAGCCCTACCTACGCTTCGCCGCCCAGCCGTAGGCGCGCGACGACGGCCTAGAAGGGCGTTTGACCCCGGCTCCACACTCGGTCACAGGGACGCGTGCTCGGTCCACTGCTGTCCGTCCCACCAACGAAGCCGAGCTTCACCCCTGGGGTCGTCGTACCAACCCGGCTGGACAAGCCGCACCGGTGCCGGGACGACCGGAGTTTCGACAGGTGCCGGAACGATCGGTGGCGGCACCGGAACGATCGGTGGAGCCACTTGGGCTTGCCCGACTTCGACCCTCGAATCAGACCGGCGATCAGCAGGACGAGCCCAATGAGGCCGACCAACGCCCCGACAGCGATCAAGCCAAGCCAAGCGATAACCCTCCCGAACGACGAGAACAGGCTCGGCGCCACGATGAACTGTTGGTCTGAGCCGGCGACCTCGACGCGATGCGGACCCGCCTTGTCGACGGTGAACCGGACCGCCCCGGTGAACGTGAGGTTGTCGCGGTCGATGGTCTCGGTGACGCTCTGTGCCTCCACGGCGAGCTGCTCCCCAGAGGCATTCACGACACTGACGTCGCTGGGCGAGATCGACACGCTCTGCCCGCTCGTTGTGCCGAACCCGTCGCCTGTGGCCGGTGACGTCGCCTCGTAGATGACGTAGGTGCCTTCGTCGAGATCGAGCGTGAGGTCTGCAGGGGTCACTCGAACAGGGGTCGTGAAGGTCTCGATCACGCTCGCACCGGCGGAACGGACGAACAAGGCGCCACCAGCCACCCCGAGGAGCACACCGAGGACCATCAACCCTGCTCCCCACCAGATAAGTGCGTGGCGGGGTTTCTTGGCCGGGGGCGTGTCAGTAGTCACCAGACCATGATGGCAGAGCAGACTGGCCGAATGCAGGTATCCATCAACGGCATCG
>CAVPLY010000020.1:0-21521 GCA_963706045.1 uncultured Actinomycetota bacterium | reverse complement strand
GGCGACAAGTACGTCATCAACGGCGAGAAGTGGTTCGTGACGGTGGGAGACGTCGCCGACTTCATCTTGACCTTGGCCTGGGTCGACGACCAGCCCACCTTGTTCATCGTTGACCGCGATACGCCCGGGCTCTCGGTCAAGCGGACGCCGAAGTACACACACACGTTCGTCTACGAACACCCTGAGTTCGTCTACGACAACGTGGAGGTGGGCCCGGAGCAGATCCTGGGCCAGATCGGTCAGGGCTACGACCTGATTCGCGACTGGTTCGTCGAGGAACGGCTGATGATCGGCGCCCGCACAGTGGGGGCGGCCACCCGCGCCATCGAGGAGTCAGTGGAGTTCGCGACGAGCCGCATCCAAGGGGGCGGTCCTCTGATCAGCCACCAGCTCATCCAGGCCATGCTCGCCGACATGATCGTCGACACCACGGGAGCGCGGACCCTTGTCTACCAAGTGGGGTGCGAGATCGACTCCGGACACCTCGACCGCAAGACTCTGCACGCGAAGGCGGCCGTGGTGAAGCTCGCTGCCTCTGAGGCTGCCGGACGTGTCGTCGACCGTGCTGTGCAGATTCATGGTGGACGCGGCTACATGCGCGACTACGCCGTCGAGCGTCTCTACCGCGAGCTGCGGGTCGACCGCGTGTGGGAGGGAACGTCAGAGATCCAACGGCTGATCATCGGAAACGAGATCGCCAAGCGGGGTGTCGACGGTCTGTTGACCTTCCCGCGTCAACAGCCAGCGGCCTGAGGCCGACAGCAGGTCAGAAGTCGATGCCTGCTGCTTCGTCAGCTGCAAGCTCGGCTGAGATCAGGGCGATCTCGTCAGCGGTGAGCGGGCGGGATCGCCCTGACTCAGGATCGCGGGGGACGACGACGGCCCCACCTTCGGCCGCCAGTGTTCCGTCCGCCTTGCGAACGATCTCGCGGCTACGCACGCTCGAGCGACCGAAGCCGACGACGCGGCTCAACACGGTGATCTCGCCGTCGTCCTGGGTCACTTCGTTGCGGAAGTCGATGTCAACGTGGGCGAGCACGAAGTCAAGTGCTTCAGGGCCGAACAGCTCGACCATGACGGTGTCGCGCGCCTCTTCGAAGTAGTTCAGGTAGACGGCGTTGTTGACGTGCTGGTAGGCGTCCATGTCGGCCCAGCGCACGCGAATTGTCACCTGTCTCACGCCGTGACCCTACTCGGCGAGTTGGGCGGACATGGCCGAGATGTCGCTGGGTGTCACGCGACAGCAGCCGCCCACGAGCCTGGCTCCCTCGGTGACCCATCGCTCGACCGGGAACGTCGGTTCTGACTCGGTGGCTACCCATGTGCGTTCCACGGCATCCCAGCCCTCTCCGCTGTTCGGGTAGACGATCACCGGCTTGTCAGACCGAGCAACGGCAGTCAGAGCTGCGGTGGCGTCGCTAGGGGTCGAGCAGTTGACGCCGAATGCCACCACGGCGTCGACGTCCTTGACCATTGCCGCAACATCGGCGATCGGTTCGCCGGCTCTCGTCCGTGACCCCTCGATCGACACCGATACCCAGCACTCCACCCCGATTGCGTCGATCTCGATGAGGACCGCCTCAACCTCAGCGGAGCAGGGGAGGGTCTCAAATGCCAGCACGTCTGCTCCTGCAGCAGCCATGACCTCGATGCGGGGCCGATGGAACTCCCGGAGCTCGCCCACCGTCAGTCCGTAGTGGCCGTGGTACTCAGAACCGTCCGCCAACATTGCTCCGTATGGCCCCATCGACGCCGCCACCCATGTCGGACGGTCAGTCACTTCGTTGGCCGCCTCTTTGGCAAGGGCGACGCTGCGCGTCATCAGGTCGGCGGCTTGTCCGCGAGCGATCCCTTGTGCCGCGAAACCGTCGAAGGTGGCTTGGTAGCTCGCTGTCGTGGCCACTTCAGCCCCAGCGGCGAAGAATGCCCGGTGTGCCTGGACGATCGCGTCAGGAGAGTCCAGCAGCAGCCGGGCCGACCACAACTGGCCGGAGATGTCGTGGCCGAGCATCTCGACCGTTGTCGAAAGCCCGCCGTCGAGGAGGACGGGACGGTCGACCAATCGGTGGCGCAGATCAGATCTCTGCTCACGGCTGGACACGGATACAGGGTACGCAGCCGACGACGGCCGCCCTTCCTAGTCCTTCTGCCGACCGGCTTCGTACTCAGCCTGGGCGGTGGCATAGATCCGCTGCAGTGTCGGGTCCTTGTGCGTGCCGGTCCTACGCGCTGCTCGGTATGCCGCTGCTCGGGCCGCGCGCTCGGCGAGCTCTTCCTCGACGCGGTGGGAGTGATCTGGGTAGTCGCTGAGGACGAACGTCGGCAGGGCGTCGCGCAGCCGGCAGGCGATCTCGACGGTTCGGCTCGCCCGTGCTGCCGCCGCGCTGCTCGGCTCGGTGTACTCCCACCAGACGTGCAGGGCATCCCCGGCCACGGTAACTGCGGCGTCGTCGGGCACGTGATCGAGGATCAGGGCGGTTACGTGGGGCGCGAGGACGTCGGAGGCAAACTTCGTGTCGACGGCATGCACGCTGTGGCGGGCGGCGAAGGCTACTGACTCGGTGCCCCACCTTGTTCCCGGGTCATCGATGTCGCGACGACTCGTCGGCAGGATGGCCAGTTCAGGCAGCCATGCCCCAGGAAGCTGTGCGATACCGCCGACCCAGCGTCGAACACCGGAGTCGGTCGGTCGATACGGACGTGCCCCTGCTTCCGGCGGGACCTCGGTGTCATGTGGCTGACCGCGCGACTGGCTGCCCACAGCATCGGCGATGGCATCTGCCGCGGTGCGGGAGAGTCCGGTTGCAAGGGCGATGAGCAGCCCCTCTGTCATGGACGACGAAGCGCGCACCACGGGGCCAGCCAGAAGTTCCCCTTGCCCGTCGACATCGCCGAGACCGAGCGACGGCGGGGGAGCCGATTGCGAGAGAACCGCAACGCCATGTCCCTTGCCGTCATGGGCCTCGGTCGATCCCGGCATCGGGGTCGCACACCAGAGGAGCGACCGTCGGGATCCCTTGTCGTCGCCGAGCCGCCAGGCGTGGAGAGTGGGGAGCGCGGCAACAGTCCGTACCAGAGCACTATGCGCCCACAGGTCGACCATGGGGGCAACCGTCGTCCACTCGCCGGCCCAGCACGGGGAGTCATCGGGCGGGTTCATGGTGTCCTCTGGTTGGTCGCTGCCTCTGAAGTGATGTCGTCATCGATCCCGGGCGTCTTGACCGTTGGCGGTCCTTCATCGTCGGTGGCGTAGGTTCGACGCGTGCCTGCCACCCCTGGGTCAAGCCTCGGATGTGTACTCGGCGTCTGGGCGCACCCCGATGATGAGGCTTATCTCTCTTCGGGGTTGATGGCCCAGGCAGCCGCGGCTGGTTCGAGAGTCGTGTGCATCACCGCCACACGGGGTGAGGGTGGATCCGTCGATCCCCAGCGATGGCCACCTGAAACGCTCGCAGACGTGCGAACCGGAGAGCTGCAGAGATGTCTGACGATGCTCGGGGTTCAGGAACACATCTTTCTCGACCTGCCGGACGTCGACTGGCACTCACCTTTGAGCGAAGAAGGTGCCGAGAGCGTCGCCGCGATCATGGCCGAGGTAGCACCTGACACAGTGCTCACGTTCGGCCCGGACGGCATGACCAATCATGAAGGCCACAAGACTGTGAGCCGATGGGCGACCGAGGCATTCCGGCGCCACGCGCCAGCAGACGCTTGCCTCTACTACGCCGTTCAGTCGCAGGCCTGGGGCGAGCAGTTCCTTCCAAGGCTGGAGGCTCTTGGCGCTTTTCGCGACGGCGCGAAGGCGCCCGTGCTGGCCGATGCTGACATCGACCTCGACCTCGTCCTCACCGGAGAGCTTCTCGAGCTGAAGGTGGCGGCCATTCGTGAGCACGAAAGCCAGGTGGCCGGGCTGATCGCAGCGTTCGGCGACAGTAACTGGTCCCGGTCGATGGCTCGCGAGTCCTTCCGTCTGGCTGAGTCGAGGTCGGTATGAGTGGTTGGTTTGGGCTACTGGGGTCTGGTGAGTTCCAGGAGTGGTCCCGCCCCGTCGACTCCTGGCTGCTCGACCGGGTGACTGGAGATGGCCGGGTGTTGGTGGTGCCCACCGCCTCCGCTCCCGAGGGAGACGAGATCTTCAGCGGATGGGCTGAGACCGGACTGAGGCATTTCTCTGAGGTCGGCGTCCCGGCCGAGGTCCTCGAGGTTCGCGACCGCACCGACGCAGATGACGCTGCGATGGCTGACCGTGTTCGGGGTGCCTCGATCGTCTACTTCTCGGGCGGGAACCCCGCCTACCTGGCGACCTCCCTGAGGAACACCGCACTCTGGCGAGCAGTCCTCGACGGCCTCGACAGGGGAATGGGCTACATCGGCTGCAGCGCAGGTATGGCCTCACTCGGCAGGAAGGCCCCCGACAGCAGCGCCGACAGCTTCTCGCCGGAGCTGTGGCGACAGGGGTTGGAGCTTTTCCCGGGCGCGTGGCTGGGGCCTCACTGGGACATGCTCGACCGGTTCGCGCCGGGCTTGGTCGAGCACATGACGCGCACGGTTCCAGCCGATGAGCTGCTCGTGGGCGTCGACGAGCAGACTGCCATGGTGGGTGACGGAGACCGCTGGCAGGTCTTCGGACGCGGCAGTGTCCATGTGCGGGCTGGTGACGCCTGGAAGCGCTACTCGTCTCCTGAGGAGATCCCCATCTCGCTCACGGCGTAGGTTCACGAAGACGAATGCGAGGAGGCCGTCATGGCGAAGACCGATGTGTCGGAGACGACAGTGGTGGGCAGGTTGCATGCCGACCTGCCGATCACCGGCGAGGCCACCACGTCTCGCACAGCGGTCAGCAACGATGCGGTCAGGGTGGTGGCGTTCGCGATGGACGCCGGGCAGGAGCTCACAGACCACTCGGCACCGCGTCCGGTCGTCGTCCAGGTCGTGCAGGGCGACTTGGCGTTCACAGTCGCAGGGCATCGACACGAGCTCACGGCAGGCGACGTCGTCTACCTCGCGCCGAACGAGCGGCATGCAGTGGTGGCGCTGACGCCATGTCGCTTCGTCCTGGTACTGGTGACCGCAGCCTGAGGGCCGAAGAGCCGAGACGCCGAGGTGTATTCGGGATCGCCGCTCACATCACAACGGTGCCCCCGGCAGGATTCGAACCTGCGCACACGGCTCCGGAGGCCGATGCTCTATCCCCTGAGCTACGGAGGCGGGGACGTCGGGAGGCTATCAGCGGGCGGCGCTGACATTCGCTTCGGCCCAACTCGTTCGAGGTTGTCATGGCGCAGTTCGCGCCCACACGGTAGGCAGGGTCCATGAACACGTCCGGGTCGGCCGATCCAAGCCTGATCGAACTGGCCCGTGGCGGTCAGGTTCTCGGTCGTTTTCACCGTTTCGACGCGAAACCTCCGGTGGCGGAGCTGTTTGAGCCGGAGGGTCCTCTCGATCTTGTTGTTGATGCCGTGCTCACCGACTTGGCGGGCTGGAGCCTGACCACCACACATGACGACTTGGCTGACGCCCTAGTGCGCCGTGGCGCGACGCCCACTCGCCACTTCTCGCTCATGTCTGTCGATCTGCAGTCAGGAAACCTCACGCATCACTCGGCCGGCGCCGAGCTCCCGGAGTTTCTGGAGGTACGCCCGCTTCGCTCCGATGGTCTGGTGCCGCCCGAGGTGGTGCAGCTCGTCAGAGCGGCGTATCCGGAGGGACATCCTGATGAAGAGCAGGGTGCCGATGACGACATCATTGCCGATATCCAGCGGGCCCAGAACGGTGGCCGGTTGGGCCCCCTGATGGACCAGAGCGCGCTCTTCTTCGATGCGGACCGCCTGGCAGCGATGCTGCTGGTCAATCGCGTGCCGGGGTCGCCGCCGCTGGGTGGGCCATGGGTCACTGACGTGTGCCGTGCCCCGGACCCCCGTTACGCCGGCCTGGGCCGCTCGGTTCTGCTCCGTCTGATGCGGCTCCTTCACGTCGACGGCGAGCGTGCCCTTTCGCTCGCGGTCACCGAGGGGAACTCTGCGAGAGGTCTCTACGAATCGCTCGGATTCACCGTGGTGGCGACGACGCGCAAGGTGCGCCTCCCGCACTAGCTGTGGGCGCGGACGAGCTCGGTTCGGGTTAAGGTCGTGCAGATACGAAGTCGACTTCAGGAGTGCTGATGGGGTCCAACGCCCAACGCCGACGCGAGGAGCGCGAGAAGAAGATCGCGCAGATGCGCAAGGACGACACCTCTCGTTCGCGTCGATCCAACGGGCTGTTGACCGCCGGGCTCGGCATTGCGGTCGTGATCGCGGTCGGGGGTGTGGTGTGGGCGGTTCAGGCGGGAACCGAGGACCCGACGCCCGGCGCCCTCGATGAGGTGCAGACGTACTCGTACCAGGCCGCCGAGCACACCGACGATCAGGTGGAGTACGACGAGTCGCCGCCGGTCGGTGGCCCACACGAGCCGGTATGGGAGGAGTGCGGCTTCTACGAGGAAGAGATCGACCAGGAAAGGGCCGTCCACTCGATGGAGCACGGGGCGGTGTGGATCACCTACGACCCAGCTCTTCCCTCGGCCGACGTCGACACTCTCAAGAACCGGCTTAGCGAGAACTACACCCTGCTCTCGCCCTATCCGGACCAGCCGGCACCCGTTGTCGCCACCGCCTGGAACACCCAGCTGCTGCTCGACGGCCCCGACGACCCGCGCCTCGACGACTTCGTCACCGAGTACCGCCAAGGCCCCCAGACGCCTGAACCCGGGGCTTCCTGCTGAGGCTGCCGGGCGCCGGGCTGATCGGAAACCTTTGCGCTCGATTTCACTGAACAGTCGACCAGTGAACCAAGACATGGCAGGCTGCAGCCATGTCTCTCGACTTCGCTGATATCAACCCAGCGGCGGCCAAGGCCGCCGACACCCAGACAGGCTCTGACCTGCCCTCCCGCGCCCAGTACGTGGTCGTCGGCGGTGGCGTGATCGGAACCTCGATCGCCTACCACCTGGCCACCATGGGGGCCACCGACGTCGTCCTGCTTGAGCGCAAGCAGCTGACGTCCGGCACCACCTGGCATGCGGCAGGTGAGGTGGTCTCCGGCGGGGCGTCCGAGGACCCGCTGTGGATGGCCCGGTACTCGCGCGACCTCTACACCAAGCTGGAGGCCGAGACCGGCCTCTCCACCGGGTTCAAGGACGTGGGCTACCTGCAGCTCGCCACCACCGAGCGACGTGATGAGGCCTACCGCCGCGAAACCGCGTACATGCGCTCCACCGGGGTGGATAAGCGGATCCTCACGCCCGAAGAGATCCTCGACATCGTCCCGATGATGAAGGTCGACGACATCATTCACGGCTTCTGGACGCCCGACGAGGGCCGGGCCAACCCGGTCGACGTCACGATGTCGATGGCCAAGGGCGCGAAGATGAAGGGCGCGCAGATCTTCGAAGAGACCGAGGTCATCGACTTCATCGTGAAGGACAACCGCATTGCGGGCGTCGTCACCGAGCGCGGCACGATCGAGTGCGAGAAGGTCGTGCTGGCCTCTGGTCTCTGGGGGCGCGAGCTCGCGGCGAAGGCCGGAGTGACGGTGCCGCTTCAGGCAGCCGAGCACTACTACCTGCTCACCGAGCCGATCGACGGGGTCACCCCCGAGAACGTCCCTGTCATCGAAGACCCTGAGGCGTACGGCTACTACCGTGAAGAGGGCGGCGGCCTGCTCGTCGGCATGTTCGAGCCGGTAGGTGCGGCCTGGTCGCTCGACGGGACGCCGAAGGAGTCGGCCTTTGCGGTGCTACCCCCTGACTGGGACCGGTTGTCGCCCTTCCTCGAGAAGGCGATGCAGAGGTTCCCAGCTCTTGAGGACGCCGGCATCCGCACGCTCTTCTGTGGCCCCGAGAGCTTCACCGACGACATCTCGCCGATGCTGGGTGAGTCGCCAGAGGTCGACGGGCTCTATCTCGCGTGCGGGTTGAACTCGGTGGGAATTCTGATGGGTGGAGGCCTCGGGCACGTCATGGCGCAGTGGCTCATCGAGGAGTACCCGCCGATCGACCTCACTGAGGTGGGTGTCGACCGTACACACGAGTTCCAGGCCACTCGGCAGTTCCGCAAGGAGCGCACCGTCGAGCGGCTGGGCTTCCTGCTGAACGACCTGTCGTGGCCGAACGCTATGCCGAAGCAGGCTCGCAATGTCCGACGCGGTCCGTTCCACGACCAGCATGTCGCCGACGGCGCCTACCTCGTGGCCAGCAATGGCTGGGAGTACCCCGAGTTCTTCGGCGAGCCCGGAACGACTCCAACAGTGGAGTGGGGCTTCAAGCGCGGTCTGGCATTCGAACGGACCGGCGTCGAGCACCTCAATGCCCGTGAGAACGTCGGCGCGATCGACATGACCATGATGTCGAACTACCAGGTGCAGGGGCCGCACGCGATGCAGGTTCTGAACCGGGTGTGCGCGAACAACATCGACACCGAGGTCGGCCGCGTTGTGTACACACAGTGGCTCGACGAGCGCGGTGGCATCATCGCTGACGTCACGGTGACGCGTCAGGCGTCCGATCAGTTCCTGGTGATCAGCGCTGACAACGTCCACCGCCGACTTCCTGCGTGGATCAGGCGCAATACCGACGAGGGTGAGTTCCTCACGGTCACCGACATCACCAGCGGGCTTGCACTGCTGACGGTGCAGGGGCCGAAGTCCCGAGAGCTGCTGCAGCGGCTCTCGCCCAACGACTGGTCGAACGAGGCCTTCCCCTTCCTCACGGCTCAGAAGGTCGAGCTGGGGTACACGCCACTGTGGGCGTTGCGCGTCACCTACGTGGGCGAGCTCGGCTGGGACCTCCTCATCCCGACGGAGTTCGGCGCCACCCTGTACGACCAGCTGAAGGAAGCGGGCTCCGACCTGGGGTTCATGCCGACCGGCGTCGGTGCACTCTCGACGATGCGTATGGAGAAGTCGTACCGCGACATGGGGCATGACATCGACTCCACGGACACGCCTCTGGAGGCTGGTCTCGGGTTCGCCGTGGCGTGGGACAAGCCAGGCGGATTCGTCGGTCGCGAGGCCCTGCTCAAGCAGAAGGAGGCGGGGCCGCTCAAGAAGCGACTGGTCAACGTGCTGCTCGAGTCACCCGACCACGACCTCATCGGTGCCGAACCGATCTTCATGGACGGGGTGCCTCTCGGCTCGCTCCGGGTGGGCGCCTTCGGCTACTCGCTGGGCGCCGCTTGCGGCATCGCTGACATCGAACGCGAAGAGGGCTTCACCGCAGCCGACATCAACGCAGGCAGCTTCGAGGTCGACATCGCCGGAACGCGAGTGCCGGTCAAAGCGTCTCTGAAGCCACTCTTCGACGCCGACCGGAGCCGCCCGCTGTCCTGATCACATGCCCGCTCATGGTTCCATCGTGGGTGTGAGATCTCGAACAACCCTGGCACGGGTAGGCATGGCTGTCTTGCTTCTGGTGCTCGGGGCGAGCTGCGCTTCGCCGAGCCCGACAGTCGCACCGAGTGACGGTGGGATCGAGGGCGTCCAGACCTACGGGGACCTCACCCGTGATCACACCAACGACGCCGTCGACTACCCCCAGAGCCCACCGGTCGGCGGCGACCACGACCCCGAATGGATCGACTGCACCGGGTCGGTCTACGACCAAGTGCTTCGCAACGAGAACGCGGTCCACTCGCTCGAGCACGGGGCGGTGTGGGTCACGTACTCCGACGCAGCCACCCAGGACGACATCGACGCGCTGGCCGCCAAAGTCGACGGCCAGCCCTACTCGTTCATGAGTCCCTACCCTGACCAAGGGTCTCCGATCGTGCTCACCGGTTGGGGAGTCCAGCTGTCAGTCGACGACGCGTCCGACAGCCGGATCGATGAGTTCCTGACCACGTACCGATCGGGATCGCAGACACCTGAGCCGGGGGCCACCTGCGAATCGGGAACGATGCCGTGAGGGCGGTCACGGTGGCCGTCGCGTCGGTTGCCGCACTGATCCTTGGCGCTGTGCTGGGTGCCCTGCTGCTTGGTGGTGACAGCGAACCGGGTGATCAGTCACCAGAGGCCGGGTTTGCGCGCGACATGTCGGTGCACCACGCACAGGCGGTCGAGATGGCGTTCCTGCTGCGTGACAGCACCGACGACCCAGAGCTCCGGACGCTCGCATACGACATCATCAACACCCAGCGGGCCCAGATCGGGATGTTCAGTGGCTGGCTGCAACAGTGGGAGCTGCCGCAGACCTCGGTACGCCCCCCGATGGAGTGGAGCGACCACGATCACGGTGCAGGAGACGTCACGACCTACGACGACATGCCGGGGATGGCGTCCGACGGTCAGCTCGATCAGCTGCGTGAGGCCAAGGGAACCGAGGCCGAGATTCTCTTCCTCGAGCTGATGATCGACCATCATCAAGGCGGCGTCGAGATGGCCGAGGCCGTCCTGCCTCTCACCGAGCGTGCCGAGGTGACATACCTCGCTGACACGATCGTTGCCGGCCAACAGGCCGAGATCGCCACGATGGAGACCATGCTGGAAGAGCGAAAGGCGCTCTACGACCCGGCCTAGTGCGGTTGCGGCCCGATGATGCTGCGCGGGGTCAGTGGCCGGCGAGCAGGTCGAGGGCTTTGTCGAGAACACGCGCGGGGCGTCCGGTGCTCTGCTCTCGTCGGTCGACCCAGTCGGCGAGACGGAAGCCGGTGTTGATCCCGACGAACCGGAAGGGCTCGGGCTCGAACGATGGTGACTCGCGGCCGACCCACGGGAGGGTGGTGAGGTCGCTGTCGGTGCCCGTGATCAGATCAGCCAAGGTGCGTCCGGCGAGATTGGTGAGTGTGACGCCGTCGCCGGCGTATCCCCCCGCAGTGGCGAACCCGGTCGATCGGTCTAGGCGCACTGACGGGAACCAGTCACGCGGGACGCCAAGGACGCCGCCCCAGCGGTGAGTGACGGTTACATCGGCGAGCGCGGGAAACAGGCCGACGAGGGTTCGACGAAGAGCGTCGTGGACGCCGCGGGGGTGTTCGAAGGCAGGATCGATCCGCGAGCCCCAGTGGTAGGGGGCGCCGCGTCCTCCGAGCGCGATCCTGCCGTCAGCTGTGCGCTGCGCGTAGATGAGGAACCGGCGGTCATCGTTGAAAGTCTCGCGGTCATGCCAGCCGATCTCCTCCCAGAGGCCGTCATCGATGGGTTCGGTCGCGATCATGAGTGAGTAGAGGGGAGTGAGCGCTCGGCGGTACTGGGGCAGCGTGGAGGTGTAGCCCTCCATCGCTCGCACGACGATCTCTGCTCTCACGTCGCCGTGGTCGGTGCGCACGATGCCCGGTTCGATGGAGGTGACCTGGGTTCCTTCGTATATGGTGACCCCGAGTCGCTCGGCCGCCGAAGCCAGGCCCCGCACCATCCGTGCAGGATGGATCGCTGCGCAGTGTGGGGTGTACAGCCCGCCAAAGACACCGTCGGCGTTTACCCGCGCTCGCGCCTGGTTGCGGTCGAGCAGCACCAGGTCGTCCGCTGTCCGACCCCATTCCCGGGCATGGGCCAGCTGTGAGTGCAGGCGGTCCCACTGCAGCGGTGACGTTGCGACGCGCAGGTAACCGCCCTTGGCGAAGTGGCCGTCGATGCCCTCGTCGACGGCGACCTTGCCCACCTCGTCAATGCTCTCGTCGGCAGCCCGCTGGAGACGGAGAGTTGCGTCCCTGGACGTCTCTGCCGCTATCTGTTCCCACTCGGTGGGCAGGAAGGCCGAGGCCCAGCCGCCATTTCGGCCAGAGGCACCGAACCCGGCGAACTCCTTCTCGAGGACCACGACTCGCAGCGACGGGTCTCGTCTGGCGAGGTAGTACGCCGTCCAGAGTCCAGTGAAGCCGCCTCCCACAATCGCCACGTCTGCGTCGGTGTCGCCAGGGAGCGTCGGTCGCAGTGAATCCAGGTCGCCGGCTGGAAGCGAGTCGTGCCAGTACGAGATCGAGCGTCGCGTGGCGTCCATGGTCTCCTCATCGTTTCCGTATGGACATACGGTATAACGGGACGCATGACAGAGGTCAAGCGCAAAGGCCGTCCGCTTGCTCACGACCGGGGTGAGTTGCTCCGCCATGCCAAGGCGGTCGCTGTCGAGCGCGGGTTCGACGCTTTGCGTTTCACCGACGTCGCTGAAGCGACGGGCGTCCCCGTGAGCTCGCTGCAGTACGCCTTCGGGACGCGTGACGAGCTCGTTCGCGAAGTCCTTCGGGCCGGGATTGCCGAGGAACTGCAACGGATGGAGTCAGCCGTCGAGAGCGAGCTCGACCCCTGGAAGCGGATTGAGAAATTTCGTCCGCCTGGGAATCTCGATCGACGATGACCGTCGGCGCGAGGGGTGGCTGCTCTGGATCGAGTACTGGCGCGCGGCCTCGCGAGACCCCGATCTTCGCGAGGAGTCGGCCGGTATGTCTCGCCAGTGGCGACGTCTGGTCAGACGTGCGGTGGATGACGGCGTGACCATCGGTCAGTTCTACATCGACGAGACCGCCGAGGACGCCGCGGCTTCCCTAGTGGCACTGGTCGATGGCATGTCACTGCAAGTGGAGGTGGGCGACAACCGGATGCGGTCGGCGCGAGCAACCCGCGCGGCCATGCACGCCGCTCGCCGGATCCTGGGTATGGCCAAACCGTGATCGCGATCCTGCTCGCGCTCGGATCCTCTGTTGCCTTTGGCCTGACCGACTTCCTCGGCGGCATGGCCGCACGGCGAGCCCACATCTTCATGTTGGGAACGATCACTCAGCCTTTCGGGCTGGTCGTGCTGCTGGTGGTGGCCCCCATGGTCGGAGGCACTGTGACCTCCGAGGTGTGGTTCTGGGGAGCTGTCTCCGGTGTGGGTGGGGCGTTCGCCTACGTCTTCTTGTTTCGAGCGTTGGCCATGGGACCGATGAGCGTCGCATCCCCGATCTCAGCCCTCGTGGCCGTCGTGCTCCCGGTAGTCGCCGGCGTCGCATTCGGCGAGCGGCTGCCGCTGCTGGGCTGGATCGGAATCGCAGTGGGCATGCTGGCTGTGCTCATGGTGTCGCAGGTGCACGAGGACGCACCCCATCCGGTGTCCGCCCAGCTTCTCCTCTTGTCCTTTGGTGCAGGCATATTTATCTCCATCTTCCTGATTGCCCTCGAACGGGCGCCTGACGACAGTGGGCTCTGGCCGTTGGTCGTGGTGCGCATCATCACCTCGATCCTTCTCATCGCTGCTGCTGTGGGCACCAGAGTCATCTCACGACCCAGTCGCGACGTTGCCGTGCTTGCCATCGCCTCAACCCTGTTGGACGTCGCGGCCACTGCCATGTTCATGCTGGCCACCCGCGAAGGACTGCTCACGGTGGTTGCCGTGATCACGGCGCTGTACCCGGCGGCGACCGTGATCATGGCCCGCCTCGTGCTCAAGGAGCACCTGCAGGCACTCCAGCGATGGGGACTGGCCCTCGCCGCCGTTTCGGTGGCGGTACTTGCCTCGGTGGCCTGAAGGTCGACGGCTACCTAGCCGAAGGGAAGGTGTGATGGCACAGGGTTTGGGACGCATCATGGTCGTCGATGACTCATCGACGATCCGTGAGCTGATTGCCCTCAACCTCAGTCTCGAGGGGTATGACGTCCAGACGGCGTCCGATGCCGAGGAGTGCCTACGGCTGCTCGCGGGGGTCATTGAGGGGCGGACGCCGCCCCCTCAGCTGCTCTGCCTGGATGTCGTGATGCCAGGACTCGACGGCGTCGAGCTCACAGCCAAGCTCAAGGCAACTCCGGCGATGGCGTCCATTCCGATCCTGATCATCAGCGCCTCAGCACAACGGCGCGACTTCGAACTTGCCCAGGGGGCGGGCGCCGATGGCTACCTGACGAAGCCCTTCGACCCCGACGAGCTGCTTACCCAGGTACGCAGGCTCATCGTCGGAGGCTGATCTGACAGGATCGGTCGGGTGGAACTGCTCGCCGTCGGCCTGTCGCTGCTGCTCACATTGCTGGCCGTCATCGTCGGCATGGCGAAGGTACAGAGCCTTCCGGCATCCATTGACGTTCGGAACCGTTCCGGGGTGACGCCCGTGTTCTGGACCGCGTCGGGATGGGTCGAGCTGGTAGCGGCTGGTTTCTTGGTCGTCGGGATCTTCGCGGCCCATGGGGCGGCCGTCGTCGCATCACTCGTCCTTGCTGTCTCATATGGACTGCTCGCGCTTCGACAGCTGGCGAAGCGACTGCCTCTGGCAGCTGCGACGCCAGCTCTGGTCCTCTGTGCACTTGGCGGGGCAACGGCCATCTCGATCGTGGCTGCAGGCTGAGGGTCGTCCACCTGAGATGAGGTCGCTCACTACGATTGACAGGTGACCCCTGCTGAACTGTCCACCGCACTCACCGCGGTTCTTGACGACGCTCTTGAGGCTGGTGAGCTTGAGGTGCCCGCTGACCGGCGACCTCCTCAGGTAACGGTCGAGCGGCCTCGATCAGCAGATCACGGTGACTACGCCACCAACGTGGCCCTACAGCTGGCCAAGGCGGCCGGACGTCCCCCGCGCGAGATCGCTGAGATCTTGGCTCGCCGCGTCAACGAGGTGCCTGGCATCGAGTCGGTGGAGATCGCCGGTCCGGGGTTTCTGAACATCACCCTGGAGGCCGCTGCGCAGGGTGAGCTTGCTCGGACCATCGTTGCCAAGGGGGCCGAGTTCGGGCGCGTCGACACCCTGGCTGGACAGCGCGTGAACCTGGAGTTCATCAGTGCCAATCCGACCGGGCCCCTGCACCTCGGCCACACCCGCTGGGCTGCCGTGGGTGACGCGATGGCGCGCGTGCTTGAGGCAAATGGCGCCGCGGTGACGCGAGAGTTCTACATCAATGACCGCGGTGTCCAGATGGACCGGTTCGGCGAGTCGCTGCGTGAGGCGGCCAACGGGCGACCAGCCCCTGCGGACGGGTACCACGGCGGCTACATCACCGATCTCGCCGCAACGATTCTCAGCGATCACCCGGAGTACCTCGAACTCGACGCGGACGAGCAGATGGTGGCCTTCCGCGAAGCGGGCTATGCCGTGCAGCTCAAGCAGCAGCAAGACGTTCTTTCGCTCTTCCGCACCACTTTCGAGGTTTGGTACTCCGAGCGTTCGCTTCACGAGTCGGGCGCGGTCGAGCGCGGGCTCGACCGTCTCCGTGAGAAGGGCCATGTCTTTGAGCGTGAGGGTGCCACGTGGCTCCGTACGACGGACTTCGACGACGACAAGGATCGCGTGCTCATCAAGAGTGATGGTGCATCGACGTACTTTGCCTCCGATGCGGCCTACTACGTCGACAAGAGGGCGCGGGGATTCGATGTCAACATCTACCTGCTTGGGGCCGATCACCACGGATACGTGAATCGACTTCGTGCCATTTCTGCGTGTGCCGGCGACGATCCCGATACCGCCATCGAGGTGCTGATCGGTCAACTGGTCAAGATGTACCGCGGTGGCGAAGAAGTCAGGCTCTCCAAGCGCAAAGGCACCATCGTCTCGCTCGAAGACCTCGTCGAAGAGGTGGGTGTCGATGCAGCTCGGTACACCCTGTGTCGATATCCGGTCGACTCACCATTGACGCTCGACCTCGATCTCCTGGTCAAGCAGACCAACGACAACCCGGTCTTCTATGTCCAGTACGCCCATGCGCGTATCTCGTCGCTGCTGCGGAATGCCGCCGATCTCGGGCTGGTCATAGACGAGGAAGGCTTCGACCCTTCGCTCCTGACCCACGATCGCGAGGGCGACCTGCTCGGTGCGCTGGGGGAGTTCCCGAGGGTGGTTGCCGGTGCTGGCGAACTGCGAGAGCCGCACCGCATCGCGCGGTACCTCGAGGAACTGGCGAACGCCTATCACAAGTTCTACGACGCGTGCCGGGTGTTGCCGCGCGGCGATGAGGAAGCCACGCCGACCCATGCAGCCCGTCTGGTGCTCTGCGCCGCGACGCGTCAGGTGCTGGCCAACGGGCTCGGCCTGCTGGGTGTCTCAGCGCCCGAACGCATGTAGGCGGGGCCCGGGCGAACGCGGGCCAATACGGCCTACGCTGTGAGCGGGAGGTAGCCATGGCCGAGAAGGACTTCTCTGAGGTGTTTGTCGGCCTGCGCTCGATCCTGACGCCGTATGCGCCGCAGATGGAAGTCATCGCCGACTCCACAGCAGAGTATGGATTGCAGACGCACTGGCGGAGGCCGAAGGACGGGTACCCGGGGTACTTCGGTGGGGTCAAGGTCGGGAAACGCTATGTCAGTTACCACCTGATGCCGGTCTACGCCTTTCCCGACCTCCTAGATGACATCTCACCGGAGTTGCGGAAGCGCATGCAAGGGAAGAGCTGCTTCAACTTCACCAAGGTCGATGACGCACTCTTCGCTGAGCTGACCGACTTCACGCGCCACGGGTACGACGCCTTCGCAGCGAACGGACTCCTGGAGAACGCAGATGGCTGACAGCGAGCGTCGGTTCAAGGTGACCCCAGCGATGGTGCTCTGGTCGCTGTTGGCGTTGATCGCGATCATCCTGGTCGCCCAGAACTCGGCAGACACCACCATCCAAGTCTTGGGCTGGACCATTCAGGCTCCACTGTTTGTCGTGATCGTGCTGGCGATGCTCGCTGGGTGGGGGCTCGGGCTTCTGGGCTCGCAGGCGTGGTCGTGGCGTCGCCGCCGCTCGCAGGGCCGCGAGGAGTAGCGAGAACACCGGCGGCGCCGCCCATCGGGCTCGAGACGCCGAGCACTACTGTCGACGACTGCCCCGAGAAGGAGTTCGATGATGCGCGCGCACCCAGCCGGCCCTCGTCACGGTGACCTGGTCGCCGATGCTGTGCCATCGTCGCCTCCGGCTGATCTGAACGCGCTGAGCCGCCACGTGTGGTCAAAGGGCGCGACAAGGACCGCCACCGGCGGCGTGCAGGTGCATGGACACTCGGTGTCCGACCTGGCCCGCGACTACGGCACTCCGCTCTTCGTCCTGGACGAGGATGACTTCCGCGAACGCGCGCGAGCGTACGCCCGCGCGTTCAACGGAACCGACGTGTTCTACGCGAGCAAGGCGTTTACGACCGTTGAGCTCTTACGTTGGGTGGGACAGGAGGGGCTCGGCCTCGACGTGGCCACAGGTGGCGAGCTCGCGGTCGCCGAGCGAGCGCAGTTCCCGATGAAGCGTGTTCTCTTCCACGGCAACAACAAGTCCGTCGACGAGCTGACTCGAGCGGTGTCGCTTGGAGTGGGCCGCGTCGTCATCGACTCGACCGAAGAGATCCGACGACTGGCGCGGTGCGCCGAAGAGGTGGGTGTTCGTCAGCGGGTGCTGGTGCGCGTCACCGTTGGCGTTGAGGCGCACACTCATGAGTTCATCGCCACGGCTCACGAGGACCAGAAGTTCGGCTTTTCCCTTGCGTCCGGCGCAGCGGCCCGTGCCATCGAGCTGGTGCTGCTACAGCCCTCACTCGAACTGGTGGGCGTCCACTCGCACATCGGCTCGCAAATCTTCGACACATCAGGGTTCGAGGTCGCCGCACACCGCGCCGTCGAGCTGTTGGCGAAGGTACGTGAGCGGCACGGCCTTGAGCTTCCAGAGCTCAACCTCGGTGGTGGACTAGGCATTGCGTACATCGACTCCGACGATCCCGCCGACACCGAGGACGTGGCTGTCAGTCTGAGGGCCATCGTCGAACGTGAGTGTCGCGCCTACGATCTCTCCGTGCCGCGATTGGCCGTTGAACCTGGCAGGGCACTGGTGGGGCCGTCGATGTCAACGGTGTACCGGGTAGGCACGGTGAAGAGGGTGGCACTGGACGCCGGAGCGTCGCGGACGTACGTCAGCGTGGACGGCGGCATGAGCGACAACCCGCGGACGGCGTTGTACGACGCCGACTACACGGTGGTCGTCGCTGATCGGCATTCTGACGCCGCTCCGATGATGGCGCGGGTGGTCGGCAAGCATTGCGAGAGCGGCGACATCATCGTGCGTGATGCATGGCTGCCGGACGACGTGCGTGCCGAAGACCTGCTGGCCGTCGCCGCCACGGGCGCCTACTGCCGCAGCATGGCGTCCACCTACAACATGCTGGGCCGCCCTCCGGTCGTGGCCGTTTCATCAGCTGAAGCGCCCCGCGAGCTCATTCGGCGCGAGACGGTCGACGACCTGTTGGCGCTCGATACCGGCGCCTAGCAAGGGAGGCGACGTAGGGTGCTCATATGCGCGTCTCCGTGGTGCTGGACTGCCTGGACCCCGAGGCGCTGGCGCCCTTCTGGGAGGTTGCCCTCGGTTATCGCCTGGTCGATCAGGCCGACGGGTACCGCATCCTGGCGCCTGCCGAAGGCGAGCCACCGGGCCCAGTGCTGATCCTGCAACCGGTTCCAGAGGAACGCTGCGGGAAGAACCGCATGCACCTCGACGTCCACCCGGCGGATGCTCAGAGCCACATCACGCACCTTGAGTCGTTGGGCGCTCGTCGGCTGGGCGCGCCAGTCGCTGCCTACGGGGTCGAATGGCAGACCATGGCAGACCCCGAGGGGCATGAGTTCTGCGTGGTCGCTCATGGGAGGCTTGACCCCGACACACCCGAGGGCGACGCGTAGCCGCTCGGGAGCGCCCTGGCTGCTGCCCGGGTCGACCGACCGGGAGGAACGATGGGCGCCAAGCCGCTCAAGGTGGCTCTGCTGGGGGCAGGAGTCGTGGGGTCTGAGGTCGCTCGTCTGCTCGTCGAGCAGGCCGACGATCTCGCCGAGCGGGTGGGAGCACCTCTCGAGCTCGTCGGCGTCGGTGTCCGTCGCGTCAATGCTGACCGCGGCCCTTGGGTCGCACCCGAGCTGGTCACCGACGATCTCAGCGAGCTTGTCACCGGCCGAGGCGCCGACATCGTGGTCGAGCTGATGGGCGGGATCGATCCTGCCCGCCAGCTGATATTGGATGCGTTCGCTTCCGGCGCCAGTGTGGTCACGGGAAACAAGGCCCTGCTTGCCCAACATGGTGCCGAGCTGCACGAGGCCTGTGACGCAGCCGGGCTCGACCTCTACTTCGAGGCCAGCGTCGCTGGGGCGATCCCCCTGCTGCGACCGTTGCGCGAGTCATTGGCGGGCGACCGGGTTCAACGGGTGTTGGGCATCGTCAACGGCACCACGAACTACATCTTGACGCGGATGGACGAGAGCGGTGCCTCGTACGACGACGCCCTCGCCGAGGCGCAAGAGCTCGGCTACGCCGAGAAGCCTGATCCGTCGGCCGACGTCGAGGGTCACGACGCTGCGGCCAAGGCTGCCATCATCGCCAGTCTTGCTTTCCACTCGCGGGTCACCATCGACGACGTCTACTGCGAAGGCATCTCTGCGATCACCTCCTCCCAAGTGGCCGCAGCCAAGGCCGCAGGCTATGTCGTGAAGCTGCTGGCAGTGGCGGAGCGTTCGGCAGACGGACGCGGCATCAGCGTGCGTGTGTACCCAGCGATGGTGTCGCGGCAGCATCCGCTCGCCGCCGTCCGTGAGGCGTACAACGCTGTGTTCGTCGAGTCGGACGCCGCTGGTCAGCTGATGTTCTACGGTCCGGGTGCCGGTGGCGCACCGACGGCGTCCGCCGTGGTCGGCGATATCGTGGCCGTCGCGCGAAACCGGATGAGCGGGGGGCACGGGCCCCGGGAGTCCGCCTACGCGGCGCTGCCGGTTCTCCCCATCGATGTTTCGCTGACCCGCTACTACATCGCCATGGATCTGACCGACAAGGCGGGTGTCCTCGCCTCGGTGGCCGCGGTGTTTGCCGAGCACGACGTGAGCATCCAGACGCTGCGTCAAGAGGGCCACGGCGACGATGCCAGCCTGGAGATCGTGACCCATGACGCACTGGAAAGTGCACTGGCCGAGACGTGCAACAGTCTTCGCGGGCTCGACTCGGTTCGTCAGATCACCTCGATCATGCGAGTGGTGGGAGAATGAGCCCTGTGTTGACCCAAGCAACCCGTCAATGGCGCGGAATCATCGATGAGTACCGAGACCGCCTTCCTGTGACCGAAGCGACGCCGGTCATCTCGCTGCGTGAAGGCGGAACACCGTTGGTACGCGCGAATGTGGTCTCTGAGCGCACAGGTTGCGACGTCTGGTTGAAGGTCGAGGGAGCCAACCCGACTGGCTCGTTCAAGGACCGAGGCATGACGATGGCAATCTCCAAAGCAGCCGAGGAAGGCGCCAAGGCCGTCATCTGCGCGTCAACCGGAAACACCAGCGCCAGCGCGGCTGCCTATGCGGTGCGCGCGGGCATGGTGTGCGCCGTCCTGGTCCCACAGGGAAAGATCGCACTGGGCAAGCTGAGTCAAGCCCTTGCCCACGGCGCACGACTGCTGCAGGTCGACGGCAACTTCGATGACTGCCTGAACCTCGCCCGAGATCTCTCCGATCAGTACCCCGTGGCGTTGGTCAACAGCGTCAACCCCGCACGTATCGAGGGGCAGAAGACGGCCGCCTTCGAGATCGTCGACCAGCTTGACGATGCGCCAGACATCCATGCGCTGCCGGTCGGTAACGCCGGCAACATCACCGCCTACTGGAGGGGATACCGCGAGTACGAGGACGACGGGGTCAGTACTCGTCGTCCTCGCATGTGGGGGTTCCAAGCGGCTGGGGCGGCCCCCATCGTGCGAGGCGAAGTCGTGCCCAAGCCGTCGACGGTGGCGACCGCGATCCGGATTGGCAACCCTGCCTCGTGGCAGTACGCGCTCGAGGCGCGCGATGAGTCCGGCGGCCTGCATCGACGCCGTCACCGACCGCGAGATCCTCGCGGCTTACCGCCTGCTCGCGTCCCAGGAAGGTGTGTTCGTCGAGCCGGCCTCGGCGTCCGGTGTCGCAGGGCTCTTGAAGAAGAAGAGCGAGGGCCTGCTCGACGATGGTCAGACGGTTGTGTGCACCGTCACGGGGCATGGACTGAAGGATCCTGACTGGGCGATCGCCGGTGCACCGCAGCCGGTCACGGTCGCGGCCGAGGCCCATGCCGCAGCCTCGCTGCTGGGACTGACGCAGTAGTGGCAGCTCCGATGTTTCGGGCAGCAACGTTGCGCGTCCGGGTGCCGGCAACAAGCGCGAACCTCGGCCCCGGCTACGACACATTCGGCCTTGCGTTGTCGCTCTACGACGAGATCGTCGTGCGCGTCGGTGAGGACGGGCTCGACCTCGATGTTGCTGGCGAGGGATCAGAGAAGGTGCGAAAGGACGCACGAAATCTGGTGATCAAGGCCATGAACACCGGCTTTGACCGAATGGGTGGGCGCCCGCGCGGGCTTGAGGTCAGGTGTCTCAACCGCGTCCCGCACGGCCGTGGTCTGGGTTCTTCGTCCGCGGCGATCGTCGGAGGGCTTGCGGCTGCGCGCGCGCTCACCGTGGGAGGCGAGGAACGACTTGATGATGAACGGCTGCTCGCCGTCGCCACAGAGATGGAAGGGCATCCCGACAACGTCGCAGCGACGGTGTACGGGGGCTTCACGATGGCGTGGACCGATGGCGGAGAGGTAGGAGTGCTGCGGGCGCAGCCGCATCCCGACCTCTTGCCAGTCGCCTT
>CAVPLY010000019.1:0-54871 GCA_963706045.1 uncultured Actinomycetota bacterium | reverse complement strand
AAGTCAGCTAGACGGGGAAGCCGCAAGTGCGGGCGTCCGTTTCTGACGCACGTCCTCGACGGCGCCAGCCAGAACCGCACCGGCGACCAGGGCAAGAGAGATTGCATAGAGCCAGGTGAAGATGCCGAATGTGATGCCGATCGCTCCGTATCGCTCTGCCTGGTCGATGATGATCTTGGGCAGCCACACCACACTCCAGATGGTCGTCAGCATGATGCCCACGCTGGTGGAGACTCCCGCAGGGAGTGTGGTGTTCCACGAAAGCCGCTTCGCCAGTAAGAATCGCGGCGACCACCAGAGAAACAACACCGTCATCCCCACCGAGAACGGGAAGACAAGTGCCGGCACCCACAGCGACGTGTCAACGGCAAAGCTTCGAGCAGCACTCCCGATCACGACAAAGACCGCAAGGACCAGCACCCACCAGACACTTCGCCATTCACTCTTGGCGGATGTGGCCGGCAAGTCGTAGGCGCGTTCGTAGAGGTGGCGGACGCGCTTCCCAAACGAGATAGAGCGAGAGCATCAGAAAGAAGATGGACAACGACCCGATGCCGGCCGAGTCGTCCGGGAGTGCGTCGCTGTCGGAGCACTCTCACCATCTCCACGGAGGCCCCCGTCAGGCCTAGCCGACGGATGACCTCCTCGGCGACTGCTCAGTTGTCGGCGACCAACGCGGTCAGACCGATGACCAGGGGAATGAAAGCCACGAGCATCTGCGCGGCGATGGCCAGGGACCGATCAAAGAACTCCAGAACCACGAATCGTCGGGCCAGGGCCAGAAGCAGCCGGGCGTACGAATTTCCCTCGTCCGCAGTCGCCTGAAGCCAGGCCACCAAGCGCGCCACCACATGCGCATCATAGGAATGCATGGGCGGTGCGGCACCGAGGGACTCGCCGCGGGCGCCTAGGGTATGAGAGTGCAGTTCTCTCGCGTGATGGGTATCGAGACCGAGTACGGCATCGCCGTGCCGGGTGACCCGCACGTCAATCCGGTGGTGATGTCGTCCCAGATCGTGAACGGCTATGCGACGGGAGAGCCGGGGCTCTCGCACGCACGTTGGGACTACGAGGAGGAGAACCCGCTTCGTGACGCCCGTGGCTTCACCCTTGCCCGCGAGGCAGCCGACGCCAGCCAACTCACCGACGATGACGTCGGCATGGCGAATGTCATCTTGACCAACGGAGCTCTACTCGACGTCGACCACGCGCATCCTGAGTACTCCAGCCCGGAGGTGACGAGCCCCCGAGACGCCCTGCTCTGGGACAAGGCAGGCGAACTCGTGATGGCCGAAGCCGCCCAACGCGCGGCGCGGGTGCCGGGCGCGATACCCATCAACCTCTACAAGAACAACACTGACAACAAAGGTGCCTCGTACGGTACCCATGAGAACGACTGACGCGTCGCACGACCCCGTTCGCGGACATCGTGAAACACCTCACGCCGTTCTTCGTGTCACGCCAGGTCATCTGCGGTCAGGGCAGAGTCGGACTTGGCCAGCAAGGCACCGACGCCGGCTTCCAGATCAGCCAGCGAGCCGACTTCTCGAGGTCGAAGTGGGTCTAGAGACGACCCTCAAGCGCCCGATCATCAACACGCGCGACGAGCCACACGCGGACGCCGACAAGTACCGGCGCCTCCACGTCATCATTGGCGACGCAGAACCTCGCGGAGGTCGCAGGTCTCCTGAAGCTCGGGACTACCTCTTTGGTGCTCACGATGATCGAGGAGGGGTTCCTCGTGGAGGACCTCGGGCTTCTCCGACCCGTCCGCGAGCTGCATGCCGTCTCGCACGACCCGAACCTCAGACATCGGGTCGAGCTGCGCGATGGCCGGACTGTGACGGCAGTCGGACTTCAGCGGGAGTACTGCGACCTTGCGCACAAGTTCGTCGAGGACCGAGCAGGTGCTGACGTCGACGCGGCCACTGCAGAGGTGCTGCGCAGGTGGGTTCAGGTTCTCGACGACCTCGAGGCTGACCCGTCCCGACTCGAGCAACCAGCTCGACTGGGTGGCCAAGCGCCAGATCCTGGAGGGATACCGCTCACGAGATGGGCTGGCCTGGTCAGACGCTCGACTCCAGCTGGTCGATCTGCAGTACTCCGACGTTCGACCCGACAAGGGTCTCTACCGTCGGCTCGTGACGAGCGGACGGATGGAGCGAATCCTGACCGATGACGCGATCCAGTCGGCCACTCGTGCTGCCGCCCGAGGACACCCGCGCCTGGTTCCGCGGCGAGTGCGTCCGTCGCTACGGGGCCCAGGTCACGGCTGCATCGTGGGACTCGGTGATCTTTGACATCCCCGGACGCGCTTCGCTGCAACGCGTGCCGATGCTCGAGCCACTGCGGGGCACGCGAGCCCATGTCGGAGACCTTCTTGACCGTTGTGCGACCGCCGCAGAACTGGTCGACGCATTGGCCACGCCCTGAAACGCGGGAATCACCGCCAGGTCCCGGGGTGGGCTGGGGGTTCAGTGCGCGCCAGGTTGGGTCGATCCGACTCAGGGTCGGGTGTAGTCACGCGACCACGGAGGTGAGAGATGAGCGCACAGGAGACGGGCGGGCAGAAGCACGCTGAACGCCGCAGTGAAGAGGTCGACGAAGCGCCAGTTGACACCGCGGACGTCGCCGAACGTCATGAGGCCCTCAATGAAGACGTCGATGCCATTCTCGACGAGATCGACGAGGTCCTGGAAGAGAACGCCGAAGAGTTCGTTCGCGCATTCGTCCAGAAGGGTGGCGAGTGAGTTCGTGACCCCACTCTGACCGAACAGCATCGTTGCCGAATGCCTTCCTTTCGGCCGGCAAGCTCGTCCTTCAGCGACTTCCTGGCGGCCCACGCACCAACCTGCTGCCTGGCGGCGCCGGGTCCGGGCCTGGCACCGCGTCAGACCTCGACGCGCCTCACGGCACCACCATCGTTGCGTTGACGTACGACCAAGGAATCGTCATGGCCGGCGACCGTCGCGCGACGATGGGCAACATCATCGCGCAACGAGACATCGAAAAGGTGTACCCGGCCGACGAGTACAGCGCCGTGGGAATCGCAGGCACTGCAGGACTCGCGATCGAGCTGGTGCGCCTTTTGCAGGTCGAGCTCGAGCACTACGAGAAGATCGAAGGAACAACGCTGTCCCTGACAGGTAAGGCCAACCGACTTGCCACGATGATCCGTGGGAATCTAGGGATGGCCATGCAGGGACTGGCCGTCGTTCCGCTCTTCGCGGGATACGACCATCAGACATCCGTGGGCCGGATCTTCTCCTACGACGTCACGGCGGACGGTACGAAGAGCACTCGTTCCACGCCGTCGGGTCAGGCGGCTTCTTCGCCCGCGGCTCCCTGAAGAAGCTCTACCGCGAGCAGATGCCAGAGGCAGACGCCGTTCTTGCCGTCACGCAGGCCCTCTACGACGCCGCTGACGATGACTCGGCCACCGGAGGTCCCGACCTGATGCGGAAGATCTTCCCAGTGGTGTCCGTGGTCTCGGCCGAGGGTTATCGAAGGCTGCCTGACGCCGAGGTGGAGGAGGTGGTGGGGCGTCTGATCGCCGCTCGCCACCAACGCCCAGACGGCCCAGCCGCTTCTTTGACCTGATCCCTACCACCGCAGCGCAAGAGAGGAAGACACGTGTCGGTTCCGTTCTACGTCTCGCCCGAGCAGATCATCAAGGACAAGGCGGACTACGCACGCAAGGGCATCGCCCGGGGACGATCGGTGGCCGTCCTGCAGTACCGCGACGGGATCGTGTTCGTGGCCGAGAACCCCTCACGTGCCCTCCACAAGGTGAGCGAGATCTACGACCGCATTGCCTTCGCTGCTGTCGGAAAGTACAACGAGTTCGAGAACCTTCGGGTGGCTGGAATCAGACTGGCGGATCTACGCGGCTACTCCTTCGATCGCCGCGATGTGACGGTCCGAAATCTGGCCAATGCCTACGCCCAGACACTCGGCACCATCTTCACTGAGACGTCCAAGCCGTACGAGGTTGAGATCGTCGTAGCCGAGGTGGGCGACGCAGCAGACGACGACCAGATGTACCGCCTCACGTTCGACGGATCGGTCGCCGACGAGCAGGGGTACGTGGTGATGGGAGGCTCAGCCGATGCCATTTCCGCCACCTTGGAAACCACCTACGAAGGTGACCTTGAGCTCGGACCAGCTATCAGACTGGCCATCGACGCACTTGCCAGCGACAGCGGCGACAATGGTGGAGCCCGCCAGATCCTGCCGGCGCAGCTGGAGGTTGCGGTGCTCGACCGCACTCGGTCGCAGTCGCGAAAGTTCAAGCGCCTCACCGCAGACCGGCTCGACGAGCTGCTGACCGATAACGGGTAGCACTCATGGATCGGCGCATCTTCGGGATCGAGACCGAGTACGGGGTCACGTGCACGTTCCGCGGACAGCGCAGGCTGTCGCCCGATGAGGTCGCTCGCTACCTCTTCCGGCGGGTCGTGTCGTGGGGCCGCAGCAGCAACGTCTTCTTGCGAAACGGGGCACGCCTGTATCTCGATGTCGGGTCTCACCCGGAGTACGCCACCCCCGAGTGCGACTCGCTCCCAGAGCTCATCACCCATGACCGGGCGGGCGAGCGAATCCTCGAGGGTCTGCTGATCGACGCCGAACGCCGGCTGCATGAAGAAGGCATCGCAGGCGATGTGTATCTGTTCAAGAACAACACCGACTCGGCTGGCAACTCGTACGGCTGTCACGAGAACTACCTCATCTCGCGCCAAGGTGAGTTCGGCAAGGTCTCCGACGTCCTGATCCCGTTCCTCGTCTCCCGTCAGCTGATTGCAGGCGCCGGCAAGGTCCTGCAGACACCTCGAGGATCGGTCTTCTGTCTGAGCCAGCGTGCTGAGCACATCTGGGAAGGGGTGTCGTCGGCCACGACTCGCTCTCGCCCCATCATCAACACGCGCGATGAGCCACACGCTGACGCCGAGAAGTACCGCCGCCTGCACGTCATCGTTGGCGACTCGAACCTCGCCCAGCCCACGACCCTGCTCAAGCTCGGCAGCGCCGACCTCGTCCTGCGCATGATCGAGGGCGGGGTGGTCCTGCGCGATCTCTCGCTCGAGAACCCGATCCGGGCCATCCGCGAGATCAGCCACGATCCAACGGGGCGACGGCTGGTCCGGCTGGTCAATGGGCGAGAGCTGTCGGCACTGCAGATTCAGACCGAGTACTACGAGAAGGCGCTTGCCTTCGCCGACCGCACGGGCCTCGACGACCCGACCACCCGCCAGGTGCTGAGCCTCTGGCAGCGCACGCTCTCGGCGGTCGAGACCGGGGACCTGTCTGAGGTGGGGCGCGAGATCGACTGGGTGATCAAGTACCAGATGATCGAGCGATACCGCGCCAAGCATGATTTGTCGCTCGGTTCGGCTCGCGTTGCGCAGCTGGACCTCGCCTACCACGACATCC
This sequence comes from uncultured Actinomycetota bacterium, assembly GCA_963706045.1. Classification (GTDB taxonomy): domain Bacteria; phylum Actinomycetota; class Actinomycetes; order JAHEKZ01; family JAHEKZ01; genus JAHEKZ01. The sequence continues at coordinate 49,441 of CAVPLY010000019.1, read as the reverse complement.
GACGCGATCGGGGGCTCTTCTACCTGATGGAGAAGCGTGGGCTCGTCGAACGGCTTGTTCCAGAGCTGGCGACGTTCGAGGCCAAAGGGCGGCCTCCGCAAACTACTCGAGCCCGACTTCGGGGTGAGTTCATCCGAAAGGCCCAGGAGAAGCGCCGCGACTTCACCGTCGACTGGGTGCACCTGAAGCTGAACGACCAGGCCCAGCGCACGGTCCTGTGCAAGGACCCCTTCAAGGCCCACGACGACCGGGTCGATCGGCTGATCGAGAGCATGTAGCAGCGTCGGCGGGGCGGAACCAGAACTGGTCGCCGGCCGTCTACCCTGGGAGAGACCCACCGCCGCAGTCCTCGGGCGCGTGGCGTCGTCAGCACACCCTTCCCCGCCTGAGGAGTCACGTGTCCCCGAGTACCTCCGTGTCGCGCGCCCGAAGCTCGTTGATTGCCGTCGGGTCGGTACTGGCGCTGGCCGCCACGCTGGCCGCCTGCGGTGGCGACCCCGACGAGACCGCCGACGCCTCCTCGTCAGCCAGTGCGACGACGAGCGAAAGCCCTGCCGCGTCCGCCTCGGCGTCTGAAAGCAGTACGGCCGCAGCAACCGGCGAGCTGCCGACCGTGAAGGGTGGTTTCGGCGAGACACCGGCTATCACGGTGCCCGATAGCGAGCCGCCCAGCGATTTGGTCGTCAAGACGCTGACCAAGGGCAACGGACCCGCCGTCGAGGCGGGCGAGACCATCGTCGTCAACTACGCAGGAGTCCGGTGGGACGACGGCCAGACCTTCGACTCGTCTTTCGATCGAGGCGCCCCCGCCGGATTCGGCATCGGCGTCGGTGCGGTCATTTCGGGCTGGGACACAGGCCTTGTCGGTCTCAAGGCTGGTACTCGCGCGCTCTTGGTGCTGCCCCCCGACGAGGCCTACGGCGACACGCCCCCCGGTGACCCGATCCAGGCCGGTGACACCTTGGTCTTCGTCGTCGACGTACTCGGTTCGCACGCGGGCGACCAGACGGCCAAGGGCGAACCGGCACCCACCGAGGACGACAGCCTGCCGTACGTCTCGATCACTCCGAAGGCCCCCGAGATCATCATCCCTGCAGGAAGCCCGTCGAAGCAGCTGATCACGATTCCCGTCGTGGTCGGAGCCGGCCCGAAGGTACAGAAGGGCGACACCGTCGTCGTCCAGTACAAGGGTGTCCTATGGCGTAACGGCAAGGAGTTCGACGCATCCTGGGGTCGTGGACAGCCGTTCGTGACAGCGATCGGCCAAGGCGCTGTCATCCCTGCCTGGGACAAGGGTCTTGTCGGGCAGACCGTCGGCAGTCGCGTCATGCTGGTCGTCCCACCCAAGGACGGCTACGGCAAGGCAGGCAACGGCGAGATCAAGGGCACTGACACGATGGTGTTCGCCGTTGACATCCTCGGCGCGTACTGATCACCTGCCCAACCTGGAGGGAACCCCATGACTGACAAGCCCGAGGTCGACTTTCCCGGCGGGGAAGCTCCCGACGCTCTCGTCGTCACCGACGTCACCGTCGGCGACGGGGCAGAGGCGACAGCCGGCGCGACCGTGCAGGTGCACTACCTCGGCGTCGAGTTCGAATCCGGCGAGGAGTTCGACTCGTCGTGGAGTCGCGGAGAGTCGATCAACTTCCCCCTGGGCAACCTGATCAAAGGCTGGCAGGAAGGCATTCCTGGCATGAAGGTCGGTGGACGCCGCCAGCTGATCTGCCCACCCGCCCTCGCCTACGGTCCAGCGGGCGGCGGACACCGGCTCTCAGGCAAGACTCTGATCTTCGTGATCGACCTGCTCGGCGTCAGCTGAGCCCAGCGCCGCTCAGCAGGTCACCTGCGTGCCGGCCGGCGGCAGCAGCGGCGATGAATGCGGCTTCGTCCTGATCGAGACCACGGCCCATGGTCGACAGACCGACTGGGCTCGACTCAAGCGCTGCCCGCAGCCCCTCGACACCCACCGACACGAGTCGGTGCGGGGGAGCCAGTGATGCAGCCTGCTCGGCGACGCGTCGCCCGAAATCGCCGATGAACGCCGGCAGCGGAACGTCGGCCGGTCGGGCGGCCACTCGACCGTAGGCGGTCAAGGAGTGGTGAGACACACCATGGTGCCGCTCACGAGCGTCGGCCTCCGATACCCGGAGCGCGGCGACCGGGCGTCCGTTCAGTGTCGCGGCCGCGTTGATCGCCTCACCGGCAGCAACTCCCGAGAACCCCCACCGAGTCCCGGTGCCCAGGTTGCCCGGGCCCTGAGCGACCACCGCCACATCTGCCCTCAGGACGAGGTGCGCCGCGAGGAGCCCGTTGTGCACGGTGACTGCCTCCAGATCGCCCCCGAAGGTCTGTCCAACGGTGATCGAGCCAGCCAGCCACCCGGCATCGCGCAGACCGTGGACGGTCCGCGAGAACGCCAGGGGGAGAGCACCCCCATCAGTGGCGACGTAGGCCACCGTCGCAGCCGGCCTTACCTGCCGCAGTCCCGCGATGATGGCTGGCAGGGCTGAGTGGAGGTCGGCGACAACGACCGGCATGCCGTCGAGGTCGTCGGCATCTCGCAAGAGGTCGTGGTGCGGTGAGTCCTGCTCATCCACACCCAGAACGGTCATCTGCAGAGGGGTGTAGCGGGCCTTCACGAGATGTCCTGGACCCGTGGGGTCACCGGGCAAGCGGTCCGGGATACCAGCGACGAGCGCGTACCCACCGGTGCCCAGGTCGAGGTCAAGGGCCGTGACGTTCAACAGGACGACGTCATCCACCACCGGCTGACCGACGACGTCGGTGTAAGCAAGTGCCCGGACCGTCTGCTCCGGGGTTGGCGCTCCACTCGGCGCCACCAGCACACGAAGTTCAACGGCTGGTCCCCACTGCCGGCCCACGTCAACCACGCGTCCACTTCGCCACCGAATCACGGCGTTCACTGTACGCACGAGGTAGCGTCTGGTTCTCCAGACACGAGTGTCACGATGTGCACGAGTTGCCTCATGCCTGGACGCCCTGAGGGGTGTTCAGGCCACGACCGGAAGGGCCCCATGGCGGTTCCACGCACCGAACGCCTGCTCAACCTCGTGATCTGTCTCCTCGCCTCCACCCGCTACGTCACCAAGGAGCAGGTCAGGACCGCCGTGCCGCAGTACGCCGAATGCGCAAGTGACGAGGCCTTCGAGCGCATGTTCGAGCGCGACAAGGACGACCTGCGTGAGATGGGTATCCCGCTGGAGACCGGCTCCAACGACGTGCTCTTCGATGATGAGATCGGCTACCGGATTCCGCGTGAGGCCTACGCGCTCCCAGACGTCGCCTTTGATGCAGAGGAACTGGCGGTGCTCGGCGTCGCGGCCCGGATGTGGCAGCAGGCGACGCTGGCTGGGGCCACGGGCAGGGCGATTCGCAAGCTGGAGGCGGCAGGCGTCGACGTTGACCCAGAGGCTCTGGCAATCGTCGAGCCCCGCATCGACGCCGCCGAGCCTGCCTTTGCTGCTCTGTGGGACGCCGTCCAGCAGCGAAGGCGAGTGAAGTTCCAGTACGCACGAGGGGGAGCGGCTGCCACTGAGCGCCGCGTGGAGCCTTGGGGTCTGGTGTCGTGGCACGGGCGTTGGTACCTCGTTGGCCACGATCAAGATCGCGACGACACCCGCGTCTTCCGGCTGTCGCGCGTGCACGGTGACGTCGTCGTGCACGACCAAGCGGGCTCGGTCACGGTCCCCGACGGCGTCGACATCAACGAGTCGGTGCGCATGCTCGCACGTCCTGCCGCCACCCAGAGCGCGCGACTGCGACTTGCGGCCGGACGCGCGCTGCCGCTGCGCCGCCACGGCACCGTGCTCAGCGACGACGAGAGCGGAACGGTTCTCGAGGTGCCCTTCGACGACGTCGAGCAGCTTGCGTCAGAAGTGACTGGCTTCGGCCCTGCCGTCGAGGTGATCGAGCCCGAGGCACTTCGGGAAGCCGTGGCTCGAAGGCTGCAGGGCGTGCTTGCGGGGCTCGCCGCGCCTGCGACGGGGGAGGCGCTGTGACCGCCGGAGGGGCAGTGGGCCAGCTGGCCAGGTTGCTTGCTCTCATCCCTTGGCTGCTGAAACGTCCGGGTGTGTCGATCACGGTAGCCGCCGGCGAGTTCGGGATCACCGAGGCCCAGCTGCGGGCCGATCTGGGTCTGGCCTTCTTCTGCGGACTTCCGGGCCACATGCCGGACGACCTGATCGATGTCTCCCTCGAGGATGACCGCATCGTCGTCACCAACGCCGACACCATCGCGCGGCCCCTGCGACTTGCCCCGGACGAGGCCGTTGCTCTGCTCGTGGGGCTCCGGGCTCTGGCTGACGTCCCTTCGCCAACGGGTCCGGACACTCTCGACCGGGTCATCGCGAAGCTGGAACGAGCCGCTGGCGACGCGGCAGACGCACATCGCCATGTGACGGTCTCCATCGAAGGCTCCGATCTTGCTCAAGATGCGCTGAGCACCGCCCTGCGTGAGGGACGCCGTCTCGCGCTGCGCTACTACGTTCCGGCGCGCGACGAGGTGACCAGCCGCGAGGTCGACCCGATTCGACTCCTAGTGGTCGATGGGCACAGCTACCTCGAGGCCTGGTGCCTGCTGGCCGACGACCTCCGGCTGTTCCGGCTCGACCGGGTCGAGGCAGCGCAGGTCCTTGAGACGTCGAGCGCTCACCGCACCACGCCGCCACGTCGCGAGACGATCTTTGACGCCGAGGCTGCGCCGTGGCGCGTCCGGCTGAGGGTCAGCCCCAGCGCCGAGTGGGTGCTGGACAGCTATCCGTGCGAAGTGGTTACCCGTGAGCCGTCGTTGATCGTCGATCTACCCGTCGCAGACCTCGGGTGGGCCCGTCAGCTGGTCCTCCGACTCGGTGGCTCGGTTTCCCCCCTCGGTCCGCAAGAACTGGTCGATGCGGTGCGCCACGACGCGGAGCAAGCCTTGGGCCAGTACGGCCTCGATTAGCCCGAACGGGTGACCCCGGTCGACACCGGTAGTCAAGGTCGTGGCGCCAGATGCCGAAGCCCCTCACACAAGAGGGGAGGTACGAGTCATGACGACGATCAAAGCCTCGTGCCCGGTGTGTGGGGATGTCGAGCTGACCCCCGAGCAGATGCGCCTGGTGGTGTGCAACCGCCAGGAGTGGTCCTACTACGCCTTCCAGTGCACAACGTGCGCCGATGAGGTCCGTAAGCCGGCCGACGCCGAGATCGTGGCCCTGCTCAAGTCGGGCGGCGTGTCCGTCACCCCCTGGCGCATCCCTGCCGAGGCGCTTGAGGAGCACAACGGGCCTGTCATCAGCTACGACGAGGTCCTTGATTTCGCTCTTTGGCTCGAGAGTCACGACCTAGTGCCTGCCTCGTTCACGGCGGCTCCGTAGTCCGTCACCGCACTGCCTGCGGGGGCAACACCATGGGGTTGGGCGTCGGAATCAGCCAAAGCGGCGTACGATCGTAAGAGATACGACCGCCAGACCCCATTCTGACAGTAGAGGGAAGTCTCATGCCGCAACTTCGCGCTCCCGAGATCATCTTGATTCTCGCCGTTGTCCTTCTTCTCTTCGGCGCCAAGCGACTCCCTGACGCGGCGAGGGGGCTCGGGCGCTCTCTCCGGATCTTCAAGTCCGAGGTCAAGGCCGCTCAGGACGAAGACGGCAACAGCCCGCCGCAGCAGATTCAAGCGACCACCGACGAGGTCGGCAGTCCTACTCAGAATGTTTCGCCCCCCACCAGCCAGCCCACCGGCCCTGACGCCGGCTCGAACGACCGCTGACCACCCGCTAGAACCCGGCACCGGAGACTTCGGTGGTTCTTACTCGATCGGCGACTCCCGAAAGTTCCGGGGGAGCAATGCCGCTCATGGCACACCTCCGTGAGTTGCGGTCGCGAATCTTCAAGGCCCTGGTGGCGATCGTTGCCGGCTCGGTCGTCGGCTGGGTGTTCTACGACCAGATCTTCGAGTTCTTAACCGGCCCGATCCAGGCCGTCGTCGACGATGCCCAGGCCAACGGCCTCGACATCCGCCTAGTGCTCACCGGTGTTGCCCAGCCGTTCACTCTCCAGCTGAAGGTTGCAGCGCTCGCCGGCATTGTCCTGGCCTCGCCGGTGTGGATCTATCAACTCTGGGCGTTCGTGACGCCCGGTCTGCACAAGCACGAACGTCGCTACGCGTACGCCTTCATGTTCACCGCGGTGCCGTTGTTCATCGGTGGAGTCCTGGTCGCCATGTGGGTGCTTCCGAAGGGGATGGAACTGCTCTTCGGGTTCACTCCCGCGGACGTCGGGAACTATCTCTCCGTTGATACCTACCTGTCGTTCCTCATCAGGACAGTCCTGGTCTTCGGCATCGGGTTCCTGGTCCCGATCTTCATCGTGGCGCTCAACCTCGTCGGCATTCTCAGCGCAGACATGCTCAAGCGTTCCTGGCGCTGGACGGTGATTGGCGTGTTCATTTTCGGGGCGGTCGCCACGCCCACCGGTGACCCACTGAGCATGATGCTGCTGGCCGGCCCCATGCTCGTACTCATCCTTATCGCCTTCGGCATTGCGCTGCTGAATGACCGACGTCGAGCACGAGGCGGTGACGGCATCGACTACGACGCGCTCGACGACGACGAGGCCAGCCCCATCGGCGACCCGGACGGACTCGACGGTGTCACGTCGATCGAGGCACCAGAGGCTCTTGATATGCCGGACTTCGTCCAAGACCCCGAGCGCATCGACGACGACCCACCGTCCTGACCGTGACCGGGTTGCCGTGGGTGGTGCTGGTCAACCCCACCGCTGGCGGCGGCCGTGGTACCAGGTGGGGGCGCCGCGTGGTCGATGCGCTCCGTCGGGTCGATGACGATGTCCGTGTGGTGATCGGCACGAGTGCCGCCGACGCCGAGCGCCGAGCGCTCGCCGTGGTAGGGCAGGGCGCCCGCGGGCTGCTGACGGTTGGCGGCGACGGTGCGGCCCACATCGGTATCAACGTCGCGATGCGTGCAGGGGTTCGGCTTGGAGTCGTCGCCGCAGGATCAGGCAACGACTTCGCACGAGCAGTTGGCACCCATGGTGTCGACCCTGAGGCTGCGGTGGCTGAGATGTGTCGCTCTGACACCGAGGGCGGTGTGGCTGTCGACGTGGGCCGACTCTCCACCGGACGCTACTTTGGGTGCGTGCTGTCGATGGGGTTCGACGCTGCCGTCAATGCCAAGGCCAACACGATGTCGCGCCTCGGCGGCAGGTCGCGGTACCCGCTGGCGATGCTCAGCGAGCTTCGCGAGTTCCAGCCCCTGGATTTCACGCTCAGCGTCGACGGCACCCGCCACGAGCACCGCGGCATGTTGGTAGCGGTCGGCAATACCCGGTCGTACGGAGGGGGGATGCGGATCTGCCCTGCCGCGTCCGTCGCCGATGGCCTTTTCCAGGTGACCGTGGTTGACGAGATGTCCGTTGCCCAGCTGCTGCTGCTGTTTCCACGCGTCTACCGCGGTACGCACGTCGATCACCCCAAGGCAAGGGTGTACGTCGGAAAGCGCGTCGAGATCTCGCCGCGGCAGGAAACCGGCGGTCCCGTCTTCGCCGATGGCGAGCAGGTGGGCACAGGCTCTGTCTCGGCCACTGTCGCGCCGGCGGCCCTGCGGGTGCTGACCCGCTCGCTCCCGTAGCCTTCGACCATGACCAGCCCTGCGGAACGGTACGCCGACTGGCGCAAGCGGCAGGACGCCGGCGACAACGCGCCAGATGCCCTGGTCGAACGATTTCGGGCCGGCTACCCCTTCGGTCTCGACCCGTTTCAGATCCAGGCGTGTGAGGCACTCGCTCGGGGCGAGTCGGCACTTGTAGCCGCTCCCACGGGGTCCGGAAAGACCGTTGTCGGTGAGTTTGCCGTCGACCTCGCACTGCAGCGCGGTCGCAAGTGCTTCTACACGACGCCGATCAAGGCGCTCTCGAACCAGAAGTATCGAGACCTCGTGAAGCGCTACGGCGACAACGCCGTCGGCCTGCTCACCGGTGACAACACGATCAATGGTGAAGCCGCCGTCGTCGTCATGACGACCGAGGTGCTCCGCAACATGCTCTACGCCGGATCAGGCACGCTCGCCGACCTCGACTTCGTCGTCATGGACGAAGTGCACTATCTCGCGGATCGGTTCCGAGGTGCTGTGTGGGAAGAGGTGATCATTCACCTCCCTGAGTCGGTGACGCTGGTCGCGCTTTCGGCCACCGTCAGCAACGCCGAGGAGTTCGGCGACTGGATCGCCACGGTGCGCGGCAGCACCGAGGTCATCGTGTCTGAGCACCGCCCGGTTCCGTTGTGGCAACAGGTGATGTCTGGGCGACGCATCTACGACCTGTTTTCAAAAGAGCAGGGTGCAGACGATGAGCACCGACGTGTCAACCCCGAGCTCCAGCGCATGGCCAGAGAGGAACAGAGTCAGCGTCGGATGCGTGGGCACCGTCCAAAGCGTGGCGAAAAGCGGGGGCGGCCACCGGGAGTCCCCAGTCGGCGCGATGTCGTCGAGGCGCTGCGTAACCGCGATATGCTGCCGGCGATCTACTTCGTCTTCTCGCGCGCTGGATGCGACGGGGCCGTGCGTCAGCTGCTCCAGTCCGGCGTCCGGCTGACCGATCCGCAGCATGCCGACAAGATTCGGGATTTTGTCGAGAAGCGCACTTCCCATCTGACCGACGAAGATCTGCGGGTGCTCGACTTCGGCGACTTCCTCGACGGGCTCGAGCGTGGCTTCGCCGCACACCACGCCGGTCTGCTTCCGGTGTTCAAAGAGATAGTGGAAGACCTCTTCGCTCAGGGCCTGGTCATGTGCGTCTTCGCCACTGAGACCCTTGCCCTCGGCGTCAACATGCCCGCACGCACGGTGGTGATCGAGAAGCTGACCAAGTGGAATGGCGAGACGCACGCCGAGATCACTCCCTCTGAGTACACCCAGCTCACCGGACGAGCCGGCCGCCGAGGCATCGACGTCGAGGGCGATGCCGTCGTGCTGTGGCAGCCCGGCTTCGACCCGCAGGCGCTCGCCGGCCTCGCGTCCACGCGCACCTATCCGCTTCGGTCATCGTTCAGCCCGACCTACAACATGGCGGTGAACCTCGTTCGTCAGATGGGCCGGCATACGGCCCGCGAGGTTCTCGAGACCTCGTTCGCGCAGTTCCAGGCCGATCGGGCGGTCGTGGGTCTGGCACGTCAGCTCCGCAAGAACGAGGAGGCTCTCGATGGCTACTCCGAGGCCATGGAGTGCCACCTGGGGGATTTCGCTGAGTACTCGTCCATCCGTCGCGGCTTGTCGGATCGCGAGAAGCAGCTCGCCCGCGATGACACAGCGAGCCGACGAGCCCAGGTGGCAAAGGCCCTCGAGGAGCTCGTCACCGGGGATGTCATTCGCCTCCCTGGGGGAGGGCGCCGAGGCAGTCGGATCGGGGTCGTCATCGAAAGGGGCAGCAGGAGCGGCTTTGAGGCAGCCCGTCCTGTCGTCCTGACTGAAGACCGTCAAGTCAGGAAGTTCGCGGCCAGCGACTTCGTCGACCCTCCCGCTGCCTTCGAGCGGCTGCGCATGCCAAAGGGCTTTCGCTCACGCGACACCCAGGCGCGCAAGACCTTGGCTGCCCGTCTTCGCGAAGTGGAGGCACCGGTGCGCCCTCGCTCGCGTCGCGGCTCGGGGGGCGAGGACGAGCTGCTTGCTGGGCTTCGAGCTCAGATGCGTTCGCATCCCTGCCATGCATGCAACGAGCGCGAGGACCACGCACGCTGGGCTGAGCGGTGGCACCGTCTGCACCGCGAGACCCAGGCCCTGCAGCGCCGCGTAAATGACCGCACGGGCAGCATTGCCCGCACATTCGACCGCGTAGTTGCCCTGCTGGATGAGATTGGGTACCTCGACGGCGATACCGTCACCGCCGATGGTGAACGCTTGACCCGTCTTTACACCGAGATGGACCTCGTGGCGTCTGAGGCCCTCCGGCAAGGGCTCTGGCGCGGCTTGTCCCCTGCGGAACTGGCGGCGGCCGTCTCGGTGCTCGTGTACGAGGCCCGCCGTGACCCGGGAGCGCCCCCGAAGCTGCCTGGCGGTGCGGGACGCACGGCGATCGAGGAAACGCTGCGCCTGGCTGACGACATCTCTGCCCTCGAACGCGACCACCGACTCTCCGCGCGACGAGAGGCGGACGCCGGATTTGCATGGGCGGCCTTCCGGTGGGCGAGCGGCCACCGCCTCGAGGCCGTCCTGACCGATACCGATATGGCCGCTGGCGACTTCGTCCGCTTGTGCAAGCAGCTGGTCGACCTACTGGGCCAAGTGGCAAATGCTTCAGCCACGAGTTCGGTAGAGGGCGACGAGCAAGTCACGACGGCTGCTCGCACGGCCGTTGGGGCGATACGACGCGGGGTCGTCGCGGTCACCGTCGAGGAGTAGATGCGGGCCACCACGGGAATGCCCACGGGGACGTCCACGAGCGCGCCAGGACGGTGCCTGCAAGGGTCGGTGATCCCCATAGCCATCACGCATGAGAGGAGGTCGCCACTGCTCCGTATCCGCTATGGACCCCGCGGGTGGCTGGTGTGCCGAGAGCCGCTTGGGTGGCTGAGGATGATCGCGCCGTTGGTCCCTGGTCGGGATCGTTGACCGCGATCTGCCAGTCACCTTCGTGAACAGCACGGTGGTGGTACCGACAGAGCAGGATGGCATTGGGAATGTCGGTCGGGCCGCCAGCGTGCCATGGGATGACGTGATGCGCATCGGTGTGCGCGGCAGGCCGCTCACAGCCTGGGAATCGGCAGCCACCGTCGCGAAGCGCCAGCAAGCGCCGCTGTGAAGCGCTGAACAGTCTCTGGGTGCGTCCGAGGTCGACCACGACGCCGTCAGTGTTGAGGATCAGAGCAGTCAGGTGGGCGTCGCAGGCGATCCTGGCCACTGATAGCGGGTGCAGGAACCTGGGCGAGCCAGGGGCGCCCACCAGCTGACCCGGCGGAAGCACCGACGGAGATGCATCGGGGGCTTGCGATGGCTTGTGGGTGGATGATGCAACGCCGGGGTCGAGGAGGACGTTCAGATGGGGTCGTTGCCCGCCGCTGGTCGGGAGCTGCGAGTGGTCGCAGGCAGTCTGGACGATCTGGACCAGTCCGTCGGCGCGACGCTGGGCAGCGGTCCGCGAGTCTGCGGCGTCGGTGGGCACGAGGAACGGCTCGAGGGAGGAGGTGAGGAGAGCTGCAGATTCGGGGTCGAGGAGTCCGGCGAGAGAGGTCATGCCGTCCATCAGTGGGGCCAGCGTCAGATGGCGCCGGTCGAACTGGCGCTGTGCGTCGACCAATGACCCGTCGGGATCGAGGACGTACTGCAGGTGCGTGGCCGCCGTTCGAACGTCACCCACTGGTGCGATCTGCGCCACGTCGGTGAGCACGTGGACCCCAGCGAGCTGTTGGTCAGCAGGTAGGCGGCGGGTACCGCGCTCAATCGCCCGCACATGATCGTAGGTGAGCTCACCGCGGCCGAGACGCGCTACGGGCTCGGCCAGAACCGTGCGAGAGGCCCGGGCCATCCGGACGCGCTCGGCAGCTTCCGGACCGGTCACCCTCAGCGCACCGCGCAGCCATGCCGCCGTGCTGCTCGCACCGTGGAGTGCCTGACCGTCGCCATGTGCGTCGAGAACCTCGACTGTCGTCAATGTTGCCGCGGCGACCGCGTCGGCCAGCTGCTGGAGGCCCGTTACCCAGCCGGCCCGCGCGTCAGCACCGTCTGCAGCCAACGCTTGGCGAGCCCCTGCAGATGACCACTGGCGCACCTGCGACAGAACCTGGGCCAGCGGCTCAGGGAGGACTTCAGGAGTGAACACCGACAGGTGACCCTTCAACGACGGACCGGACGCATGAGCACGACCGAGGAAGCGAACCCACACCCGATCTCAACGGCCCGCACGAGGCGGAGCCCCTCACCTGAAACAGCAACACCAACCGCGCTTCCAGTACCCCCACGCTAAACCACACCACTGACAACAACCGACAGTCAGCGGGCATGAGGCGACGACCGATTCGACCTGGGGACAGCCAGCGGTGTCAGCTAGCTGCTGTGCTGCACGAGGGTCGTCAGGAGTCGGTTGACCGGACGCTCCAGACCCCATCGAGAGGCGAGCGCATCGAGGGCAGCTGCGTCGGCAGGCGTCTGCGGAAGCATCGTGCTGAGCGCCGGTAGCGGCACGTCGGTGCGGACCCGCACCACCTGAATCGCACGCTCCAAGTACTCACGTGAAGGTTCGATCTTGGCGCGGTGGGGGAGCGCGGCGTCACCGTTGTCAAGAGCTGCGAGCACGGCTTCAATCGTCGGGTACTCGGCGACGACTGCAGCGGCAGACTTGTCGCCGACCCCACGGACGCCAGGAAGGCCATCGGAAGGGTCTCCTCGCAGCGTGGCGAAATCAGCGTACGACGACGCAGCGACACCGTAGCGTTCCCGCAGACCTGCATCGGTCACGCGCTCGGCCTTCGCGAATCCCTTGCCGATGTAGACGATGGTGGTGGGCCGGCCGTTCTCGGCCAGCTGGAAGAGATCCCGATCACCTGTGACGATGTCGACCGCGATCTCTGATCTCCGAGCCAGTGTTGCGATCACGTCGTCGGCCTCGAACTCCGGTACCCCGACGCGTGCGATGCCGATGGCATCGAGTACCTGCTCGATCACGGGTACCTGGGGCGCGAGTAGGTCAGGTACTTCCTCGGCATCCTCGCCGGCATCTGCGTCCACTCGGTGCGCCTTGTACTCAGGCACGAGGTCGACGCGCCACTGAGGGCGCCAGTCGGTGTCGAAGCAGGCGACGAGATCGGTCGCGGGGTGGTCGGTGAGCATTCGGCTGATGGCATCCAAGAAGCCGCGCACTGCACCGATAGGGGTGCCGTCAGGAGCCTGGACCGACTCGGGAACGCCGTGAAACGCCCGGAAGTACATCGACGCGGAATCGAGCAAAAGAAGCCTCGGAGGCGTCTGCATGGGATGAGTCAACCACCATCGCCCGACGTGGGGGGTCTACGAACGAGAGCGTTCATGATGATGTCGGCGACCTCTTTGGGGTCACATTCGGTTGTGTCTACGACGAGGTCGTATTCCACGCCTTGGTGAACTCGCTCGTGTTGCCAGCGCGAGAGACCTAGAAGCCGGTCACCGCGAAGTCGCTCACGCCTCTCCAATTCGACCAGAGACGCGGTGAGACCGACACACTTCAGGTCGTAGCCCTTGAGCAGTTGTCGGTAGTGATCCATCACATCCGACTCCGCGACCTCGTCCACGATCACCCTGTTGCCGCAGGCGACCATGGCCAGCACGGCTTCCCGCATTCCGAAGAGGGCGCGCTCCGCTGCAGGGCCTGACGCGGCACGGACAACGCGTTCGCCGTTCTCCTCCATGATTTCGAACCAGACTCCGTGAGGGGTGTCCCAGCTGGACGGGGGCAGCATCTCCATGAAGGCGTCGACCTGTGCCAGCAGATAACACTCGGGGAGGATCTCTTGGAGACGCCGCGCGACGCTGGTCTTGCCAACACTGCCGGGCCCGTTGAGGAGTATGACGTCTGGAAGGCCCTGCACGGTCATGCTGCGAGTCCTCTGAGACCCCGGCGGCTGGAGTCCAGTAAGTACATCGAGGCTGAGTCGAGCAGGAGGAGTCGCTTAGGGGCTGGCATTCGACGAATGTACCGCCGCGCCAGAGCACCGCAGGAACGCCTGAACTGCTCCGACGATGGGGCAGGGGTACGGTGGCGACCGTGGAGCCTGTCGCTGATCGCAGCCGTCTGGACAACGCGCAGAAAGCCGCTCAAGAAGCCGGGGTGGACGCTCTGCTCGTCACCCCAGGACCAGACCTGCTGTACCTGACCGGCTACCACGCAATCGCCCTCGAACGCCTGACCTGTCTGGTCGTCCCAGCTCACGGCGAACCCGTACTGGTGGCACCGAATCTTGAGGTACCAGCTGCCCAGGCGTCACCGGTCGGCCAGCTGGGGGTTCGGATCCAAGGATGGGCCGAAACTGACGATCCCTACGCGCTCGTCAATGAGTTGGCGAGCAGTGTCAAGACCGTGGCCCTCAGCGACTCCATGACAGCGGGCGCGGTGCTCCGTCTGCGCGAGGCGATGCCCGACGTACACCAGCAGCTCGCTGGTCCCGTTCTCCGGCAGCTGAGAATGATCAAGAGCGCCGCTGAGATCCAGCATCTGCGGAGGGCCGCGTACGCCATCGACCGAGTGCACGAGCAGGTTGCAGGACTGCTGCGCCCTGGTCGCACAGAACGGGAGGTCGGTGAAGACATAGCTGAGGCGATCCTCGAGGCCGGCCACGTCACGGTCGACTTCGTCATCGTGGCGAGCGGACCCAACGGCGCTAGCCCCCATCACGAGGTGTCCGACCGACGGATCGAAGTGGGTGACCCTGTGGTCGTCGACATCGGCGGCACGATGCCGAGCGGATACTGCTCTGACTCCACGCGCACCTACGCCGTGGGTTTCGCGCCCGAGAGCTTCCTGGCCTACTACGGCGTCCTTCAAGACGCGCAGCGTCGAGCGGTCGAGTCCGTGAGGCCCGGCGTCACAGCTGAGTCCATCGACGCCGCTGCGCGTACTGTCATTGCGGACGCCGGCTATGGAGAACAGTTCATCCACCGCACGGGTCACGGAATCGGACTGGAGACCCATGAAGAGCCTTACATCATCTCGGGCAACGATGAGGCGCTGAGCGAAGGAATGGCGTTCAGTGTGGAGCCCGGAATCTACCTGCCGGGCCAGCACGGCGCCCGGATCGAGGACATCGTGATCGTGACTGCCGACGGAGTCGAGTCCCTGAACAACACACCTCACGAGCTGGTCGTGGTGGATCCAGCCTTCAGCGGATAGACGGTCCACCGTGAAGCGCCCAGCCTTTGACATTCACATGGAGACGAAGGAGCGAGAACAGCTGTGGCTCTGACCGTGTTGCGCGAGTTCACCGACCCCGATGCCGCTGATCTGCTGCCGACTGTTCGGCAGATCTGTGACGACCTGCTGAGCCCTCGGGCGGCCGCCGCTGAGGAGGCCGCTGAGTTTCCCCGCGATGTGTTCCGCACCCTCGGCGCGGCCGGTCTCCTGAGTCTGCCGTTCGCGGCGACTCATGGGGGAGGCGGCCTCCCTCTCCACGACTATCTGCAGATCATCGAGGAACTGGCGTCGGCCTGGGCGTCGGTTGGTCTCGGCGTCAGCGTCCACACGTTGGCCTGCTTCCCACTCGCGACCTACGGCACCGACGACCAGAAGGATCGGTGGCTCCCGGGGCTGCTTGGCGGAGACCTGCTGGGCGCCTACTGCCTCTCCGAAGCCGACGCCGGATCTGACGCTGCGGCACTCACCACCCGCGCGACACGCGCCGAGGGGGGTTACCGCGTCTCCGGAGTGAAGTCATGGATCAGCCACGGGGGAGTTGCCGACTTCTATGTCGCGATGGTGCGCACCTCCGACGACGGCGCCAAAGGGATCAGCTGCCTGCTGGTGGATGCCGGGGCCCCTGGGCTGTCGTCACGCCCCCCTGAGCGCAAGCTGGGCTTTTCTGGCTCGCCAACGGCTCAGATGGTGTTCGACGATGTCGCGGTCGATGCCGATCGACTGATCGGAGACGAAGGGGCCGGTTTCGGCATCGCGCTTGCAGCTCTGGACGGCGGACGACTCGGCATGGCTGCCTGTGCAGTCGGAATTGCTCAAGCCGCGCTTGATCTCGCGGTGCAGTACGCCCATGAGCCGAAGGCAGTTCGGACGGGCCATCGCCGAGTTCCAGGGTTTGTCCTTCCTCCTGGCCGACATGGCGACCCAGATTGCGGCGGCCCGCTCGCTCTACCTGTCCGCTGCGCGAAAGCGTGACCGCGGTGAGCCATTCGGCGTCGACGCGGCCATGGCCAAGCTCTTCGCCACCGACATGGCCATGCAGGTGACCACCGATGCCGTCCAGGTCCTCGGGGGTGCGGGGTACGTCAAGGACTACCCGGCCGAGCGCTACTTCCGTGAGGCCAAGGCGCTGCAGATCGTTGAAGGCACCAACCAGATCCAGCGAGTCGTCATCGGACGGTCACTGCGACCATCGCAGTAGCCAGGAGCGGCGCCGGTAGAGTGGCGCACGTGGATGAGCTCGATGGACATGACCGCCAGATCGTGCATTTGCTCGGAACAGATGGACGCATGAGCTACACCGAGCTGGCGAAGCACACCGGACTGTCGACATCGGCGGCCCATCAACGGGTGCGACGGCTCGAGCAGCGTGGAGTGATCACGGCTTACCGAGCGGTCATCGACCTGGAGGCCGTCGGCCTGCCCATGACGGCCTTCGTATCGGTCTCACCGATCGACGCGGCAGACCCCGACGACATCCCCGACCGGGTCTCACACCTCACGGCGGTCGAGTCGTGCTACAGCGTGGCTGGTGACCACAACTACCTCCTGAAGGTGCGCGTCGCCAGTCCAGCAGCCCTCGAACAGCTCCTCGCCGACCTACGGGCCAGCGCACACGTCACCACCCGCACCACTGTCGTTCTGAGCATCCCCTACGAGAACCGGTCGCCAGACGTGACGCGGGCCAATGGCGCAGCCATCGTGGATGTCGGCGACCCGGCGGCCGCTTCCTAGCGCCCGTATTCTCCTGATTGTCCGGTTATTCCGGACGCGCCGGGGCTGGCACTCGATTGGGAACCGTTCACCCGTTCGGGTTAGGGTCACTCTTGATCACGAAATGGTTACGGCGGCACCGACGCGCTCCGTCGCCCGGACCGGCACTCCAGTGGAATCGAGATTCTGTGGCAGGGCGACGGCGAGCAGAGCATTTTGCGACGGCCTCAGCGGGGCGACTAGCCCCGATGGGAGGTCGGCGCCGGCTCTTTGTCTTCTCCACGCTGCTGGCGACAGCAGCGCTCCTAGCCGCCATCGTGGTTCCTGCCGCCTGGCGCCCAGCCGGCACCGAGGTAGAAGCCTCAGCTGAGGCCAGCAGCTTGCTGACCATGGTCAACCAGGCACGTGCCAACAACGGGCTCGCCCCGCTCTCGGCAGCATCCGACCTCACCGCGATCGCGGCCGAACGGGCTTCGACCATGGCCAAGAGCGGCACGCTGGCCCACACCCCAGACCTCGGTGGGCGCGCCTGCTGCTGGACCTGGATCGGCGAGAACGTGGCCTTCGCAGGATCGGTCCGGTCCCTGCACGACGTCTTGATGAACTCGAGCGCTCACCGGGCCAACATCCTCAATGCCGACGCCGACGATGTCGGAATCGCGGTCGTCAAGGGTGGCGGCTCGCTCTGGGCGGCGCAGGTCTTCCGGGCCCGCTCCGACGCAGATCGCGCAGGCGATGCCGGGGCTGGCTCACGTGACGGCACCCGAGATGCCCCTACGAGCGCAACGAGCACCACCGGCGGTGCGACTACGACGGGTTCGACAACGTCGATCGGAGGGCCAACGCTGTCACCGACAGAACTGCGTCGACTGGAACTGCGTCAGGTCATTCGCGGGGCACGGGAGAAGCTCAGGGCCGACCGCAAGAAGAACGGCCCCTTTGACCCGGTTAGGGCCGCTGTTCGCTACTCCAACACCCTCGATCAGGTCTCTCAGTCAGCTAGGCGTTGGGCGCCACTCGCCGGGCTCAGTGGGTCGGGGCCATGTCAGCGGCTGCGGCGGCCCTGGAGGCAGCAGCCGCCGCGTGTGACTCCGCCGCGACGTGCCCTTTGGCGTAGCCCTCGTTGACCCACCACTCCTGGCCCTCTTCTGGCAGCGTGTGCACCGGGTCGTAGTAGACGTGCTTCTTGCGCACCGCGTCAGGGTCGTCGAGCTCGATCCCGGTGCGGTAGTTCTTCGACCAGTACGAGATGCCGAGCACGTGGTCGTACTCGTCGACCTGGTGGACCCAACGCTTTCCGACGAAGGGCACGTCGCAGGTGACACGCGGCGTCGCGAAGCCTGGAAGGTAGCCCATGACACCGTGCTGCAGACGTTGCGCGTCGGCGAGCGACACCCGCCAGTGCTCGGCGAACGGAATCATGTCGGGCATGTAGAAGTAGTAGGGAAGGATGCTCGCGCCGTCGAGCAACGCGAAACACAGGTCGAGCATCTGCTCGACGCTGTTGTTGATGCCGGCCATCAGGACGCCCTGGTTGCGCACGTCGCGGACGCCTGCGTCGAGCAGACCACGGGATGCCCGGGCCACCAGTGGCGTCACCGAGTTGGCGTGGTTGACGTGGGTATGAACCGCCAGGCCGACGCCCCGGCTGACGCCTTGGTGGCCAGCCGTTCGACGCCAGCCAGGACGTCGTCGGAGTACCAGTGCTGCGGCAGTCCCATCAACGCCTTGGTCGCAAGCCGGATGTCGCGGATGTTCTCGATGTCGAGGATCTGGTCGACGTACGCCTCCAGGTTCTTCCACGGCATGTTTGCCGACGTCGCCGCCAGAGACCACCACGTCACGCACTGTTGGAGTCGCCTTGAGGTAGTCGATGTGCTGCTGCATCCGGTCAACTGGCTTGAGCTCGAGCTTGAGCTTCTGGATGGTAGGGGTCGAGTTTCCGACGAGGTCCATGCGCGTGCAGTGTCCGCAGTACTGCGGACAGGTCGACAGCACCTCGGCCAGGACCTTGGTGGGATAGCGGTGGGTGAGGCCCTCGGCCTTCCACATGTCGTGCTCGTGCAGCGAGTCACGGCTCGAGTAGGGGTGCGACGGCCAGTCGGTGCGCCGGTCGCTGAAGACGGGAAGCATGTAGCGGCGTACCGGGTCGGCGTAGAAGGCCTCGGTGAAGGTCTCTGTCGTCGGGGTTCCCGTGTCGTGAGAGTCGGGCACCATGGTGTTGACCATCTGCGGCGGGATGAGCATCGACATCGTGGCCCGCTCGGCCTGGTCGAGCTCGAGGTCGTCGTAGAAGTCCTCGGTGAGCAGGTCGCCCATCGCCGCACGCAGCTGCTTGATGTTCTTCACGCAGTGCGAGCGCTGCCACTGCGCGTTCTCCCACTCCTCGGTGGTGACGGTGCTCCAACCGGGCAGACGCGTCCAGTCGGGCTCGCGAACCTCGTGTTGGCGATAGTCGTACGGCTGGGGCAGCGGGTGACTCACGGACTCTCCTTCGGCCGGCAAGACATTAGGGCGAGGGTACGGAGATCTTCCCGCTGAATCAATGACTGACCGCATCTTGTCCCCCCAAATGAGCGTTGTTGCCAGGTTGTTGTCGCAGTTCCGCCCAGAGGTGGTGGCGAGCGGGTGGTGTGGGCTGACAAGATCGCCGGGTGACTCGAACCACTCCGTCGTCTCCTGTAGGTCTGCACCGCGTCATAGCGCCCAGCGGGGCGTTGCCGCAGGCGGCGACCCGACTTGACGCCACCCCGGAGATCTGGCCGGACGAGATGCGGGTCTCGGTGTCGGTCTTGAACCTGGACGCCGCGTCGTTCCGGCAGCTGATCACCAAGCACGACGGCGACGGTGAACAGGTGAGGCGCGAGGTTCTCGAGATCATCGCTGATCGCGGCAAGATGCAGAATCCAGTGACGGGTTCGGGCGGGATGCTCGTCGGCACGGTCGATGCCGTGGGGCCCCAGGCGTCGCTCGACGTGGCCGTCGGACAGCAGATCACGACCCTTGTCTCGCTGAGTCTCACACCTCTGGTCATCACCGACCGCCTCGCGAAGTGGGACGGCCTCAGCGAGCAGGTGCCCTGTGAAGGTCACGCCATCCTGTTCGGACGCACGATCGCCGCAACTGTTCCGGACGACTTGCCGCCAACACTTGCCATGGCGGTGATGGACGTCGCTGGCGCTCCCGCACTCACGGCCAGAGTGGTTCAGCAGTACGTCGACCGTGGCAAGGACCCCACCGTTGCCGTCATCGGCGGAGCCGGTAAGAGCGGTTCGCTGTCGCTGGCCGCCGCCCGCGACTCCGGAGCACGTCGAACGGTCGGCATTGTGCCTGTCGCCGAACGAGGCCTCCCTCCTCTCGGAGGTCGGCCTGGCCGACGTCGTATCGATGGCCGATGCTCGTGACCCAGTGACACTCGCAGCGGCAGTGGCCGATGCCCTCGACGGACCGGCGGACATCACCGTGGTGTGTGTGGACGTGCCGGGATGCGAGCACGGAGCGATCCTCTCCACGTCGCCGGAGGGGGGAACTGTGATCTTCTTCTCGATGGCCACCTCCTTCTCCGCTGCCGCCCTAGGCGCTGAGGGTCTGGCGGCCGACACCACCATGCTGATCGGTAACGGCTACACGCCAGGGCATGCCGACTACACGTTCGACCTGCTGCGCCGATCGTCCGGCGTGCGCGAGCTCTTCACCCGTCGCCTCGAGTCCGAGGAGAGCCGCGCGTGACCTCCACGCTCTACCGGGGTGGGCGTGTCTACAGCACCGCCGAGCCCTTCGCCACGGCTCTTGTCATCGAGGGCGAGCAGATCGCGTGGGTCGGATCGGATGCAGCCGCGGACGTCCACGCCGACGGTGTCGACGCCGTGATTGACCTCGACGATGCCTTTGTCACTCCCGCCTTCGTTGACGCCCATGTGCATGTGACCTCGACCGGTCTGCACCTGTCAGGGCTTGACCTGTCGAAGGCAGCCACCCTCGTCGAAGCGCTCGACCTCATCGAGCGGCACAGTCGAAAGGTGCGAGGCGGCGTCGTACTCGGACACGGGTGGGACGAGACTCGTTGGCCGGAGGCACGACCACCTCGCCGAGACGAGCTCGATCGTGCCTGCTACGGCGGCGTTGCGTACCTCTCTCGCGTTGACGTGCACTCATGCGTGGCTTCGTCTGCTCTCATGGCGTTGGCGCCCGAGGTGCGCGCTGCTCCCGGGTTCACCGCCGATGGCTGGTTGTCGCAACAGGCACATCACATCGTGCGGCGCATCGCTCTTGACTCGGTCACCCCCACACAGCGTCGAGCGGCACAAAACGTATGCCTCGAGCACTCCGCGTCCTTGGGCATCGGCATGGTCCATGAGCTCGGCGGACCTGAGATCTCCAGCGAAGACGACTTCGAGGATCTGCTCGCATCGGTCGGCCCGGCATCGGGACTCGACGTGATCGGGTATTGGGGTGAGGGTGGCGGGCCAGACGTTGCCGTCTCACTGGGAGCAGTCGGAGCCGCAGGCGACCACTTCGTCGACGGCGCCATTGGGTCGAGAACGGCCTACCTGCGGGCCCCGTATGCAGATTCGCCTACCCATGGCGCCGCCTTCACCACCGCGGCGGACATCCGCGATCACGTGGTGGCATGTTCCCGAGCTGGTGTCCAAGCGGGCTACCACGTCATCGGAGACGGCGCGATGGAGCTGGTCGTCGCCGGATTCGGCGAGGCCGCCCAGGTGATTGGCGACGAAACGGTGCGCGCAGCCCAGCACCGCCTGGAACACGTCGAAATGGTCGATGCTGAAGCCCAGACTCTGCTGGCAGATCTTGGCGTCCTCGCCAGCGTGCAACCGGTGTTCGACGCGCTTTGGGGCGGCGACTCGGGCATGTACGCCGAGCGACTCGGGACCGAACGCGCGCGGCAGCTCAACCCCTTCGCCAGCATGCAACGTGCCGGAATTCCCCTGGCATTCGGATCAGACGCGCCAGTGACTCCGTTGGCCCCGTGGAACGCAGTACGCGCCGCCACGCACCACCATCAGGTGTCTGAGCGTCTCACGGCTCGGGCTGCCTTCACGGCGCACACCCGTGGTGGCTGGCGCGCCGCCGGACGGCGTGGGGGAGTCCTCGCACCAGGCGAGCGGGCCAACCTGGCAATCTGGCAGTGCGACGAGCTCGTGGTCGAGACCCCCGACGACCGCGTATCGGCCTGGTCCACTGACCCGCGCGCCGCTGTTCCTGGTCTGCCGTCGCTGTCAGCCGACGCGACCGACCCGGTGTGCCTGCGCACGATCGTCGCTGGTCGTACCGTCTACTCATCTGACGCCGTCAGTCCTCACAACGCTGGGAGTACTCCATGACCCGACGCGGCAAGGGCAAGCTTGAGCTCGACCCAGCGGTCGTGCGCAAGGCCCGCAACCTCGCACGCAAGGCGGGCAAGCCGATCGTGACGCTGGCCAAGACCCACACCACGGTCAGCGTCGAGCGGGCCGTTCTGCGTCTGGCAGGGCTCTCGGGTGCTGACTCCGAAGGTGAGCCGTGGGTGAACCACGTCGTCGACGCCGTCCGCGATGACGTCGGACTGGAGCACGGGGTAGCGCTGCCGGTATGGAACGCCATGGCCACAGGTGAGTACGCCGACCTGACAGCACTTGCCCATAAGGCGGCCGCCGGGGGAGTGATCTTCCGCCAGCCAGAGGGAAGAGACGCCGCGCGTGCGCGCACCGCCGCGCGCAAGTCAGCGGCCTCCGGAATGCGGCGGATCGACGCCAACCGAAGGTCGCGTGATCGGCTGATCAAGAAGTACGGAGATCCACCGAAGCCGTGGATCTACCTGATCGTTGCCACCGGCGACATCTACGAGGACATCCCTCAGGCGCAGGCGGCAGCCCGCGAGGGCGCCGACATCGTCGCCGTGATCCGTTCGACAGGACAGTCACTTCTTGACTTCGTTCCCGAGGGTCCGACCCGCGAGGGATATGCCGGCACATACGCCACGCAAGAGAACTTCCGGCTGATGCGAGCAGCCCTCGACGAAGTGTCGTCCGAGCTAGGACGCTACGTGAGGCTGACCAACTACGCGTCCGGGCTCTGCATGCCAGAGATCGCCATGCTTGCTGGGCTGGAACGACTCGACATGATGCTCAACGACTCGATGTACGGAATCTTGTTCCGCGACATCAACCCGATTCGAACCTTTGTGGACCAGAGGTTCAGCCGCCAGGTGCATGCCCGCGCGGGCATCATCATCAACACCGGTGAGGACAACTACCTGACGACTGCCGACGGTGTTGAGGCCGCCCACACCGTGACGGTGAGTCAGCTGCTCAACGAGTTCTTCGGAAAGGAGGCCGGGCTCACCGACCAACAGCTAGGTCTCGGACATGCGTTCGAGATCAACCCTTCGGTGCCCGAGTCGTTCCGGATGGAACTCGCCCATGCCTTGCTGGCACGTGAGCTCTTCCCGAACGCCCCGCTGAAGTGGATGCCTCCGACCAAGCACATGACAGGCGATGTGTTCGGGGGATATCTACTCAATGGTTTCTTCAACCTGGTGGGGTCGATGACCTCACAGGACATCCTGCTCGTCGGCATGCTCACCGAGGCCGTCCACACCCCGTGGCTGTCCGACCGTGACTTGGCCCTGCAGAACGTGCGGTACGTCATGGAGTCGACCAGAGGACTGTCCGAAGACTTTGTCCCCGCGCACGACGGATTCATCGTGCAACGCGGTCACCAGGTACTGGCCGAGGCCATCGAGCTGCTCGAGGCCATCGTCGACGATCAGCTGCTCAACGCCATCGCCGACGGAACATTCGGGTTGATGAAGAGACCGGCAGACGCCGGCCGCGGTCTCGATGGAGTCGCGAAACACTCCAGCGACTACTACAACCCCGCCAGCGAGCTGCTCGACGAGTACTTCGCGGACGGCAAAGGAGCGGGCCGATGAGCAAGCGCGGAGACTCTCACGTCATCCGGCCCTACGGCGACGCCACGGGCGACGGACTCGTTCAGGTGTCGTTCACGCTTCCGACAGGGCACGACAAGCGCGCCGAGGGCGCCGCCCTTCAACTGGCGGCCAAGATGGGTCTTGAGCCAGCAATGGTCGTGCACGCGAAGGCCATGGGTCCGCACTTCACGTTCTTCGTCGTGTACGGACGCTGCAGCCACCTCGTCGATCTCGACAAGGTTGTCGTCATGGAGCGTGAGTTCCCACTGCTCTCACCCAAGGAGGTCAGCGCCGCAGTCAAGCGTTCGTTGCATCGTCCGCTCGTGGTGATCGGGGCCTGCATCGGTACCGACGCCCACACGGTAGGGATCGACGCCATCTTGAACATCAAGGGGTTCGCCGGCGAGAAGGGGCTGGAGGCGTACAGCAACGTCGAGGTTCACAACCTCGGTGCCCAGGTGTCAGTTCCCGATCTTGTCGAGCGTGCCCAGACCCTCAAGGCAGATGCCGTCCTCGTCAGCCAAGTCGTCACGCAGCGGGACGCACACCTGCACAACGTGGCTCAGATGTCGGCGGCCTTCCGTGAGGCCTACCCGGCGGGTACCACCCCAGTGCTGATTGTCGGGGGGCCACGCTTCGACGAGACGGCTGCGGACGAGCTCGGAGTCGACCGAGTCTTTGTGAAGGGGACAACACCGGGTGAGGTCGCGAGCTACCTGGTCCACCGACTGTGTACGACACCGGTTGGCAAGAAGAAGCGTTCTCAGCCAAAGACCAAGAAGGCGGCTGCCCGATGACTCACGAAACACCAACAAGGCTCGGCCGGAGCGTCACCCACCGAAGGTACGTGCCGTACTCGCACGCGCACTACGCAGGCAATCTGGTCGACGGCGCGTACACGTTGGGGCTCTTCGGAGACGTGGCAACCGATCTGATGATCGTGACCGACGGCGACGAGGGGCTCTTCGCCTCGTACTCCGACATTCAGTTCACCGCTCCGGTGCGCGCCGGCGACGTCCTGCAGGTCACGGCGACGGTGACGCGCGAGGGACGCCGCAGTCGTGAGCTGTCGTTCACCGCGTATGTCGTCAGTCGTGGGCGTCCCGACCTCGGTGAGGCTGCCGCCGAGGTGCTGCCGGAACCAGAACTGGCCGTCGCAGCGACCGGCACCATCGTGGTGCCGCCTCAGGCGTCCCAGCGCGACTCATGAGGGCCTGGCGGGTTACCGTCGTCGAGTGAGCGCCGTCGCTGGGGGAGTGGTCAAGGACGCCTCGTCCACGCCCGAAAACCCTGGAGCCGTCCCACTATGGGTGGCTGTGCTGGGTGCCGGCGTCGCTGGAGCGCTGCTCGTGGTGGCTTTCCCCCCGTTTGGCGTGTGGCTCATCGCCCCCTTCGCGATGGGTCTGCTCCTGGCGATGATCGCTCTGGCCGGAGGGTCTGGGCGGCGCGTCCTTCGCGGTGCCCTGCTCGGCGCCGTCTTCGGTACGGCCTTCTTTGCGTTGCTGACCCCGTGGTTGCGCGTCATCGGTCCAGACGCGTGGATCCTCGTCGTAGCCATGTCAGCGGGATTCACTGCGCTCTTCGGCGCTGGGGCGGCTCTTCTGACGCCAGTCCGCGGGTGGGTCTTCTGGGTGGCTTGCTGGTGGGTGGCGATCGAAGCCATCCGTGGGCGGGTACCGTTCGGCGGCTTCCCGTGGGGGCGTCTAGGACACTCCCAGGCCGAGTCTCCGACGGCGGCCTGGACATCGATCGGGGGAGTGCCGCTACTTGGTTTCCTTCTGGTGGTGGCTGGCGGCTTGCTGGTAACGGCGGCGCAATCAGCCCATCGGCGCCGCTGGGCGCGCGCAGCCGCAGCAGCCGTCTCGGGGCTGGCGGTACTGGTGAGTGGCTTGGCGATACCGCTGGCGACCGACGGTCGTGACCTCACCGTGGCGATCGTCCAGGGAAATGTTCCACGCACCGGCATGGACGCGTTCGGGCAGCGTGAGGCGGTTCTGTCGGCCCACCTCGATGCCACCCGACAACTTGCTGACGACGTCCGAGCAGGCACCTCACCGGCGCCCGACATCGTGATCTGGCCGGAGAACGCCTCCGACATCGACCCGGCACTCGATGACGGCGCCTTCGCCGCCATCGACGGCGCCGTCAAGGACGTGGGGGTGCCGGTGCTCGTGGGAATGGTCGTGGAGGTTGAAGGCGGAGCCCGTGTCGCCAACCAGGGGACCGTCTGGGACCCCGAATCGGGCCCAGGGGCGTCCTACATCAAGCAGAACCTCGTGCCTTTCGGCGAGTACGTCCCGTTCCGCTCCACCCTTGAACGCGTCATCTCACGCCTGGATCGGATCCCACGCGACTTCGTCGCCGGCGAAGAAGCCGGGGCACTCGACCTCGGCCCTGTGACTGTGGCCGACGTCATCTGTTTCGACGTGGCCTACGACGCGGCGGTCAGGGACGCCGTCCAACAAGGTGGCGAGCTGATCACGGTCCAGACCAACAACGCCACCTACGGGCGTACCGGTCAGGTGACCCAGCAGTGGGCGATCAGTCGGCTCCGTGCGATCGAGCACGGCCGAACAGTCCTCGTGGCGTCCACCAGTGGGATCAGCGGCGTCGTCGCTCCCGACGGCACCGTGATCGCCCAGACGCCGGAGTTCGTCCAGGACATCGTCGTCGAGCAGGTCGTGGCGCGCACAGAGACGACGATCGCCACTCGCATGGGCCTGTGGCTGGAGGTGGCGCTCTCGTTGCTCGGCCTCGGGGCGGTCGTGTTCGCCCTCACTCGGCGACGGGGCAGAATCGACCCATGACCGAGGACGACGTGCTGGTGATCATTCCCACCTACAACGAGCGTGAGGCGCTGCCGCTGGTCATCGGGCGTGTGCGATCGAGCACCCCCGAGGCATTCATCCTCGTAGTCGACGACAACAGCCCCGACCGCACCGGCGATGTGGCTGAAGAGCTGGCCAATCGCGACGACCACGTCCTCGTTCTGCACCGCACGGCCAAGAACGGGCTAGGGGCCGCGTACCTCGCGGGGTTCCGCTGGGGGATGAGCAGGGGTTTTGGGGTGCTCGTCGAGATGGACGCCGACGGCTCACACCGGCCTGAGCACCTGCCGCAGATGCTGAAAGCCCTCGATGAGGCAGACGTGGTGATCGGATCGCGGTGGGTACCCGGAGGCGGGGTCGAGAACTGGCCGCGCCATCGCCAGTGGCTCTCGCAGGGCGGAAATCGCTACACGCAGCTGATGCTCGGGCTCGGCGTCCGCGACGCCACAGCTGGCTACCGCGCCTACCGCAAGTCGGCTCTGGAACGCATGGACCTGTCGACGGTGGCCTCCCAGGGCTACTGCTTCCAGGTCGACCTGACCCGGCGGGCCACCGCAGCCGGCCTTCGCATCGTCGAGGTGCCCATCACCTTCGTCGAGCGCGAGGTCGGCGACAGCAAGATGAGCGGGGCCATCGTCGGTGAGGCATTGTGGCGAGTCACGCAGTGGGGCGTCGCCGGCAAAGCACGGCAACTCAAAGCACGCAGCGGCCGCTGATGCTTCTCCTGTTCTTTCTCGTCCTGATCGGTGGCCCGATCCTCGAGCTCTACGTGGGCACGTTGATGGTCGAGGCCGTGGGGTTCAGCACGACCACATTGTTCCTGCTGATCGCCGCTGTCGCGGGTGTCCTCGTGATGCGCATGGCCTGGCGGCGCCGACCGCGTACCCCCGACAGCGCCCTGCTGATGCTTGCCGGAGTACTGCTGCTGGTGCCGGGCTTCGTATCGGACGCCGTCGCACTGCTGCTTCTGCTGCCGCCTGTCCGCACACTCATTCGCTCGTGGATCGGGCAGCGCGTCGAGCGGCGCCTTGCCTCGTGGGACCTGACGGTTCTGCGCTGGGATGACAGCACCGGGCGCCTGCACCGCACGGACGTGGTGCCGGGGGAGGTCGTCCAGGACGAGGGGCCAGCAGACGGTGTCATCCGTGGCGAGATCGTTGACCGAGGTCCTGACGACCGGTCGTAGCAGTGCGGGGCCGTACGGGCCGTTCTAGGCCGAGCGCCGCGCTGGGCCACCAGAGGCCCGCAGCAGCTCGAGGCGCTCCTCGAGCAGCTCTTCGAGCTCAGGGATCGAACGTCGCTCGAGCAGCATGTCCCAGTGGGTGCGAGTGGGTTTCATAGCCTTCTCGTCCGGCAGCGGTACGTCGCGCGCGATCGCCACAGCGCCACACACACGGCACTCCCAGCGCGCTGGCACATCCGCCTCGACAGAGAAGGGCATCGTGAAGGCGTGCCCATCTGGGCAGTCGTACGTGACGTCGAGACGAGCAGCTGGCTCCACGCCTTCGTCGTTCTCGTAGCTTGTCGTCCCCATCCGGGTCCCCCGGAGCGAGCGCTCAGCCATGGTCAGCCTCCTGTGTCGATGCCTATGGCAACGTCGTGATGGTTCGACGGATTCCCGATTCGAGCGGTTCCCCACCCATCGGCCCAAAGTGCACCGAGTTCAGGATGGCTCAGCCCTCTGGCGGCCGCCGGCCGCCACCCAGGGAGAGTGTGATCTGTTTCACATTGCCCGCAGCGGGCTAGAGGACGGCTGGGCGCGGGTTCCCCACGGCATCGATCGCCTCGCCGACCCTGACCCGGCGTAGCAACAGACCCCCTGCGACGAAGAAGATGACCAGGACGACGATAGCCACGCGGTATGAGCCTGAGACCTCGAAAGCGAGCGCGAAGGTCAGGGTGCCGAGCCAGCTCGTACCCCGTTCGGAGATCTCGTAGAAGGCGAAGTACTCGGCCTCCCTGCTGCGGGGGATCAGCTGCGAGTAGAGGGACCTCGACAGGGCCTGTGAGCCGCCAAGTACGAACCCGATGACGGCTGCGATCCCGTAGACGCCGGCCACTTGGTTCTGGGGCAGGAAGAAGGCCACCACCAGCACTCCGCCCCACACCACAAGCGCGCCGAGGATCACTCGCTGGGCGCCCCAACGAGCGGCCAGGCGTCCCAACCCCAGAGCGCCTGCGAAGGCCACGATCTGCACGAGCAAGATCACCGAGATCGACACTGACGTATCGAGGAGAAGCTCTTTCTCGATGTAAACGGCTGCGAGGGCAATGACAGTCTGGATGCCGTCGTTGTACAGCAGATATGCCAACAGAAAGAGCAGCGTCTGCGGGTAGCGCCTGATGTCGCGCAGTGTGCCGGCCAGCTGTCTGAAGCCGCTAGTCAGCACGCCTCCCTTGAGCGCACCCGTGTGGCGCGCGGAATCGTCTGGTTCACGAGCTGGTCGCCGGACACCGCGGAGCCCGACAACAGGGATCACCGTGAAGAGGGCCCACCAGATCCCCGCAGAGAGCAGGCTGATGCGGACCGCTTCGCGCTCAGTGATGCCGAAACCCTCATGCCCGAGGAAGAGCGCAAGATTGATGACGAGCAGCACTGCGCCGCCGAGATAGCCCAGGGCCCAGCCGCGTGAGGACACCCGGTCACGTTCATCGGGGGTCGAGATCTGGGGCAGAAAAGCGTTGTAGACCACAACGCTCATGCCGAAGGCGAGATTCGCGACGACGAACAGCAGGCCGCCAAGGACGTAGCGTCCTTCGGTCAGCACCACCATGAGCATCGTGGCGACAGAGCCGATGGCAGCAAAGGTCGCGAGCAGCTGTCGCTGATGACCGGCCCTGTCTGCAATGGCACCAGTGACCGGCAGTACGAGTACCTGCAAGATCACCGACAGTGAGACAAGAAGCGAGAAGTACGAGCCGGGTCGCACATCCCAGACCAAGAACCCGACACGCCCATCCGCGCCGGCTGCGTCTTCGGCCAAAGTGATGAGATACGGACCCAGGAAGACGGTCACCACGGTCGTGGAGAAGGCGGAGTTCGCCCAGTCGTAGAAGTACCAGGCCCGTTGCTGACGACGCTTAGTCGCTGCAACGTCCGGCAGTTGACGGTCGCTCACGACCGGGGCTGCCAGCCGTGCCGCCCGAAGACCTCCAGGAGCAGGGCGGTGTCATCGCTCATCACTCCGTCGACCCCATTGTCCAGAAGGCGATGCATGTCGGCGCCATCGTTGACGGTCCAGACATGGACAGGCATTCCGACACGCTGCGCGGCCGCGAGCAGATCGATGCTCCTGCTTCGCGACTCGAACATCCGCCGGCTCATCCAACGGGGGATCTGTAGAACATCAACACCGGGTACGTCTAACCGCTTGCCCGTCGTCACCTGGGTAGCTGCCATCGACAGCTCGCGGGGGCCCGCAGCCGTGCAGACCCGCGCACCCAACGCCGCGCGCACCCAACGCAGTCGACGATCACTGAACGATGCGACGCAGACTCGGTCGAGCGCGTCTCGCTCCACAAGCACATCAACCAGCGGCCCGCTAGCGGCGTCCACCTTGGGGTCGACGTTGAACGAGACGTCTGGGAACGTGTCCAGCAGGTCCGTCAGGCGGGGGAGCGGGTCGCCCCCCACAGGAATCTGTGAGAGCTCTTCCCAGGTGACGTCGCCCACGCGGATGCGTTCCCCGGCGACCCGACGAAGCGAGGCGTCATGCGAGGCGACCAGGACGCCATCTGCTGTGACGCGCACATCGGTCTCGAAGTAGCGGAATCCCAATGAGTGGGCGCGGTGGAAGGCCGAGAGAGTGTTCTCGACGACATCGGTGCTTCGTCCTCCAGCAGCCCCCCGATGCACTACGGGGATCGGGCCGTCGTGTCGTAGAAAGGGATGCACGCTCGGTCCGGTGCGTCTCTAGTGCTCAGAGTGGGCGGCGCCGAGGCGATGAAGGAGCAGGGTCTGTGCAAGCGTTACCTGCTCGAGCTCAGCCAGGTCGACGCTTTCGTCGGCCGAGTGGATGTTGGCCTTTTCGCCATCCTCAGCACCCCAGAGCACGAACTCGGCATCTGGGTTGATCCCTGCAAGCGTGGTCAGCAGCGGAATGGAGCCGCCACTACCGATGACGTCGGTCGGCTTGTCGAACACTTCGGTCATCGACTGGCGGGCCGCGGTCATGATCGGGCCATCAGGTGATGTGCTCCACCCCGGCCAGACCGAGCCCGGGGTCACCGTCGCCTCAACGCCCCAAGGCGCCACCGACAGCAGGTGCTCGGTCAAGCGCACGACACTGCTCGTCCGCGTCAGCGTCAGGTGGAATCCGCATCGAGACGATCGCCTTGGCCCTGGGCGCTAAGGCATTGACAGCGCCAACGGTAGGAGCGGTGTCCATGCCGATGACAGAGATTGCAGGACGGGCCCAGAGCCGGCTTGCCAATCGGCCGGTACCGACGAGGGGTTGTCCGTCGAGCATCCCGGAGGCGCGCCGAAACAGTTGTTCATCGGTGTCGCCGCCTGCCCAGTCCGATCCATCGAGCCCGGCAACGGCTACGTCACCCGCGTCGTCATGCAACGTGGCAAGCATGCGCATGAGGGCAAGAAGCGCGTCCGGCGCACCGCCGCCGAATACACCGGAGTGGACGGGTCGTTTCAGGGTCGTGACCTCAACGTCGAGCACAACACCACCACGCGTGGCCACCTCGATGACCGGTATGCCCACCTGCTCGTTGCCGCCGTCTGCGATCACATAGACATCGGCGACGAAGAGCTCGGGGTGCGCGAGAGCGAACGCTTCCAGGTGCGAGTCGGTCTCTTCCTCGCCCTCGATGACGACCTTCAACCCGACGCCCAGATCGCCTTCAAGCGCCTGCAGCGTCGCGGCATGCATCGCGATCCCTGACTTGTCGTCAGCCGAACCCCGCCCGTAGAGGCGTCCATCTCGAACCACCGGAGTCCAGGGGTCGATCGTCCAGCCCTGGTCATCTGGTGCGGGCTGCACGTCGTAGTGCGCGTACAGCAGCACGGTAGGCGCGCCGGGGGGAGCGGGGCGGTCGGCGTAGACAACGGGGTACCCGTCCCCGACGTCGAGCAGCCGAGCATTGGCAAGGCCGCTGCGTTGCAGCAGGGCGACCGTCTCCCGAGCCATCTCGAGGACCGGCTCAGCCGGGAACCCAGGAAAAGCACATGAGGGAATCGCGACCAGGCGGGTCAGATCTTCGACCACGCCCGGCATCACTGCCGCCACTCGAGCTCGGAGGTCACCGGTGGAGGTCGAGGTCTGGTCAGATGCTGTCACAGCAGCATCTTCACAGACGCGATTCGTACCAGCGCAAGGCCTGCCTCAGGAGAGTCCAACAATGTTGCCGTCGGCGTCGATATCGATGCGCTCGGCCGCTGGGTGACTGGAGAGGCCAGGCATTGTGCGAATCTCTCCGCAGACCGCGTAGACGTATCCGGCGCCGGCCGCCAGCCTCAGCTCACGCACCGGCAGAGCACCCCAGTTCTTCGGTGCCCCCAGCAGCTTCGCGTCACTGGTGATCGATAGGTGGGTCTTGGCGATCACGATAGGCAGGTGTCCGTAGCCGAGCTCGGCATACTTCTTGGCCTGAGCTGCAGCGGCGGGAGTGAACTCGACACCAGTCGCGCCGTAGAGCTCGGTGGCGATGGTCTCGATCTTCTTCTCGATGCTGTCCTCGAGGGGGTAGAGGAAGCGGAAGTCGTTGGGTTCGTTGGCCACCTCTTCGACGACGCGTGCCAGGTCGACCGCGCCTGCGCCGCCGTCGACGACGTGCGTCGCGACCGCCGAGCGGGCGCCCGCCTCAGCCGCGATCTCAGCGATGACGGCGTGCTCACTCGGGTGGTCGGTGGGGAAGGCGTTGATCGCCACCACGGGCGTGATCCCAAACTTCTTCAGGTTCTCCAGGTGCTTGCGGAGATTGGCGCCGCCAGTCGCGACCTCGTCAGGGTTCTCGGCAAGCAGCTCAGGCGGCAATGGCTTGCCCGGCTTGATCGAGTGACGACCGGAGTGTGCCTTCAGGGCGCGGACAGTGGCGACGACCACCGCAGCCGACGGCGTCAGGCCGGACATGCGGCACTTCATGTCGAAGAACTTCTCGGCACCGATGTCGGCACCGAAGCCGGCTTCGGTGATCAGGTAGTCACCGGTGCGAATGCCGATCATGTCGGCGACGATCGACGACTGGCCGGTGGCGATGTTTCCGAACGGGCCGGTGTGGACGAGGGCTGGCTGCCCCTCAATGGTCTGCAGCACGTTGGGCTTGAGAGCGTCTCGCAAGATGACGGCCATTGAGCCGGCCACCTTGAGATCTTCGGCGGTCACTGGTTCGCCGGCCTTGGTGTATCCGACAACGATCTTGCCGACCCGTTCGCGCAGGTCTTTCTCGGACGTGGCGAGCGCCAACAGCACCATCAGCTCGCTGGCAGCGGTGATGTCGAAGCCGGTCTGGCGGGGGACACCGTCGAGTCGGGTACCGAGGCCAACGACCACGTTCCGCAGCGCCCGGTCGTTGACGTCCATGACCCTGCGCCACTCGATGGCGTGGGGATCGATTCCTAGCTCGTTGCCTTGGTAGAGGTGGTTGTCGACGATGGCCGCGAGCAGGTTGTGCGCGGCGGTGATCGCATGGAAGTCGCCGGTCAGGTGGAGGTTGAGCTTCTCCATCGGGATGACCTGGCTGTACCCGCCGCCGGCGGCGCCACCCTTGATCCCGAAGGTCGGACCCATGGACGGCTGACGAAGCGCCAGCGTCGCCCGCTTGCCGATGTGCCCAAAACCCTGGGCGAGACCGATCGACGTGGTCGTCTTGCCTTCGCCCAGCGGTGTCGGGGTGATCGCTGTGACGAGGATGTACTTGGCCGGAGGCCGGTCAGCCAGCTCTTCGATCGCATCGAGGCTGACTTTGCCGATCTCGCGGCCGTACGGCTCCCAGAGATGCTCTGGAAGCCCCATGGCAGCGGTGATGTCGCCGATGGGGCGAACGGTGGACGCACGGGCAATGTCTAGGTCACTGGGGATGCTCACGCCGATACCTTGACGTAGAGATGCCTGCCAATCCAGGCCCTTGGTCCCGCTGGCGCAGAATGTTCCGCCATGCGGAACGGTCGTTTCGTATGGACGAGCGACGCTGGGTCACCTCATGGGCAGTCGATTACTGCCCGGTGCAGGCTTAGACTCCGGCGCAAGCCATGACAGAGCAAGCCGCCGCATCGTGAGGACAACAGAGTGACACGGCCAGTCGTCCACCTGATTGGTACCGCCGGTCACCCCAACTACGGGGACGAGTTCATCGCGGCGTCATGGCTGCGCACCCTCGCGCGCGTCGCGCCCGACGCCGAGGTGTGGCTGGACACCCCACGCCCGGGTCAAGCAGCGGTGCTCCTGGAGGGCCTGCATCCAGGGCTGCGCTGCGTCGACACACTTTTCCACGCATGCTGGAACGCCCCGACCGACGATCTGGCCGAGACCATCGCATTCGGTGAACGCGTCATCGGTGACCCAGGACTCATCCCTCGCGAAGTCAGTGGCGTGCTGGATCTTGAACGTGTCGACCTCGTCCACATCATGGGTGGGGGGTACATAAACGGCATCTGGCCGAACCACTTGGCACTTGTGGGGGCGGCTCGCGGCGTCGCAAGGCGCTTCGGTGCGCGCCTTGCGATAACCGGCGCGGGGCTGATGCCTCTGGCGCCCGGAAGTACTGCTGCGCTCGGCGACGCCTTGGCTGAGTTCAACGTCGTCGACGTCAGAGACGAACCCTCGTACGCCGCCATCAGCCACCGGGTGCCGCAGGCCACCCTTACTGCAGACGATGCACTCCTGTCCCCATTGCCTCACCTTCGACCTCGCGACGACATCCGCTCCGGGACCATGCTGTGCATCCAGTCCGATCAACTCGAGCGCCCCTTGCCAGAGCTGGCCAACTATGTCGTCAAGACACTGCAAAGCTGGGGGGTGGACAGCGAGCCCATCACGCTCGTTGAGTGTCTGCCGCCCAGCGACGCTGACGTCCTGCAGCTGCTAAGGCCCCATCTGCCAAAAATCTCGCTTCTGCCCTTCTCAGAGCTGTGGCGGGTCGGTCTGCCCGTCGCACCTGGTCAGCGCTGGATCAGCACCCGGTTTCACCCGCACATGCTCGCTGCAGCCTCCGGCGTGTGGGGCGTCGCCGTTCCGGTGTCGGACGGCTACTACCGGACCAAACACGAATCACTCGTACGGCTTGGGAGCGGTTGGACGATCGCCAACGACCTCACACGGCCGGTGGATCCGCCGGAAGTGGCAACGAGTTGGCAATCCCGTGGGCTCGCCACTGTGCGGGCTGACAAGGCTGAGGTCGCGAAGCGAGTCGCCTCATTGCTTAACCGCCGATAATCGACATTATGTCAATTCACTCAGATTCAGAGCCGGCGAACCACTCCACCGTCGCCTCCAGGGCCTTCTCGGTCGGTGCCTCCCACCCCTGGCCCCCGAACCGAGTCCTGAACGCCCGGTCGTCGACAACGAACTGCTCGGTGAACTGGCTCATGATCTCGTTGAGCTCGCGCACCATCGGGACGACCATGCCCGCCAACCGGTTCTGCCATGGCGTGATCACCCGGGCTCGGTAGGGACGCCCGGCGACCGCTGACGCGCGACGCAGCCATTCCGCTCCGGTTAACGCCGGCGCGGCCGGAAGGATCCAGGCTCGACCGAAATCTGCGTCGTCTGCCTCGCTAAGCGCGATGAGGGCACGCGCGACGTCTGGGAGGTAGTGCAGCGTGTGCGGCTGGTCGAGCCGCCCTATCCAGCGGGGTTGCTTTCCCTTGCCCAAGGCCGAGAACACCAGCACTCCTGGGGTCGAGTCCACGCCGCCAGGACCGAAGTAGTCCGAGGCTCGGCCGAGCGCGACGGCCAGCCGTCCTGCATCGTGCCGGGCCAGCAGGTCGGCTGCCATCTGCTGCCGTACCCGTCCCTTCTGGCTCGTCGGGCGGGTCGGGCTCTCCTCGCTGATCGAACCCTCAACAGGGCCGTACATGTAGAGGTTGTCCGCGACGACCAGCCGCGTTCCGGCCCGCTCGCATGCATCGGCGATCGCCTCGGTCATAGGTGGGAACTCCCGTGCCCACCGTCGATAGTCCGGCTGGGCCGCATGGATCACCACCTCGGACCCTTCGACAGCGCTCATGGCCCCCGCGGGCGTCGCGAGGTCAGCCGCGAGGACCTCAAGATCAGCCCTTTCGGTCCCCCACGGGCGCCGACCGCTTCGGCTCACCGCCCGCACCGGTCGGCGCTGGGCCACCAGCTCGCGCACCACGGCCCCGCCGATGCCACCGGTGGCTCCGAGCACAGTCACTGTCGTCATGTCGCCCCAAATGTGTGAACACTGTTCACCGCGAACAGTGTTCACTCAACTCGCAGGTCTGTCAAGGGAGGCACGGCCGTGCAACCTAGAGTGACCCCATGGGTCTAGCGGTTCTCGACATCGACGGCGTTCTCGCCGACGTTCGACACCGACTTCGTTTCGTCCAGAGCCGGCCCAAGGACTGGGATGCCTTCTTCGCGGCAGCACCAGATGACACCCCGCTGCCCCGGGGGCTGCTGCGAGCGACCGAGCTGGCCGAGCGCGGCGCTGTCACGTACCTCACCGGCCGCCCTGAGCGCTGCCGTGCCGACACCGAGACATGGCTGCACGCTCACGGCTTTCCCAAAGCCCGTGTGGTGATGCGACCGGACCACGATCGCCGACCAGCCAGGCAGTTCAAGCTCGAGCAGGTGGGCCTGTTGGCGGCTGCGACCACCGTAGACCTCATCGTGGACGACGACCCTTTGGTCGTCGACACGTTGAAAGCGGCCGGTTTCGTCGTGGAGCACGCCCAGTGGATGGACGGCGGCGCTCCTCAGCAGGCTTCGCTCTTTGACGCTCAAGAGCGCGAGGGTCGCACCTGAGCAGGCAGCACCAGGCTCATGCCAGCTGCCGCACCGCTCGACGAAAGACTGCGGGAAGGGCGTCCGCCAGCGGCAGCATCGCCCGTCGCGGTCCCCGTGACTGAGTGGTGCGGAGCAGCACCTCGGTCGACCACCTGAAACGCCGAGTCACATGACGCCAGTCCTGTGAGTACTGCTCCAGGTCTCCGGAGGCCACCGCCGACACCGCCGCCCGCGCCGACGTGAACCCGACGGCCAGACCTTCGCCGGTGAGGGCGTCCACGTAGCCCGCCGCGTCGCCGACAAGGAGCACGCGGTCGTGGAGCGGACGTCGCGCCTGACGCCGTAGCGGACCAGCTCCCAGCACAGGGCCGCTGGCAACCGCGTCGCGCAGCCGATCCACCAGCGCCGGAAACCGCTGAAGTCTGGTCTCGAAGGGCCCACCGCGTGGCCCCAGCAGGGCGACGCCCACAAGGTCGGGTGCGACCGGGGTCACATAGGCCTCTTCATCTGTGCCCCAGTAGACCTCGACATCATCGCTCCATGGCGCTACCCCATAGTGCTGCCGAAGCCCAAAACGCGCCGGCCGGGTGTGACGCACATCAAGCCCGAGCCGGTCACGCGTCGTCGAGCCGAGACCATCACACGCAAGGACCACGTCCGCCCGGAACCTCCTTCCACTGGCTGCCTCGAGGGAGACAACTTCCCCGCTTTGATCAACGCTCACCACACGATCACGCACCACGGGGATGGCTAGCTGAGCAGCTCTGACCTCGAGTGCCGTCATCAATGTCGTCCGTCGGACGCCGCGCCCCGGCCTCACGCCTAGCGACGCATGTACCTGGCGCACTCCCGCGGCATCCAGGTAGCGAATCCCACGGAAGTCGACACCGGAAGGGTCAACACCAATCCCGTCCAGGGCTTGAAGCGCCGACGGCATCAGCCCTTCACCACACGCCTTGTCAACGGGCTCAGGCCGTTTCTCGATAACACTGACGGTCACCCCCCTCAGTGCCGCAGCGATGGCCGCGTACATGCCCACGGGTCCCCCACCGACCACGACAACGCTCACGGCCCTCCCCCGGTCGAGGAGTCCAGCAGGGTCAGCGCTTCGTTCTCGACCACCACACGTCGCCGAAGGACCCACGCGTTCGCGACGGAGAACGTGGTGGCTGTTATCCATGCGGTGTGGACCAGAGGGAGACAGACGCCTTCGACGATGACGGCCACGTAGTTGGGATGGCGCCATCGACGGTACGGGCCGCTACTGACCCGGCCAGCCCCAGGAATCACGACGATGCGCGTATTCCACTGCTTCCCAAGCGTGGTGATGCACCACCACCGAAGCCCCTGTGCAAACGCCACTCCGACGAGGGCCGGCCACCCGAGCCATGGCAGAAAGGCACGCCCCAACAGCACAACCTCGAGGATCGATCCGACTAAGAGCCCCACATGGATCACGACCATCGCCGGATAGTGGGAGCGACCGACCTCTCGCCCCCCCTGAGCGATGGCCCAGCGAATGTTCCTCTGTGACAGCAGCAGCTCAACAACCCGCTCGATCGCCACGGCGACGATGAGAAGAACAAACCACCCGGTCGAGGTCACGCCGTCACCATCGGAGAAGTACGAGCTCAGCGCAGAAGCCAGGCCCCATCGCCACAAGCAGCGCAGGCTCGCCCGAACCGGCGGGGCGAGCGTCCATTGTCTGTTCAAGAACGTGCAGGACGGACGCCGATGACAGGTTTCCCACCTCCCGTAGGGACTCCCACGTCGCGGCCGTCGCGGTGGAGTCGATCCCCATGGCACCTTCAAGTGCAGTGAGGACCTTGGGCCCACCTGGGTGCGCGATCCAGTACTCGATGTCGCCGACCCCGAGGTCATGCCGGGCCAAGAACCTGTCGACCACGGGTCGCAGGTCGCTCGCCACCAGGTCAGGAACCACAGGTGAGAGGACAACTCGCATGCCGCTCGCGCCGACATCCCATCCCATGACACGTTCGGTGTCGGGGAAGAAGTGAGCGAGGGAGTCTCGCACCTCCACGGCCTGCCGAACCGGTGACGAGTCTCGATCGTCACCGGCCATCACAACGGCCGCGGCACCGTCGCCGAAGAGACCCGACGCCACCACGTTCGCCATCGACGTGTCATCTCGTTGCAGGGTCAGAGAGCACAGTTCGACGCTGACGAGGACAGCCACATCGTTGGGATGGCCGACCAGGTAGTCCGCAACACGTGCGATGCCAGCGGCCCCGGCCACACAGCCCAAACCCACCAGCGGCATGCGCTTCACGTCAGACCGCAATCCCAGGATGGGGACCAGGCGCGCGTCCAGGCTGGGGGCGGCCACTCCTGTGACGGTGGCCGATACGACCAGATCGACGTCGTCAACGGTCAGCCCCGCCCGTTCGAGTGCCAGCGTCACCGCTCGCGCTGCCAGCGGCGGCGCCTCGCGGAGGAACGCGTCATTGCAGGCGCCGAAGTCGGCGAGCTTGTCGTAGTCAGGCAGCGGGAGGGCCAAGTGTCGCCACTCAACGGTGGTGGCCGCATGTGTGCGCGAGATCGCCTTCCGCAAGCTGTCAGGCTCTGCGGCTCCATGCCCCCTTTCCGACCCGTCGCCCACCATCAGCTCGGTGAACGCCTCGGTGATTTCCCCCTGGGGGTACCGATGGAGTGGTAACGCTGAGGCGGCTGAGAGGAGTGACGGCACCCTTGCATCCTGACACCATCTGGGCATGCCCGCGGATCAGAAGACGTCGACAGGACACGTCGACCTCTACTGGATTCCTCTCGGTGCGGGTGCCACGCTGCCCGTCGTCCGATGGAGTGGTCGGGCCTACGAGGCACTGGCAGCCCGCCGTGCGGCACGCCCGACCTGCGATCTTTACCACGCCGCTCTGGAGATCTGGCTCGATGAGGACCGGTTCACACTCGAGATGGCTCCGGCCTGGGGCCCCGGTCACGGCGGCCCCGGTGTGCTCGGCGAAGCCGCAGTCGGGCTACGGCTGCTCGGACGGTCACGATTCTTCCGGTACGAGATCCGCCGGTGGCCCGACGGCGTGATCCCAGACCTTGCCTACGCCGTGTCCGAGCCTCAGCGCGTCTGCACCGACGCCAGTCACGCCCAGGCCGTCTTCGACGGGGTCGCAGACGCGCCCCTGCTCACGTGGGGCCGAGATGATCTGCGCACCGGCGACATGTGGAACTCCAACTCACTCGTGTCGTGGTCCTTGACCAAAGGCGGTGTCGACGTCGACACCGTGACTCTGCCCACGCAAGGTCGAGCACCCGGCTGGTCGGCCGGGGTCATCGCAGCCCGGCAGATCGCGCGCTAGGCGGGGTCCGGTCAGGCGAAGCTCTCGATCGGTGGACACGAGCAGACCAGGTGGCGGTCGCCGTACGCCCCGTCGATGCGACGCACCGGCGGCCAGTACTTGTCGCGCAACACCGACTGGGCAGGAAAGACAGCCAGCTCGCGCGGGTACGCAGCCGTCCACTCGCCCGCCAAGGCCGTGGCGGTATGGGGCGCGCCGCGCAGTGGGCTGTCCTCGACACTCCACTCCCCCGCCACAACTCGATCGATCTCGCCGCGAATGGCGATCATCGCGTCGATGAAGCGATCGATCTCTCCGAGGCCCTCACTCTCTGTGGGCTCGACCATCAACGTGCCGGCCACCGGGAAGGACATCGTCGGTGCATGGAATCCATAGTCGATGAGTCGTTTGGCGACATCGTCGACCGTGACTCCGGTCTGTTTGGTGATGTCGCGCAGATCGAGGATGCACTCGTGGGCCACCAGGCCGCTGTCACCGGTGTACAGGACGGGGAAGTACGGATTCAGCCGTGCGGCGATGTAGTTCGCCGAGAGGACGGCAGATTTCGTTGCCTGGGTGAGTCCCTCTGGCCCCATGAGCCGCACGTACGTCCACGAGATCGGAAGGATGCCGGCCGATCCCCAGGGCGCAGCCGATATCGGACCGACGCCGCTGCTGGGGCCGGCTTCCTCGACCATCGGGTGGTTCGGCAGGAAGGGCGCCAGGTGCGCACGCACACCTATGGGACCAACTCCAGGTCCCCCTCCCCCGTGCGGGATGCAGAACGTCTTGTGCAGGTTCAGGTGCGACACATCTGCGCCGAACTTACCTGGCTGGGCCAGCCCGACAAGAGCGTTGAGGTTGGCACCGTCGACGTACACCTGCCCGCCGGCATCGTGGATCAGTCCACAGACATCGCGCACTTCGGACTCGAAGACACCGTGGGTCGACGGGTAGGTAATCATCAACGCGGCCAGCTGATCCCGGTGCTCGGTGATCTTGGCAGTGAGGTCGGCCATGTCGAGACTGCCATCGGGGCCGGTCTTGACGACGACAACCTTCATACCGGCCATGACGGCGCTCGCAGCATTGGTGCCGTGCGCTGACGCAGGAACAAGACAGACCGTGCGCTGTGAGTCACCTCGGGAGTCGTGGTACGCGCGAATCGCCAGCAGCCCCGCGAACTCACCCTGGCTACCCGCATTGGGCTGAAGCGAGACGGCGTCGTACCCCGTGATGGCGATCAACCACTCCTCCAGCTGGTCGATCATCTCGAGGTAGCCCTGAGCCTGCTCAAGCGGTGCGAACGGGTGGATGTTGGCGAACTCCGGCCAGCTGACGGCCTCCATCTCAGTGGTGGCGTTGAGCTTCATCGTGCATGAGCCCAGGGGGATCATCGAACGGTCGAGCGCGACGTCCTTGTCCTGCAGCCGGCGCAGGTAGCGCAGCATCTCGGTCTCACTGCGGTAGGTCGTGAAGA
Source organism: uncultured Actinomycetota bacterium (assembly GCA_963706045.1). Taxonomy (GTDB): domain Bacteria; phylum Actinomycetota; class Actinomycetes; order JAHEKZ01; family JAHEKZ01; genus JAHEKZ01. Next base: position 8,369 of record CAVPLY010000019.1, on the reverse strand, counting down.
CCGGGTGCGTGAGGTAGTCCGAGGTACGGATCAAGGCGGGTTGAACTCCGATGTCGCCCTGAGAAAGTATCTGCGCGTCGAGTGCGTCGATGTCGATGCCCTCGACGCCAAACGCGGCCCAGACATCCTCGACGTTCGATCTCAACGTGACCTCGTCGGTGCTGATGCCGATCGTGTCGCCGTCGACATGTCGAAGGTTGATGCCACGACCTCGTGCGGCCCGCAGCACCTTCTCAGCGCGCCCTGGGACACGTACGAGCACCGTGTCGAAGAAGTGCTCATGCACGACGTGGTGGCCGGCCCGCTCAAGGCCCGCGGCCACAAGTCGCGCGAAGCGATGCGTGCGGTGGGCGATTCCGCGCAGGCCGTCCGGACCGTGGTAGACCGCGTACATGCTGGCCATGACGGCCAGGAGCACCTGGGCCGTGCAGATGTTGCTCGTGGCCTTCTCGCGTCGGATGTGCTGCTCTCGCGTCTGCAGCGCGAGTCGGTAGGCCGGTGCGCCGTCAGCGTCGAGCGAGACGCCGACCAGTCGACCGGGCAGCTGACGCTCCAGTCCCGACCGCACCGCGATGTAGCCGGCGTGCGGCCCGCCAAAGCCCAGCTGGACGCCGAAACGCTGGGACGTGCCGACGACGATGTCGGCACCCATCTCTCCGGGAGGCTTCAAGATCGTGAGCGCAAGCAGGTCGGCAATGACGATTGCCTGGGCACCCCGTTCGTGCGCGGCCGAAATGAGCGGCTCTGGGTCTCGCACCTCTCCACTTCCAGCTGGGTACTGGACCACCACGCCGGCGACGTCACCCGCAGGCAGGCCCTCAGTCCAGAGGTCGCGCACCTCGATCGTGATCCCGAGGGGACGCGCACGCGTCTGCAGGACAGCGATGGTCTGCGGAAAGATGTCGGCGTCCACGACCAGCCTCTGCGAAGTCCGTACGGTCCGCACCGAAATCGTCATGGCCTCAGCGACCGCCGTGGCCTCGTCCAGCAGGGAGGCATTGGCCGTGGGGAGGCCGGTGAGGTCTTCGATCATCGTCTGGAAGTTGAGCAACGCCTCGAGCCGCCCCTGACTGATCTCGGGCTGGTAGGGCGTGTATGCGGTGTACCAGCCCGGGTTCTCGAGAACGCGACGCTGAATCACGGCTGGGGTGAAGGTGTCGTAGTAGCCAAGTCCGATCATCTGCACCATGGGACGGTTCTTGGCGGCGATATCGCGCAGCTCGTCGACGACCTCTACCTCGGAAAGGGCCGGCGGAAGCGTCAGCCGTTCGCTCATCCTGATGACCTGAGGCACTGCTTCGTCGATCACCGCATCCAAGCTCGACCGTCCGAGAGCGGCAACCATGTGCTCGGTCTGCGCTTCGCCGGGACCGACATGCCGGCGCACGAACGGCATGTGCGTCTCGAGATCGGTGAGAGGTGCAGTACCGGGGTCTTGACGAGTCAGCAGGTCAGGATCAGGCAGGGTGTCGGTCACGGGAGCGCCTCCAGAATGATCGGACTGGGCTCCCCCTCTGTCATCTGCACCTGAGAGGTTCGCACCGCGATCGCCACTGGCCATCGCATGCTTGCACCGTCGGTGGGGCTTGCGCCCGCTTTCCAGAGGTGCCTACCCCAACGGTCCGGGTGCCTGAGAGTTTCTGGGGAGAATTGCTCCTTCGGCGTCCTCGCTGGCTGCAAGGAACTCTTCCGCCGGGGTTATCGGCGTCAGCAGTCTACCGTCAGCCGGTGTCGCGGGCCCGGCGGCGGGCCGCCAGCTCGTCGGAGGGATGACCCTCCGACGCGTCGTCAGCCTCGGCGTCGGGGCGCTCCCACGGGAGTTCGGCGAGGCTGCCTTCAACCTCGCGCCAGACTCGGCCGACAGCGATGCCGAAGACACCCTGGCCTCCCTGGACGAGGTCGATCACCTCGTCGGCGCTCGTGCACTCGTAGACCGAGGCGCCGTCGCTCATCAGTGTGATGGTCGCCAGGTCATCGGTTCCGCGCTCGCGCAGGTGTTGCACGGCCGTACGGATCTGCTGCAGCGATACGCCAGTATCGAGAAGGCGTTTGACGATCTTCAGGACGAGGACGTCGCGGAAGCCGTAGAGACGCTGCGTGCCGGACCCACTTGCACCACGAATGCTCGGCTCCACCAAACCTGTGCGCGCCCAGTAGTCGAGCTGACGGTAGGTGATCCCGGCCGCCGAGCAGACCGTGGGACCTCGGTAACCGATGTCCTCGGGAAGCGCTCGCACATCGTCGGTGAAGAGCAGCCCTTGCTGACCAGCGCTCTGGCGGGCCGCTTCGTGCGCCGCTGGGTCGATGGGCCCAGCCGTTGTGTGATCGCCGGCTCCCGGTCCGCCACCAGTCACTCTGACCTCCGTCTGCCCCGGCCCACTGCAGTCGTGTCGAACCGGTGGCTCGGATGAAGTTACACGTCTGGAGTTACCGCGGTGTCGAGAGCACGCTAGGCCCCCGCTGCCGACCGGTCAACGTACTCGGCTGCGACACGCCGACCGGATCTCTCAAGTGCGACTGGAGACTGGTAAACCCTCAAGTATAGGTTGAGGTTCAGGAGGCTGACGGCGGTCCCGGTGCCTCCGGGCCGGCGGCGCCTGGGGATCCGAAGTCCTCAGGCGAGATCCCCTCCAGGAACTCGCGGAACCGCTCGACCTCGCCCTCCGAAGCCGCACCGCCTCCGCCCGACTCCCCTTCGGCGGAGACATCGAGGTCGGCCTCGTCGTCGTCGGGCAACGCGATACCGGCCTCATCGAGGACCTCGGGAGCTGCGACCACCGGGGCATCAACTCGTAGCGCTAGGGCAATGGCATCTGAGGGTCGCGCACTGATGGTCTGACCTGAGTCGAACACGAGCTCGGCAAAGAACACGCCATCGGCAAGATCGGTGATCCGCACCTCGACCAGTTGGTGGCCAAGACCACCGACGACGTCTGCGAGCAGATCGTGCGTGAGCGGTCGAGCTGGCTCGACACCTTGCTGGGCGTAGGCGATGGCCGTTGCCTCGACGGCCCCGATCCAAATGGGGAGATACCGCTCCCCGTCCCGTTCGCGCAGAAGGACGATTGGCTGGTTCGTGGGCATCTCGACCCGGACGCCGACGACGTCAACAGGTTTCATGCCCTCACCCTACCCCCGATCTTCGCGCCGGTGCTCGCTGACGAAGGGCGGCAACACGCTCGCTCTAGCTGCGCAGATCGGGCCCGAGCTGCGCCTTCACCAAGGCTGCGTGCAGCCGGACGCTGAGCGCCGCCAATGCGCGCGTGGTCTCCTCTGCACGCCCCTTGGCGTCAGCCCCGCGACCGCGCAGAAGTGGCGTGACCACTTGCTCAATGAGCCCGGCTTCACGCTCGGCCGCCGACTTGAACGCTCGCAGGTGCCGCGGCTCGATGCCGTACGCCGCCAGCTCTCCCGCCGCCTGGGCGACGACAACGGCATCGCCGTCATAGTGCTCGCCATTACGGCGCGCGCGAATCAGTCCGTAGCTCTCAAGGGCTTTCAGGAGCTCATCATCGATGTCAGCGGTCGCCAACAGCTCGTCCTTGGCCAACCGCAGGTCTGCGCCGTCGCGGGCGAACGCATCTGCATCGGGGAACCCACCGCCGTGGACCACGGTGACAGGGACGCGCGGGCTCGCTCCGGGCGCAGCGGGTGGCTCGAGGCCACGGTCCATGGCCTCCAGGTGCTCTCGGATGACCTTCAGCGGTAGGTACTGGTCACGCTGGGCGCTGAGGATGTACCGAAGCCGCTGGATGTCGGCTGGAGTGAACTTGCGGTAGCCCGACGGCGTCCGCTGGGGCTCGATCAAGCCCTCGGCCTCCAGGAACCGGATCTTGGAGATGGTGACGTCGGAGAACTCGGGGCGAAGCTTGGCAAGGACCTCACCGATGCTCAGGTAGGCGCTCGCCGGGATGGAGGACCGCTGATTGGACGCCTGGCTCATACGTCACCCCCACTAGTCAGGAACTGCAACCGGTACTTGCCGATCTGCACCTCGTCGCCGGTGACCAGCTCGGCCTCATCGATGCGCGTGCGGTTCACGTAGGTGCCGTTCAGGCTGCCAAGGTCACGGATGCCGAAGCCGCTGTCGGTTCTGCGGAACTCCAGGTGATGCCGCGAGACGGTGATGTCGTCGAGGAAGATGTCACTGTCGGGGTGTCGACCTGCGGTGGTGACGTCGGCGTCCAACAGGAACCTTGCTCCTGATGCCGGGCCTCGCCGAACCACGAGGAGGGCCGTTCCGCTCTGGAGCCGCTCGACAACAGGGTCCGGTGGAGCATCATCACCGGACGGCCCTGGCAGGTCTTGCTCAGGCACGCCCATCTGCAGCATCGACGTCGTCTCAACTGCGCTCTCAGCCTGTTCCCCCTCAGCCAGCGAACGCCCGCAGGCCGCGCAGAACCGAGCCTCGCTATCGGTGGTGTCGTGCCCGCAGTGGGGACAGATCGGCATGACGCCTCCAGGGCGACGGACGAGAACTCTCAGGCGGAGGTTCAGGTGAAGGGTGAGGGGAGCGAACCTACGCCGTGAGCCCCCGACGGGTCAACCGGGTCATGACGACGCGACGTGGCTCGCGTAGCCGCCGGAGTCGAGCAGCGTCGCCAGCTGGGCCGGGTCGGTGAGCTCGACCTCGACCATCCACCCTTCGCCGTAGGCGTCGGCGTTGACGACCTCGGGGGTCGCACCGAGGGTGTCGTTGAGCGCGGTCACGGTCCCGGTGACCGGTGCGTACAGGTCGCTGACACTCTTGGTCGACTCGACCTCGCCGCACGCGTCGCCTGCGGCGATCGCTGTACCGACAGCCGGAAGCGAGACGTAGACGATGTCGCCGAGAGCGTCCTGCGCGTAGTCGGTGATCCCGAACCGCACGGTGCTGTCACTGACCGCACGCACCCATTCATGGTCGGTCGTGTACTTCAGGTCTTCGGGGTACACCGTGTCCTCCGCGTCTGTGATCGGTTCGGCAAGCGATCGGGTCCGCCGGTGACGGAATCCGCGTGGCTGAGCCTAGTCGAGGAGCGCTGCGACTCCTCATTCGATGGCTGCGATGACGATCGAGTCGCTCTCCACCACCACGCCCTGAGCGCCGGCCTCGCGGACGCTCTCGAGGACTCCGCCTGGAAAGGACAGACCAGCGGCGAGTGTGCTCGGATCGCCAATCGCCTTGATCTGAATGGGCGAGTCAATGATCGTCTCGCCTACCTTCACGCCCTCAGCGGTGTCGACGATGGCTGTCGTAGCGATCATCCGCTGACCATCGACCGAGAGGGCCTCTGCCCCGGCGTCGCGGAGCTCTTGTACGGCATCCAAGATGTCGCCAGCCTCCAGGGCGCCATCGGGATCGACGATCGTGACCGTGACTCCTGGGCCGGCCACGGGCACAACGCCCGCGAGGATCCGCAGGTTCCGCAGGCGCTCCTTGGTGGCCGCCCGGGCAGCCTGCGCTTGATCGGCGCTCGATTCCAAGTCAGCGATGGTTGCTTCAAGTCGCGTCTCCTCGACGGCGAGGCGCTCACGTTGGGCCCCGAGGTCGTCAAGTATTCGGACCAAGTCGGTGGTTCGAGCAGCGCTGAGCGCGTCTTGCTGGGTGTTGCTGACCTGCACGGCCAGGCCGAACCCGAGGCCGAAGAGCAGCACGGCCACGATCCACTGCGCTCGGCTGGGACGCCTCATGAGTGCAGCGGAGATCGCAGCCCACCCCGTTGAACGTTCCTGCTCTGCAGCGGGATCAGACGTGGCCATCGCCGATCACCCGTGGAAGAGGTGTCGGCGAATGGCAGCGGCGTTGGCGAAGATACGAATCGAGAAGACCACGACGACACCCGTCGACAACTGGGCTCCAACCCCCAGTTGATCACCCAAGAACACGACAAGAGCAGCAACCAGGACGTTCCCAATGAACGAGATGACGAATACGCGGTCGTTGAAGATGCCGTCGAGGAGCGCTCGGCTCGCGCCAAAGACCGCATCCAAGGCTGCGACAACAGCGATGGGCAGGTACGGCTGTAGGGCTGCGGGAATGGTCGGCTGGAGCACCAGGCCAAGGATCACCCCCACGACCAGAGCGAGCAGAGCAATCATGGCTTCTCCCTCTTCTTGACGTACCTGAGCTGCAGCTCGCCACGACCTGGAACGGTGACCTCTTGCTGGGCCGCGACGTCGACCTGGATGCCGTAGGACGCCTCTAGCTGACCAAGTTCAGAACGCGCCGTTCCCGCCTCGAACTCGTCGACGAGCGACTCCTCTCCCACGCCCGTGATGACGTAGGGAGGCGTCAGGGGCCGGAAGCCCACCAACACCGCTTGACCTGCCGATCGAATCGGCGAGAGGGCAGTGATCCGTTGCCCATTCACCGCCACGGCGTCCGCCCCCGCTGCAAACAGACCGTTGACCACTAGCTGGATATCGGTGTCCAGGACCCGTGCGAGATCTGGGCCATCATCGCCAACGGGTGCCGGCGGTCCGTCAGCCATGGTGATCTGGACACCGGGTCCGGTCATCGGTGCAACTCCAACCTCGCGTTCCAACGCCGCTGTGTCCTCTGCCAGAGCGCGGTCGGAAGCGCTGCCATTGAGCGCCAACTCACGCAGCCTCTCCACCTCACCAGCAAGTTCGTCGAGTCGAACGTCGAGACCTTCCACCACAGTGTTCGCGCTTACGACACGTTCGGTGAGCTCGGCGCGCGTACGGCCGTCCGAAGGTGCGCCCGCCCGCACCTGCATGACTGTGGCAGTCGCGAAGGCTGCTGTGACGGCTATGGCGGCGGCAAAGACGACCGAGTGTCGCCAGTCCACCGACCGTTTGTCTTCCTTGTCCGCGAACTGCTGGTAGCCGGGCTCCATCGCGTCGTCGACCAGCCGCTCAAGCAGCGACAGCGAGGCGTCCGGTTCGACCTTCGATGGCGACGTCACGCGTTCGACTCCAGCCTGCGTCCATGAAGTACAGCTGACGCCTGCTCGATGTACAAGACCGCAGACCACCAGTAGATAGCCGCGCCCCAGACGATGAACGCCCAGGCAACAGGCGTGGCGACCTCGGCGACAGCGCCGTCACCTGTGGTGAGGAAGAGCAACGGCATGCCATACATGAGACATGCGGTTGCCACCTTTCCGACGTAGTGGACTGGGAGCGGCTCGACGCCCCGCCGATGGACATATAGCTGCACGAAGAACAGGACAACATCGCGAGCAACAAGGACGAGAACGAGCCACCACGGGACGATGTCGCGCAAGGCCAGCACCACGATTGTGCTGACCACAAAGAGGCGGTCTGCAATCGGATCCAGAAATTGTCCGACCCGCGACACCATGTTGAAACGCCGTGCGATGAACCCATCCAGCCAGTCTGTGGCCGCGCTGACCACCAGCAGGCCAAAGGCAGCCAGGTCGTTCTCCGGGCCTAGCGCCACCCAGATGAAGAGCGGAATCATCAGGAGTCGAAGTGCCGACAGGGCGTTGGGGATCGTGACGACTCGGTGCGAGACAGATGGGACGTCGGATTTACCCGTGGCCTCGCTCATCCCCACACCACCCCTCCCCTGACCGTCGTTGGTCGTCTTCGTCGATCGAGCCTAACGGCCGAAGGGACACAGGACGTGCCTAACTCGCCCCACCGAGTTACCGTCCCCGTATGACCGATGCCTCAGATGAACTCTCCACATCCGCTCCGCATGTCACGGCGACAAAGAATGGCCCATACCAGGTGCGCGGCATTCGGCGAATCGCTTGGCGTATCCCGGTGACGACAGGCGAGGGCGAACCGATCACCTGGGCTGAGGGTGAGGTAGTCGCGGACGCAGACAAGGAGTACTGGCTCTGTCGATGCGGCAACTCGGGCAACAAACCCTTCTGCGACGGCAGTCACCGACGCGTGGAGTTCTCGGCCGAAGATGCCGCGAGTCCAGATGCCCGCTCTACCCGGGCAAAGACCTATGGCGACGACAAGACCGAGCTAGCCGACGACCGAAGCGTCTGCGCCCACGCGGGATTCTGTGGCACGAAACTCACCAACGCCTGGAAACTGTCCTCACGAGACGACCTGGACACCGCAGGGCGCGCACAGCTCGCCGCCATGGCCGCTCACTGCCCATCCGGCGCTCTGACCCTGACCCTCGAAGGATCCGATGTCGAGCCCACCCTGCCGACGGAAGTTTTCCTCGTGCCCGACGGCCCGCTGCTCGTGACTGGGGGCGTCACCGTGGAACGTTCAGACGGAGTCACCCTTGAGCCAAGAAACCGCCTCACTTTGTGTCGGTGCGGCGCCTCCGCGAACAAGCCGTTGTGTGACGGTTCGCACGCCAAGGTGGGCTTCAGCCACTCCCCGTGAGACTCCTGTGAGACTCCGAGGACTCACCGTCTCGCGGCGGCAGC
>CAVPLY010000018.1:0-67234 GCA_963706045.1 uncultured Actinomycetota bacterium | reverse complement strand
CCAGCGAGCATCCGATCGTCACGGTGGTCACCCTCTGAGGCGAGCTGGTCATCGACGCCGGCGATCGTTCGCTCGGCGTCTGCAAAACTTCGGACAACGGGACCCCGCGTGCTCGTGATCGGTCGGCCGGCGCGCGCATCATCGACGACCTGCTTGGCCTTGGCAACAGTCATGTCATCGAGGAACTCCCAGTTGGCCGTCATCACCGGGGCATGGGTGCAGGCCGCCTGACACTCGATGCGTTCGAGAGTGACGGCGCCGTCGTCAGTCGTCTGGTTGTTGCCTACGCCACAGTGGTCGACCATGGCTTCCCATATCTCGTCGCCACCGAGCACGGCACACAGTGAGTTGATGCAGACACCGACTCGCACGCGCCCGCCACCACGCTTGAGGTACATCGTGTAGAAGGTCGAGACCGCGGTGACTTCAGCCTCACTGAGCTCTGCCATCTCGGCGACCAGAGTCAGCCCCTCAGGGCTGACGTACCCATCGTCGGCCTGCACCAGGTGCAGCAGTGGCATGAGGGCCGACCGTTTGCGGGGATAGCAATCGAGCACCTCGCGCATCTGCGCCCTGGTGTTCTCAGCGATGGCCATGGGTGTCCTCTTGGAGTTCGTGAGTCGGAATCAGCGGTCCACGCCGCCCATGACGGGGTCGATCGAGGCGACGGCGGCGACGACGTCAGCGATCTGTGCGCCCTCACACATGGCGCCGACCGCTTGAAGGTTGGTGAACGACGGATCGCGGTAGTGAACGCGGTAGGGCCTGGTTCCGCCGTCGCTCGCCAGGGACACACCGAGCTCACCTCGCGGTGACTCGACCGCCGAATAGACCTGCCCCGCGGGGACGGAGAACCCCTCGGTGACCAGCTTGAAGTGATGGATAAGAGCCTCCATCGACTCGTTCATGATCTTGTTGATGTGGGCTCTGCTGTTGCCCTGTCCATCGCTGCCGATCGACAGCTGCGCAGGCCAGGCGATCTTCGGGTCGTCGACCATGATCGGGCCGGGGCCGGCTTCCTCCAGCCGGTCGGCGACCTGCTGGACGATGCGCAACGACTCGACCATCTCGTCGAGCCTGATGCGGAACCGGCCGTAGGAGTCGCAGGTGTCCCACGTGGGCACGTCGAACTCGAACTCGTCGTAGCCGAGGTAGGGCTGGGTCTTGCGAAGGTCCCACGGCAGACCGGTTGACCGGAGAATCGGACCTGTGATGCCCAACGCCATGCACCCGGCGAGGTCGAGGTAGCCGACGTCGACGAGGCGCCCCTTGAAGATGGGGTTCTCGTTGCAGAGCTTGATGTAGTCGAAGACCCGCTTGCTCATCAAGGTGTGGAAGTCACGGATCTTTTCGATGCCATCGACTGGGAGGTCGTTGGCAACACCGCCTGGGCGGATGTAGGCGTGGTTGAGACGCAAGCCTGTGATGAGCTCGAAGAGGTCGAGCACCAGCTCACGTTCGCGGAACCCGATGGTCATGACCGTGAGCGCCCCGATCTCCATGCCGCCGGTCGCAATTGCGACCAGGTGGGACGAGATGCGGTTGAGCTCCATCATCAAGATCCGGATCAGGCGCGCACGCTCTGGCACTTCGTCGGTGATGCCCAGTAGCCGCTCGACGCCCATGCAGTAGGCGGTCTCGTTATAGAACGGTGACAGGTAGTCCATGCGTGTCACGAACGTGACGCCCTGCGTCCAGGTACGGAACTCGAGGTTCTTCTCGATGCCGGTGTGCAGGTAGCCGACGCCGCAGCGGGCGTCGGTGACCGTCTCGCCCTCGATCTGCAGGATCAGTCGGAGCACTCCGTGTGTGGACGGGTGCTGGGGCCCCATGTTGACGACCAGCGATCCCTCGGCCATCTCGGCCGCTTCAGCGGCGAAGGCATCCCAGTCACCGCCGCTCACGGTGTAGACGCGACCTTCGGTGGTGGTGCGGGACTCGGCGTACGGGTCGGCACCGTCGGTGTCCTTGACGTCCTGGGTCTCGTAAGGGCCGGTGGTGGTCATCAGGAGTAGTGCCTCCGCTCGTTCGGCGGTGCGATCTCGGCGCCCTTGTACTCGACCGGGATTCCTCCGAGCGCGTAGTCCTTGCGCTGAGGGTGGCCAGGCCAGTCGTCAGGCATCAGCACGCGGCTCAACGACGGGTGCCCGTCGAAGATGATGCCAAAGAAGTCGTACGTCTCGCGCTCGTGCCAGTCGTTGGTGGGGTAGACCTCGTAAAGCGAGGGGATATGCGGATCTGAGTCGGGGCAGGAGACCTCGAGCTTGATGCGCCTGTTGTGCGTGTACGACAGCAACGGGTACACGGCGTGCAGCTCACGGCCCGTGTCACCCGGCCAGTGCACTCCGCTGACGCCCATGCACATCTCAAAGCGCAGGGCGGCGTCATCGCGCAGCACCTGTGCGACCTCGCGGAGGTGCTGACGGCGGATGTGCAAGGTGATCTCGCCGAACTCGACGACGACCTTCTCGATCGCCTCGGCGAACTGCGGGTAGGCGCGCTCGAGCGCGTCTGCCACCTCGTCGAACCACCCTCCGTAGGGACGACTCGCAGCGGGCGCCACAGACACGGTGCGCACCAGGCCGCCGAACCCCGAGGTATCGCCGCCATCACCGGCACCGAACATGCCGGACCGGACATCGACGACATCAATCGTGGGCGTACCGGCCGGGACGACCTCTGGCGTGGTCTCGTGCTCACTCACCGGAGCAGACCCTTCATGTCGCTGGTGGGAACGGCTGTGAGTGCTGACGCCTCGAGCTCGCGCTGCCACTCGACCCGTTGCGCTCCGAGCTTCTCGTTCTTGATCTGCTCGTGGAGCTTCAAGATGGCATCCATCAGCTGCTCGGGGCGCGGTGGGCAGCCAGGGAGGTAGATGTCGACCGGAACGATGTGGTCGACACCCTGCACGATCGCGTAGTTGTTGAACATGCCGCCGCTGGATGCGCAGGCGCCCATGGAGATGACCCATTTGGGTTCAGCCATCTGGTCGTAGATCTGGCGCAGAACCGGAGCCATCTTCTGGCTGACGCGGCCGGCCACAATCATCAGGTCTGCCTGACGCGGTGAGGCCCGGAATACCTCCATGCCGAAGCGAGCCAAGTCGTAGCGTCCGGCGCCGGTAGCCATCATCTCGATCGCACAGCAGGCCAGCCCGAAAGTGGCAGGCCACAGTGAGCCGGACCGGGCCCACCCGGCGAACTTCTCGACCGTTGTGAGCATGAACCCACTCGGAAGCTGTTCCTCAAGACCCATGGTGGTGCCTCTCGCTGTGAGGTCGACCTTGCGCCAGTTCAGTGCGAGGTGCTAGTCCCATTCGAGCCCCCCGCGTCGCCACACGTAGCCGAACGCAACGCCGAGCGTCAGGATGAACAGGAGCATCTCGATAAGTCCGAAGATCGCCAGCTGGTCGAAAGCGACCGCCCACGGGTAGAGGAAGACGATCTCGATGTCGAACAGGATGAAGAGCATCGCGGTCAGGAAGTACTTGACGGGAAACCGGCCGCCCCCGATGGGCTGCGGCGTCGGCTCGATCCCGCATTCATAGGAATCGAGCTTGACGCGGCTGTAGCGCTTGGGGCCAGACAGCGACCCGGCCACGATCGAGAAGGCTGCGAAACCAAAGGCCAGGAGGCCAAGAAACAGGATCGGAACGATCGGATTCACAGCGCGCTACTCCCTTCGGATCCAGCGTCGACCCCAGACGTAGGCCGCGGACCGCCGTTCATCCTAGGGCGGCGGCGGCTGACGTGTCCCCGGGTGGGGTGGTGAGCGCCTGTCACGCGGCCGGAGCAACCTTCGTCATGGCGTTGATCACCTTGTCCATCGCATCGCCGTCGCGAGGATCGGTGAGGTTTGCCAGCAGTTTCAGGGTGAACCGCATCAGCACCGGATGTGGGAGCCCATGGCGCGTGGCGAGCTTCATGACGTTCGGGTTGCCGATCATCTTCACGAACACCCGGCCCAGCGTGTAGTAGCCGCCGTAGGCGTCCTTCAGCGCCGCAGGGTAGGCCTCGAGCGCGCGTTCACGGGCATCGTCGGTGGGGCGTCCGAGCGCCTGCACGATCGTCTCGGCGGCCATGGCACCGGACTCCATGGCGTAGGCGATGCCCTCGCCGTTGAAGGGGTTGACCATGCCGCCGGCGTCGCCGACCAGCACGAGACCGCGGGTGTAGTGCGGCGTCCGGTTGAAGCCCATGGGTAGTGCGGCGCCACGGATCGGCTGCGTGCGGTTCTCTTCGCGGAAGCCCCACTCCTCGGGAGTGGTGTCGAGCCACCTGCGCAGCAGGTCCTTGTAGTCGACCTTTCCGAACGCGGTGGAGGAGTTGAGGATGCCGAGCCCGGCGTTCACGGTGCCGTCGCCGACGCCGAAGATCCACCCGTAGCCGGGGAGCAACCGGTCGCCGTCCCACAGCTCGAGCCACGACTCGAGCCAGTCGTCGTTGGTGCGCGGGCTGGTGTAGTAGGTGCGGACGGCCACACCCATGGGGCGGTCGTCCCTCTTGCGGAGGCCCATCGCGAGCGACAGCCGGGTGGAGTTGCCGTCGGCCGCGACGACCAGGGGCGCCCGGAACTCGAGCTCGTCGCCCCTGCTTCCGTCGGCGTTCGAGGTGCGGGCCGAGACGCCCACGATGCGGCCGAGGGCGTCCAGCACGGGGCCAGTGACAGCCGTGCGCTCGTGCAGTCGTGCGCCCGCCTTCTGGGCCTGCCGGGCCAAGATCTCGTCGAAGTCCTCGCGGGTGCGGACCAAGCCGTAGTCGGGAAAAGACGCCAGATCTGGCCAGGGCAGCTCAAGGCGCATGCCGCCACCGATGATCCGCAGGCCTTGGTTGCGGATCCACCCGTCGGCCGGGTCGGGGTCGATCCCCATGGCGAGGATCTGCTTGACGGCACGCGGAGTGAAACCGTCGCCGCAGACCTTCTCGCGTGGGAAGGCCGTCTTCTCGAGCAGAAGGACGTCAAGACCGGCCTGCGCGAGGTGGTAGGCAGTGGTGGAGCCGGCGGGGCCGGCGCCGACGACGATGACGTCGGCGCTGCGGTCGCTAGTGGGGAGTGGCACGCGGCGTCCTCAGGAGACAGGTGTGATCGGCGGGATGATCGACTTTGTGAATGCATTCACGAGCGAACACCAGTGTATTGCCCTCCACGGATTTCCGACAATGGACAGCGACCCCACGGCTACCCGTTCCCACCCCAGTTGTCGGGGCCATGACACACCGGTTCGGTCATTTCGAGCCGCAGCCCCACCCACCCGTCGCCCTGAAGAGATCTGTGGATCGATGATGACGCTGATAGTTCGGTCTTTCCGAACGGGTGTGTCATGGCCCCGAAATGTGGTGTGGGGGGCCGCAGGGGTTAGGCGGCGAATCCGCGGTGCAGGGCCACGATGCCCCCGGAGAGGTTGCGCCAGGCGACCGACGACCACCCTGCTTGCTGCATGAGCGCAGCCAGGTGCGGTTGGTCGGGCCAGGCCCTGATCGACTCCGCCAGGTACACGTACGCCTCAGGGTTGCTGGACACCGCCCGGGCCGTGGGGGGCAGGGCGCGCATCAGGTACTCGCTGTAGACCGTGCGAAATGGGCCCCATACCGGCTGGCTGAACTCGCACACGACGATCCGCCCGCCCGGACGCGTCACGCGCAACAGCTCGGCGAGCCCGGCCCCGGTGTCGTGCAGGTTCCGCAGCCCGAACGAGATCGTGACCCCGTCGAAGCTGGCGTCAGCGAACGGCAGCTGCAACCCGTCACCGGCCACGAAGGCCAGCTCTGGACGGCGCTCCTTCCCCACCGCCAGCATGCCCTGCGAGAAGTCGCACGGGACGACGAACGCTCCCCGCCTGCCGAGTGGCTCGGACGACGTGCCCGTCCCCGCCGCCAGGTCGAGGATCCGCTCGCCCGCCTGCGGATCCAGCGCCTCGACGACCGCCTGCCGCCACCGACGGTCCTGCCCCAGCGAGAGGATGTCGTTGGTGACGTCGTACTTGGCGGCGACGTCATCGAACATGCGCGCAACGTCGAACGGCTGCTTGTCCAACTGGGCGCGAGTCACACCCGAAGTCTGCACCGTGATGCCCCAGGCGCCGGTTCCGGGTCACGCCTTGGGTCCCGTCGATGCGACGCCGGTGCCGTTCAGCCTTAGGCTATTGACCTCGTGAGCACCACCGCGCGTACCCGCACCCTTGCGCGCTCAGTGCCGGTCGCCGACCCCGGCCCACTCCTCGACACCCTCCCCGACGAGCCAGGTCGTGACGTGGACGACGAGGAACCGACGGTTTCGCCGCCTGGGGCGAGGCAGCCAGACTCACCGTCTCCGGCCCCGACCGCTTCGCCCAGGCGGCTCGCTGGTGGAAGGAGCTCTGCGCGTCGCTCGAGATCGACGACCAGGTGCATGTGCCGGGGTCTGGCCCGGTGGCGTTTGCCTCGTTCACCTTCGATGACGGCCCGGGCACGTCGATCGTCATCGTCCCCAGCGTCATCGTCGGACGCCGCGACGGCGCCTCCTGGGTGACCACGATCGGTGACGCCGACGCTGCACTTCCCGACGCCAGGCCCATCAGGCCGGCCGGGCAGGTCCGCTACAGCGACGGCAGCGTGACGTCGGCCGGCTACGAGCGCGCCGTCGAGGCCGCGGTCGGAACGATCGCCGCTGGCGCCCTCGACAAGGTGGTCCTTGCGCGCGACCTGGTGGCCAGCACGCAGAACGCGATCGACCCGCGCGCGCTGCTCGGTCCCCTCTCGCGCGTGCCTACCCCAGCTGCTGGACCTTCGCCGTCGACGGCCTGATCGGTGCGACCCCCGAGCTGCTCGTCCGGCGCACCGGGCGACCACGTCGTGTCACGGGTGCTGGCCGGCACCACCCCGACGCAGTCGGCGACGCGGTCGTCGACGCCGAGCACGCAGCCGAGCTGCTGGCGTCCGACAAGGACCGCGTCGAGCACGAGCTACGCGGTCCGCTCCGTGCGCCGACTCCCTCGGACCGTTCTGCTCCGACCTCGTCGTCCCGCGCGCCCCGGAGGTCGTGCGTCTCGCCAACGTCCAGCACCTGCAGACCGACATCACCGGCCGTCTGGCCAACGGCGAGACCGCCCTCGACCTGGCTGCTGCCCTGCACCCCACGGCAGCGGTCTGTGGAACACCCACCGGACGTGCCCGCGCCGTGATCCGCGAGCTCGAGGGCATGGACCGCGGACGCTACGCCGGACCCGTCGGCTGGATCGACGCCCGCGGTGACGGAGCGTTCGGCATCGCGCTGCGGTGCGCCCAGATCGACCCCGCCGACCCGCGCACGCCTGCGGATGTTCGCCGGATGCGGAATCGTCGCCGGTTCCGTCTCCGCCCGAGGAGCTCGCCGAGTCGCAGACCAAGCTTCTGGCCATGAGAGAGGCCCTCGAGTCCCACTAGCGGCACCGCCGCTCAGAACCGGTGGCGGTGGAGCCGCTTGTCGATGGTCACCACCACCCAGGACAGCAGGCCGATGGCGAGGATCCGCAGCCACGTCGCGGCGTCCAACGGGAGCGGTGTCGAAGAGCGGTGTGCATCACCGGGAGGTAGGTGAGGGCCAGCTGGCCGACGACCTGGACGGCGATGCCGCCAATGACCCACCGGTTGCTGAGCCACCCGATGCCCAGACCGACGCGTTCAGGCTGCGGCAGTTGAACAGGTAGAAGGCCTCGACCACCACGAAGAGGTTGACGGCGGCGGTTCGCGCCACGCTGCGACGGAGGAGCCATCGGCGAGCTCCCAGTGGAAGACCCACCACGACCCGGCCGACCAGCACCGCGGACACGAGCAGGATCCGTATCCACCAGAGCCGGCTGAGCAGCGGTGCGTGCGGGTCGCGCGGTGGCCGGGTCATGATGCCGGCCTCCTTCGGCTCGAACGCCAGCATCAGACCCGAGCGCCACGGCCGTCGTCATGTTGATCCAGAGAATCTGCACCGGGAGGATCGGCAGCGTCGCGCCGAGCAGGATCGCCGCGAGGACGACCAGCCCCTCGCCCATGTTGGTCGGCAGCGTCCAGACGATGAACTTGGTCAGGTTGTCGAAGACGCCGCGGCCCTCCTCGACGGCCGCCTCGATGCGTGGCGAAGTCGTCGTCGGTCGAGCACCATGTCGGACGCTTCCTTCGCGACCTCGGTGCCCCCGTGGCCCATGGCCACACCGATGTCGGCCTGCCGCAGGGCCGGGGCGTCGTTGACGCCGTCACCGGTCATCGCCACGACGTGGTGGCGCTGCCTGAAGCGCATCGACCAGTCGCAGCTTCTGCTCCGGTGACACCCGCGCGAAGACGTCGGCCTGGTCCACGCGCTCGGCGAGCTCGGCGTCCGGGAGCGCGCCAGCTCGTCGCCGGATCATGACGGTCCGGTGGATCGGCGCGTTCCGATGCACGACCCCGACCGGACGCGCGATGGCGCTGGCCGTGGCACGCGTGATCACCGGTGATCATCTTCACGGTCGATGCCGGCCGCGTGACATGCCGCGACGGCTGATCGCCGCGGGACGCGGCGGGTCGTGCATGGCCACCAGCCCGAGCGAACGCCAACTGGTGTCCGTCTCGCCAGTGCTCGCTCGGACGTGCCATCGCCGCTCGGCGATCGCCAGGACCCGCAGCCCGCTGGCGGCCATGTCCTCGGCCGCCCGCAGAACTGTCCTCGTCGAGTGGCTCCGGTTCCCGCCCCGAGCCAGCTGGCGGTCGCAGAGGCCGATGATGCGCTCGACGGCCCCCTTGACGATCACGCGGTCGCTCCTCCGTGGCCGCACCGGACCCGCATGCACTGCTCCTCCGAGCTGAACGGGACCTCCTCCATCCGCGCCCAGGGCGCCCGAAGCAGCGCGGGGTCGTCGTCCGGCTTTCTCCGCGAGCACGACCAGCGCGGCCTCGGTCGGATCGCCCACCACGTGCCGCGCTTCGGCTTCCGTGACATGGGCGTCGCTGCACAGCACCCCCGCCTCGACCAGCGACCGCAGAACTGGGTTGCCCACGCGACACCTCGTGCCCGCGCGCCGTCAGGGATTGCGCCGCCCTCGGCGTAGCCGACCGCCGTCCACCGGTAATGACCAGCGGCGTCCACACCTCGACCACGGTCATGACGTTCTCAGTGAGCGTCCCGGTCTTGTCGGTGCAGATGACCGTCGTGCTTCCCAAGGTCTCGACAGCCGGAAGCCGGCGGACCACCGCCCGGCGTCGCGCCATTCGCCCAACCCCGATCGCCAACGTGATCGTGACGGCGGCGGGCAGCCCCTCAGGAATCGCCCCCACGGCGAGAGCCACGGCGGCATTGAACATCTCGGGCCACGGCTCGCCTCGCCACACGCCGATGCCGAAGGTCACCCCAGCGAGGGCGAGGATGATGACGGTCAGGATCTTGCTGAACTCGAGAGAGACGGCGGGTCAGAGGTGTCGCCAGCGGATCAACCTCACCGACCAGTCGATGGATCTGACCGAGCTCGGTCGAGCCCCCCGTCGCCACCACTACCCCCTCACCCGAGCCGCGGGTGACCAGCGTTCCGGAGTAGAGCATGTTTCGACGATCTGCGACCACGGTCGCGCTCTGCAGGGTGACCTCATCCTTGACCACCGGCTCCGACTCCCCGGTGAGCATCGACTCATCGGCCTCGATGTCGGTCTCCACGATGAGCCTGACGTCGGCCGGCACCTTGTCTCCCGCAGCAACCTCGACCAGGTCGCCAGGCACCAGCTCTTCGGAGTCGACGACAGACGTCTGACCATCTCGCCTGACTCGCGCCGTGGTTCTCACCATGTCGCGCAAGGCGTCCAGGGCCGCCTCGGCCTTCGACTCCTGCAGCAGGCCCACCGAGGCGTTGACAGCCACCACGCCGAAGATCACCACCGCCTCGACGATGTCTCCCAGGACCGTCGTAACAGCACCGGCCACCAGCAAGACGTAGATCAGGGGGTTGTGGAACTGCCGCGCAAGACGTCTCAGCCAGCCTGCGCTTGCTCCCGAAGGCAGTCGGTTGACGCCGTACTGATCGAGTCGGCGCCCAGCTTCAGCGTGGCTGAGCCCAGCCTGTGGGTCGGTGCCCAGCAGGAGGAGGACCTCATGCGCACCTAAGGCATGGTGGTCGTCTCCCTTGCCGACGTCAGAGCCCTCCATGACCCCTCGATCGATCAGTCGCCAACCGTCGCCAGCTGCCCCTCGATGACCGCCCTGTCGTCAGGATCATCGACGCGTTCCAGCAGTTCTCGCGCCTTGACGACCCATGCATCGCGTTCGGCGGTGTGACCAGCTGCCGCGTGCGCTCTGGCCAGCCCCTCGCAGGTCGATGCCTTGAGCCACAGCGGGACATCGGCCTTCGCCGCCCGCTCGTAGGCGGCCGCAGCGAACTCCAGCGACAGGCTGGCGTGTCCGGTGAGGGCAGCAACGTGAGCGACCTGCCAATCACCGGTAATCCACTGCTCGTCGCCGCCGATGTCGTCCCATAGCGTGCGGCTGGCCATTGCCAGCATCAGGAGCCGCCTGTCGTCAGCGGGCGAGCGTCCTGACTTGTCGATCAGGTCCCACGTCTGGTTGTAGTACTGAACGGCCAGCGCTCGTTGGGCGTCATCCATGCTGACCAGACTAGGGGCTGGTCTGACCACAGGTCTAAGCGTGGAACCAACGTCACGTCCCTGCAACGTTCCCTTGACGCCGGGACGCGGTCGCAGCAAGGTGAGGGCACCCGCGGCCGAGAGGAACCGAGTGCCTGACTTCTTCATTGGTGGAATCTGGACCAGCGCGCGTGACGGAAACACCCGCGAGATTCGCTGTCCGGCGGACGGCTCACTGGTCGCCACCGTCGACGAGGGCGCGAGTGAAGACACCGAGGCGGCGATCGAGGCCGCCCGCACGGCGTTCGATGATGGGCCATGGGCCTCGACCCCTCCAGCCGAGCGCGGCGCGCTGCTCGACCGGGTGGCTGACGCCCTCGAGCGACACCGCGACGAGTTCGCTCGCGCTGAGGCACTCGATACCGGAAAACGCCTGGTCGAGGCTGAATACGACCTCGCCGACGTCACGGCTGTGTTCCGCTACTACGCCAAGCTCGCGGCCGAGGACGACGATCGCGACATCGACGTCGACCGACCCGACGTCGAGAGCCGCGTCGTGCACGAGCCCGTGGGGGTCTGCGGGCTGATCACGCCTTGGAACTACCCGCTCCTGCAGACGTCATGGAAGGTGGCGCCGGCTCTCGCCGCCGGCAACACCTTCGTGCTCAAGCCCAGCGAGCTGACGCCTTCCACGGCCATCCTGCTGATGCGCGAGCTCGAGGCCGCTGGGCTGCCGGCCGGTGTTGCCAACCTCGTGCTGGGGACGGGGCCAAACGTCGGAGCTCTGCTCTCGTCGCATCCCGATGTCGATCTCGTGTCGTTCACCGGCGGACTCGTCACCGGTCGCCTGATCATGGCGTCAGCTGCCCCGACCGTGAAGCGGGTGGCCCTCGAGCTCGGAGGCAAGAACCCGAACATCGTCTTCGCGGACGCCGACTGGGACGCCGCGCTCGACATGGCACTGACTGCGGTCTTCCTGCACTCCGGTCAAGTGTGCTCCGCCGGTGCCCGACTGCTCATCGAGGAGTCGATCCATGACGCCTTCGTCGACGAGGTCGTCCGAAGAGCCCAAGAAATCCGCCTCGGTGGACCGTTCGACAAGGCGGCCGAAACCGGCCCTCTGACCTCCGAGGGGCACCGAGCCAAAGTTGAGGCGTACGTCGCAGCAGGAGTCGCCGAGGGCGCCGAACTGCGCTGCGGCGGCCAACGACCGGACGATGCAGATCTGGCCAACGGCTACTACTACCTGCCCACCGTGTTCGACCGATGCACACCCGACATGCGGGTGGTGCGCGAAGAGTCCTTCGGTCCCGTCCTCACGGTCGAAACCTTCACCGACGAAGCCGAGGCGCTGCGCCTGGCCAACGACACCGACTACGGGCTCGCTGGTGCCGTGTGGACGTCGGACGCGGCCAAGGCAGACCGGGTGGCCGCAGGTCTACGCGCGGGCACGGTGTGGATCAACGACTTCCACCCGTACGTGCCGCAGGCCGAGTGGGGTGGATACAAGCAGTCCGGATTCGGGCGCGAGCTGGGCCACCACGGGCTAGCCGAGTACCGCGAGACCAAGCACATCTGGCGGAACATCGCGCCGGCTCCGCAACACTGGTTCGGCGCCAAATGACCCTCAGCCCCTCAAACTCGGGAGCCACCCCATGAGCGACGACCGCTACGACATCGTCATCGTCGGTGGTGGGTCAGCCGGGTCTGCCCTCGCGAACCGGTTGAGCGCCGACCCCGGCACTTCGGTACTGGTGCTGGAGGCCGGGCGTCCCGACTTCATCTGGGACCCGTTCATCCACATGCCAGCCGCACTGCCCTTCCCGATCGGTAGTCGTCTCTACGACTGGCGCTACGAGACCGACCCAGAGCCCTACATGAACAACCGACGCATCTTCCACGCGCGCGGGAAGGTTCTTGGGGGCTCCAGCAGCATCAACGGCATGATCTTCCAGCGCGGAAACCCCATGGACTACGAACGCTGGGGCGCCGACAAGGGCATGGAGAACTGGGACTTCGCCCACTGCCTGCCCTATTTCAAGCGCATGGAGACCTGCCTCGCCGGAGCCGACGAGTGGCGCGGCGGCAGTGGTCCGCTGGTGCTGGAACGCGGACCGGCAACCAACCCTCTCTTCGGCGCCTTCTTCGAGGCGGCACAGCAGGCCGGCTACCCCCTCACCGACGACGTCAACGGCTACCGGCAGGAAGGGTTTGCCCGGTTCGACCGCAACATCCACAAGGGACGCAGGCTCAGCGCCGCCCGCGCCTACCTCCACCCGGTCATGGATCGCAAGAACCTTGACGTCGAGACGCTCGCCCATGCCACGAAGGTGGTCTTCGAGGGCAAGCGAGCAGTCGGTGTCGAGTATCTCCGCGCCGGACGCATGAAGCGCTCGGTGCAGGCGGGCGAGGTCATCCTGTGCGGTGGCGCCATCAACACACCGCAGCTCATGCAGCTGTCAGGTGTCGGCGATGCCGCTCACCTGCAGTCGCTCGGCATCGACGTGGTCGCAGACCTACCAGGCGTCGGCGCGAACCTGCAGGACCACCTCGAGGTCTACATCCAGTACGCCAGCAAGCTTCCGGTCTCGATCGCTCCAGGGCTGGCCTGGTGGAAGCGCCCTGGCATCGGCGCCCAGTGGCTCTTCCAGCGCAAGGGTCTCGGAGCCACCAACCACTTCGAAGGTGGCGGCTTCGCACGCAGCAACGACGATGTCTCCTACCCCAACCTGATGTTCCACTTCCTGCCCATCGCAATCAGGTACGACGGCACGTCGCCTACCAAGGGTCACGGCTACCAGGTGCACATCGGCCCGATGTACTCAGACGCGCGAGGGTGGGTGAAGATCCGCTCCACCGACCCGCTCGAGCACCCCTCGATGCAGTTCAACTACTTGTCGACCGACCAGGACCGCCGCGAGTGGACCGAGGCCGTACACGTGGCACGCGACATCCTGACGCAGGCCGCTTTCGAACCGTTCAACGACGGTGAGCTGTCACCTGGACCTTCGGTCGAGTCGGACGACGAGATCCTCGAGTGGGTGCGCAACGATGCCGAAACGGCGCTGCACCCGTCGTGCACCGCCAAGATGGGCGTCGATGACGACGCAGTACTCGACCCCGCAACGATGAACGTCCATGACGTTGAAGGTTTGCGAGTCGTCGATGCCAGCTCCTTCCCCTATGTCACCAACGGAAACATCTACGCCCCGGTGATGATGCTCGCCGAGAAGGCCGCAGACCTGATCATCGGCAACACCCCGCTTGCTCCTTCCGATGCGCCCTTCTATCGGCACGACGAAGGCACCCCCCTCTACCCATCTGGTGACCCCCGGAACCAATCCGGGGAACAACAAGGAGCAGCTGGATGAGCCTCGACGTCGAAAAATCGCCGGAAGCAACTGCGGCGGGCGACAACGCCGCACTCAGCGTGCGCTCTCTCTGGAAGGTGTTCGGGCCGAACCCGGAGCGGATCGTGGGGTCACCTGACGCCAACCTGTCCCGAGCAGAACTGATGGACAAGACGGGATGTACCACGGCTGTGCAAGACGTCGGCTTCGATGTCAGCCCTGGTGAAGTCTTCGTCGTCATGGGGCTATCCGGATCCGGGAAGTCAACATTGGTCCGCTGTCTGACCAGGCTGATCGAGCCCACCGCGGGAAACGTCCTGATCAACGGCGAAGACGTGATGTCGATGTCCGAGTCACGCCTGCGTGATTTGCGCAGACATCACGTATCCATGGTGTTCCAGCACTTCGGCCTGCTCCCGCACCGAAAGGTTGTCGACAACGTCGCTTACGGCCTCGAAGTCCGTGGCGATGGCAAGGGCGAACGACGGGCCAAGGCAAAGGAGTTCATCGACCTGGTAGGACTCACCGGATACGAGAACTCGTACCCGGATGAGTTGTCCGGAGGGATGCAGCAGCGGGTCGGACTCGCCCGGGCACTGGCTGTTGACCCGTCGGTGCTGCTGTTCGATGAGCCGTTCTCGGCGCTCGATCCGCTCATCCGCCGCGACATGCAGAACGAAGTCATCAGGCTGCACCACGAGGTGGGCAAGACCATGGTCTTCATCACCCACGACCTGCAGGAAGCCCTCAAGCTGGGCGACCGAATCCTGATCATGCGGGATGGGGCCTTGGTGCAGATGGGCACCCCGGCCGAGGTCGTCGGAGCTCCGGCCGACGACTACGTCCGGGACTTCGTGAGTGAGATCCCACGTTCGCACGTCCTGACCTTGAGCTGGGTGATGCGCGATGCGCGTCCAGGTGAGTCGATGAACGGACCGGCGCTTCCCTCCAGCACCGTCGTACGCTCCGCCGCGAGAGAGATCGTCGATGCAACCGACCCCATCAGAGTGATGGACGGCGACCGTCTAGTCGGGGTGGTCGACCAGGACGACCTGCTCCGCGTCGTCGTCGCTGAGGCCGACAACGACTCCGACTCATGACCATCACCTTGGCGGAGATCGACCACCCGCCGACTGAACAGGAGGTGCCAGAGCCGAAGGCCGATCGACGCCGGTTGTGGGCCCTGCTCATCGTCCTGAGTACCTGGGTGATCGTTGGCACGTGGCTACAGGGCAGGGGCACGCTGGATCTGCCGGTCGCCCAGAGCACAGACTTCCAGCAATGGCTCACCGATCTCCGCGACAGCGTTGAGCAGGCGAAGTTCGAGGGTAATCCGCTGTTCTGGCCGCTGGATTGGGTCACCGAAGGACTCCGGGCTGTCGTGGAGACGCTGCAGCGCCTGTTCAGCACCCCTGAGTTTCCCCGGCCCGTCCCGGAGATCGGGTGGGCCGGAATTGTTGCCCTAGCTGCATGGGTGGCCTACGCAATGGCCGGGATACGCATGGCGGTCGCCGCAACCATCGGCATGCTGATCGTCGGCTTCCTCGGCTACTGGGAAGACAGCATCGACACGCTGATCATCGTCGGAGTTGCCGTCTTTCTTTGCATCATCATCGGACTACCGCTTGGGATCTGGATGTCCCGCAGCCGTCGTGCGACGGCTGCGATCACACCGTTACTAGACCTGCTGCAGACCATGCCGGCAATCGCCTACCTGGCGCCGTTGGCCCTGTTGTTCGGGATCGGCAGTTCGGGCGCGGTCGTAGTGACCTTGATGTACGCGCTGCCACCACTCGTTCGCATCTCCGCCCATGGCCTGCGCACTGTCTCACCGACCACCGTTGAGGCAACCACGGCTCTGGGATCCACGTCACGACAGCTCCTCACCAAAGTGCAGCTCCCGATGTCGAGACGCACCATCATCGTCGGGTTGAACCAGACGATCATGGCGGCACTGTCGATGGCCACAATCGCGGCATTCATCGACGGCCCAGGTCTCGGCAAGCCCATCGTGCGGGCCCTGGGGTCCCTCAACGTCGGCGTGGCCCTGGTGGCTGGGCTGTGCGTCGTGACGCTTGCCATCATCTTGGACCGCACCCTTTCCGCATCCGGCGAGCGTTCAGCCGCTGGTTCCCGCAAAGGTAGAGACCCAAGACGCCACCGAGCATTCCTCGCGGCCGGCGGAGTCGTCGTGCTCGTCGCCGTCTACCTGTCCCGCACCCGACTGTCCTGGGCGCAGTTCCCAGAATCAGATATCGGACAACGGATTGCCCTCCGCGTCAACGAATGGGTCACGTGGGTCACTGACAACTTCCGCGTCGTCACGTCCTGGATCAACGACACGGTGACGATCTGGCTGCTGAGGCCACTCACCGACCTGCTCGCGAACAGCCCCTGGTGGCTGGTTTCGACAGTGATTCTCGCGATCGCGATCATTCTTGGGGGGGTTGGCTCCGTGCACGGAAGACGGACCATCGCTCCGGTGGCCCTTTGCGCGGCTGCAGTGCTCACCGCGGGTCTGTGGGCGAGTGGAAATCTCGAGGAAGCAACGCTCGCTGTCTGGGTGGGAATCACCTTGCTACTGATCGCGGGAGTGGTTCTGAAAGCCGGTGGTGCGCTCCTACCCACGGCCATTTGCCTGGTCCTCATCTTCGGCGTCGGGTTGTGGAACGACACCATGGTCACCTTGGCCATGGTGCTCGTGGCGACGTTGATCGTGATGGTCATCGGCGTGGGCATCGGAGTCTGGATGGGGCGCAGCCGGCGGGCTGACACCGCAATCCGGCCGATCCTGGACTTCCTGCAGACGATGCCCGCACTGGTGTATCTCATTCCCGCCGTGGCGCTGTTCCCGCCCGGTGCCTTCCTGGCCATGGCGGCAGCGGTGCTCTACGCCGCTCCTGCGGCGATCAAGATCACCGCAGACGGTATCCGCAGCGTCTCGCCGACGACGGTTGAGGCAGCCGAAGCCGCTGGATCCAGCCGGTGGCAGATGATCAGCAAAGTTCAGCTTCCGATGTCCAAGGGCTCGATGCTGCTTGCCGCCAACCAGGGACTGCTCTTTGTGCTCTCGATGGTGGTCATCGGAGCGCTCGTTGGTGGCGGCGCGCTGGGATTCCTCGTGGTCAACGGGTTCTCGCAGGGCGAGGACTTCGGCAAGGGGCTGGCAGCGGGGATCGCCATCACCGCCCTCGGAGTACTGCTCGACCGCATCACCGTCCACACTGCGGCGCGCTACGGACGCGCCGAGAATGCCTGACCCACGCCGCACCTGCGCGGCCCGAAAGAAGGAGAGATAGTGCGAATACCAAGTAGACGGGCTGGACAACTGGTGGTGCTGGCAGCCGCTGGAGCCCTAGCACTCGCCGCCTGCGGCAGTGACGACATCAGTAGTGGCGGCTCCGATGGGGGAAGTGCAGCCACAGACTGTGGCGCGTTCAACGTGGCGATCAACCCCTGGGTCGGCTTCGAGGCGTCCGCCTACGTCGTGGGCGAGGTGGCGTCGACCAAACTCGGGTGCGAGGTCACCTACAAGGACCTCAAGGAGGAGGTCGCCTGGCAAGGATTCGGCACTGGAGACGTCGACGTCGTGATCGAAAACTGGGGCCACGACGACCTCAAGAAGAAGTACATCGACCAGCAGGGCACAGCCGTCAATGCCGGCGAGAACGGCAACATCGGCATCATCGGCTGGTATGTCCCGCCATGGCTGGCCGAGGAGAACCCCGACATCACCGACTGGAACAACCTCAACAAGTACGCCAGCGAGTTCGCAACGGCTGAAACCGGAGACAAGGGCCAGCTGCTTGACGGTGACCCGTCCTTCGTCACCAACGACGAAGCTCTGATCGAGAACCTCAAGCTTGACTTCGAAGTCGTCTATGCCGGTAGCGAGGCGGCGCTCATCCAGAGCTTCCGCCAGGCGGAGAAGAACAAGGAGTGGGTGATCGGCTACTTCTACGAGCCGCAGTGGTTCCTGTCCGAGGTACCGCTGGTCAAGGTCGATCTCCCGCCCTGGGAGGAAGGCTGCGACGCCGACCCCGCGACGGTGGCATGCGACTACCCCGAGTACATCCTCGACAAGATCGCATCTGCTGATTTCATCGAGGAGAACGGTCCGGCCGCGCAACTGGTGGAGAACTTCACCTGGACCAACGACGACCAGAACTCGGTCGCGCTGGCCATCGCCAAGGACGGCATGGCACCGGAGGACGCAGCCCAGCAGTGGATTGACGCCAACCCCGACAAGGTTGACGCCTGGCTTCAGGGCGGCTGACCTTCAGCTGTAACAACGTGAAAGTTCCCTGGGGCCATGGCCCCAGGGAACTTTCACGTTGTGGGCTCTAGTCGCCGAGCTCGGCGCGTCGCCTGATGACGTACTCCTCGAGCTCTTGGCGAATGCTCTCGTCGAGCGGCGGCTGCTCGTACTCGTCGATCTTCTGGTGGTAGATCTCGTTCGCCCTGGCGGCTGTGTCTTTGGCGCCGTTCTTCTTCCACCGCTCGAAGTTGTCCGACGACGAGAGCCACGGCCGGTAGAAGCAGGTGCGGAACCGTTCCATGGTGTGCATGGCGCCGAGGAAGTGCCCGCCGTGCCCGACTTCTTCGTGAGCGTCGAAGGCGAGGTCTTCGTCGGTGATCTCAAGCGGTGTGAACTCTTTCTGCAAGATCTCGAGCACCTGCACGTCCATGACGTACTTCTCGAAGCACGACACGAGCCCACCTTCGAGCCAGCCGGCAGTGTGCATCACGAAGTTCGTGCCGGACAAGAACGTCGGCATCATGGTCATCAGCGCTTCCCACGCCGCCTGCGCATCGGGCATCTGTGACGAGTTGAGGCCGCCGCCGCCACGGAAGGGCAGCCCGAAGTGGCGGGCAATCTGACCGGTACACAGCAGACCCATGGCCGACTCGGGCGTCCCGAACTGCGGCGAGCCCGACTGCATGTCGATGTTCGACAGGAACGACCCGAACACCACGGGCGATCCGGGACGGATCAGCTGCGAGAGCGCAATGCCGGTCAGGGCCTCGGCGATCTGCTGAACCAGCGCAGATGGAATCGTGACCGGCGACATGGCTCCCATCAGCAAGAACGGCGTGAGCACAACAGGCTGCAGAGCGGCTGAGTACTCGAACTGCGCATCCAACATGCGGTCGTCCCACCGCAGCGGTGAGTTGCAGTTGATCAGCGAGATGCTGGCCGGCGTCTGCTCGATCGCTTCACGGCCGCCGAACACGATCTCGCCCATGGCGATCGTGTCGCGAGCATTCACGCCGCTGACCACGTTGCCCATGTACATCTTGTCGGTGAGCGTCAGCGTCGCGTAGAGCATGTCGAGGTGCCTGGAGTCGAGCGGTGTGTCGTTGGGCTCGGCGACCACACCTCCGACGCTGTCGATGGCGCTGAACGACTGGGCCAGCTTGGCGAAGTTGCGGTAGTCGTCAAAGGTGCCCTCGCGGCGCACCGCGCCTTCGCGCACGAACGGCGGTCCGTAGACGCTGGAGAACACCATGTGGTCCCCACCGATATGAACGTTGTTCTCGGGGTTGCGGGCCTGGATGTCGAACTCGCGGGGAGCCTTCGCCACCTGGGCCAGCACCCACTCGGGGTCGAAGAAGACGTTGTCCCCCTCGACCTTCTGCCCGGCCTCGCGAAAGAGGTCGAGCGCCTCGGGCTTCATGAACTCGACGCCGATCTCACTGACGATGCGTCGCCATCCGCGATCCAAGGTGGCCATCGAGTCCTCAGACAGGACCTCGTAACGCGGCATGCGGTTGACGAACATCGGCGCACCCTCCAGGCATCCGTGCGATTTCGCGCGGCCACTTGACCGCTCGGATTGGGAATCCTACTATCGCAGCGTGGAATCTGAGTTCCACATAGTAGAACATCATGTTCCGTTTTTCGACGCCCGAGCAAGCAGCCCACGCCACTACCCGTCAGCCTCAGAACAGGAACTCCATGGCTCCTCCCACCGGTACGCAGGCCGTCGACCGGGCGTCGACCCTGCTGGTCACCGTCCTCCAAGCCGATCAACCTGTGCCCTTCGCCGAGCTGGCGGCGACCGCTGAGCTCCCCAAGAGCACGGCATCGCGCATCCTCACCAGTCTCGAGCGCCACGGGCTTGTGCGACGCGGTAGCGACTCGGCAGTCCGGCCGGGGCCGGTGCTTGCGCGCTACGCCGGGTCGGGGCGTTCTGACGCGCTTCTTCGGCTGGCCCAGCCGCACCTGGCTCGTCTCGGCGAGCTCACGGGCGAGACGATCAACCTTGCGGTGCCCGGCCCGGTCGCGGTCGACCAGATCGCTCAGGTCGACTCTCGTTTCCTTCTCGGTGCTACAAACTGGGTCGGACGCGACGTCCCGTTCCACTGCTCCGCCCTCGGCAAGGTGTTCCTTGCCTATGGCGCCGTTCAGATGCCCCGTGGACGTATGGATCGACGCACCGACCGCACCATCACGACGCGTGAACGCCTCGAGGCCGACCTCGACGGCGTGCGGCGTCGCGGATATGCCGTTGCCGACAACGAGCTCGAGCCAGGGCTGATGGCCGTGGCTGCTCCCATCACTGACGCCGAAGGAACCGTCGTGGCGGCCATTGCGGTCACCGGCCCCTCTGTCCGCCTCACCGGCAACCGCATTGCCGGGGTGGGGCGTCTGATCATCACCGAGACCCGCGCCATCTCGCGCGCACTCGACCCAGCAGAACGCCCCCGCAACCGGAAGGTGGTCGTGGCATGACGCCTGAGGAGATCTTGAAGGGGTTGTTTGACGAGACGTTGGTGGGTAATGCGCCGGCGGTGTTGGAGTTGACCAATGACGGTCTTGGGTTGGGGATGGGTCCTGAGACGTTGTTGTTCGAGGCGTTGATTCCGTCGTTGGAAGAGGTGGGTGCCCGGTTCGAGCGGGGTGACTTCTTCGTGCCGGAGATGTTGATCGCTGGTCGGGCGATGTCGGGG
Organism: uncultured Actinomycetota bacterium; assembly: GCA_963706045.1. Taxonomy (GTDB): domain Bacteria; phylum Actinomycetota; class Actinomycetes; order JAHEKZ01; family JAHEKZ01; genus JAHEKZ01. The sequence goes on along the minus strand of CAVPLY010000018.1, from coordinate 46,380 downwards.
GCGTTGGAGGTGTTGCGGCCGTTGTTGGCGGCGACCGGTGCTGAGACGGTGGGCAAGTTCTTGATGGGCACGGTCAAGGGTGATGTGCATGACATCGGGAAGAACTTGGTGAACATCATGTTGGAGGGTGCGGGGTTTGAGGTGATTGATCTGGGGGTGCAGGTGGCCCCGGAGAAGTTCGTCGCCGCGATCGAGGAGCACTCCCCGGACATTGTCGGGTTCTCGGCGTTCTTGACCACGACGATGCCGATGTTCAAGGCGAACATCAATGCGTTGGAGAAGGCTGGTCTGCGGGATCAGGTGATCGTGATGGTGGGCGGTGCTCCGGTGACTCAGGAGTACGCCGACGCTGTTGGTGCTGATGGGTATGCCGCTGACGCCTCGACTGCGGTCCGCCGCGCCAAAGAACTCCTCGAAAACCGCCGCGCACTGACTCGCGTCTGACGTCATGCCAAAGCTTCTGCCCATCATTGAGCACGCCATCAAAGGTCCGGTGTGGGACTGCCGCATGTGTGGGCAGTGCGTTTTGCACTCAACTGGCATGACGTGCCCGATGACCTGCCCGAAGACCTTGCGCAACGGTCCGTGTGGCGGCGTCCGCGAGAACGGCCACTGCGAGGTCGTCCCTGAGATGCGGTGCGTATGGGTCAAAGCGGAAGAACGAAGTCGCACGCTGCCGCTGCTCCCCCGGTCGTGGCGCGAGCACATCCACGACCTACGTCCTCCGGTGAACAACCAGCTGGAGGGCGACGCGTCCTGGACGAACCTCTTCACCGGCCGCGACCGCAGGACGCCTGCAGGCTGGCACGGAGAAACACTCGAAACCGCCAACGACCCCGACCCCGAACTGTCCCTCGTTGAGTACGAGGGACCCCTCGAGACCCCCTTCCACTCGCCGCGTCGATAAGTTCGCGGCACGATACGTGCCATCGCATCAGCGGCGGCACACTTGAAGAAACAGGAGCAGCATGCACACGGTTCTCAGCTCAGCCAGCAAGCAGGTCATCATCGGCGATGACCAGCCTTTCTGCATCATCGGCGAGCGCATCAATCCCACCGGGCGCAAGGTGTTCCAGGAGCAGCTGCGGGCCGGAGATCTCTCGGCCGTTGAGACCGACGTCGCGACCCAGGTGGCCGGCGGCGCGATGGTGCTCGACGTGAACATGGGAGTTCCGCTCACCGACGAAGCCGAGCTGCTGGCGAAGGCCGTCAAGCTCGTGCAGTCGCTCACCGACATGCCCCTCTGCATCGACTCGTCCGTCGTCGAGGCGCTTGAGGCAGGCCTTGGTGCCTACGAGGGCAAGGCGCTGGTCAACTCCGTCACCGTCGAGGACGAACGCATGGAGCTGATTCTGCCGCTGGTCAAGCGCCACAACGCGGCGATCATCGCGCTGCCCAACGACGAGACTGAGATCCCCATCGACCCGGTGCGCCGCGTCGAGCTGGTCAAGAAGTTCGTTGACATCGCAACATCGAAGTACGGCATCCCCCTTGAAGACATCGTCATCGACCCCCTCGCCATGCCGATCGGCGCCGACTCGCTGCACGCTGACCGCACCATGGAAGCCATCTCGATGATCCGCGACCAGGTGGGCGTCAACATGACCCTCGGCGCGTCCAACGTCTCGTTCGGTATGCCCGACCGGCACACCCTGAATGCCGTCTTCATTCCCATGGCCATGCGTGCTGGGCTGACCAGCGCCATCATGGACGCCCGTACCCCGCAGGTGGTCACGGCCGTCAAGGGCGCCGACCTGATGCTGGGCCACGACGAGTGGGGCGCCGCCTGGATCCAGCAGCACCGCGCCAAGGAAGCCGCAGCGAAGGCTGCTGCCGAGACGGCGACCACCTCTGCCTAGGGGCTCTGGTAGGTCACCGAGCCTAGGCACCTGGTTGCGCTCCAGGCTCGCCGAGTGCTCAGCTGGTTGCTAACTGAAGGCGTGGAGCTCTGCCGAACGCGAGCTCATGACCCACTGACGATCACCATTTCGTTGCCTTCGGGGTCGGCGACCCGCCAGCGATCCTCCGACTCGTCAAGGAGCCGGCCACCGGCTGCGACGGTCGTGGCGAGGCGCGTCTGCGCGAGGTCCGACGGCACAGCGAGCTCGAAGTGGATACGGTTGCGCTGCCGGCGCCGCTCCGTCTCCGAAGCGTCGAGCTCTTGGAACACCAGCACCGGGTTCAGCCGCCGCGGATCGTGGATGTCGCTGACCCCGGTTCGCCGGTCGGGGGTGTATCCGAGAGCGGCGACCCAGAACGCGCGGACCGCGGCGACGTCGGCGGCGTCGAGGAAGAGCTGAGCGAAGCGCGGCAGCCCCAGATCCGCAGTGGCCCCGAGTTCGCGGGCTGCGGTCTGGAGGTTTCCGGCGAGGTCGGTGAAGTCGAGCTCGAGGCCGTGGGCGTCGCCCTCCCACTGGTCCTTACCGCTGTCGATGATCATGAGCCCGGGGCGCAGGTCGACCAGCAGCGGGAAGCCTGCGTCGTCGGCCAGCGCCGCTGCGGCGGCGGCCAGGTCACGCTGCTGTGTCGGCGAGGTGATGCGGTAGCAAGCCATCGCGCTGAACACCGCCTGCCAGTCGGCTATCCCGATCCCCTCGCCGAGCGCCGCGCCCGGCACCAGGTCGACCTCGTTGCCGTCGGGGTCGGCGTGACAGACCCCGAACGGTCCCGACGCCTCACCAACACTCGCCTGCTCGACTGCCGCGGCCGGCCGTACCACGTCGAGGTGGATGCGGTTTCGCAACCTCCGTAGCTCGGTCGACTGCCGCATCCTCATCGCGGGGTCGCGACGCAACGGATCCGACAAACCACCGTGCTCCCCAGGCGCGTAGTCGACCACGCGCTGCCAGAACCGCCTCACCGCAGACGGGTTCGCGGATTCGAACACGACGCTCAGCTGCTGCAGCACGGCAGGGTTCGCGGCCAGCCCGAGATCCCGCGCGGCCGCCGACACCGCCGCGGCCTGCTCGTCTGAGTCGAGGCGCACCTGCATGCCTGTCGCGCGCAGGTCAACCACGATCTCGGCCGACAGCTCCACGATGCGCCCGGCCAGCGCAGCCCCCTCGATCAGCGAGGGCGCGTCGAACCATGCCGTCGTAGCGCCGTCGACCACCCGCCAATCCGTTCCGATCTCTGTCATACCCGGCACTGTAGAGCCCATTCCGGACGATCCCGCCCGCCAGATACCGGCTGGCGGCCACGCTGAGCAAGGCGAGCGAGCTGACGCTAGCCACGTATCCGTTGGAACCGCGCTTCCACCTCGTGGAACGTTCCAGCCCCGGGGTATACACAGGTTGGCGGGATTGATATATCTTTCTTGTGACCTCTCCGGTCGAGATCCTTCAGCCTGACGCCCGCTCCCAGTCCGAGCAGGCGTACTACGCCGTGCGCGAGCTGATCGTCACGCTCGAACTCCCGCCAGGCAGCCTCGTCGACGAGCGCGAGCTCATGGATCGGCTCGGGCTCGGCCGGACGCCAGTGCGCGAAGCGCTCAGAGCTCTCGCTCAGGCGCATCTGATCGAGGTCTACCCCCGGCGCGGCATGTTCGTCGCCCCGGCTGACGCGCGCGATTTGGCGTCGCTGTCCGAGGTGCGCTGCGTCCTTGAGCCCTTCGCCGCTCGGTTGGCCGCAGAACGCCTGACCGACAGCGACCGCGTCGAGATGGAGGCCCTCTTCGACGAGCTGGACGCCGTCAGCATCAAACCTCCGGGGCGTCGCCTTATCGAGATCGACCAACGCATCCACCGCTTCGTCTACCACGCTGCCCACAACGCCTTCCTCGAGTCGGCCCTGGATGCGCAGTACATGCACGCGCTGCGCATCTGGTTCCTGGCACTCGACAAGGTGAGCCACCTCGAAGACGCTGTTCTCGAGCACCGCGCGATCCTCGAGGCCATCCGAGACGGCGACGCCGACCGCGCCGCTAGCGCCATGCAAACCCACGTCGACGGATTCGAAGGGTCGATCCGTCGGTCGTTGTAACAAGACCCGTCCACCGCAACCGAAGAGAAACACGAAAGGGACGCCGACATGAGCACCCTCCCCTCACGAGCCAAAGCCGTCATCATCGGGGCCGGCATCGTTGGCAACTCGATGGCGTACCACCTCGCCCGGCTCGGCTGGACCGATCTGGTGCAGATCGACAAGGGCCCGCTGCCCAACCCAGGTGGTTCGACGGGGCACGCGTCCAACTTCATCTTCCCGGTGGACCACTCCAAGGAGATGGCGCTGCTGACGTTCGACAGCGTGCACCAGTACCAAGAGATGGGCGTCTTCACCGAGTGCGGTGGCATCGAGGTTGCCCGCACCGAGGAGCGCATGCAGGAGCTGTGGCGTCGCATGCAGTCGGCCAAGTCCTTCGGCATCGACGGCTGCAAGATGCTCACGCCCGCCGAATGCATCGAGCTCGTGCCGTACATGGACCCGGACGTCATCCTCGGCGGTTTCTACACCCCCGGCGTCGGTGTCGTCGACTCGCTGCGCGCTGGCACGATCATGCGCGAGAGGGCGCAAGAGATGGGCGCGCTCCAGACCTTCGCCAACACCGAGGTCACCGACATGGTCGTCAACGACGGGCAGATCACCGCCGTCGAGACCGACAAGGGCACCATCGAGGCCGAGTACGTCGTCATCGCGACGGGTCTCTGGGGACCGCGTCTGGCGAAGATGGCAGGCGCGTCCATTCCGCTGACGCCGGCCGTGCACCAGATGATCGACGTCGGTCCGGTCCCTCGCTTCGCTGACGCCAAGGGCGACATCGAGCACCCGATCGTGCGCGACATGGACACCAACATGTACGAGCGCCAGCACGGCAACGGCCTCGAGATCGGGTCGTACGCCCACCGCCCGATCCTGCACGACCCCGAAGAGCTTCCGTCGGTCGAAGAGGCGCAGCTGTCACCGACTGAGTTCCCATTCACCGCCGAAGACTTCGAGCTGCAGTACGAGCAGGCGCTCGAGCTGATGCCAGAGATCGTCGGCGACGAGACGGTTGGTCAGAAGTACGCGATCAACGGCCTGCTGTCGCTCACGCCCGACGGCTTGCCGCTGCTCGGCGAGACGCCCGAAGTCAAGAACCTCTGGTCGGTCTCCGCCGTATGGATCAAGGAAGGCCCCGGCATCGGCAAGGCCGTGTCCGAGTGGATGGTGCTGGGCGAGTCCGAGATCGACCTGCAGTCGTCTGACATCGCCCGCTTCTACGACCACCAGAAGACCCGCAAGAACATCAAGGACCGCACCGCCGAGGGCTTCAACAAGACCTACGGCATCGTGCACCCGAACGAGCAGTGGGCGTCCAACCGCAACGTGCGCCTGTCTCCGTACTACGAGCGACAGAAAGCACTCGGCGCAGAGTTCTACGAGACCGTCGGCTGGGAGCGTCCCTTCTGGTACGAGAGCAATGCGAGCCTCGTCGAGAAGTTCGGTGACGCCGTCATGCCGCGTACGGCTGAGTGGGAGTCGCGCTGGTGGTCGCCCATCATCAACGCCGAGCATCTGCAGATGCGCGAGACGGCCGGCCTCGTCGACCTCACCGCGTTCGTCGAGTTCGACATCCAAGGCCCCGGGGCGCTCGCCACGGTGCAGCGGGTCTGCATGCGCCAGATGGACGTTCCCATCGGTCGTGTCGTCTACACCCCGGTGCTGTCAGACAACGGTGGCTTCAAGTCTGACCTCACCGTCATGCGTCTCGCCCACGACCACTACCGCGTCGTCACCGGTGGCGCACACGGCATGGCCGACCTCAAGTGGTTCCGCGACAACCTGCCAGAAGACGGCACGGCACAGATCACCGACCTGACGTCGTCACTCACCACGCTCGGCATCTGGGGCCCCAACGCTCGGCGAATCCTCGAGTCGATCACCCGTGACGACGTCTCGCACGAGGGGTTCAAGTTCGGTACCTGCAAGACGATCGAGATCGGTTCGCTGAAGGTGCTGGCGTCCCGTATCTCGTACGTCGGAGACCTCGGCTGGGAGCTCTACGTCCCGATGGAGCAGGGCGCGCAGCTGTGGGACGCGCTCTGGGAGGCCGGGAAGGAGCACGGTCTTATCCCCGTCGGCATCGGCGTCTACGGCACGACCGGCCGCATCGAGAAGGGCTACCGCGCCTTCGGCACAGAGCTCGAGACCGAGTTCAACGTCGTCGAGGCCGGCATGGCGCCGCCCAAGGTCAAGGAAGCGGACTTCGTCGGCAAGGCGTCGCACCTCAAGCACCGCAGCGAAGACCCAGTGGCCACGCTGTGCTCACTGACCGTCGACGACCACACCAGCAGCACCGGCGAGAAGCGCTACATGTTGGGCAAGGAGCCGATTCTCACCCTCGACAAGGGGCCGATCACTGACGCGCACGGACGCCGGTCGTTCGTCACCAGCGCTGGCTCAGCGCCGTCCGTCGGCAAGCATGTGCTGATGAGCTACCTACCGCCGGAGTACGCCGTCGAAGGCACCAAGCTGATCGTCGAGTACCTCGGCGACCACTACCCGGTCACCGTCGCTGTCGCCGGCGCCACTCCTCTATTCGACCCCAAGAACGAGCGGATTATCTCCTGATGGATGTCTTGGTCTGCATCAAGCGCGTCCCCCTCTCCGGGGGCAAGTTCACGATCACCGAGGACGGTCTCGACATCGAGTCGGCCAAGCTCGGCTTCACGATCAGTCCGCACGAAGAGGTGGCCGTCGAAGAGGCGGTACGCATCGCCGAGAAGGAGGGCGGCAGCGTCACGGTGCTGACGCTCGGCCCTCCGGACGCCGAGGAGCAGATCCGCGAGCAGATGGCGATCGGCGCCGACCGCGGGATCCTGATCGAGACCGACGGACAGGAGTGGGACCCCCAGGGCACCGCGACGGCCATCGCCGATGCCATCACAGCTGACGAGACCGACTTCGATCTCATCATCATGGGTAACGAGTCGGCCGACGCCAGCGGCTACCAGGTGGGAATCCGTGTCGCGCACAAGCTCGGACGTCCGATCGTCACCGGGGTCAAGGGGATCACGATCGCTGACGGCAAGGCGACCTTCGAGCGCCCGGTGAAGACCGGTCGCGAGATGTACGAAGTACCGCTGCCAGCAGTGGTGACCGTGCTCGATGGGCTCAACATTCCGCGGTATCCGTCGGTGCCAGGACGCATTCGCGCGAAGAAGAAGCCGATTGAGCGACTGAACCCCGAGCGTCCCGAGCCAAAGCTCGAAAAGACCCGCCTGGAGGTTCCGGCGATGAAGTCGAAGCAGGCGCAGGTGCTGGGAAACGGGCCCGATGCGGCTCCGGCTGTCGTTGAGATCTTCAAGCAGATCGGAGTGATCTGACATGGTGCTCGTCCTGGTCGACCACGAGAACGGCGAAATCGACGAAGCCTCGTTGCAGACGGTGACCTACGGGCGCGAGCTCGCGGCGTCCACCGGTGAACCACTCGACGTGCTCGTCGTCGGCGACGCCGGCGTCGCGGGTGCGCTTGGTGCCTACGGCGTCGGTACCGTGCATGTCGCCGTGCACGACGCGCTCACCGGCTACGCCCCGGCCGCCGCTGCGCGTGCGGCGATGCAGATCGCGTCACGCACCGGCGCGTCGGTGGTGCTCGCGGCCGGATCTCCCCGCGGCAACGAGGTGATGGCTCACCTGGGTGCGCTCACCGACCTGCCTGTGGCAGCCGACTGCGTCAAGGTGACACCGGGCTCGCCCACGCAGGTCGTGCGCGCACGGTGGGGTGGCAGTCTGATCGAGGAGGCGAACCTGCACGGCTCGCCGGCGCTCGTCACGCTCGTGCCGCACACCGTGGCCGCTGAGGCGGGCGGTTCCGGTGCCGGTGAGGTCGCCGAGTTCGCCCCTCAGCTGTCGGACGCCGATCTGACCGTCGTCGCCAAGCAGGCCGAGGCCGCTGACGAGTCGTCGGGCGTCTCGCTCGCCGACGCCAAGGTGGTCGTGGCCGGCGGACGCGGAGTCGGCAGCGCCGAGGGCTTCGCCCCTCTCGAAGAGCTCGCCGAGCTGCTCGGCGGCACGATCGGCTGCTCGCGCGTCGTCACCGGCAACGGCTGGCGTCCACACATCGAGCAGGTGGGCCAAACGGGCACCAAGATTGCGCCCGACCTCTACATCGCCTGCGGCATCAGCGGAGCCACGCAACACATCGCAGGGTGCCGCAACTCCAAGACGATGATCGTCATCAACACCGATCCAGAAGCCGCGATCATGGGCTACGCCGACTACGCCATCATCGGCGACGTCAGCAAGGTACTGCCGGCAATCATCGAGGAGACGAAGAAGGCCAAGGCCGGCTGACGCGTCCGCCACAATCAACCAACGCGGAAGTTTGCTGCGGGGCCTCAGACCCCAGCGGACTGCCGCGTTGCTGTCAGCTGGGTGCCTGCGGTATGGCAACCGCGGCGCGAACGGCTGCGCGCAGCTCGCGCTGGACGCGGGCGACGGCCGCCCGGTCAGTGCGCAGCTCGACGACTCGGATCCCGCCACCGCGCGGATCCATCACCGCGTCCAGAGCAGCACCGACGGACGCCGTCCGTGTGTGCGGCGTCTGCGTTGCCCCACACCAGGCAGCGAAGTCAACGCCATGCGGCGTCCCGAACACGCGTTCGTAGGCGTCGGCGTACTCATCGCGTCCTTGCTCGAGAAGGCCGAAGATCGCGCCACCGTCGTTGTTGACGACAACAACGGTGAGGTCGGGTTCGGGTTCGTCGGGGCCGAGGACCAACCCATTCGCATCGTGTAGTGCAGTGAGATCACCCATCAGGGCGAACGCGCGCCCACCCCCGTCACGCTGCCACGCAAGCGCAGCCCCCACCGAGCTCGAAAGGGTACCGTCGATACCGGCGGCGCCTCGGTTAGCAAACACCGTGACGCCATCGCGGGGTTCGGAAGCCGTGAAGACATCGCGCACCGGCATCGACGACCCGAGGAAGAGGAGCGAGTCTGCGGGCAATGCCGCATGGAGGGAGCGCGCCAACCCGAGTTCGGCCGCGTCGTCGCTGTCGAGCACGTTGTCGATCGCCGCGCTCGCCGACGCCTCGGCCTCCTGCCACCGCTTGAGCCACTCGGCATCCGGCTCATGGTGTCCGTCTGCCGCGGGCAGGGCCGGTAGAACCTGCATCGCGGTGCGGGTCGCGTCTGCCCAGTTGGTCGTCGTCGCCACGACTGAGACCGATGAACGCGGGTCGCGAAGCAGCGCCAGCACCGCACGGGACAACGTGGGACGCCCCACGACCAAGATCTGGTCTGGACGAGCGGCGTCAATAAGCATCTCGAGTTCCAGCAGCAGGCCACCGGTCGAGATCGCGTTCGGACCGCGTCGAGCATTGCCGCTCGGCTCGCTGATCACGGGCCATCCGTGCTCCTCAGCCAGGACCGATGCGGCCCGGCCGATCGCTGGAGTCGTATCGCCGACAATGACGAGCGTGCGAGCCGGCAGTCGAATGTTGGGCGCCACTGTCAGCGGCGCCTCGGCTGATGTCCACGGCGCACCGTGCTCGCGACCACCGAGCGGTTCGGGCCAGTCGAACGTTCCATCGGGGACGAGCGGCTCGCGGAAGGCCAGGTTGAGGTGCACGGGCCCCGGGTTGCGGGTGAGCGTGCCCGACGCGGCAGCCCAGGCTCGCCCCGCCAGGGCACGCCAGTAGGCGGTGAGACCTGTGACTCGCTCTGGGGTACCGACCTCAGCGAAGAGGCGAACAGCCTCGCCGAAGAGCTTGACCTGGTCGATCGTCTGGTTCGCGCCCGTCGCCCGAAGCTCAGGCGGCCGGTCGGCGGTCAGCATGAGCAGCGGGACGCCGGACTGGTCGGCCTCGATAACCGCTGGGTGCAGGTTCGCCGCGGCTGTCCCCGAGGTGGTGACCACAGGCACGGGGTTGCCGGACGCCTTCGCGAGCCCGAGCGCTAGGAACCCTGCGCTGCGCTCGTCGATGCGCACGTGCAGTCGGACGCGTCCCTCAGCCTCGAGCTCGTAGAGTGCAAGTGCGAGCGCGGTCGACCGCGATCCTGGCGCAAGCACCGCCTCGCGAACACCGCAGCGCAGCAGCTCGTCGGCCAGGACCGTGGCCAGCGCGGTAGACGGGTTCATGGCTGCCTTTCTACCGATAGTGGCGGGCTCATCGGACGCACAATGATGACGGGCTGACTGTATCGACACCCCCGAGCCCCGAATCGATCGGCGAATCGAGGGAAATGTTTGGCTCACAGCTCACGCGAGATGGCATCGCGTCGATCAGCGTTGCGAAGTCAGGGCTGAAGGTACTAGGCATCGACAAGTGCGCTGCGAGCATCGGTCAGGCGCTGGCACCAGTGGGAAACTCCGGACGTCGACATCGCCACAGCCTCAATGTCATCCGGATTTGGCGGACCGGGCCGGACACGCAACTCTCCGTTCATTGGCAGCAGCCGGTCGGCCGCCACGTCGCCTGCCATGAGCCGACCCGAGCCAAGCCCGCAGGCGTAGGGCAGCTCTGGCAGGGACGCGGCCAGCGCCAAGCCCGCCGCGAGGCCGACTGACGAGTCGAGGGCCGACGACACGACGCAGGGCAGACCGTAGGTCTCGGCGATCGCGAGCGCCGGGCGGACGCCGCCGAGCGGCGGCACCTTGAGCACGAGCACATCGGCCGCTTCGTGCAGCCCGACGACCCGGTGCGGGTCGTCTGCCTTTCGCAGGGCCTCGTCGATGGCGACGGGCATGTCGACGACGAGTCGCAGGGCGGCGCACTCGGCCAGTGACGTACACGGCTGCTCGACGTACTCGAGGTCGTACTCGCCCAGTGCGCCCAACGCCTCACGGGCGACGTCTGGCGTCCACGCGCCGTTGGCGTCGATGCGAATCCGCCCTTTGGGGCCGAGCACCCCGCGAACCGCGGCGACTCGTGCGACGTCATCGCTCAGCGACTGACCCGGTTCGGCGACCTTGACCTTCACCGTCGTGCACCCGGCATCGCGCACCATCGCCGCCGCCACGTCGGGTGCGACGGCTGGGACGATCGCGTTCACCGAAACGACGTCGCGTACAGCGCCTGGCCAACCGATCCATGCTGCCTCGATGGCAGCGGACAACCAACGCGCCGACTCATCTGCGCCGTACTCGGGGAACGGTGCGAACTCACCCCACCCCGCGGGGCCGCGCAGAAGCAGACCTTCACGCACCTTCGTTCCGCGGAACGTTGAGGTGAGCGGGATCGAGAACCCGAGGGCTCCTTCAAGTAGCTCGTCCGCGGTGGGCAGCATGAGGTCTAAGGGCGCTTCGGGAACTTGCCGAAATCAGGTTTGCGCTTGGCGACGTAGGCGTCGCGTCCTTCTTGCGCTTCCTGCGTCATGTAGAAGAGCAGCGTTGCGTCGCCGGCCAGCTGCTGGACGCCCGCGAGCCCGTCGTCGGCAGCGTTGAGCGACGCCTTGAGCATGCGCAGCGCGAGCGGTGAGTGATCGAGCATCTCCCGGCACCACTGCACCGTCTCGATCTCGAGGTCTTCAATGGGAACGACTGAGTTGACCAGGCCCCAGTCGAGGGCCGTCGCTGCGTCGTACTGACGGCAGAGGAACCAGATCTCGCGAGCGCGCTTCTGCCCGATGTGACGGGCAAGCAGACCCGAGCCGTATCCACCGTCGAACGACCCGACCTTCGGGCCGGTCTGCTGAAAGCGAGCGTTCTCGGCGGCGATCGACAGATCACACACCACGTGCAGCACATGCCCACCACCGACGGCGTAGCCGGCGATCATCGCGACGACCGGCTTCGGCGTCCGGCGAATCTGCACCTGCAGGTCGAGCACGTTGAGCCGGCCGATGCCCTTGTGGGCGACGTCGTCGTCGCCGATGTAGCCATCGTCGCCGCGGATCCGCTGGTCGCCACCAGAGCAGAATGCCTTGTCTCCCTTGCCGGTGAGGATGATGACGCCGATCTCGTCGTCGTCGCGGGCGCGGTCGAACGCGTCAGTCAGCTCGAAGAGGGTCTGTGGGCGGAACGCGTTGCGCACTTCGGGGCGGTTAATCGTGATCCTTGCGATGCCCTCGGCGACGTGGTACTCGATGTCGTTGTAGTCGGCCGCCTTCACCCACTCGGCACCGGGCTTGATCGTGGTGGCAGCGTCGGGGTGCTCTGGCTGTTCGGACGCAGCAGCTTGGCCAGGTCGGTCAGTCATCGGGGCGCTCCTGTTCGATCGGCACCCCAGCGTAGGGGCGGCAGGCTGGACGTGCCCGACCGGCTCATCGGGGCCCGACGCGCAAGAATGCTGCCGTGACCCCCACTGCTGCCGTCGAGCTCGAGCTCGTGGATGCGCCGCGAACCCCAGCCGAGGTGGCTGCCTTCTTGCCGCGACTCAGTCGGGCGCTGGATGGTGGCGCGCCGCTGATGCCCGTTCCGGCGTCCGGTGTCGAGCGCGAGCGGCTGCTCGAGGTGGGGGGCGGCGTCCGGATGCCGCCCGAGACCGCGCTTGTCGTGCCGACCTCGGGCAGCACGGGCGAGCCTCGTCTGGCAGTGCTCTCACGCGCGGCGCTCGCGGAGTCGGCCGACGCAGCGCACACAGCCCTGGGTGGCCCTGGCCGTTGGCTGTTAGCACTGCCGACGACCCACATCGCCGGGCTGCAGGTGCTGGTGCGGTCCATTCGTTCGGGCCAAGACCCCGTCGTGGTCGACTCAGCCGAGGGCTTCACGGCCGACTCGTTCGTGCAAGCGGTTGCGTCGCTCGACATGGCCGCGTCCAGCCTTCCGCACTACGGTGCGCTCGTGCCGACGCAGCTGCAGCGGCTGCTCGACGACGGCGCAAGCGTCGAAGCGCTGTGGGAGCTGGAAGCAGTGCTCGTTGGCGGAGCTGCCGTGCCGGCTGCGCTTCTGGACCGGGCGCGTGATGCGGGCGTCACCGTCGTCCGCACCTACGGCATGACTGAGACGTGCGGTGGCTGTGTGTACGACGGCGTTCCGCTGCCTGGGATTGACGTAGCGATCGACGCCAACGGGCGCGTGCGCATCGCCGGACCAGTTCTGTTCGACGGATATCTCAACGACTCCCAGCCTGCATTAGACGACGGCTGGTTCACCACCAGCGACATCGGGCGCCAGGTCGAGGGCGTCCTTCATGTTGACGGCCGAGCAGACAGCGTGATCGTGACCGGTGGAGTCAACGTGCCAGCTGAGGCGGTTGAGCGCGCGATGCTCGGGGCCGCTGAGATCGACGAAGCGATCGTGGTGGGGGTGCCGGACGACGAGTGGGGCGAGCGGGTCGTCGCGATGGTGACGGCCGCGGAGGCCATCGAAGTGGACGCCGTACGCGCAGCTCTGCAGGGCGTCCTGCCAGCGACGTGGCTGCCGCGCGACGTGGTCACGCTGGAGGCACTGCCGATGCTCGGGAGCGGCAAGCCCGACCGTGGCGCCGTGAGGCGGCTGGCGATCCACCTGACACGATGACCGTCGCTCGACGAGAGGGGTGAAGATGGCGACGCCGAAGGAGTGGTGGCAGGGCGCGCGACCGCGCACACTGCCTGCTGCTGTCGCCCCAGTCGCCGCAGGCACAGGCGTCGCTGCCTACTACTCGTCGTTCGACGTGGTGCTCGCGCTGCTCGCGCTGGTCGTCGCGCTCGCCTTTCAGGTAGCCGTCAACTTCGCCAACGACTACAGCGATGGCGTACGGGGAACTGACGATGTGCGGGTGGGGCCGATGCGGCTCACCGCAACCGGTGTCGCTGCGCCGGCAGCGGTGAAGCGCGCAGCTGGCGTCAGCTTCGGTGTCGGCGCGCTTGCGGGCCTGATGATCGTGGCGCTGACCGGACAGTGGTGGCTGCTCGCGGTGGGCGCGACGTGCATCGCGGCGGCCTGGTACTACACGGGTGGACGGACGCCGTACGGCTACCGGGGCCTCGGCGAGGTCAGCGTGTTCGTGTTCTTCGGTCTCGTGGCGACGACGGGGACGGCGTACATCCAGACCGAGCAGTGGACGTGGCTGGCCCTTGTAGTGGCGTGTGGCGTGGGGACACTGGCTGTGGCCCTGCTGGTCGTCAACAACCTGCGCGACATCCCGACCGATGCCGCGGTCGGGAAACAGACCCTCGCGGTTCGACTCGGCGACAGAGGAACACGCGTCCTGTACGTCGCTCTACTCGCGGTAGCCCTCGGAGTAGTCGTCGTCGTGTCGGTGGGTTGGACCCCGGCCGCCCTCATCGCCCTGGTGGCCTTCATCCCGGTGGCGCCGCCGATCGGAGCCGTGGTCTCGGGGGCGTCCGGCCGCGACCTGATCTCGGTGCTGGCCACCACCGGCCAGATCCAGTTGATCTACGGCCTCATCCTCGGCATCGGCCTCGCCCTCCCCTAACCCACATTCCTGGGCCATGACACACCGGTTAGAAATGACCGAACCTTCTTCACCCCCATCGGTCCACAAGCTTCAGCACTGGGGGCCGATGGAGGCACCATCGGTTCGAAATGACCGAACCCATGCGTCATGGCCCCAATTGGTTGGGGGGCTCAACGGGTTGGGGAGGGCGGCGTTGCGCCTCGACGTGGGCATCGGGTAGATTGGGACACTCGTGTTCCGAAATGGAACTGAAGTGTCCCACCTGGACCACCCACAGCGACCGCCTATCTGGAGAGCACCATGGGACGCCCCGACCACACCCGCCGCACGTTGCTCGACGCCGCCGTCGTCGTGCTCAGCAAGGACGGCACCGCCTCACTCTCGGTCGTTGCCGAGACCGCGGGGGTCGGACGCACCACCTTGCACCGCTACTTCCCCACCCGCGAGCTGTTGATCCGCGCCCTCGTCGAGGACGCCCTCGACCGCGTGGCCGAGGCCATCGCCAGCGCCCACCCAGACGAGGGCCCCGTGGTGGACGCCTTGCAGAGGGTCACCGACACCGTGGTCCCCCTCGGGCCCAGCCTGTCGTTCCTGCACGCCGAACCCGAGGTCTACAACGCCCGAGACCTGATCCGACGCTGGTACGAGGCACTCGAGCCTGTCGCAGAGGCGATCGAACGCGGCCAGGCTGACGGCTCATTGCGCGACGACCTTCCGGTCAAGTGGGTCGTCGACGCCTACGCAGGCGCCATCCTCACGGCTTGGGACACCGCCGACGAGGGGCGCATCTGGCTCCAGGACGCTCCCAGGCTCGTCATGACCACGATCGTCAACGGCATCGCCACGCCCCCGCAGGACGCGCCATGACCCGCACCCGTGTCATGCCATTCGTCGCCCTCGAAGGGTCGACGTTGCTCGCCGGTCTTGCCAACGGCGTCTCGATGGTCGCGCTCCCATGGCTGGTCCTCGACCTCACCGGCCGCGCAGACGCCGCCGGTCTCGTTGCCCTGATCAGCGGTCTTCCGACGCTGCTCGCCTCGCTGTTCTCAGGCACGCTCGTCGACACGCTCGGGCGCCGCCGCACGTCGGTCTTCAGCGATCTCATGTCAGCAGTGTCCGTTGCTGCGATCCCGATCGTGGCGCTCACCACCGGTCTCACCTTCACCTGGGTACTCGGCCTCGCCGTCCTCGGCGCCGTGTTCGATCCTGCCGGGGTTACCGCGCGCGAGTCGATGCTCACCGGCGTCTCACAAGCCACCGGCATGCGCCTCGAGCGCGTCAACGGAATCCACGAAGCCGTGTGGGGACTGGCATTCCTGGTCGGCCCCGCTGTAGGCGCGGGCCTCATCGCCACCATCGGCGTCGAGTCAGCGTTCTGGGCGATGGCCGTTGCGTTCATCGCATCTGCGGTGCTCCTGGCCTTCGTCCACGTCCCAGGCGCCGGGCGGCCGCACTACGACGACCGTCCGTACTTCTGGTCGGGGACGGTGGACGGGCTGCGCCTCGTCTTCGGCGACGCCCCGCTTCGCACGGTGGTCCTGCTGTCCACCGGTGTCGTCGGCCTCGCCTACCCCGTGATCGGGATCGTGCTACCGGTGATCTACCAGGGCAATGACGACCCGGTCGGTCTCGGCGCAGTCGTCATGGCGTTCAGCTTCGGCGGAGTGGTCGGCGCCTTGCTCTACAGCTCGTTCGGACACCAGACGCATCCGCGTGGCACGTTCGCCGTCTCACTGTGGGGGGCTGCTCTCTCACTGGTCGTGTTCGCCATCTGGCCCGAGACCGGCGTGATGATCGCAGCCGGCTTCGCCGGCGGCATCCTGCTGGGCCCGATGAATCCCATCATCAACCTTGCGCTGCAGCGCAGGACACCTGAGCACATGCGCGGAAGGGCGATGGGCGTCGTCACCGCACTGGCCTACGGCATCTATCCGATCGGATACGCCGTGGCTGGTCTTGTGGTCGAGAACTACAGCGTCGAGGCAGCACTGGGCGCCTTCGCTGTCGGCTCTGTCGTACTCGCGCTGATGGCATCGGTGGCACCAGCGCTGAAGCGTCTCGATGAGGAGCCCCTCGAGGTATCAGTCGGCGCGTCCGTCTGACGAGTCCTGTGTGCGCTCGACTTCGTCCCACGAGTCTTCAACAGCCGAACGCTCGGCCATCTTTGCGTTGGCGCGGGCTGCGCGCGTCGCGATCGACGCTGACATCGCCTCACGTTGCTTGCGGAGCAAGAAGATGCTGGCGAACGCCGAGAGTAGGAAAGCCACCAGAAGTGCCGCGAAGAAGTCGGCGAAGAAGTACAAGATCGCGAACGGGACAGCAAAGAGCACCAAGCGCCCTAGCGAGTAGGCGGCCACAGGATGCCGAGACGCCCAGGCGCCACCGACGGGCGCGGTCGACTCGTCGGTGGGTACTGGGTCGGGCGCGGTGTCGCTCACGCTCAGTCTCCTTCGAGGGGCAGCGCGGCTCGTCCTTCGAACCGTGTCGAGAGTACGACGGTCGTGTGGGTACGCGAGACCCCGGGGATCTTGCGCAACCGGCCGAGCGACTTCTCGAGTGCATCGATGTCGGCCACCCGCACCTTGACGATGAACGACTCGTCGCCCGCCACGAACCAGCAGTCCTCGATCTCCTGCAGGTCTGGGAACGACTCGGCGATCGCATCCTGGTCGGCGTCGTCAGCCTGTTCGATCCCCACGATGGCGACCACACCGAGCCCGAGGGCGGACGGCGCCAGCGCCGCGTGGTATCCGGTGATAACGCCTAGCTGCTCGAGCCGCTTGACCCGGTCGGCGACGCTGGGCCCGGACAGCCCGACGAGCCGAGCCAGGTCGGCGTAAGGGATCCGGGCGTTGGCCCGCAGCGCCGACAGGATCGTGCGGTCGACGGCGTCCAGCGAGTCCTTGCGGCGGGCGCCCCGCCCAACCGCCGGAATTGTCCCAGTTTCCGAAGAGTCGGTCGCTGAGCCGGGATTATTTTCCGTTTGCAAGGTGTTAACCCCTCTGTCGGCTAGTATTCATTGGACAACCGCCGCTGTTAGCCTTAGTATTACAGTCATTGAGGTCATAAGGACCTCGAATCGAAGAGAAAGTACACGGAGTTGAGAATCATGGTCCCCTCAGTCGAGATCGCTCGCGCCCATGTTCGCGTGCTTGAGCTTGAAGCGGACCGGCTGCGGAATCGTCACCACAGCCAGACCACGTTCAAGCGCATGCGTAGGGCCCTCATGGGTCGTACCCTCTGACGCTGACATCACAGACACTATGACCCCTCTTCCGCGGCGTCCCCTCAAGTAGCCGCCGAGGAAGGTCTCGAGGCCCCTCCTCGAGAACCCCCCAACACCCTCGTCGCCGTAGCCTCCGCTCGGTGCCCGGGGGTGTTGGCAATTCTGGGTCGACACCTGCGACTGCGGGATGGCATGGCGACGGTTACCCTGGCTGAACAGGGGACGCAGCCGGGCGCACCCTTGCGACCGACAGGAGGTGGTGGCCATGCCACGAGTGCTTCTGTTCATTGCGCTCCTGGGCATCGTCATCTACCTCACGGTTCGCATGATCCAGCGTCGTGGCGACGGAGGTGCCGGCCGCACGTTCGGGCGCCGGCCAGTCGCACCAGATGACGACCCGACGTTCTTGCGTGACCTCGACAGCCAGCTGTGGGAGAAGCAGCGCCGCGAGCAGACCGATGATCCGCCGACGTCCTGAGCTTCACGTTGCTCGGTCAGACTCCGCCGTATGAGTGGAACCCCACGAAGAAGATGTTCACGCCGAAGTAGCTGAACAAGAACGCCGCGAGGCCCACGATCGCAATGACGGCGGCAGGGCGCCCCCGCCATCCGGCCGTAGAACGCGCGTGCAAGTAGGCGGCGTAGATCACCAGTGTGACGAACGACCAGGTCTCCTTGGGATCCCATCCCCAGTAACGGCCCCACGCGTCCTCAGCCCACACCGCGCCGGCCACGACGGCAAAGAACCAGAGCGGGAACGCAAACGCGATGGTCTTGTACGCCACAGTGTCGAGCTGCTTCGACGCGGGCAGGCGCGCACCGATGGCGTCGCGGACGCCGCCGAGGGTGAGGGCGGCAGCCCGACGCTCGTACCGATCGGAGAAGAGATAGAGCACCGAAGCCAGCGAACCCACGGTGAAGACCGAACTGGCGATGATCGCCGAGGTCACATGGATCCAGAGCCAGTACGACTTCAGTGCCGGCACCAGCTCAGCTGACTCGGTGTAGAGCACGAGGACGGCCACACCCAGCAGGAGCAGGTTGAACAGCACCACGATCAAGCCCAGATCACGCCATTCGGGGCGCCGCGGCAGCATCGCTACCCAGATCACCATCAGCGTAGCCACAGCCGTGACCGTGAACTCGTACATGTTTCCCCAGGGGGGACGCTGCGCCGATACTCCGCGTGTGATCACGGCTCCGACGACGAGCACTGTCGCCAAGGTGCTCAGCGACACCCCGACGCGGGCCCAACGCTCGTCGGCCGGAAGGTCAGGAGGAGCGTCTTCAGTGATCACCACGCCAGCACCCGAAGCGCTCTGCCCATGCAGGGCCGCTTTGCGCTTCTTGCGTTGTTCGGCGCGCTGACGACCTGTTCCCAGGGCGAAGTCGGCCGCGAACGCCACCAACGCCACCGAGAGAACGATGATCGTGCTGTAGACCAGCGCGTTGCTGACGTGTGCCCAGGTCTGGCTGCTCACACCTTCTCCTTTTCGACCGGCGGCGCCCCAGGAAGAGCAGCCGTGACGGCGTCCACCTCAGCGCCAAGGGATGCCCATTCGGTCTGGGCCAAACCGGCAACTTCGACGAGGGTACGTCCCGCGTCGTCCGGCGTCACGCGTACCCACACCCTGCGTCGGCGGACCACCAGCGACATCGAGATCCCGATCATGGCAGCCACGGCCGACAGCAGTGCCAGCCAGCGACCGGGGTCGTGCGCCACCTGGACGTTGGCGAACTGGGAGAGCCCGTCGAATGTGATCGACCCCCGTCCGTCTGGCAGGTCCCAGGTCTCGCCGACGCCGAGGTCCTCGCGGCCGATCTGCTCCATCGCTGATGTCTCCAGCTGGTAGACGTTCTGCGGGATACCTCCGTCAAGGCCCAGGTCTCCGGCCCACGCCCCGACGTAGACGCGGGGGTTGTCCATCTCGGGAAAGATCGAGCGCGGCCCCGTTGCCGGGTCGACGCGATCGGGCGCCGTGGGAGCGACCGTCACGTTGAATCCGAGCTGTTCTGGTTGGGCGTCCGGCACCTTCACGACTGTGTCTGACGTGAACGACGGGTCTTGCGGCAGCGCAGGTATCGCACCAGAGAAGGCAACGTCGCCGTTGCCGTCGCGCACCGTGAAGACGGGGGCGTAGCCGCTGCCGAGCAGGAAAACCTTGGCACCGTCGACAACCAGCGGCTTGTTGACCTCGATCCGCTGAGTCTGGGGCGCTGAGTCCGGGGTCTCTCGGAACGTGACATCAGCGGTGAAGGTGTCAGGCTGGCCCCGGTTCGGACCGTCAGCCAAGAAGGTCGCGTCGAACGCATCGAGCGTGAAGGAGAAGGGAGCCATCGCGTTCGGCGAGAACCCCCGGCCGGGGGTGAAGTCGTCATACTGCGTCAGCGTGTTCGCAAAACCGTCACCCTCGACCACCACGATGGTGCCGCGGTAACCGAACCATGACCCCCACGCGACGCCAACCAGAAGCGTGAGGAGCGACACGTGGAACACAAGGTTGCCGAGCTCGTGCAGGTAGCCCTTCTCAGCAGCCACAGCATTCGCAGGTTCGGACGCCGCGGCAGGCCGCAAGCGGAAGCGTGCACCACGAAGAGCCTTGATCGCTGCATCAACAACCACCTGCTCCGACGCCTCACAGGTGTACGCCCGGTGCTCGGGCATTCGAGTGAGGTTGCGAGGTGTCGGCGGCGGAACCGCGCGTAGGTTGCGGGCGTAGTGAAGGCAGCGCGGCAAGATGCAGCCGGTCAAGGACACCAGGAGAAGCAGATAGATGGCCGCGAACCATGGCGCCGCGTAGACGTCGAAAAGGCCAAACCTGTCGAGCCACTCACCAGCAGTCGGGTTGTCCTGGATGTACTCGCCCACCCGCAGTGGCGATACGCCTCGCTGGGGAAACACCGAGCCAGGGACGGCCGCAAGCGCGAGCAGGAAGAGCAGGATCAGCGCGGTCCGCATGGACGTCAGCTGACGCCACATCCAGCGCAGCCCACCGACAAACCCCAGGGACGGTTGCTGAACGGGGGCAGACGCCGGCTCGGGGTCGGCGAGTGCGTCGATGACGTCAGAAGGCATCAGGGACGATCCACCGAGCCACCAGAAGCTGCCTTCTTCTGTTGCTGCTTGAACTCTCGAACTTTCACAAGCGACTCGGCACCCTGGACGTCGGCAACCGATCGGTAGCCCTTCAATGCGTAGTCGCCGGCGACCGTTCTCCAGCCGGTTGGCCGGACGCCGAGCTGTTTGGCGAGCAGAGCAACGAAGATCTGAGCCTTCTGCTTGCCGAAGCCCGGCAACTCCTGAACTCGCTTGAGGAGCTCCTTGCCGGTCTTCGCCTCGATCCACAACCGGGTCACGTCGCCGTCGTACTCCGACTCGACCAGCGCAGCGAGCTGCTGCAACCGAGCAGCCATCGAACCAGGGAACCGGTGGATCGCAGGTGGCTGGCTGCACAGCCGCTTGAACTCCTCGGGGTCAGCAGCCGCGATGTCACCGGGGTCGAGTGAGCCGAATCGGCTGAGCACCTTCCACCCGCCTCTGAAGGCGTGCTCCATGCCGTACTGCTGATCCAGCATCATCCCGATCACGACGGCGAACGGGTACTCATCGAGTACCTGATCGGCAGCTGGCTCGTTAGCGATCTGAAACCCCATCACGTCACGTCCTGTCTCGCTGGCGTATGCATCTCACTAGAACGGCACCCCAAAGTTGGCAGTCCAGATGCGCATCTGGATCGACAGGTCGGCCCACGCACCACTCACCATCAGCACCCCTAGAAGCACGAGCATGCCTCCCCCGATGCGAATCAGCAGCGTGTAGTGCCGCTTCATCCAGTTCATCGCACCGAAGGCCTTGCGGAACGCGAACGCGACGATCAAGAACGGCAGGCCCAGCCCGAGGCAGTACACAGCGGCGAGAGCCGCGCCGCGGGCAGCGCTCGCTGAGTCGATAGCCAGCGTCTGCACAGCAGCAAGGGTGGGTCCGATACAGGGCGTCCAGCCAATCCCGAAGAGCACTCCGAGCAGTGGGGCGCCAACCAGGCCCATCGACGTGTTCTGGGTGGGATTCCACGAGCGGTTGAGCCAGGGGATCAGACCCATGAACGCCAGCCCAAAGACGATCGTGAAGACCCCGAGCACGCGAGTGATGACGTCTGTGTACTCGATCAACACCGAGCCGAGTCCGCCGAACAGTGCGCCGTACGACACGAACACCAGGGTGAATCCGCCGACGAAGAGCCCAGTTCCGAGCAGAAGGCGTCCGCGCTTGGCTTCGCCAAGATCGATACCCACCATCCCGGTGACATACGAGAGATAGGCAGGAACAAGCGGGAGCACGCACGGCGATGCGAACGAAACCACACCGGCGGCGAAGGCGAACACCGCAGCCAGGACGAACGAGCCTCCGACGACGGTCTCAGCCGGGTCGAGCAGCAACGCCGAGAGCATCAGCCCTCCGACGCGACTTGGTCGACGAGGTCAGTCAGCTGCGAGTAGCTAGTGGCGCCGAGCACCCGGGCAGCAACGCGGCCGTCACGATCGATCACCAAGGTCGACGGAATCGAGTTGGCCGGTAGGGACTCGCGGAAAGCCAACTGCAGCTCGCCGTTCTTGTCGACCAGGCTCGGGTAGGTGATCCCGAAGTTCTTCTCGAACGCGATTGCTGCGGCTTCTTGGTCGCGGGTGTTGATGCCTACGAACTGCACACCATCCTTTTCAGTGTCGACTGACACCTGCTGCAGCGCCGGCGCCTCAGCACGACAGGGGGCGCACCACGACCCCCACACGTTCAGCACGACCACGTCGCCAGCGAAATCGTCGAGCGACAACGGTTCACCCTCGAGAGTCGTCCCGGAAACCTCGCCGAGCTCGACCCGATCGCCGGGATCGATCACCTGCGCAGAGCCGTCACCTGACACGAAGCCCTGCCCACCGCCCGACTCGACGTCGGCCGCGCCTCCGGTGCATCCAGCCAGCGTGAGGAGCAGCGGCGCAACGAGAGCCATGGCCGCCCGACCCCCCCGAGGTCGCGGCACGCTACGCACCAGACTTCTGCTTCTTCACCGATGCCGGCAGCAGGTCGCGTGCCGGCTCGGTGTAGGTGACCGCCACGATGTCGTCGCCTCGGTAGGTGAACGAGGTCAGGCTGGCCAACGAGCACTCCCGGTTGCGAGGGTCGTGCCAGAGCCGGCGTCCCTCGACGTGGGTGCGAGTCGTCCAGATCGGCAGCTGGTGGCTGACGAGCAGAGCCTCGTGACCCCGTGCCGCATCACGGGCCGTAGCCATGGCAGCCACCATGCGCAGCGCTTGAGCCCTGTATGGCTCGCCCCACGACGGGCGGAACGGATTACGTAGGTGCTTCCAGTGCTGTGGACGAGTGAGCGCGCCGTCGCCGACGCCGAAGGTCAATCCCTCAAAGACGTTGTCGGCCTCGATCAGGCGCCCGTCAACAGCGATCGACAAGTCATGGGCGTCGGCAATCGGCTTCGCGGTCTCTTGCGCGCGCTCAAGCGGCGACGCACCGACGTGCGCGATGTCGGCGTCAGCAAGGTGATCGGCGACCCGCTGGGCCATGGCGCGTCCGAGCTCAGAGAGCTGATAGCCCGGCAGACGTCCATAAAGAACACCTTCAGGGTTGTACACCTCACCGTGGCGAAGCAGGTGGACGACTGTGTGCTCGGTCATGAGGTCTCCGAGGTTGCGGACGCGGCGGCTGCAGCGGCGGCGGGCAGAGCTTCGACAACCCGTGACACGGCGGCATCGTCGTGGGCAGCGCTGAGGAACCAGGCCTCGAATGCTGACGGGGGCAGATACACCCCTTGACTGAGCATCGAGTGGAAGAAAGCCTTGTAGCGGAACGCTTCCTGAGTCTGCGCACTCGCGTAGTCGGTAACCGCGTCATCGGTGAAGAACACACTGAAGAGCGAGCCAGCGTTCTGGACGCGATGTGCGACGCCAGCTCCGGCGAGTGCTGTGGAGACTGCGTGTGACACCTCAGCCGACTGCCGATCAACCATTGCGTACACGGCGTCATCGAGCTGCCGGAGCGTGGCCGCACCCGCAGCTGCAGCAATCGGGTTTCCGGCCAACGTACCTGCTTGGTAGACCGCCCCCACTGGTGCAAGGAGTGCCATGATGTCGCCGCGCCCGCCAAAGGCCGCAGCGGGGAGCCCACCACCCATCACCTTGCCGAAGGTCATGAGGTCAGGTGTCACCGGTTCGAGTCCGAACCAGCCCGAGCGGCTGGCCCGGAACCCGGTCATGACTTCGTCGCTGATGAAGAGGGCTCCGTTGCTGGCACAGAGGCTGGCGATGGCGGCGTTGAACCCCGACACCGGCGGTACAACGCCCATGTTCGCGGCGGCAGCCTCGGTGATCACGCACGCGATCTCGTTGCCGGCATCTGCGAACACCTTCTCGAGCGCCGCAACGTCGTTGTAGGGCAGCACAATCGTGTCCGCAGCGGTGCTGGGTGTGACACCAGGGGTGTCTGGCAACCCGAACGTAGCAACCCCCGACCCGGCTGCAACGAGCAACGAGTCAACGTGGCCGTGGTAGCACCCGGCGAACTTCACAACCTTCGCGCGGCCTGTGAATCCGCGAGCCAGCCGAATCGCCGACATCGTTGCCTCGGTACCGCTGGAGACCAGACGCACCTGCTCAACGGGTGTTCGGTCGACAATCAGCTCGGCGAGCTCGACCTCGCCCGGCCCTGGCGTGCCGAAGGTGAATCCCCGGCTGACGGCACGTCCAACGGCATCCATGACCGCCGGGTGCCGGTGGCCGAGGATCATCGGCCCCCACGAGCACACGAGATCGACGTACTGGCGGTCGTCGGCGTCCCAGAGGTACGGCCCCTCGCCGCGCACCATGAACCGCGGTGTGCCACCAACGGCCCGAAACGCGCGGACAGGCGAGTTGACGCCGCCAGGGGTCACGGCCTGGGCGCGGGCGAACAGGTCAGCCGATGCCGGTGCCTCGTAGGGGTAGGTCACAAGGCCAGATTCTCTCAGGGCGGGGCCACGAGGCCGAATTGGGCGTCCCGGCGCCGGCAGATCTGGCCGGTCAACCCACCGATGTGACGTGAGGGGCCACTTTCGACGCCCCGGAGGTCCTGAATATGGACCGACGCGTCACTTCGGCGCCGACTTCAACCGCTCGGCGTTCTCGGACACCGTCAGGCACCCACGAGGTCGCGGCGGTTGAAGGCGACCCATCCCACGGCCGTGGCAGCCAGGGCCAGACCGATCATGATCAAGCCTTGCGTCAGCGCGAAGTCGTTCACCGGCACCAGAGCCACGTGGTAGAAGGGTGAGATCCCGACCACCCAGCCTGGCAGGTCGAGCGCCGGCCCGACGAACGACAAGACGTAAGCCACGACGACCGCACCGACCGGGACCCCGATGGTGAGTCGCGGGGCAAGACCGAACATCGCCACCGCCAGTCCACCGAAGAGCAGGATGACCGGCAGCAGGTTGGCGCTCGCGTCGATCGTGTCGAGCAGGCTGACCTGCGCACCTGTGACGGCCGCCCCCACCCAGGTCGCCGCAGCCGCGAGAAGAACCAGCAGCACGACCGACACAGCTGCCAGAACCAGATGCCCGCCCAACCACCGCCCGCGTGTCAGTGGCCTGGTCAGCAGGTGCTCGGCACGTTCACCATCTTCTTCGTTGCGCACGGCCCCGATCCGCCAGGCCGCGTACAGACTGATGATCAGCCCCGTAATCACGGCCATGACCGCCACCATGCCGAGGGAGATGTCTTCCTTGGCCATGCCCAGTAGTTCCAGGTACTGCTCGTACGCCGGATCGTCCGCGAGCACCTCGCCCATGGCCTTGACCAGCGATCCGATGAAGAACGAGTACGCCGCGATCCCGACGGCCCAAGCCACGAGCGTGCCCCAAGTCAGTCGCCAGGCGAAACGAATCGGAGACTTCAGCAGTAAAGGTCGCGAACGGACGTCGCCGTCCCTCACCAGCAAAGCCGCACCGAGGTCACGCCGCGCCCGCAGCGCAAAGGCAGCTGAGAGCAGGACCCCCGCCACGACGAGATACACGCCAAGCACGCCGACGTTGTTGTCACCGAAGGGCCGCAGTCGGTCCATCCACCCGAAGACCGACAACCAGCTGACCCACGACCGGCCGTCGCTGCTGTTCGCGATCATGCGCAGGACGAATGCGATGCCCAGGAACGCCGCCCCGATGGCCGCGGCCTGACGCCTGACGCCGACCACCTGAGACGCCACCGCCGTGGCAGATGCCATGACGATTCCGAACCCAGCCACCCCAAGGGCGAACAGCACTGCGCCGAGAACATCCTCGCTCGGAACCACGATGGTCACGAACACCGCGAGCCCAGAAGCCAGGCATCCGGCCGTGACCGTCAGCAGAGCGGACGCGGTGACCTGAAGTCCTGAGACCGGACCGGCCAAGGGAAACTCAGCGCGGCCGCTGTCCTCCTCACCGCGCAGCAGGCGTGAGGTGGTCAGGATGGCCCACACGCCAATGATCGCCTGGAGGAACCACCCGCCGTCCCAGACCACGAAGCCGCCGACGGTCTCGACAGCGTGTGGAATTCCCTGCAGCATCCGCACCGCAGGCTGGTCACCGAACTCCGAGAGCCGCATGCGAGATGCCTCATCAGGGTACGTCTGCACGAAAGAGATTGCCTCGACGAGGACGTAGGCGACAACTCCCACTGCCAGCAGCACGATGCCCCGGCGGGTAAGCCGGGCGAACAACCGCAGCACGGCAGCCACGTCACCTCTCCGATCAGTAGTAGCTGAGGAAGATCTCTTCCAGCGACGGAGTGTGCGTCCGCAGGTGAGTGACCGACAGGGGCGTGAGCGCTGCTAGCAGCGGTGCGGGCGAGCCCTTCACGGTGACGCGCGTGCTGTCACCGTTCGACTCCACCTTGATCACGCCTGCAACCGCGTCGAACGCTGGTGGCGGCCGATCGAACTCGATGTCGAAGACGGTGGTGTCGAGCTCCTGAAGCTGATCCAGCGTGGCCACTTCGATCAACTGCCCTTCACGAAGGATGGCGACGCGGTGGCAGAGGTCTTCGACCTCGTCGAGGATGTGGGAGGACAACAAGATCGTCTGCCCGCGGTCGGTTGCCTCGCGCGCGAGCGACTGGAAGATGTCCTCCATCAGCGGGTCGAGTCCGGCCGTCGGCTCGTCGAGCAGCAGGACGTCCGGGCGCGTCATGAACGCGGCAACGAGGGCTATCTTCTGCCGGTTCCCCTTCGAGTACGCCCGAACTCGTTTGCTGGGGTCAAGCTGCAATCGGTCGATCAGCTCATCGCGGAAAGATGTGTCGACGCTGCCCGAGATGTTGCCCAGAAGCTCGAGGGTCTCGGTGCCGGTCAGCTGCGGCCACAGTGCGACATCGCCTGGGACGTACGTGACGTGCTGGTGCGCCCTTGCAACTTCGGCGACCGGTATCCCCATGATCCAGGCCTCGCCTGCGGTTGGGCGGATCAAACTGAGCAGCAGGCGGATCGTCGTGCTCTTACCGGCGCCATTGGGGCCGAGAAAACCAAAGATCTCCCCTTGCTGCACGTCAAGGGTCAGGTTGTCGAGCGCGACGACATCGCCGAAGTGTTTGGTCAGCCCCGCCGTGCGGATGGCCGGTTCACCCATGGTCGACACCTCCACCTCCACCGTATCCGTCCGCCCTCGCGAGTTGGACGGACCTTGGTCCCCACCACCGCTCGGCGGGAGCTTGCATCCAGACCCGGCGGGTGAGCGCGGCGCCTTGTGTTCGGCAGCGCGGCTGGCCTCGCAACCACGGTGGTCAGCGCAGCGACAGCGCCAGCTCGGTCGCCCAGTACGTCAGGATCGTGTGCGCGCCGGCGCGTTTGATCGACGTCACCGACTCGACGATTGCCCGCTCTCGCTCGATCCACCCTTGCGCCGCGGCGGCTTCAATCATCGCGTACTCACCGCTCACCTGGTACGCCGCAACGGGCACGTCGACGACGTCACTCACGCGGGCAATCACGTCAAGGTAGGCACCGGCCGGCTTCACCATCACGGCGTCGGCGCCCTGGTCGAGATCTGCGAATACCTCCCGCAGCGCTTCATCACCGTTCGCAGGGTTCATCTGGTACGAGCGACGGTCACCGAACGAGGGTGTGCTTTCGGCGGCATCGCGGAAGGGACCGTAGAAGGCCGAGGCGTACTTGGACGCGTACGCGAGAATCGCGCGGTCTGCATAGCCAGCGGTGTCGATGGCGTCACGGATGACCCCCACCTGCCCGTCCATCATTCCGCTCGGGGCGACAACGTCAGCGCCGGCTTCGACTTGAGCCCGTGCCACCGACGCGTAGCGCATGAGTGTGACGTCGTTGTCGACCGTTGACTTGTCGGCCGTCAACGGGCCGCAGTGCCCGTGGTCGGTGTACTCGCAGAGGCACAAGTCGGCCACCAGCACCGTGCTGTCGCCAAGATCTGCTCGAAGCACACGCAACGCCTGCTGCACGATGCCGTCTTCGGCGTCGGCTTGGGTGCCAGTGGCGTCTTTGTGTGTGGGGATGCCGAACAGAATCAGCCCCCCGACCCCAGCTGCCACCGCCTCGTTGGCGGTCTTGCGCAACGAGTCAAGAGAGTGCTGCTGCACCCCCGGCATGGACGTCACATCGTGCGGTTCAGCGAGACCCTCCTTCACGAAGAGGGGCAACACGAAGTCGGCCGGGTGCAGCCGGGTCTGTTCCACCAACCGGCGCAACGCAGCGGTACGCCGCAGGCGTCGCGCGCGGTCGACGGGAAACGCCATGGCTACTTGCTCGCCTTGCGTCGAGCAGCCGCACGACGAAGACTCGGGCGCCATACCGTCTCACCCGCGTCGAGCAGCTCTAGGCGCTGAGCCGCACCGAACGCCGCGAGCCCCTCAGCCAGCACTCCGACGGCGGGCTTGTCGGCAAGAACGTCGACCCGCAGGCCGTGCTCTTCAGCAGTCTTGGCCGTTGCCGGACCGATACACGCCACCACTGTCGTCGCGTGCGGCTTGCCAGCGATCCCGATCAGGTTGCGCACCGTGCTCGACGACGTGAACAGAACCGCGTCGAAGCCACCAGTCTTGATCGCCTCACGGATCTCAGCAGCCGGCGGTGCGGCGCGAACGGTGCGGTAGGCCGTGACATCTTCAACTTCCCAGCCGAGCTCGATCAATCCAGCAACGAGAGTCTCGGTGGCGATGTCAGCGCGCGGAAGAAAGACGCGGTTGATCGGGTCGAAGACGTCGTCGTACGCGGGCCAGACCTCGAGCAGGCCCACCGACGACTGGTCACCGGTGGGAACCAGATCAGGCTTGACGCCGAACGCCACCAGTGCGGCGGCAGTCTGCTCGCCGACTGCGGCCACCTTGATACCGGCGAAGGCGCGGGCGTCGAGGCCGTACTCCTCGAACTTCTCGCGGATCGCACGCACCGCGTTGACCGAGGTGAAAGCAATCCACTGGTAGCGACCCGAGACAAGACCGTGCAGCGCGCGGTCCATCTGCTGCGGGGTGCGCGGGGGCTCGACAGAGATGGTCGGCACCTCGACCGGCACCGCGCCGTAGCGCCGAAGCTGGTCGGAGAGCGAGGCTGCCTGCTCCTTGGTGCGTGGTACAAGGACGCGCCAGCCGAAGAGCGGCTTGGACTCGAACCACGACAACCGGTCGCGTAGCGCGACGCCATCGCCGACAACCCCGATCATCGGCTCGGGCAGCCTGGCCGCCTTCAGATCTTTGGCGACCAGCTCGAGCGTCGACACGATCGTCTTCTGCTCGGTCACCGAACCCTGCGACGTGACCGCGATCTCGGTGTCGGCATCGCGCCCGGCGTCGATGAGTCCCGACGCCGCGTCAGCGATTCTCGCGCCGCCGCCGAGGATGACGACAGTGGTGTGCGCGTCGGTGTGCGTCGACCAGTCGGGTTTGGTCTCAACGGCAGAGACGACGTGCACCGCGCGTGTCTTGGCGGTCGTGAGAGGAACGCCGGCGTAGGTGGGAACGGATGTCACCGTGGATGCGCCCGGCACGACCTCGAACGGAATGCCGTTCTTGTCGCAGGCCAACGCCTCTTCGGCGAACCCGTGGAAGAGCGCAGGGTCACCGTCCATCAGCCGGACGACATACCCACCCTTCTTGGCAGCAGTTGTCACCAGCTTGGCGCGGGCCGCATGGGTGAGCGGCTGCCCGTCCTGGCCGCAGGACGCGTCGACGATCTCGACGTCGCCCGGCCCGTACGCCGCAACCGCTGCGCGTGAGGCCTCCTGGTCGACGACGACGATGTCGGCACGACTCAGCGTCCCGACCGCTCGCATCGTGAGCAGCTCGGGGTCGCCTGGTCCGGCGCCGACGAACGCGACGCTGCCGACGGGCTTCTTCTTGGTCGTGCGTGTACTCACAGGTGTTCCCTTGATGTGGCGGGTACGCCGCTCTCGAGCAACCGCGCAGCGAGCTGGCGGCCAGCTGCGTCGGCCTCGAGCAGAGGCGCGGTGATGGACATCCGGGCGACGGACGAGCCGTCCGGTGAGGCGAGAAGCGCCTCGAGGGTCAGCTCGGGTTCGCTGAACCCGAGCTCTGAGACGACGCCTAGGGCGCCGACAGGCGCTGAGCAACCCGCTTCAAGGGCGGAGAGCACAGCACGTTCTGCGGTGACGGCGGCGCGTGTGGCGGCGTCGTCAAGCTGGCGGAGCGGCGCATGACGATCGTCGCCGGCGAGATCGCGGAGCACCTCGACGGCGAGGGCGCCCTGCCCCGGGGCCGGCAGCATGACCGACGGATCGATGGTCTCGGTGACCACGTCGAGTCGATCGAGGCGGGAAAGCCCAGCTTTGGCCAGCACGACAGCGTCGACGCGGCCGGAGTCGACGAGTTCGATCCGGGTGTCGACATTGCCACGGATGTCGACCACGTCGAGGTCTGGCCTCAGCGCTTTGAGCTGCGACGCGCGGCGCGGCGAACCGGTGCCAACCGTGGCCCCTTGCGGCAACAGCTCGAGCGTCAACCCGTCGCGCGCCACCAGGGCATCGCGTGCGTCCGCCCGCTCGGGAATGGCGATTGTCTCGATCTCCGGGAGCTCAGTGGTCGGCAGGTCTTTGAGCGAGTGCACTGCGACGTCGATCTGCCCCATGAGCAAGGCGTCGCGCAACGCACTGACGAAGACACCCGTTCCGCCGATCGACACCAGTGATGCAGAAGAGATATCGCCAGCGGTGGTGACGTGCACCAGCTCGACGTCGCGCCCTGTGGCAGCGTGAATGGCATCAGCCACAAGAGTCGACTGGGCCAACGCCAAGGCGCTCTTGCGGGTGCCGAGTCTCAGAACAGTCACCGGGCACCGTCCTCGAGGTCGGGCGTGCGCAGTGCTTCGACGGTGCGCAGGTCGAGGTTGAAGAGCCGGTGCAGGGCTTCGGCGTACGCCTCTCCGTCCGGCTCGGAGGCGAGCTCTTTCACACGGACCGTGGGCACGTGCATCAGCTTGTCGACCACGCGCCGCACCAGGTGCTCGACATCAGTTCGGTCGGACTCGTGCAGGTCAGGACGCTTGGTGGCAAACCACTCGAGCTCGTCGGCCACGATCTCAGAGGCCAAGGCACGCAGAGCCACCACCGTCGGCGACACCTTCTCGGCTACTCGTGCACTCAGGTAGTTCTGCACCTCGGTACCGACGATGCGGCGCACGCCTTCGACGTCTTGTTCGTACTGCCCGTCGGACAAGAGCGCGCCGAGATCTTCTAGGTCGATCAAGGTGACGCCGTGCACACCGAGCACCTCGGGGTCGATGTCACGCGGAAGTGCAAGGTCGAGCATGACGTGCGGGCTGTTGCCCGCACTGGCACGAGCGGGACCGGCTACCTCGGCCGTGACCAGGTGCCCGAGAGCGCCGGTGCACGACACCACGAGGTCTGACTCAGCGATGCCCTCGCCGATGTCTTCGATTGCCAGGGCGCGACCACCCACTGCGGAGGCCAGGGCATCGGCACGATTCGCCGTGCGGTTGGTGACGATGACGGTCATGCCCTGACGAGCGGCCGTGGTCGCCGTCAGAGCGGCCATCGAGCCGGCCCCGACGATGAGCGCAGTGCGTCCGGACAGACCTTCAAGCGAACGGGCAGCAAGGTCGAGACCCACGGACACCAACGACGCGCCCGCCTTGTCGATGCCCGTCTCGCTGTGGGCACGCTTGCCGACCCGCAATGCCGTCTGCACGAGATCATTGAGCTGGCGCCCGAGGCTCCCCTCGTCTTGCGCAGCCCGAAGCGACTGCCGGACCTGCCCTAAGATCTGCGCTTCGCCGACGACCATCGAGTCGAGTCCGCTGGCCACGGAGAAGAGGTGCTGCACGGCACGGTCTTCGTAGTGCACGTATAGGTGGGGCACGAGCTCGTCGGCAAGGACCCCGGTTGCACGAGCGAGACCCTCGGTGGCGGCGTCAACGGCAGGGTGGAACTTGTCGGCTTCGACGTAGATCTCGACCCGATTGCACGTGGCCACCACCATCGCCTCGTCGACGGCGGCATTCTCGATGAGCTCGTGAAGCAACTTGGACTGCGCGTCGGTGGGCAGAGCAAGCCGCTCGAGCATGGGTACGGGAGCCGTGCGGTGCGAAACACCAAGGGCGAGCAGACTCACGGCGCCACCTGCCCGAGCGCATCGCTGCGCCGCTGCTGGTGGAAGGCCAGGATCTGCAGCTCACTCGCGAGGTCGACCCGGCGCACATCGACCGCCGGCGGCGCAGTGAGCACGACTGGTGCGAAGTTCAAGATGCTGTTGACGCCGGCGTCGACCAGGGCATCGGCCACCTTCTGCGCTGCGGACGCCGGAGTGGCGACGACGCCGATCAGGACGCCCTCGTCGCGCGCCACCAGCGGAAGGTCGGTGAAGGGCAATACCACCAGCCCCGCCACCTCGGTGCCGACCAGCGCCTCGTCGTCGTCAAAGAGCCCGGCCAGACGGAAGCCACGCGAGGCGAACCCTCCGTAGTTGGCCAGCGCGTGCCCGAGGTGACCGATGCCGACGATCACGACCGGCCACTCAGACGCGATGCCGAGCTCGGCGCCGATCTGGTCGATCAGTACTGAGACCTCGTACCCGACGCCGCGCGTGCCATAGGACCCAAGGAAAGAGAGGTCCTTGCGCAGCTTGGCCGGGCTGACCCCTGCTGTGGTGGCGAGTGCGCCCGACGAGACGGACTCGACGCCTGAGTCCGCGAGGTCGACGAGCACTCGGTGGTAGAGCGGCAGACGTCCGACCGTGGCCTCCGGAACCCCGCCACGGCGCGCGCCGAGGTGGTGTCCGGTGTCGGAGCGGTGCGTCACGAAGGTCTCCTGCGGCTACGGAACATGCCCGGCCCCTGTCGTGGATCCCGGTGCCTGCACGAGGCAGGGCCGGGCCAACGCTGGGGTACGGGCTCGCCGTCAGGGTAAGCGCTTGTGAAGGAGCGCACAAAGTTGCACAGCCGCCGGTCTCACGCTATGAGACCGGCGGCTGTGGAGGTGCTGAGGGTGCTCAGCCGTACTGGTTCTGCCCCGGCGTGCTCGGCTGCAGCATCAGAACCAGATACCAGATGAATCCGATACCGCAGGGGATCAGGTTGACCCAGTACCACCAGCCGGAGCGGTTGGTGTCGTGCAGGCGTCTCACCGAGACCGCGATGGAGGGCAGCAGAAGAGCCAGCGTGACCACAACGGCGATGATCCACCAGATCACCGAGGCGCCGCCGCCGCTGCCAGACACCGAGCCGTCCGCGTTCGACGACCAGTCCATGGTGGCAAAGATTAGGACATAAGGGATGAAGGAGACAAGCCAGACGAAGAGAAACCACCACCAGTACTCGGCCCGCGTCGCGCGCCCGGACCAGGTTGTCGCGCCGCCAAAGCCGCGCTTGATCGCCTCACCAAAACCCACCATTGCCAGCTCCCTTTCGAGGTGTGAATGCGGTCAGACTCCCAGCGGCGACCAGAGCGGGGGAACCCGACACGCCGCTGCGTCGCCGATCAGCGAGACAGAGCCTTGCGCAGCCTCGCCTCGTTCACCCTCCAGAAGTCGTGCTGGACGCCGTCGACCAGCGTGACCGGGATCTGGTCCCACCACTTCTTCTGCAGAGCGGGGTCACCGGTGATGTCGATCTCGGCGTATTCGACCCCGACGTCAGCGGCGACCCGTTCGATGATCACCCTGGCCTCATCACAGAGGTGACAGCCCGGCTTGCCGAGCAGCGTGATGCGCTGAGGCCGGTCACTCACCGTCTGCCTCTTTCTGATCGCGGGTGACGCGGCCGCGAGCGACCTTGCCCGTGAGCGAGTGGGGGAGGTCGACGACGAACTCGACCACCTGGGGCCGCTTGAACCGCGCAAGTCTCTCGGCCGCATGCTCGTGCAGCTGGTCAACGGTGGTCGAGGGGTTGGCGAGCACCACGAGAGCCTTGACCGCCTCGCCGGTGCGGTCGTCCGAGACGCCGATCACGGCGACTTCTCGGACGCCAGGGTGCTGCAGCAGAACCTGCTCGACCTCATGCGGATACACATTGAATCCGCTGACGATGATGACGTCCTTGCGGCGGTCGACGATATGCAGATCGCCGTCGTCGTCGACGAAGGCCACATCGCCGGTCGCATACCAACCGTCGGAGTCGGGGCCTCCCGCGCCGTCCGGCCAGTAGCCGCTGAAGAGATTGTCGCCCTTGATCCAGATCTCACCCGGGTCGCCGTCCGCAGGGTCGATGTCGACACCCTCGTCGTCGACGAGGCGTAGTTCGACGCCAGGGAAGGGTTTACCGACCGACCCTGGCTTGGCGTCGCCCGACACGATGGTCGAGCTGACCCCGGGTGCCGCCTCGGTCAGGCCGTAACCCTCGTGGATGTACCAGCCGGTCAGGGTGTGCACTCGGTGCTGCACCTCCGGGGGCAGCGCGGCCGACCCACTGAAGGCGATGCGCAGGCCGTCGAGCATGTCGACAGCCCCCGAGGATGCCGCCCACGCGGCCCAAAGCGCGGGAGCACCGGGGACGTTGGTGATGCCGTACTGCGGCACGAGCGGTAGAGCGCGCACGACGTCCACGCCGTCGATGAGCACGGCAGTGGCCGCAACCCGTACGACGGCACCGATCGTTCCGGCGAGTGAGTAGATGTGCGTCAGCGGCAGCAGAACGAGGACAACGTCATCAGGTTCAGCCACCGCAACCTGCGCCGCGGCGACCTGCTCGACGTTTGCGATCAGGGCTCGGTGCGTCAGCATCGCTCCTTT
The DNA here is from genome assembly GCA_963706045.1 of uncultured Actinomycetota bacterium. Taxonomy (GTDB): domain Bacteria; phylum Actinomycetota; class Actinomycetes; order JAHEKZ01; family JAHEKZ01; genus JAHEKZ01. The sequence continues at coordinate 11,649 of CAVPLY010000018.1, read as the reverse complement.
GGCGTCGCCGCTCGTGCCCGATGTGTAGACGACAACTGCGAGGGCCTCACCTCCCTCGGGATCGGCGACGGCGCGTCCAGCGCCTGCGGCTACCAGCGCATCGAAAGAGTCGTCGCTTGTCCCTGGAGCAGCCACCACCTGCGGCACCTGCGGCGCCGCCCGCTCGGCCACCAGCGCGGTCTGGCGGTCGACGACCACGAGCGACAGCTCGACGTGGGCGATCAGCTGGGCCACCTCGGACGCTGTGAGGGCCGGATTGACCGGCACCACCACGAGGCCCGCGCGCAGCGCCCCGAAGTAGCCAATGACGAACTCGGGGCGGTTGCCGAGGAAGAGACCTACCCGCTCGCCTGGCTCGAGACCGCGTGACTGCAGGCCTGCGGCGCAAGCCGTGGCAGCTCGATCGACGTCCGCCCAGGTCAGACGGCTGGCTCCGACCACGAGCGCGGGATGGTCCGGCCTGGTCGCGGCTGCGCGCGTCAGGTAGTCGCCAAGGTGCGTGGGGCCATTCACAACGGGGAGTCTGGCATAGCGGCGACGCCCGGTCTGGGGAGTCCACAGATGGCCGATCCCGGTCTGCCACGAACAGCCGCGTCTTCCCTGACTAGGCCGAACGGGTGACGGCTGACTCAAGGAATCCCACCAGGCCCCGACACCACTAGGAGATCCCCAACGAGAGTGGTGAGAGTGTGACTCCCGTTCGTCCCTGGCGGAAGCGCCTGGTAGCGACTCTGGCTGGTCTCGTGGCGGCGTCCCTCGCGGTTCTTGCCGTGCCTGGGGTCGCGTACGCCGGGCCCGACGAGGGCACGATCTTCTCAGCCGTCAACTCGGCGCGATCCTCAGCTGGGCTTCGGCCCTATGCGTACGCGGCAGACCTTGCCGCCGCCGCCCGGGGGCAGGCAGAGCGCATGGCGGCGTCCGGCGAGCTCTACCACAACCCGAACCTCGGCAGTGAGGTCGGAGGATGGTCGCGTATCGGCGAGAACGTCGCCTTCGCCGGCGACTGGCGAGGCGCGCACCAAGTGCTGATGAACAGCCCCGATCACCGGGCTCAGATCCTCGACTCCGGGTACACGCAGATGGGTGTCGGCACCGCCGTCGGCAAGGACGGCACCCTTTGGGTCGCCGAGGTGTTCCGAACGCCAAGTGGCTCGTCCGCACCGTCAACCGGCGGGTCCGGTGGCGGAACAACCGGTACGACCGACGCTGGGTCAGGCGGCGGCACGACGACCACCTCGTCCCGCTCGGCTCCGTCGATCTCCGCTCCGCAACCCACTCCAGAGCAGATCCTGCGCCAGAACCTGCGCGACGCCCGCGAGAAGATGAGGAACCGCACGAAGGCGCGTCACGGCAACGACCCCATCGTCGGCGCGCTCGACTACGCCACGGTCATGGACACCCTCACCGGCTGACCGGCGCTCTAGGGTGAACCCGTGACCCCCACGGATCCGACGGACCCTTTTGACCGACCGCGACGCCCGCCTGCCGTCGTCGCAGGCGAGGCAGCTGCGCAGCGCGCCGAGACCACACAAGAGCTCAACGTCGATCCGAATGCGGCTGCGTTCTTCGACATCGACAACACGATCGTGCGGGGAGCCTCCCTCTTTCACCTGGCGCGCGGGCTGGCAAAGCGCAAGTTCTTCACCATGGGCGACGTCAGCTCGTTCGCGTGGAAGCAGGCAAAGTACCGCGTGGCCGGGCGTGAAGATACCGATGACATCGCTTCAGTCATCGACGCCGCACTCAGTTTCGTGGCCGGACATGAGGTGGCCGAGGTTGTCTCGCTCGGCGATGAGATCTTTGATGAGCGCATCGAAGAAAAGCTTTACGCCCAGACCATTGAGTTGACGCAAACGCACCTGCGGGCCGGCCAGCGCGTCTGGCTCGTCTCGGCTGCGCCGGTCGAGATGGCGTCGCTCATCGCGCGCAAGCTCGAGCTCACCGGCGCCCTCGGCACCGTGTCCGAGATCGCCGACGGCGTCTACACCGGCAAGCTCGCCGGGGCACCGCTACACGGCCCAGCCAAGGCTGAAGCAGTCCGTGCCCTGGCTGAGCGCGAGAACCTCGACCTAGCCCTCTGCTCTGCCTACTCCGACTCGTCCAACGACATCCCCATGCTGTCGCTCGTCGGCCAACCCGTGGCCATCAACCCGGACACCAAGCTGCGCCGGCACGCGAGGGCGCTGGGCTGGCACGTGCATGACTATCGCACCGGGCGCAAGGCCGCGCGCATCGGCGTTCCGTCAGCGTTGGTCGTTGGCGCGGCAGCCGGCGTCGCCGCCGGTGTCGTCTCCAGCCGCCGCCGCAAGTAACCGGCCACTTGGGGCCATGTCACATGGGTTCGAAATGACCGAACCATGTACCTACCCATGAACGAAAGAATCAGGATCCGTAGGAGGCATGATGGGGCTCCGGTTCGAAATGACCGAACCCATGTGACATGGCCCCAAGGACGTTGGGGTCAGAAGAAGACGCTGCGCCGCTGCATGAGCAACTTGTAGAGCGTGTGCTGGATAGTCTCGCGCACCTGGTCGGTGAGGTTGAACATCAGCATCGGGTCGTCAGCGGCGCCGTCGGTGAAGACGTCAGTCATGATCGGTTCGCCGAACTCGATGTGCCACTTGCTCGGAAGCGGGATCATGCCGAGCGGCCCGAGCCACGGAAACGTCGGGGTGATCGGGAAGTAGGGGACGCCCAACATCCGAGCCAGCAACTTGGCGTCGGCCAGGATGGGGTAGATCTCTTCGGCCCCCACGATGGACGTCGGGATGATCGGCACGCGTGTGCGCAGTGCAGCTGACACGAATCCGCCACGCCCGAAGCGCTGCAGTCGGTACCGCTCGGAGTAGGGCTTGCCGACCCCTTTGAACCCCTCGGGCCACACCCCGACGACCTCGCCGGCCTCGAGCAGCCGCTCGGCGTCCGGGTTGCAGGCCAACGTGTGCCCGGCCCGACGCGCCACAGTGCCCACGAAGGGCAGGGCGAACACCATATCGGCGCCGAGCATCCGCAGCTCGCGATGTGCTGGGTGATGGTCGGCAAGGGCCACCTGGGTCATGAGCGAGTCGAGAGCGATGGTGCCCGAGTGGTTGGCAACGATCAGCGCGCCGCCGTCGGCTGGCACGTTCTCGATCCCATGCACCTCGACGCGGAACCACTTCTCGTAGAGCGGGCGCATCGCGGGCACAAGGAGGTCGCGGGTGAGCTCTCGGTCGAAACCGAAGTCGTCGACCTGGTACGACCCCTCCAGTCGACGCCTCAGGAAGCGCAGGGCGCCGGCGAGCTGCTCCTCTCCTGGGAACGACGCACCCGAATCATTCGGCTCGCGCTCGGGATTGAGCGGGATCACCCTGGCATCGCTCACGCCGAGCCACCCCCGATGGTCGTCACCGGCGCAGGTTCTTCGGGCGCGTCCCACGGCATGATCCGGCCTAGAGGGTGAGCACGCAGGAATGCATCGAATGTCTCGAGCGTGGAGTACTTCGGGGTAAATCCGAGCCGATCCCTGATCAGACTGGTGTCGACGCCGCGGCCGTACTTGAAGTACTCGATCTGCTCGGACGTGAAGTCGATGAGCCCGAAACGCCTGACGACGTCGCGCGTCACCGCTGCCACTGGCGTCGGCAGCGGAAGATTCAACCGCCCCGCCCGCGCGATCGCCTGCGACAGCATCAGGACACCATCGCCCGACACGTTGTACGTGCCCGGAGCGTCGCCGAAGGTGGCGGTCTGCACGGCGTCCAACGCGTCGTCCTCGTGCGTCAGCTGCAACCGGCCGTCGAAGCCCATCACGGTTGGAACCACGGGCAGCGAGAGGTACCGCGACAAGGGTGTGTCGATACCAGCACCAAGGATGTTCGCGAAGCGCAGCATCGTGACATCGACGTCAGGACGCCGCCGCGCGAATCCGCGTACGTAGCCCTCGACCTCGACGGAGTCCTTTGCGAATCCCGAGCGCGGCAGCCGAACGGCCTCCATGTCTTCGGTGAAGAGCGCTGGGTCCTTTGGCGAGACGCCGTAGACCATGGCCGACGACTTCACCACGAGCTGGCGCACCGATGGCGCCCGTTGGCACGCCGCCAGCAGCTGCATGGTGCCGATGACGTTGATCTCTTTCATCGCCGAGCGCCCTCCGGCGCCCACAGGCGTCGCGATGACGTTCATGTGCACCACCGTGTCGACGGCGGCAGCCTTGATGACCTTGGCGATGACCGGGTTGCGGATGTCGGCGCGCACGAACTCTGCGTGACCGAGGTCGTCTGGGGGAGGAATTACGTCGACGCCGACGACGCGCTCAACATCAGGATGACTGGCAAGCAGGCGAGCGAGCCGTCCGCCCAGGTACCGCGAGACGCCGGTGACCAGCACCACGCGCGCCATGGGTACCTCCTGCAGGCTCAGCGCTACTTGCGACTACTTCTTGTTGCGACGCTGAACACGCGTCTTGCGCAGCAGCTTGCGGTGCTTCTTCTTGGCCATCCGCTTGCGGCGCTTCTTGACGACAGAACCCACAGTGATCTCTTCCTTGGACTGAACGGTCGCGGCAAGGACGCCGCGCACCGGCCCAAGAAGGATACCGGGGCAGGTCAGGCGTCGATCAGGGCGGGCTCAACCGGCCTCGACGAACGAGTCGCGCAGGTAGCGCCGCACAGCCTCTTCCGGGACGCGGAACGAGCGCCCCACACGCACGGCCGGAAGATCGCCGGCGTGAACCAAGCGGTAGACAGTCATCTTGGAGACGCGCATCAGCGCTGCGACCTCGGCCACCGTCAGAAAGGCTCCCCCGAGCGGCGCGTCCTCGGGCGGCCGGTTCTCGTCCCGGCTTTCATCCCGGTCCTGCTCCATGTGTCCCCACTCCCTGCCGCACGGGCCGGGCGCCGGCTTCCCCTCCGGCGCCACGGCGACCCGTGCGTTCGGCACAGCGTAGTGACGGATGTGACGCGAGGGAACTCCTGTGGCGATTTGATCACCCGACAGGTGGTCACTCGATCGGCCCCGACACTTCCGGGAGGGCTGGTTCTCGTCGCCTAGTCCCGCTCTGGATCGAGTCCGTGGTGCGCGAAGACGGCCCGCCTGGTTGCCAGGATTGCCTGGTCAAGGGGGTCATGGGGGTCATACCCGGTCGACCAGTCGACGACGGCCGGCTCGCCGCCGTCGGTCATGGACGGGAAGGGGAGCTTCCCGGTGCGCTGCAGGACGTAGTCACTCCACTCCTCCGGTACCTGCGTTGCTGGCTCGATCGGGCATCCTGCCAGCTCCGCCATCACCAGCGTCCAGATGCGCGGGACCACGTCGACCACCGCGTATCCACCGCCACCTGTTGCGACCCAGCGGCCCTGGGCGTACGAGTGCGCCCAGGTGTGCAGCGCCTCGGCCGCCATTCGCTGACCGTCGACGCTCAGCGCGAAGTGGGCCAACGGGTCGAGGTAGTGCGTGTCGCAGCCGTGCTGCGTGACCAACACCTGTGGATCGAAGGCCCGCAGCAGGTGCGGAACCACCGAGTGAATCGCCCGCAGCCAACCGTCGTCCTCAGTCCTGGTCGGCAGGGCAAGATTCACCGCAAAGCCCTCGGCCGCTGCTCCACCCAGCTCAGACGGCCGCCCCGTACCCGGATAGAGCGTTCGAGGGTCTTCGTGAATCGAGATCGTCAGCACCCGAGGGTCGTCCCAGAAAGCCGTTTGGACGCCGTCACCGTGATGGACGTCGATGTCGACATACGCGACCCGGTCGGCACCGGCCTCCAACAGGGCCGCGATTCCGACGGCGACGTCGTTGTACACGCAGAAACCGGCGGCAGAGTCGGGCATCGCGTGGTGCAGCCCGCCTGCAGGGTTGAACGCGTGCGCCACCTCGCCGCGCCACACCGCGCGGGAGGCATCAACCGTTGCACCAGTGATCAGCGACGACACCTCGTGCATATCAGGGAAGGTCGGGACGTCGGGCGTCCCGAGGCCGTGGGCTGGGTCACCGGGCGAGTCGGAGTCGCTGCACCGCTGCACGGCCGCGATGAACGCAGGGGTGTGCACCAGCTCGAGCTCGGCACATGTGGCCGATGTCGGGGCGACGACTTCCACCTGGTCGAGAACTCCCAGCGATCGCGCCAGCCTCATCGTGAGGTCGAGGCGCAGCGGGTTCATCGGGTGGGAAGGGCCGAAGTCGTACTCGGTCATCACGTCGTCCCAGTAGACCCGCGCGGCTCCCGTCACATTTGCACGCTACCGAACCCCCTTGGCATTCACGACCAGTCCGGCCGGAGCCGAGACAGGAGTGTGACTCTTCACTGAGCGTTCTGTGTGCCCGTGGTTCGGGACCCCCATGGCCGGCTCAGATGAAGATCCATACGAAGAGGACGACCGGGCACGCCACCGCTGCCACGCTCATCGTCCACCGCCAAGGCCGTCGACTCACGGTCTTGGGGCCGCGCAAGGAAAGTAGAACAAGGAGCCAACCGACACCAAGAATCGCAAGCGGGATGAGGTACTGGGGCAACCCAGCAAGAACGTTGAAATCGTCGGAGCAGGTCACGTCGCGCGGGCACCAGCCATCGGGGAGCCCATTCACTGCGAAGGACACGACCAGCCCGATGTTGACAACCAAGAACAGCAGCTCCAGCGCCCCCAGAGTGCTCAACGCAACCAGAGCGGCCACCGGCCCAATCGCCCACCAGCGATCATGCTCGTCGCTGAACTCGCTGACGGTCGGGTGGTCCTCAAGAGCCATGCTGGAAGTCTGACACGCAAGCCCGATACGTAGTTGTGTACGGATAGATGTCGGCCATCTAGGGCACGTTGCACGCGCCTACTCGCTGCGTAGGGCCTCCACCGGCTCCAGCTTCCCCGCTCGTTGGGCCGGAACGACGCCGAAGAAGACGCCGACCGCCACCGACACCGTGAAGGCGAGCACCGGCGACCACCAGGCGATTACGGCTGGCAGCGGTGAGAAGGCGTCGGCCATCAGGGCGACCCCGACCCCGATCGACATCCCGATGACGCCGCCCACCGTGGTGAGCAGGACGGCCTCGATCAAGAACTGCACCGTGATGTCGCGGCGTCTCGCGCCGAGAGCCTTGCGTAGCCCGATCTCACGCGTTCGCTCGCGGACGGAGACCAGCATGATGTTGCTCACGCCGACCCCACCGACGAGAAGCGAGATGGCGGCGATGGCCGCGAGCACCAGGGTGAGTAGCCCCAGGATCTCGCCAAGCGTTCCAAGGATCTGGCTCTGGGTCACCGCCGAGAACTCGTCGTCGGGGTACTGCTCCTTCAATGCATCCAGGATCTCTTTGCGCAGCGGTTCGACGTCGTCGATCGTCGACGCCTTGACCGCTAGCGCGTCAATGCGGTCGACGCCGAAGAGCTGCTGCGCGGTCGTGACAGGAATGTGGATCTCGTCATCCCGGCTAACGCCGAACGTCGATCCCACCTCTTCGAACACCCCGATCACCCGGAATCGGACGCCCGCAATGGTGATCTGACGCCCCAGCGGTTCGACCTCACCGAAGAGCGCGTCGGCGACGCCGCTGCCAAGGACGGCAACGCGTCGCCGAGTATCCACATCAGTCTCGGTGAGGTACTCACCTCGAGCGATCGGACGGGTGAAGACGTTGGGGACGTTCTCGTTGGTTCCTGCGATCGTGCTGAAGACCTCCGCCGACCCAACAGTCACAGTCTCGCCGCTGGATACCGTGGCCGCCACCGACTCCGGATTTCCGATCACGCGACCGAGGTAGTCGACATCGTCGAGCTGCAGGCGACTGATCGATGGCGCCGATCCGAACTCAACAGACCCCGGCACCACGAAGATGATGTTCGACCCGAGCCCCTCCACCTGAGCCTCGACCTCTTGCTTGGCGCCGCTGCCGATCGCCACCAGCACCACGACAGCGGCAACGCCGATGATCACCCCGAGCATGGTCAGCAAGCTGCGCAGCCGATTCGCTCGCAAAGCCCCCAACGCGACCCGGAAGGCTTCCGCCAGCCTCACGTGATCATCGCCGAAGACTCATCGCGTTCGATCAGCCCGTCGCGAACGTAGATCTGCCGCTGCGTGCGGAGCGCGATGTCGCGATCGTGGGTGACGAGAACGACGGCCACTCCACTCTCAGCGTTCAAGCGTTCGAGCGTCTCCATCACCTCGCGGCCGGTTCGCGTGTCGAGGTTGCCCGTGGGCTCGTCCGCTAGCAGGAGCTGCGGCTCACCGACCAATGCACGAGCGATCGCCACACGTTGCTGCTCGCCCCCTGACAGCTCGGTGGCCTTGTGACCGGTGCGGTCAGCCAGACCGACGGCATCAAGCGCAGCTTCCGCGCGGTCGCGACGTTCGCCCTTGGAGACGCCCCGGTACAGCAGCGGCAACGCAACGTTGTCGATGGCAGTAGTCCGTGACAGCAGCTGGAACGACTGAAACACGAACCCGATCGTCTCGTTGCGCAGCGTCGCCATTTCAGAATCTGAAAGGGATGTGGCGTCACGCCCCCCGACCGTGATGACTCCGCTGCTGGGTCTGTCGAGCAGACCAAGCAGGTGCATCAACGTCGACTTTCCCGATCCCGACGGACCAACGATGGCTGCGTACTCGCCCGGCTCGACGCGCAGCGAGACACCGCGCAAAGCCTGTACCTCGGCGCCACCCAAGGAGTAGACCCTCGTCACATCGACGGCCTCGATCGCCGGTGTCGTCACGGCAGCTCTTCGCCGTCGACCACTTGGTCGGCGCCCCGCACGACGACGGTGTCGCCTTCACTGAGTCCATCGACCACCTCGAGGTACTCCTCGCCCTGCGCACCGAGGGTGACGAGCTGTTTCTCGACCACGTTGTCGTTGACGACCCACACCGCGTCGCGATCACCGTCGCGGAACACCGCAGCGGCCGGGACCGCGATCGCGTCTTCGGAGGTGATCACCCGCAGCGACGCCACCGCCGACATACCAGGCCGAGGAGCTGGGGCGGGCGAACCATCTGCCAGCGTTCCCCCACCAAGGGCCAGCCGCACGACATAGCTGACGCCTCCCCGGCTGGACGTGCTAGGCGACAGGTCAACATTTCGCACAATCGCTCGGTAGCGGGCGCCGGGAACGGCGTCCAGCTCGACGTCGGCCCTCACCCCCTTACGCACCAGCAAGACGTCGGTCTCGTCCACCTCCGCGCGCAGCGAGAGCTCCGAGGTGTCGGTGATCGTCAGAATCGGGTCGCCGTCGCTCACCGGACTGCCCGCCGACACGATGCCCGACGTGCTGCCGCTACCAACCGCGCCTCCGCCGCCCCCGAGGAGCGACTCAGCCTGCCCTGCAAGAGATGACGGCAGCTGGTCGACGAGGCCCGACAAGTTGTCGCCGCCACCTGAGCCTGCGGACGCGCCGAGCACGACGCGCCCGCCGATCGGCGCCTTCACCGTGAGCGCGGCCACCGCCTTTCGGGCCGCCCCTACGGCTGCCTGTGCCTGTGCCTGCTGCGCCTGGGTGAATGAGCCGAGCGTCTGCTCGAGGGACGAGACGCTGCTGTTGATCTGGTCCACGGTCGCCTGCGCCTGCGCCTGCGCCGCCGCGAGCTGCGCCTCAGCTGCCGCGACCTGCTGCAACGCTTGCTGACGCAGGTCTTTGTCTTGGATCTGCTTGGCGGCTTCCCTCGCCCGTGCGAACGCCCGCTGAGCGGCAGCAGCCGCCTGCTGCCCCGACGCTCCGGTGGACGCCTGCGGCAGGTCGATCGGAGCCGGGGCCCCGGACGCCGCCTGCTCAGCCTGGGCCAACCGCTGCTCGGTCTCAGGCGAGTCGACGACGAACAACGTCCTGCCGCGCTTTACCCGCTGTCCGTCGCGCACGACGACCCGGGCCACTGTGCCGTCGGCCGGCGAGGTCACGACCGCCGTTGCTGCCGCCACGACCGACGCAGGAGCCTCAACGCGTTCGACCACTGTCTGCTGACCGACCGCCCCGTCTCGACGGCGGGTGCCTCATCGGATGAGCACGCCGACACCACCAGGACGGCGGCCAGCGCAACACCAAGACTGATTCGGGACGTGCTCGAGGCTTCTCTCACTGCTTCATCGTAGGTTTGCCTCTGGGTCTCGCACGCCAGAGGCCGTTGTCGATGGGTGGAGGTCCGGTGGCGTCAGGCGCCGATCGCCCCCCAAGGCGGGCACCGATCACCCGATTGGTGCGTCCGGCCACGTACGTGGCCACCGCCTTTCTCGGGTTGGTCGCGGTCGGCACGGCCCTTCTGCTGCTGCCCATTTCACGCAGCGGCCCCGGTGGCACGGACGTCGTCACCGCCTTCTTCACGTCGGCATCGGCGGTCACAGTCACGGGTCTGACCTCGGTCAACACCGCCGAGCACTGGTCAGGCTTCGGCGAGGCCGTGATCTTGGTACTGATCCAGGCCGGAGGCCTTGGCATCTCGACTGGCACCGCCATCGTGGCCGTCGTCGTCTTTCGCCGTCTTGGCCTGCGAGCTCGCCTCTACACATCGACCGAGAGTGGCAACGTCGCTCTTGGCGAAGTTGGACGAGTCGTGCGCGGAGTGGCGATTCTCACCTTCACGGTCGAAGCCGTGCTGATGGTCACCTTCACCCTGCGATGGTGGCTCGGGTACGACTACACCTTCGGTGAAGCGAGCTGGCTCGGCCTGTTCCACGCCGTGTCGTCGTTCAACAACGCCGGCTTCACCCTGTTCCCAGACAGCCTGGTCGGGTTCGCCGGCGACCCCTTCGTCCTGATGCCGGTGTCGTTGGCCGTCATCCTCGGCGGTATCGGCGTCCCGGTGCTCTACGAGCTGAGTCGGCGACGGCGTGATCGCGGCCCGCTCAGCCTGCACTCGCGCGTCACACTGTGGATGACCGGCACGCTACTGATCGGCGCAGCCCTGGTGTTGGGTCTCACCGAATGGACCAACCCGGGCACCCTCGGCGACCTGTCGATGCCCGAAGAGCTGATGAACGCCTGGTTCGCCGGATTGAACCCGAGGTCCTCGGGGTTCAACTCGATCGACTACTCCGCGATGCGTCCCGAGTCGTGGCTGATCACCGACATGCTGATGTTCGTCGGCGGCGGCTCGGTCAGCACGGCCGGCGGTATCCGAGTGACGACGCTGGCTGTCCTGCTGCTGGTGATCAGGCCCAGTCGCGGGGCGACCGAGACACCACCGTGGCCGGTCGCCGCTTCAGCAAAGACCTGACCCAGCAGGCCCTGCTCGTGATCGTGGTCTTCGCCTCGCTCACGATCGGCGGCACCTTGCCGCTGATGGCCATGAGCGATCTCGATACCGGGCAGGCCCTCTTCGAGGTGATCTCGGCTGTCGCGACCTGTGGCCTCAGCACCGGTGTCACGTCCAGCCTCGGCGCTCCGGCCGAGGTGCTGCTCGCCATGCTGATGTTCATCGGCCGCGTCGGGCCGGTCACACTCGCCACGGCGCTCGCGTTGCGGCAGAGTGACACGCCAGGTACCGCTATCCGGAGGGACGTGTTCTCCTTGGTTAATCGTCGGCTCACCTCACCGGTGCTAGTCGTCGGGCTCGGCCGCTTTGGTTCGTCAGTCGCACTCGACCATGGTCGAACGGGGCCGCGAGGTACTCGGCGTGGACTCCTCGGCAGAGCGTGTCCAGCACCTTCGCCGAGCGGCTCACCCATGCGATCCAGATCGACACCACCGACGAGGA
>CAVPLY010000017.1:0-131086 GCA_963706045.1 uncultured Actinomycetota bacterium | reverse complement strand
TCGGGGCGATGTTCCCCAACGAGGCCCAGAAGATCCAGCAAGGCCGTGAACTTCGTCAAGAGCCCGAAGAGTATGATGGGTGCTTTGCTCCACCGCGAGGAGGAGCACCGCCACTGGTACGAGTCCGGCTGGATGTACATCTTCCCGAGGCCTCACCGCCCTCTGCGCCTGGGTCTGGTTCGGCCCGATGAGCAGCCCATACGACGATCCTCCCGAAGGCGGGCTGGAGATCTTCGTCGAGTACTTCGGATGGCTGTTCGTGGGCTGATGTTCCTCGCGGCCAGTGTCATCGGCGCCCTCCAGAAGAAGAGGGCTACCGGCGCCTCGCAGCCGCGTACGCGCTAGCGCTGTTCGCACTCATCGCCGTGTTCTGGAACTCCCAGATGAAGGACTCGGTGAACAACGGTCGGTGAGTGCAGTGAGGCCTGACGAGTCTCCGTGGTCTGCCTCGTCGGGCATGGTCGGTGGTGGCTGGCGGTGGTGAATGCCGTGCTCTGAAAGAAATGCCCGCAACTCCGACGGACCCGTTGCTGCCGCCGCCAGCATTGGCTCGATCAACTCGGGGGCAGTGCGCACTTGGTGGTCCCAGACGGTGCCGGGAAGGATCACCTCATCTTCAGGAGCGCTGGCGGTGTCGGAAGCGGTGGACGCTGTGTGCTTCCCGCTGAGGCGACTTATCGGTGGCGGTGCTGCGCTGATCGAGATGGGTTCGGCTGGGCTCGCCAGTCCGTCGAGTGTCGTCGTCAGGCCGTGCGACCAGATGATGGGCTTTCGGCTTTGGGCCGTCTGCTCAAACTCGCGCCAAAGGCTGGCCATGGCTGCGTCGCCAGCGACTGCCCCGACCAGCAGGCGCCAGGCCGAGTCCTTTCCCGCAGCCTGAGTGGTGGGGTCGCCGGTCGTCCCTTGCAGACCAGAACCACCCCTCACACTGGTCTGACCGTACGACGGGGCCATGGGGATGCAAACTGCCGTCTTCACCACTTGGAACATGTGCTCACGAAGCGTCGTGGCGAGATTGACCTCCGACCAACGCCTGCCGAGGAGGGCGTTCTGGGCACCCTTGGCCGGTCTCGGCGAACCCAGTGCCTCGATCTGGCGGATCCACTTGCGGACTAGCCATTGCTTGAATGCGGTGAAGGATCGCTGGCTTGTGTCGGCTCCGACGAACAGGACCAGTTCCAGCGTGGAGTTCTCAGCCTTTGTCGTAGGTGACCTCGACGGTCTTGATCCAGCCAGGACTGGCTAGATCGGCCATCGACTTCCGCCACATCTGCGACCTGATCGTCTTGTCCCATGCCTCGGTCATCAGATCCCAGAGCGGTTCCAGGTGGCGGTTCTTTCGGCGCCCCAGGGACAACGACACGAACGCGACCTTCCCGCCGGTGGCGGTCCAGGTTCCTATCGCGTTGAGGATCTCCGAGCGTGTCTCCACGGAGTGTTGCAACCAACAGGTCGGGCATCCCCACGGCGACCGGCAAGTGATCAACCCCGCCAGTGAGGCAATCCCATCGACTGTTCGGATTGTCACCTCGGACGTAGAACGAACGCGCCCACACCGACGAACACCGGGAATGGTCGAGTTCGCCCAAAGCCACTGCCGAGTGGGCCACGAGAGTACTTCCTCAGGTAGCGGCACGGGGTTGCTAACAATCGGTCCATCCGTTACCTGACCTGCGGCTTTGTCCGACCGACGGAGCCAAGGAATGAGGTGACGGAAGGGATCCTCCGTCCCTACTGCATCAGGCCTATCAATCACCGATTCCTTATCCGGCAAGGCGTGTTGGTCGTCCATCCGGCCCCCCATGGGTCCGGTCCGAGGTTGGTTCCTCGTCCCACCCCTTCGGAGGTCTCAGACAGACCACGACAGGACCACGCCGCACAGAAGTTCGGTGCACGCCTTCGTGAACCGGCGAGCAGCAAGTCACTCAGCCGCCGTCGCTTGCACCTGGCCATTGACCCCCGCGAGTCAGCGCACCTGCCTGGTCTGCGCTCGGCGGATGGTTTCCTTGACCGCGTCGGGAAGGTTCACCACGAGTACCTCTACTCCACCATCTCGCAGCGCCTGCGCCCGCCAGGACCTCGCCTTGGTGAAGGGGTGCGCCGCTTGCTCATCGCTCATGCACAGCACCAATCTGGGACGAGGGTTCAGATTGTTGGCCACCCACATCAACTTGAAGGCGTCCAGAATGGGCTTGTTCAGTTGCCCGCCCTTGGGGATTCCCTGACGTGCCCAGCACTCAACAAGAACCGTGCGGGCCTCGTCTGCGCCGTCAACATTGACCGACACCCCGGACTCGTGGGTGTAGGTCCATGGTTCAAAGTGCAACCGGAGACTCTCACCCAATGCATCGAGCATTATTCGCTCAGCCACCTGCTGCTCATGCGAACTCCCCGGTGGAAGCGTGTGCGGCTCCTGCTCGGTCATCGCCTGCGCCCCTCGGGATCGGGGGCCAGTGCGGCCAGGGCCGCCAGCGCCCCACGCAGTTGTTGCGTCAGAGCCGCCCCGGCTGGACCATCAGCACTCATCTCGCCCTCGTCCACCGCGCCTAGGACCGCGAGGAGTGCCTGCGCCCGCTCGGGGTCGCGCTGCATCGCTCGGTTGCGATGTCGGGGTCGATGGTCACGGGGCCAGCGTGCCACGTCATCGACACATCATTGGGATACTGGCGCCGTGCCAGTCCTGAGAACCACCTATGTGCAGTCAGGCTTTGACGGGTCCCCTGAGTACCAGGGAGTGCACCAGGTCAGTGACCGACTCCTGGGCCACCTCAACGAGGCCGACCCCCAGCGGCTGATTGCTGAGGCCAACGCACCGGGTCAATCCAGTGCCCTCGTACAGGCATCCTTCGCTGTCTTCGCCGCTGAACTGGGCTTCACCAGCGAGGCGAAGGAACCTCAGATCCTCCCCTTCACGACCACCTTGTCGTTGGTGAACGTGATGATGCAGAGGTGCTTGTGAGGGTTTAGGAAGTACTTGCCCCACCTTCGGGCCTCGTCGTCCTGCCCGGCACGTCCACGATGCCTTTCCCTCCGAGAATCAGTCGAACCTTACGGAGTGAGTCGCCCTTGTGGATCGACCTGTATTCGTACAGGGCGCAGTTGCCCCTGTTGCCGTCGGTATCTCTCGCTGCGGCGTATGCCGGTTGCACAGTTATCAACCCGGTTGTCGCGAGTGCTATGACAAGTGCGATTGTCACGAAGCGGCTCGCGCCTTCACGATGCCCTGCACGCGGTTCGCGGACTGAATCTCGGCGCGGAGGGGTTGGGGGCCAGGGGTAAGAATCCGAGGTCATGTTTCCGTCCGTCCTCCCGATGAACCTTCCATCGGTAATCGGCAGTAGCGGGATCGAACTTGACCAGCGATCACGTACCGAAGCCCGACTGGTCGGGGGGTGCGGGTCTTCCCGCATGTGTGGTCCGATACAGGTGTCCCCGACTTCAGCCCCTCGCTGAAGTCAGCCACCGACGAGGGAAAAGATGTGCCTAACCTCAAACCCATTGAAATCATCCTGCTGCTGCTAGTGGTTGTGATACCCACGCTGATTGTTATTGGGGTGGTGTGGCTGGCAACCAAGGGATCGCGCACCAGGCAGCCGCCGGTCCAGACGCAGCCGCAAGTTTCAGGAGTGTATGCCGCTGGTTGGTATCCCGACCCAATCACGCCAGGAAAGCGAAGGTACTGGGACGGCGGTCGCTGGACTGAAGACCTCGCAGACGGCTAATCGCGAGCAGTGCCCCTGCCCGCTCGGGATCGCGCCGCATCACCCGGGCTGCGAGGTCGGGACCGATGGTCACGTAGCCAGCGTGCCATGGACTGGTCTTCCATTGTGTGATGCACCAAGGCACGAGGGCGAGATCTGAACGGCACAAGGGCGCGTGTGGCTGACTTGGCTATGTGGCGGCTCTGATCCACGTCGCGAGCAGGACGAGCAACGAAACTGCCCCGACGATTCCCTAGAGTCGGTAGGTGATTCCTCGGGCCGGTTGGTGAGGGAACCGGTCACCAGATGACGCAGGAGAGGTGTCACTTCGCTAGTTGGTGGACCCTTCTCCATTGGGAGGAACTTGCTGCTCCGCACTAGAGGAAGCGGATGGACGTGATGCTTTGGTGGGCAGGACCGGCTCAACGTTGAATAGGTGGGCGTTCTTCAGGATCTGGTCCCGCACGAAGAGGTCTACACCCACGAGGACAAGACCGAGGACCGCCCCGAAGACGAGGTTCACCAGCGCGATCAGCACGTAGCCGCCGAGACCCTCGTACTTCTGTGGAACGTCTGCCCGTCCTTCGCGGACCTGCTTGGACATTGGAAGACGGCTGGTCCCGACAAAGATGTTCCAGATTCCCGCGATGGCGGTGACGACCAGAAGGATCTGGAGAACGCCCAGACCAATCCAGAAGTACCCGGCGAGGCGTTCATAGTCCGCGAGTCTGCGGAGCGTCGTTTCACTGGTGCCCGAGGTGGGGGCCACCGGAGGGCTAGGTCGAGAGGGCGCGAACACCGGGAGCCCGGAGCCTTGGGGTGCTGCGGCGGATTCGACTGAGCCTCCTGGCGCAGAGCCGGTGGGCAACCCCAGGCCAGTCTGCGGGTCCGGGGAGTATTGCAGCGTCCACGAATAGCCGTCCCAGAAGCGAAGCCAACCGGGATGCTCACTCGGGTACCAACCAGCCCTGACTGTTGTCATAGGCCGCTCCATTCGGTCGTTGCGACTTGTACTGCGTGAGCGGCGTCAGAGTGGTGCGCTGGGGCGCCTCGTACCCGCACGCCTCATGCCAGCGCGAGGTCACGTCAGAGCCAACAGCGCTCCCAGTGACTACTGGCGGACCACCCACACAATGTCGCCTGCGCTGTTCTGCACGGTGACATCGACAATCCCACCAGAGCCGTCACTCGCTTTGACGAAGCATTGAAAAGTTGAACCTGGGCGGACTGCCACGGAAGAAGGACAGTCAGCGGTGACCGAGTAGCCAGTCTGGTCAAGAATCTCGCTCTCGATGTTTTGCTCTACTCGGTCTACGTCCATCTGAACACCGACGGTATTCGCGATGATCCCGGCACCGCCGAGTGAGATGAGGAAACTCACGCACCAGATGATGGCGATGGCGTAGTTCTGCTGGAGTTTTCCTTGTCGGATGAAGAGGTAGGCGGGGACGAGGAAGACCGCCATGGCGTTGGAGATCTCCACGCCACTGGCGCGAACGCGGCGGTTGTCCAGGATGGCAAGGCCGCTGTTGAGTGCAATCGCCACAACTACTGAGATGACCTCCAACCCGGAGGTCACCATCGTGGCAAGTACGCCTGTGACGGCAACCGAGATCAGCGGTGCGAAGGCCAGAGTCCACGCGAACGTGTTGTCCACGCTCGTGGCGGCTGGTGTGGGTGCAAGGACGGTCTCGGTGAAGGGGGGAGGTGGCAGCGGCGGTGCTGGTGGCCTGGGGGCAAGTGGCACCCACTCCGACCCATCCCACTGCCATTGACCATCTGGGCTGACGGTGGCCAGGTGCTCAGAATCCGAGGTCATGTCGATGTCCGTCCTCTTGGTGAACCTTCCATGGCTAATCGACAGGACCATGATCAAACTTGACCAGCGACCACCTACCGAAGGCCGACTTGTCTCCGGGCAGGGGCCTTCCCGCATGGGCGGCCCGATACAGGTTTCCCGGCTTCAGCCCCTCAGCGAAGAGGCCGATGGTGAAAGAGAGTGCACAGACGAGAAGGGGACCAACATGGGGAAGCACGGTGCTGACACTGGAGACGCTAGACCGGCCCCCAGCGATGTCCCATCCACTCCTCCCACCCCGATTCGGGAGAATGGATACCTGTGGACGGGTGCCGAGTGGATACCTGAACCACCAACAGCGCCGCCGTCTGGTACTCCCTCAGCGGTTGACTCGGATCGCCAGAAGGCCAAGACCAACAGTTACCTACGCGCTGTCGCGCTAGTCCTCATCGTTGGGTTTGGACTTTGGTTGGTGAACTCGGGCATTCAGGCAACAAACGACAATCAAAACCTGGTGTGCAGCAATCTCGAACGGCAGGCGGGCAACTGCCCCTAAGCCACCGAGCGGCTGTCGCTGCCCGCTCGGGAGCGCATTGCGTCGCATGGGCGGCGATGTCGGGACCGATGGTCACGGAGCCAGCGGAGCCGCTTCTTCACTGGCCCTAGTCGAGATCTGCGAATGGTTGCCGTCGCGTACGCCGCATCAGCGGGGATCACAGCGACTGGTCCTCGGCGGTGATGAAGGACGCTGCAAGGTCAGATCAACATCGTGGCGTAGATCGACGTTGACGATCACGTCGGCTGCCCGCGTCCACTCCTGCCACTGCTGTGGATCATCCGTATGCACGAGGTGGCGGGGTAGTGACACGACAACTGCTCGCCCGCTGCTACCGGCCCAAGCCCGCAGCGAAGTCAGCGCATCTGATCGGTTCGGCTGACCCGAAGGTCGAGATCGTCGATCACCAACAGGCCATCCTTGGGCAACGACGTTCAGACTCTGGTCAGGGTCCGGGTCGAACTCAATGGGGAGCGTCGCCCATTCGGCATCCGGTGGAGGAGTCGGCTCATCGCGTGCGTTCTGCAACGATGATCGTGTCGATGCGGCCTGGATCCGGGCGATTGTGTCGGAGGCACCGTCGTAGCCGAGGACGAACCTGACGTGGACTCCCTCGACGGCTGCCAGTCGTGCGATCTGGGTGACCATCATCGTTCGACCATGCCTGGGGAGTCCGGTCACCACCCACACTGAGCCAGTCAGGACACCGCCGGTGACGGAGTCGAGGTCCTTCACGCCAGTGGAGGTCAGCCTCGTCGGTGGCGGGGGTGGGTCAGCGAGGTAGTCGGGAATCTGAAACATGTGGACCACCATGGTCCAGACCACCGACAGGCCATTCTGTGATCGCGGGCCAGCGCCCATACGAGCCGCATGCGACTTCGGGCTTGGTGTCAGGCCCGCATCCCGAGGCGCCAGCAGACCACGTCGAAGACGCGGAGGGGACTGATGTCATCACAGATCCCTGCCCTGTGGCGGATGTTCAGCAGTCGCTTCCTGGAGGGCACAGTCATCCGCTGCAAGTTCACGGCGAAGCGAGGCCCAGAAGTGATCCGGTCGTCCGAGTAGGTCGCGCACGACGTTGTCGTAGACCGGCAGCAGCCGTGGACGCTTTCGCGCCAGGAGTTTGTTCGCCGTCACCCATCCGATGCCCGGAATGTCGAGGAGAAGTTGCCACAACTCCCAGGCCGGGGACTCAGGGGCGACAACTGATTCCTCAACGTCCACGAGGTCCTGGTCGGCACGGATCTGGCAGAGGAGATCCTCAATCTGGTTGGCCTTGGAGGACAGCGCGGCGGCAGCATCCTCTGGGACGGTCACCGAGAGCATCTGCACCGCGACGAGATCGGCTCCGGTGATGCGATTGGCCACGGCGGGGCGGTCCCCACCCCCGTCTAGTCGCTCGAAGAACGCGCCGGTGTATTGCTTGCCGGGTACCGACGTGTCGAAGTAGCCACGGACCAGCGACGCAGCCTCGTCAATGTCGTGGACCGGCCAACTCTGGCGGCACCAACAGTGGACGGTCTTCTTGCCGCGCACGTTTCGCCATTGCTGACTCCTACGGGAACCACGCTGACCGACGATGGGCATCCAAACCGTATCGCTGACATTGCTCTGGTGGACACGAACACAGTTCGCGTTACTACGAGTCGAGATCGACGGTCACGGGACTAGCGTGCCATCTCTCGGGGCAGCCATTGCGATACTGAGGCCGTGCCGGTCCTGAGAACTGCCTATGTGCAGTCCGTCTTTGCAGAGACTCCTGAGTACCAGGGAGTGCACCTGGTGAGTGACCGACTCGCTGGGTCATCTCAACGAGCCGGAGCCTCAGCGTTTGATTGCTGAGGCCAACGCACCGGGTCAGTCCAGTGCCCTCGTACAGGCATCCTTTGCTGTCTTTGCCGCCGAACTTGGCTTCACCAGCGAGGCGTAGGAACCTCAGATCCTCGACTTGTAGGACACTTTGTCGTTGGTGAACGTGATCATGCAGAGGTGCCTGTTTGGGTTGAGGAAGTACTTCCCCCACCTTCGCACCTCGACCTTCCTACCTGGCACCTGAACGATGCCTTTCCCCCCGAGAATCTGTCGAACCCTGTGGAGTGAATCGCCCTTATGGATCGCCTTGTATTCGTACATGGCGCAGTTGCCCCTGTTGCCGTCGGTGTCTCCCGCACCGGCGTATGCCGGTTGCACAGTTATCAACCCGGTTGTCGCGAGTGCTATGACAAGTGCGATTATCACGAAGCGGCTCGCGCCTTCACGATGCCCTGCACGCGGTTCGCGGACTGAATCTCGGCGCGGAGGAGTTGAGGGCCAGGGGTAAGAATCCGGGGTCATGTTTCCGTCCGTCCTCCCGATGAACCTTCCATAGGTAATCGGCAGTAGCGGGATCGAACTTGACCAGCGATCACGTACCGAAGCCCGACTGGTCGGGGGGTGCGGGTCTTCCCGCATGTGTGGTCCGATACAGGTGTCCCCGACTTCAGCCCCTCGCTGAAGTCAGCCACCGACGAGGGAAAAGATGTGCCTAACCTCAAACCCATTGAAATCATCCTGCTGCTGCTAGTGGTTGTGATACCCACGCTGATTGTTATTGGGGTGGTGTGGCTGGCAACCAAGGGATCGCGCACCAGGCAGCCGCCGGTCCAGACGCAGCCGCAAGTTTCAGGAGTGTATGCCGCTGGTTGGTATCCCGACCCAATCACGCCAGGAAAGCGAAGGTACTGGGACGGCGGTCGCTGGACTGAAGACCTCGCAGACGGCTAATCGCGAGCAGTGCCCCTGCTCGCTCGGTATCGCGTCGCATGACCGGGGCTGCGAAGATCGGGACCGATGGTCACGCTCTCAGTGTGCCCCGATGGTGTCCATGCCGCTGACCGTCGATGGACTGCGAAGGCGTACGCATCTCACCGGTGCCACCAAGCCTCCACATTGCCCAGTCCGCACCCATCTCGTTGATGCCGACTACCCCTAGATGGGGCGAGAGAGGCACTCTGACGCCCGTACGGACCCGGCATGTGTGGCTCATAGGAAATGGGAGTCCGAAGTCTCTGAGCGGCTCGATCATCACAGGCATTGTGACGTTGTCACGACGTAAATCATTCGTCACCAGCAGCCTTTGTGTCTCCTTGATGCGTGGGCTTTGCTAGTTCGAGGAACTGCCCGATCTCAGATGCAAAGGACTCACCCACGTCGCGGGATGCGACATGCAGTGGGACCTCCAGGGGGACGTAAAGGTCACCTTCGTGGAGGAAGCCCTTGGGGGCCGCTTCGGACAGGACTCGCGTCACCACTGACTGGAATGAGGCAGTCGCTTGGCTCACGAAGAGCCAGGCCGATGTCTGATGTGGTGGGATCGGCCCACGGACACCGACGGCGAACCATGGTCCTTGGGTGTCGCTGGTGAATGGGTAGTAGCGGTAGGCGTGCCAGGGTGAGGCTCCTTGGCGCGGGTAGGTCACCTCGACCCACTCCGTCACGGTCTTGGTGGCGCTATCGAGAACTAGCCATAGGTCGTCGGCTCTAAGGCGCCACTCGGCGGCCAGGTCCTCGTGCTGGAAGGGCAGGACGACCGGACCCAGTCGTGTCTCGACCAATGCCTTGAACTGGCGGTAGTTCTGGGAGAACAGGTCGTCGGTCTGAAGCGGGTCCAGAACGGACAGCAGGTCCTCCCAAGTGACCACGGCAGTTGAGAGAGGTGCTCGGGAAGGTGTGCCTTCGCCAGAGCCTTCGTGGCCACGTTGCACCGGGCATTCGGGACCAGGACTAAGAGTGACTTGGGAACGACGGCATCCTGCCCTTCACCGAGGAGAAGCGGCGTAAGGCGTCAGTTGCCTGGGCGGCAGGTCCGCCGAACTTTGCCTCGACCGCGACCACGGGCACCCCATCGACGCGACCCAACAGGTCCGGGCGCATCTGATCGGGCTGGACGAACTCCGCCTCCCAGTGATCTACCGCAGTCACGCTGTCGTGGGCGACCGAGGCCCACCAACCGTTGACCGCTGTCCGGCACTGCTGATTCTGGAGGAGGAAGCCAAGCGAAAGTGTCGCCGCCACTTCACCGACCAGGGACGTGCGCGTGGCCAGGTGACCCATCAAGTATCCGGTGGGAAGAGTCATCCTCGAAGTATCACCCAACGACTCCAGTCGCTGCGGAACCTTCTTCCCCAGCGTCCCTCACCTCCAGAGCCCGCCGCAGCAGTGACGCCTCCTCCCAGATCCGCACGAGCAGCCCCTGGAAGGATTCGTTGGCAGCCTGCGCTCGACTACCAGCACTCAGCGACTCATCCGGGAATGCGTGCGAAGGAGTGAACGTGTTAGTCCTGCGGAGCCAGACCCGGTTGATGCTGGTGATGCCTGCGAAGGCGCTCAGCAAGTGATCGAGGCCGAAGGGATCTCCGTGCCGAATGAGATCGCGGTCACCGGCGAGCCACTCTGCCCATCGGCTTTCACCCTGACGCCAAAGCATGTCGATGACCTGAGCCAGGTCGTGTACGAGGTCTTGCTGCAACGAGTCGATGTCCGTCAGCGCCACGAGGTCGCGAGTGCACTGACCCGGTGGCCCGGAGGACTGGGAGATTCTTTTATCTCCGTGATGTGACGGCAATTCGCCGACACCGATGCGATGTCATGCCGCAGACCTGTACTCGACGATGCGTACACCGCCAGCGATGCCGTCTAGCAGCCTCAGACGGCCATCAGGGCCGCGAAACGTGACGATGAGCACTCCGACATCACCTTGTCCCTTCAAAGCCGTTAGATCGGCTCTACGGCCAAGTGTGTGGACGATCTCGCCGGTCTCGGTGTCCACCAGCGAGTGCGGCTGTTCGTCGCGGAGTGCACGAGCGGACTGGATGGAGAGCGCGTGCAAGTTCGACTTCGACCACTCGGCGTTCTTCTGCGCTGGAGTCATGTCAGCGTTTGCCTGCTGCCGTGCCAGCGCCCGTGCCTTTGTACGAGCCTCGCGCTGATCTAACGGTCCTCCTGTGCTGCCGTCACGCCAGAAGCCACGACCGTGGATGAGTTCGGGACTGTTCAGGCGGAGGTGCTCGTTGAGGCTGGCCTGGTTGTAGGTGGCGTTCTTCGCGATGTAGCCGAAGTCACCGTCGTAAGTCTTCGGGACCAGGTCGGTGTAGCCGTAGCCCACTAAGGCCGCTTGCTCGGCTAGTTGATCCTTGCTGAAGGCTCCTCCCCAGCCCCAGGCGTGCAGGTGATACCCGGTGCCCTTGGGGTTGGGCTCAATGACCCAAAGCCACTGGACTACCCCTACCTGATCCCGTAGGCCCTTCTGGAGGGCAGCAATCCGGTCCCGGTCAGTCCGGTAGTCCCCGAACAGGTTGGTTGCCAGGACCATGTACTCGGGCTGAGCCAGGGCAATCATGTCTGGCAGGTACTTGAAGCGGAGTCTGATGTCCTGGACGCAGTCAGGTTGCCTACACCTGTCTTGCTGGGTCCTGTTCTCTCTGGTCTGCCCGTCTGGGCAAGGCCCTACTGGCTCTCTTGGTCCCCACTGTTCCTCCAGGCTCCCACCGACCCCTCCGGCTCCAGGAAGAAGTGTGCGGTATGGAACAAGAGACAGTGTTGAAGTCGTCGAGTCCGGCTGCGGGTGTGACATCGACGTACTCTTCGCTACTCGGGGTGTGTAGGTCATACATCAGATCTCCTCAGATCGTTGCCGCTGGGAGACCACCCGGATCTGATGACGGGTGGGCATCCCAGACGGCGCCACGGTGGCAAAGACGGGCTACCGTCCTCACCCCTTCGTGGGCCTCAGGGGGGAACAGACAGGATGGCGGCCAGAGTCGCTGCGTCTGGCGCGTGGCCGTGGTTGCGAGGTGCGTCGGCTAGGTCTTCGCCAAGCGACGCTCATGGGCTTCACGGATCAGTCTGACGGACCTGGCTCGTGCCTCTCCTTGAAGCCCGCTCAGTTCCCACGCCACCAACTTCTCCGCCAGGTCTTCGACATCGCAGTCGAGCGGCAGGGCACCCGCACACTTCTGGCGTTCGATGTTCTCCCGCGCCTTGTTCTTCATCCAGTGCTTCCACTCGGCGGTGCCAACCTCGATTGCCAGTCGCTTGCCACGGCGATACTCGGAAGTCATCCTCGGCGTTGGCATGTTCGGCGGCTGCACGCAGTCCCTTGGTTCCGGCGCTCTTGGCTGCCGCATCCAGGAGCGGTGGCAAGTCGGTGGTCGTCAGGGCAAGCCCAGCATCGGTGGCGGTAATGATCCCAGCGTCGGTGAGAGCCTTGACTCGGTCTTCCATTTGCCGTTCAGATAGGTGTAGCCAGTCTCTCAACTGTTCTGCTGGCTGAGGCTCAGGGCTGAGCATGGTCAGTAGCGCGTAAGCAGTAGCCAGGCTGCCTTGTTTGCTCCTGAAAGCATCGTGTCCGACCAGGTCAACGGAAAAGGTAGTAGATAAACCCAAACAGGTGGGGGGTGAAGGGGGTATGGGGGAAACAGGCTCTACCTGAAGACCCAAAGCACTACTAGGAGCAGGAGGAACAGCACTAGGAGCAACAGTAGGAACACTGGGGGTGTTCCCCTCTGCTAAGACCAGCCGGTACCTAGTAGGAGTTGACTTAGAACCAGGCCGGACCTCTACCAACCAGAGAGACCTGATGAGTTGCTGGATGACTCGACGAGAGTTCTCCACACCAGCACCGACAGCAACCTGGCGCTCTGAGGCAGTCACTACTCCCGTGGTCCTGGACGCAATGCACCACAGGTAGTCGAGGACCTTCACCTGTGCGGGTGTCATACCGGAGGTGTGCACAGCCCACCAGTACCCCAGCCTGTCCCACTCCCTCGCCTCGTACCGTCGGGCGACCTCGATCTTGCGGTCCAACCACCGCTGCGGGTCGGACTGCTCCAGTGCCTTCCTACCCAACGGCGACGCAACACGACCGCCGAGATCTCGTCATCTGTCAGCCCATGCTCGACCAGTTGCGGTTACCGCCGTCAGGGTGCGCTGGTCGCGACGATCGCTGCAGTCGTCGAGCAGCGCCTGCGTCGCCTGAGGAACCACGACATCGCCAGGGACACCACGAGGCACGTTCTGACGCGTTCGGCGCTCTACGGGGCTGCTAGGGGCCTTCTCGGGGGCGCGTTCCCTCCCTCTGGCTTTCAGCAGGTTGTAGAGGGTGCTGGGCAACTCAGTCAGGTCCGACAAGCGGCCAGATACCACCACCGACAGCGGTGTAGACCCTCCCTGACTTGTGGATCGACCCTGGACCCACCGCGTTGCCCTGGAACAGCACGTCGAGGTGCGGGCTGGCGCTCTTCGCACTCCCGAGTTGGTTGACCAACTTCGCTGCACCCTCCGGCAGGTGGAACCACAGATGTCGCCCACCCTCACGGCCCGTCAACACCTCGAACGTCGGTGGTAGTGACTCCAGCCCAGCCTGAGCCAGGAGACGGCGCAGCGACTCCTCACCCTCGGGTCCATCGATGTCGAAGACCACCATCGGCACGTCGTTGAGCCAGACGCCGATGTTGGAGTCCGGCATCCGCTTCCACCAGCGGCTCACTTGCCGAACATCAGTGGACTCCCCGCTCGGAAGTCTTCGTCCTCCGCTGCTTGGTTCGTGGCCTGCACGGGAACACGGGGTACCCCGCCGACGCGCACGCCAGCGCATGGGCCAGCAGGGTGCCCGACTCGTCACCTGACGTGGTTGCCATCGATGCCACCTCCCCTCGCCGTCGAGCTCGATGCGTTGCCGAGTGCTACGACTCGACGGGACCGAGACCACCTCGGCCTCCTACTGGTCTAGCCGCATTAGCCGACGACGGAAAGACCGAAGAGGGACCGTCACTCGTTCGGGTGAACCCGGAAGGGCAGAGAGATTTATTTATCCCTGTCCCCACAAGGGTTTCCTGGCAATCCCACGGCTTCGGGTTCACGACGGGTTGAGGTACACTGATCGAGTCGCCCCAGCGCGACAGCGACCTCAGCGTCTACGACTCCACCCGGCTTGAACCGGGACACATGGACTGCGGTAGATGAGCCGGAGGTGGCGGGGCTAACGCGGCTCTCCCCATTCGGATGTGCAGCATCGCTGCGCCGTCGAGTGGAGCCCCCAGTGCCAACCAGACAGATCATGCTCAGCACCCATAGAGTCGGACCCCTCCGGCAAGATGAGAGAGCACCCAGACCAAGCCAAGCGCGAGGCCCTCCTGGCGCTCCTATTCGCCGCCAGTCACCGTGGGCGGTGGTACCGATGAGTGATCCACCCCGAAGAGCAGCGATCTACGTCCGCGTCAGCAGTGACGAACAAGTGACCAACACCAGCCTCGATCTGCAAGTGCAGCAGTGCACTGACGCCATCCAGATTCCGAGGCTGGACCATGGCCCTTCCCCCATTCAGAGAGGAGGGGGTGAGCGGCACACTGCTCTCTCGACCGGAGTTCGACCGACTCCTACAAGCCGCCCGCAGCCAAGAGTTCGACGTGGTGGTGGTGACTCGGCTCGACCGACTCGCTCGCCTGCATAGTGTCTACCTAGAACTGGCCGATCAACTGGAACGCCTCGGCATCCAGTTGCTGGTCCTCGACAGCGACTACGACACGCACACCCCACAGGGACGAGCCATGAGAACCGTCCAAGTCGCCTTCGCACAACTCGACCGAGACACCATCGTGCAGAAGATGGCATTCGGAGCGAGGCACAAAGCCCTAACAGAACAGTCCTGGCCGACCTCCCGAACACCCTTCGGCTACCAGCACGCCCAGGTCGTGACCGACGAGCAAGGGAAGAGGAAGGTCCTCGACGGACGACTCGTCCACGACCCCAACGAGGTGAAGATCATCCGTCTCGCGTACACCATGCTCGTCGAGGAGGCCGCCACCACCGGGGAGGTATGCCAGCACCTGAACGCACTGGGAATCACCGCACCCATGGGTGGGGCCTGGAGTCACGGGAACCTTCGACGCAAGATGTCGAGTCAGGGTCTGCTCGGTCGCTTTCTATGGGGTGACCCCACCCATGGTGGGACCGGAAAGTACGGCGACCCCATACCGAGTCCACGCCGAGCCGATCCTGACCGCAGGACGAGTACGACCCCTCCAAGTCGCGCTCGCCCGCAAGTCCTACGGCACAAAGACCACGTCACGCACCTATCCCCTCTCGGGCCGACTCCACTGCATCTGTGGGGAACCGTACGGAGGCACTTGGAGACACGACCGGGACCTGCGGCAGTACGCCTGCCGGGGCACCCGGTGGAAGAACGGCCCCGGACCGTGCCGCGCCCGACGCATCAACGCCGACTGGATCGAAGGGGTTGTGTGGGAGCACATCACCTCGTACCTCGGAGACAAGGAGCGTCTGCAAGCGGCAGCCGACGAGTACCTGACCCTCGCCCCGAGCGTGCGGGATGACATCGACGCCGAGGTTGCTCGACTCGATGACCGCGTGGCAAGACTACGAGCGGCCTCGCTGCGGCCCAACAAGAGGATCTCCTGTCCGACGTACCCGGCATGGCCGCTGAGTTGATCGCCAACCTGAAGAGAGAGATTCAAGAGGTCAACAGAGGCGCAGGAACGCATTCAACTCCGCCTCGTTGACCGTGAAGTCTCACTCTCCATCGTCAGAGACATCGAATCGCTAGCGGACTTCGCACAGGACCGCCTTCGGAGCGATGACACCCCAAGAGCGCCGCGCTGTCATCGAACTGATGGACATCCGCGTACAGGTGCTGGACCCCATACCCGACGGCCCAAGAAGGGGCGGGAAGAACGGCGGCATCGGCCCGGACCGCCCCAGTCCTGGAGATCTCGGGATTCTTCCCGACACCCTCGGACCTTCAGGTGGGAGGATCCGGTAACTCCGCCGCCCACAACACTCCTCCTGGCGGATCTCTCCGACGATGATCCGCGATGGCCTCATCCGCAGCGCTTCCTTGACGAGTCGCCGGAGACGGATCTCGCCCGTCCCCTCCAAACTCGCTTGTCGGGTCTGCATCGACACCACATCTGGAAGGGGGACTTTCAACTCAAAGACTTCTTCGACAGTGACAACGCGTTCACTGGGGGGGATCGACGCTGCTAGACAGTTGAGCAGCGTCGTCTTTCCTGCCTGCGTGCCACCCGACACGATGATGTTCAGGCCCGCCACAACGCACGCCTCCAGGAAGCGGGCAGCATGTTCGCTGAGCGTTCCTAGACCCACTAGCTGCTCAAGACGCTCTGCGCGCACCACGAACTTCCGGACGTTGACTGCCCAGTGCTCGCGCGTCACGTCGGGGATGACGACATGTATGCGGCTGCCATCGGGCAAGGTGGCATCGACGAATGGGGAGCTCAGGTCCACCCTTCGATTCGACGGTCTCAGCATCCTCTCGACCAGGTCTCGGACCTGCTCGTGGGTCAGAATCGTCGGAGTGAGCTCACTGTGACCGCCCCGCGCGATGAACACGCGCCCGGGCGCGTTGATCCACAGCTCCTCGACCGAAGGGTCATCGAGGTATTGCTGCAGCGGGCCCAGGCCGGCTACCGCGTCGACCACGTCTCGCGCGACCTGCTCGCCATCTGCCAGCGGGATGGCAGTGCTGCCTAAACTCCGCTCGGCGTAGTCGGCGAGCACCTCGTCCACAACGATGCGTACCGACCCAGGATCAGCGAGGGGGTCGATCCCCCGTAACCGGACGCGGTCGCGCACTTCCGACTCGACCACTGCTGCTGCATCCATCCCCCACCTCGCTCCCCTTTGGGTTCGCGGAGCCTAGGGAATGTTTTGACTCCCCCTCAACCGCTTCGCACGAACTGGGGATAACGAAGGCCCGGTCGGCCCTACGCCACTACTGCGAGGAGTGACGCCACTACCGACCGTGCCATCACGGTCTGTGACGAACGACGCGGGAGGCGAAGCGCTAGACGTTCCGCAACTTCGCCCGGTACTTGCGCCAACTGCGCTGCCCCAACGTCTTCCATAGCACCTTCACGGGTGCCGGCACCTCCGAGAGCATGTAGGCACGGTCTTGGTCGCTGAGGGGCTCCAGCAGCATGCCGAAAGCGATGAACAGCTTGTCTCTGGGGATGGACCCGCGCGAGTGCTCTCCGACGCTGTTCCACTCATCTTGTGTGAGCACTTGCGCCGCCAAAGGGACCACCAGGGTCTCTTCGTCGTTGAGATGGGATTGCAGTACCGCGTTGAGGTGCACAAGCGAGTTAGCGAGAGCGTCTCCACCAGAGCCACCCGAGGATGCCCGCCATTCGTCGACTCCCTGTTGGACACGCTCGACCGCCGCTGACACCTCTTGGTGTTGGTCAGCCACTCGCTGAACGGTTGCCGCTTCTTCGGGTGCGCGGGCGAGCAGCCTCGGCCACAGCAGCTCGTCTTCTGAATCGTGATGCCCGTGCAGGATCGCGAGAATCATCTCCACGTGATCGGACAGAAAGGCCACTCGATCCGCCGATGGGTTTGTCTCGGCCCGCACGAGGTCGGCCGACTCGGAGAAGGCCTCCCGAAAGGTCCGGTGGACGATGGCCATGTCTCGAACTTCGATGGGCTGCTGGGTACTCACGTGCGGCTCCTTCAGCAATGGCATATCTCACCTGCAGGCTAGTGATCATGATTTGCCCCGACAATGATCACTTCTGCCTGACGATCAACCCTTGGCATCCCAATCAGCACCCGGCACAGTGAGCGTCACCAGAGCCAAGGAGGCCGCATGTGTCGATGGATGGCGTACTCAGGGTCGCCGGTTCTTCTCGAAGACCTGCTCTACCGCCCCAAGCACTCGCTGATCGACCAGAGCCTGCACTCACGGCTCGGTGCCGAGACCACGAACGGTGACGGGTTCGGCCTCGGTTGGTACGGCTTGGGCGACGAACCCGCCCTCTTCCACAGCATCGAGCCAGCCTGGAATGACCGAAACCTGCGCGAGCTTTCCAGCCAGATCACCTCTGGACTCGTCTTCGCTCACGTACGCGCATCGAGCGGTGGCGCGATCCAGCAGACCAACTGCCATCCCTTCCGGCATGAGAACTGGCTCTGGATGCACAACGGCCTAGTCAACGGCTTCGGGGCGCTCAAGCGGGACCTCGTGCTGCGTATCGACCCTGGCCTCTACCCCCACATCGAAGGGTCGACCGACTCCGAGGTCTTCTTCTTCCTTGCTCTCACCTTCGGTCTGAGGGACGACCCGCCTGCGGCGGTGGCTCGCGCGGTGGGACTTATCGAAGCGACCGGGCGGCAGCACGGCGTCGAGGACCCGATGCAGATGTCGGTCGCCACGTCCGATGGCACAACGATCTGGGCCTTCCGATACTCAAGCGACGGTCAGGCGCGGTCGCTCTTCTACTCCACTGACGAGCCGACTCTGCGCCAGCTGTACCCCGAGAACGAGCTACTCAGCAGTCTCTCCGACACGTCCCGTCTGGTGGTGTCGGAGCCTCTCAGCGATCTTCCCGGTGTCTGGAACGAGGTTCCTGAGTCGTCCTACGTGGTGGTGCGCGCCGGAGCCGACGACTTCCACCCGTTCGTGCCGGTTGCACCTGAGGTGTCGTAACAGGCGCGACCTAGACGGCTGCGAGGAACCTCTCGACGTCGGCCGCGCTCGTGTAGTGCGACAGGCTGGCTCTCACAGCGCTTCCTGTGTCGCGGATGCCGAGCGCCCGAGTCAATTCCCACGCGTAGTTGTGCCCGTGCCACGCATTGATTCCGGCCCTGTCGAGACGCACCGTGGTTTGCTCCGGTGACTCACCGGCAACTCGGAAATAGACGGTGGCCGTTCGGTTCTTGGGATGCCCGTAGAGCGTGATACGCGAGTCACCTTCGAGGGCCGCCAACACCCGATCAAGGAGTACGGTTTCGTGGTCATGGGCCGCGGTAAGGGACGTCACGAGGCGTTCACGTCTTGACCCTGTGGCCTCAGGATCGAGCGCAGCCAAGTGATCGACGGCCGCCGTCACTCCGGCGAAGTTGGCGAACGAGGGCGTTCCCCACTCAAACCGATCAGGCACGTTGTTGGCCGACGAGGCCAACTTGAACGGCACGACTCGATCCAGCAGCTCAGGGTCGGCAACGAGGCACCCGACGTGGGGACCGTCCCACTTGTACGCGCTGGTCACGTAGAAGTCGGAACCCAGCGCAGACACGTCAACCACCCCGTGGGCGGTGCTGTGCACTCCATCAACGTACGAAAGCGCTCCGACCGAGCGGGCGGCGTCGGTGATAGCCCGAACATCCGGGCACGTGCCCAGCACGTTGCTCGCGCCGGTCACGGCAACCAGCTGAGTGCGTTCATCAAACAGCTCACCGAACTGCTCGACCGGCAGCTCGCCCGACTCGACGTCGATGCGGGCCCACCGAACCTCGACGCCTGCTACTTCCGCCCACTGCACCCATGGGCGCACGTTGGCGTCGTGGTCGAGCTCGGTGACGATCAGGTTGTCGCCAGCCTGCCAGTCACGGGCCAGCGCTTGAGCAAATCGGTAGGTGAGCGTGGTCATGTTTGGTCCGAGGACGACCCCACCTGATGTCTCGGCACCCACCAGGTCGGCCACGGCACTGCGAGCAGCTTCGGTCATCTCATCGGACGCCATGCTACTGGCGAAGACACCTCCCCCATTGCTGGTACCCGCACGATAGGTCTCAGCAATGGCCTCGATGACCGAGGTCGGAGACTGGGTACCTGCCGCGCCGTCCAGCCACACACGATCGCCTTGAAGGGCTGGGTAGAGCGCTCGGATGCGCTCGATGTCATATGCCATGTCAGGCTCTGCTCCCCGCGGTAGATACCAAGGTTCGAACGACACGCAAGGCAACCGAAAGCGTCGCGAGATCGAAGTTGTCGCTGGACGCAATTTCGTGCAGCGTCGTGCGTGCCCGACCAAGGCCCTCAGCGTTGGCGTTCTCCCAGTCGGTGATGCGCTCTTCAGGGCTGCCGCCCTCTGGTGTCAGCGTCAAGACGTTGGAGGTCAGGCCCGCCAAGGCGTAGTACAGGTCGTAGCGCAGTGCCATGCGGGCCAGCGCATGCCACCGCTCGTCACGGGGCAGTTCGGTGATGCGGTTGAGCATCTTGTCGACCTCGAACCGATCGGAGAGGGCGAAGTAGACGAATCCGACGTCGTCGGCCTGCTGTCCGGTCGTGTTGGCGAGCTCGACGATGTCGAGCAGCGAGAAGGCGTCGAGGTGGGCCGACGTCACCAGCGCCAACTCGTCGGGAACCCCCTGCGCCGTGTACTCCGCTGCTCGTCGCAACAGGCGCTCTTGTTCAGCGCCCCTCAGCATCTGCGGGATCTCGGCGACCAGGCCCTTGACCTCTGCGAAGTGCTCGATCTCGGCCTCGACGTCGAGCAGCGACCGCCTGCTCTGCAGCAGCCAACGCGTAGCCCGGTCGAGAAGGCGCCGGCTCTCAAGATAGAGACCTGACTGCGCGCGAACGGGCACCAGATTGTCGAGCGCCGCGACCTTCGCCCAGAACTCATCGAGGCCGAAGACCTCGCGAGCCACTGTGTGGGCACGGGCGATCTCGACCGTCGTCGCACCCGTCTCCTCAATGGCACGGAACCCAAAGGTGATACCGCCACGGTTGATGATCTGGTTCACCACAACGGTCGTGATGATCTCGCGTCGCAGCGGGTGCGAGGCCAAGCGGTCGGCGTAGCGAGAGGTGATGCCCTCGGGGAAGTACGACTCCAGGACGCCCTGGTAGTAGGGCTCATCGGGCAGAGGACTGTCGAGGAGGTCGTCGGCCAGCTCCATCTTCGAGTAGGCGACAAGCACAGAGAACTCAGGTGAGCAGAGCCCGCCACCTGAGGCATCGAGCCGATCGAGCTCGGCATCTGAGGGTAGGTACTCGAGCCCACGGTCTAGCTCGCCCTTGCTCTCCAACCAACGGAGGAACCGCTTGTGCACGGGCAGCATCGAGTGGCTCTGGGTCCTGGCGTTGCTGAGCAGGACGTTCTGCTCGTAGTTGTGGCTGAGGACGTGCTCAGCCACATCGTCAGTCATCTGCGCGAGCAGCTCGTTGCGCTGCTTCTGCGTCAGATCGCCTGAGCGCACCACGGCGTCGAGCAGGATCTTGATGTTGACCTCGTGGTCAGAGGTGTCGACGCCAGCTGAGTTGTCGATGGCATCGGTGTTGATGAGCACACCGTGACGTGATGCCTCGATGCGACCCAATTGTGTAAATCCGAGGTTGCCACCCTCGCCGACAACGCGGACGCGGAGGTCGGAGCCGTCAATGCGAATCGAGTCATTCGCCTTGTCGCCCACGTCGGCGTTGCTCTCCGTCTCAGACTTCACGTACGTACCGATTCCACCGTTCCACAGCAGGTGGGCCGGCGCGCGAAGGATGGCGCGCATCAGCTCTTGCGGCGTCATCTTGACGGTTTCGTCAGGAAGACCCAGCACTCGGGCCACTGGCTCGGTGATGGGCACCGACTTGAGCGTGCGTGGGTGGACGCCGCCGCCCTCGGACAGGAGTGACGTGTCGTAGTCGTCCCAGCTCGACCGTGGCATCTCGAAGAGCCGCTTTCGTTCGGCGTAGGAGACAGCCGCGTCGGGGTCTGGGTCAAGGAAGATGTGTCGGTGGTCGAAGGCGGCCACCAGCCGGATGTGTTCAGACAGCAACATGCCATTGCCGAACACGTCGCCAGACATGTCGCCGACACCGATGACGGTGAAGTCGTCGCTCTGGGTATCGACACCCAGCTCACGGAAATGGTGCTTGACAGACTCCCAGGCACCGCGGGCGGTGATCGCCATCGCTTTGTGGTCGTAGCCCACCGACCCACCTGACGCGAAGGCGTCGCTGAGCCAGAAGCCATAGTTCTGCGCGATGCCGTTGGCAATGTCGGAGAACGTGGCCGTGCCCTTGTCGGCGGCCACGACGAGATAAGGATCGTCGCCATCGTGCCGAACGACATTCGGCGGAGGAACGACCACCGACTCGATCAGGTTGTCGGTGATGTCGAGCAACGCGCTGATGAAGGTGCGATAGGACGCCACGCCTTCGGCCAGCCAGGCTTCGCGGCCTTCAACACTGGGGTCTGGGAGGCGCTTGGGGAGAAACCCGCCCTTGGCTCCCACGGGGACGATGACAGCGTTCTTGACCGCCTGCGCCTTGACCAGCCCGAGGATCTCGGTGCGGAAGTCTTCGCGGCGGTCCGACCACCGCAAACCCCCTCGCGCCACTGCCCCGAACCGAAGGTGAACACCCTCGACGCGTGGTGAGTAGACCCAGATCTCGAACTTCGGTCTTGGAAGCGGAAGATCAGGCACCGCGGCTGGGTCGAGCTTGAACGAGACATAGGTCTTCGGCTCGTCATCGTCGCCCGGCTGGTAGTAGTTCGTACGCAGGGTCGCGTTGATCAGCGAGAGCAGCGACCTGATGATTCGGTCCTGGTCAAGACTGCTGACCGCGTCAAGCCCTTCGAGAACCTCGGCAGTGATCTGCTCGCCCGCAGCATCCCGGTCGCCGGAGTACGACGGATCGAAGCGCGTCTCGAACAGCTTGACCAGCATGCGCACGAGCTCGACGTGAGCACCGAGCGACTCCTCCATGTACTCCTGGCTGAACGTGGCGCTGGCTTGTCTCATGTACTTCACGTAGGCACGGAGCACCATTGCCTGCCGCCAATGGAGACCGGCCGACATGACCAAGGCGTTGAAGCCATCGGACTCGGCGAGCCCGGACCACACAGCACCGAATGCGTCTTGGAAGAGTACTTTCAACTGCTCGGTGTGCGCAGTGACCTGACCGGTGGCCACACCACGGTGGTAGAGGCCGAAATCGTAGAGCCAGACCCGCGTGCCCGACTCAAGATCCACTTCGTAAGGGCGCTCATCGAGTACCTCAACGCCCATTCGCTGCAGGTAAGGCAGCACTTCAGACAGCGAGATCTCGGTACCCAGCCGGTAGATCTTGAACCTCAGTTCGCCCGCCTCGGCACCGGGGGGCTCGTAGAGGTTCATGCCCAGAGGCCCACCTGGCTCCAACGCTTCCATGCGGCGAATGTCGGACACTGCCAGCCTGGCCGGGAAGTCTTCTTTGTATGCCTCCGGGAAGGCAGAGCCGTACATCTTCAAGAGCTCGACGGCTTCGCCTTCGCCGAACTGTTCGAGAAGGGAGTCGGCCAGGTCGTCATCCCACGTTCTGGTCGCCTGTGCCAGACGGGCCTCGAGGATGTCGCTGTCGACCTTCGGAATCGTGTCGCCAGGCTTTCCACGAACGACGTAGTGCAGACGCGCCAACACCGATTCAGAGACTCGAGCGGTGTAGTCAGCGCTCTCGGCGCCGAACACCTCGAGCAGGACCGACTCCATCGCCAACCGAACCTGAGTGGTGTACCGGTCTCGCGGAAGGTAGACGAGCGCAGTGGCGAAGCGCCCGTAGACGTCGTAGCGCAAGAAGAGCCTGACCTGGCGACGCTCCTGAAGGTGCATCACGCTCACGGCGATGGGCATCAACTCGTCGACGTCCATCTGGAAGATCTCATCGCGCGGGTAGGTCTCGAGGATCTGCAATAGATCCTTGCCACTGTGACTCATGGCAGCGAACCCGCTGACCTCAAGAATCGTCTTGACCTTGCGCCTGAGCACCGGAATGCGTGTCACGCTCTCGCTGTAGGCAGACGTCGTGAAGAGCCCCAGGATCCGTCGCTCACCGGTGACGTTTCCCTCGGCATCAAACGTCTTGATGCCGATGTAGTCGAGGTAGGCGGGACGATGGACCGTCGACCGGCTGTTGGCCTTGGTGACGATCAGCAGCTGCTTGTCACGGGCCCTGGCGCGGACCTCGCTGGGGAGCTTGCTGAACGACGACGACTCAGCATGGTCGCCGCGAAGGAGCCCGAGGCCGGTACCCGGTTTCGTGATGAGAACGTCTTCGCCGTCGTGCACCTGCAGTTCGTACTCGCGGTAGCCCAGGAAGGTGAAGTGCTCGTCGATCAGCCAGCGGAGCAGCTCCCAGGTATCGGCGATCTCTTCTGCCGGCAGGTCAGGTGGAGACTCATGGAGCTCATCGGCGATGCGCTGCGCCCTCTCGCGCATCTTGGCCCAGTCTTCCACCGAGTCGCGGACGTCACGAAGCACATCGGCCAGGCGCCGCTCTAGGTCACGAAGCACTTC
Organism: uncultured Actinomycetota bacterium; assembly: GCA_963706045.1. Taxonomy (GTDB): domain Bacteria; phylum Actinomycetota; class Actinomycetes; order JAHEKZ01; family JAHEKZ01; genus JAHEKZ01. The sequence continues at coordinate 106,962 of CAVPLY010000017.1, read as the reverse complement.
GGGGTCTGAGATCCGATCGACCTCGAAGTGCATCCACGACTCAGCCACAGCACCGGGCGTCTTGCGATCTTCGGGGGCGAGGAGGACTCGCTGCAACACACCGACCAACGATCGCTCAACCGTGAACTGGGGGTGCACGACCAGGTGAAGTGACAAGCTCGCTTGGGCAAGACACGAGGTGACCGAGTCGACCAGGAACGGCATGTCGTCTGTGACGATCTCGACGACGGTGTGGGGTGACACCCAGCCGTGAGCCTCAAGAGTGGGATTGAAGACGCGAACGCGCGCGATGCCAACAGGTCGTTCCTCAGCGAGACGACGCTGCGAGACCGCAGCGCCGAACACATCGACGGGGTCGCGTCCGACTAGACCTTCGTCAGAGACGTGGCGGTAGTACGTCTGGAGAAACGCGGGAAGATCGGGAAGATCGTCGACCGATCTCTGCGCTTGCGCGATAGCGCGACTGATCAGGTCGCTCTTGGCAACACGAGCGTTGCTCAACATTGACGAACTGCTCCCGTTCCGTCGGTCGGCCGGGGCCTCAGCCTACCTTCAGACGCCGCAGCTCGCGTGATCCGGGTGCTGTGTCACCAGCCCGTCATCAGACGAACTTCCGGCTTTGGTCGTCGAGACTTCCGTGACCGAAATATCCGCCGTCGGAAACCTTCGGGGGCACCATCGTCTCCTTGATCGCGCGGGGGCTGACCCACCGCATGAGGTTGAGCGGGCTCCCGGCCTTGTCATTAGTTCCACTGGCCCGAGCTCCTCCGAAGGGCTGCTGTCCGACCACTGCCCCGGTCGGCTTGTCATTGACGTAGAAGTTGCCGGCCGCGAAACGCAGCTTCTCGCTGACGGCAGCCACCACCTCTCGGTCCCGCGCCATGATCGAGCCGGTCAGCGCGTAGGGACTCACTCCCTCCATCTGCTCGAGCATCGGATCGAACTGGTCGTCGTCGTAGACATGGATGCTCAGGATGGGGCCGAAGTACTCGGTGCGGAAGATGTCATGTGTGGGGTCGTCTCCCACCAGGACGGTGGGCCTCACGAACCAACCGTCGCTGTCGTCAGCCGTCCCACCGGCGAGCACCTCGACATCCGAATCGGAGGCAGCACGCTTCAACACGTCCGCATGCTTGGCGAAGGCGCGATCATCGATGACCGCCCCCATGAAGTGAGAGAAGTTGGTGACGTCGCCCATCGTCAGACCGTCTACGTCGGACGCGAGGGCATCGCGCAGGTCGGTCCACAGACTTCTCGGCACGTAGGCGCGCGAGGCAGCCGAGCACTTCTGCCCCTGGTACTCGAAGGCACCCCGGACGAGGGCACTTCTGAGGACGTCGATGTCGGCCGAGGCGTGGGCGACAACGAAGTCTTTCCCCCTGTCTCGCCGACAAGTCGCGGGTACGACCGATACGACGTCAGGTTGTCGGCAGTTCGCTTCCAGAACGACTGGAAGACAGGCGTCGAGCCGGTGAAGTGCACACCGGCGAGGTCGGGGTCGGAGAACACCACGTCGCTGGTATGCGTCCCATGCCCGGTGACCATGTTGATCACACCAGGCGGCAAGCCGGCCTCCTGCAACAGCTCCATGAGAATGCTCGCCGCGAACTGCTGGGACGAAGCTGGCTTCCACACGACGGTGTTCCCCATGAGCGCCGGCGCCGTCGGAAGGTTTCCTGCGATAGCCGTGAAGTTGAACGGGGTGACCGCATACACAAAGCCCTCAAGGGGGCGGTGGTCAAGGCGATTCCAGACTCCGGGCGACGAGATCGGCTGCTCGCTGAGCACCTGTCGTCCGAACGCCACGTTGAAGCGCCAGAAGTCGATCAGCTCGCACGCGGCGTCGATCTCAGCCTGAAACGCGGTCTTGGACTGCCCAAGCATCGTGGCGGCGTTGAGGCGATCGCGCCAAGGTCCCGCCAGCAAGTCGGCAGCCCTCAGCAGAATCGCCGCCCGATCGTCGAACGACAGCGCTCGCCACTGAGGAGCAGCGGCCTTCGCCGCCGCGACCGCACGACCAGCATCTGCCGTCGTGGTGTCGCGCAGACGCCCAAGCACGTGGTGGCGGTTGTGTGGCTGGACCACTGCCATCTCGTCGCCGGAACCCATCACCGGGCGGCCGCCGACCACCATTGGGAGCTCTCGCTCGGCACCTGCCAGGTCGGCGAGGGCCGCCTGCAGGTCGGCCTCTTCCACAGAACCAGGCGGGTATGCCCTGATCGGCTCATTGCGTGGCAGCGGAACCTGCGAGACAGCATCCATGCGGCGACCTCTCACGATCTGTTCGAACCGGTGATGAGTCATCGTGGCACGACTCAATCAGAGTGGACAGGGCCGCCTGGCGCCCCTGGGCTACACCTCGACCGTCGCCAGCAGCTCGGCGAGGGCGTCGTCCAGGCACTGCGCCAGGATGTCGAGGTCTGGCATGGCATCGCGGTCGCCGAAGAGCCCGGCGAAGACCCTGCCGTCGTAGGACGTCACTCCGATGCTGAGGGCCTGCCCCTTGGACAAGGGGGACACCGGATAGGCCTCAACCAGTCGCGCACCCCCTAAGTAGCGAGGCTGCTGGGGACCGGGAGCGTTGGTCACCAGGAGGTTGAAGACCCGGTGCGAAAGACCTGCCAGCCAGACGGGCACCTGCTGCGTGCAGCGTGGCGGGTGCGAAACCTGCCAGCCCGGCGAGCCGCTGGGCGCTGACAGTGCGGTGGTCTTCCAGCCCAGCCCTCATGGCGTACGCAACCTGGTGCAAGCGCACCACCGGCGAGGGCTCTCCAACGGGGAGCTCGACGACCACGGTGGCGAGAGCGGTGTCGACGCTGTGTTCGTTCACACTGACCGGCACCAATGCCCGCACCGTCGATCGGCCGGTCACCGCTTCGCCTCGCATCTGGAGCCAGCTGCGCAGGCCACCTGTCACGGTTGCGAGGACAACGTCGTGGATGGTGGAGTCGTAGTGCTGATGGAGCAGCCGGTACTGATCCAGCGAGGACGTCGAGGTGGCGAATCGACGCGCCTCGCCGATATCGACGTTGAGCGGTGAGCTCGGCGCAGTCCTGGTGACAGTTCTCGCGACATGCAGGGCGCTGGCAGAGGTAGCAGCCACTCTCCCCACGGTTCGGCCGATGTCGGCCGCCGCATGCTGCACGGTGTCGACAACCGCGCTCGGTCGCGTCACCAGCTCGTTGAGAGCGCCCACCACCAACCCGAGCGTCGACGGCTCACGACGGGGAACCCAAGGATTGCCTGGCAACTCCTCAGCGCCCATTGATCCGGCTCATCGTCGAAGAGCACCTCGCCGATCTCGATCGCCCCGATGCCGTCGACGAGTGCCTGGTGGGTCTTGGTAACCAGCGCGACGCGGCCTTCGGCGAGCCCCTCCACCAGGTACATCTCCCACAGGGGGCGGTCACGGTCGAGTGGCCGCGAGAGGATCCTCGCAACGAGCTCGTGCAGCTGTTCGTCACTACCTGGGCGAGGCAGCGCCGTACGCCGCACGTGGTAGCCCAGGTCGAAGTTCTCGTCATCGACCCAGACAGGTCCAGCGAGGCCACCGGGAGTCTCGCGCACCCGTTGGCGGTAGCGCGGGACCAGATCGAGTCTGGAGTCAACAAGTCCCGCCAACTTGGCCGTGTCGAACGGCTCCTCGGGCGGTGCGAAGATCGCCAGCCCTCCGATGTGCATCGGAGTCGCGGTCTCCTCCAGATAGAGGAAGGACGCATCGAGGGGCGTCAGGCGGTCAACCACCCCACGATCGTCTCACGGCCCGCTCTTCACCGGACATGAGCACTAGTGCGCCAACGCCCGGCCGAACAGCACCTCGAGCTCGGCCGCGGTCTGTTCGTACGTCTGATGCCACACCCCTACCAAGCCGAGGTCGGCGGCGACCTGCACGTTGGCCCGATGGTCATCGACGAATGCACAAGAGTTAGCGGCGAGGCCCAGCTCGTCGATCGTGTGCAGAAATATCTGCCTCTCCGGCTTACGCATCCCTACTTCGCCAGATATCACCACGACGTCGAACATGTCGTGCCAGCCCTCACGTAGGTACTGATCGCCCCACGAGTTCGACAGCAGAGCCGTGCGGATGCCCGACAGTTTGGCACGGCGAACGAGACCAGCCATGTCTGCTGCATGCGAGAACCGACTGAACATTCGGCCAACCAGCCCGTCAGCCACAACGGGCCGCCCATCCCTGCGGGTCAGACGCCTGGCGAGCTGCCCCTCGAAGTCAGGCACCTCCATCTCCCCACGCTCAAGGGCGTGCACGGGATTGAACCGGGCTTCGAATCCACCGAAGTCACCGAACCAGTCGGACATGGCGTCTTGGAAGTGCAGGTAGTCGATGTCGTCCTGGTCAGACCACTCTCGCATCGCCGTGTCGATGCCTTCGGTGAGAACGCCGTAGAAGTCGACGATGAGGCCTTTCATCTCGTCCATGCGGTTCATCGTACGAACCGACTGCCGCGAGAACCCGACGCCCGAGAACGTCAATACCCAGCGCGAACGGAGAACGGGGGCTCATCTCGGTCACCGTGACGCCGTGGGCCATCGCCGACCCGACACCTCGCCGATCGTCGGGCAGGACCAGAACGGCTGGCACCGCCAACTCGGAGGACACGAGATCTATGACGGCCCGGCTCTCCGCACGTGAGCTGACTCGGTTCACGACCGGCAGCAGGGCGGCGGTGGACGCCAGGTCACTCACTTCGCGCACTCCCTTGATCAAGCGCACGATTCCAACTGGATCGGGGCGGCCGACGCACACCACGACATCCGCAGCAGCAAGCACGCTGCGCGCCGCGCCGTATCTGACCGGGTTACCCGGGTCGACCCAGTGCAGGTCACTCCCCTCGACCCCGAACCCCACGTCAACCACTGTCCACGCCACCGTGCTTCGCGCGCAGCTCAGCGTGGCCGCCACCGATTCTGGGCGCAGTTCGGTCCACCGATGAGCGGACGGAAGGCCACCGAGGACCCGGAAACCCGACGGCACCGCCACGGCCGAGCCCGCCAGACCATCGGGGTCGAGGCTGCCTCGGGCCGCAGATCGAACGGCCGCGGCGAACCCTGACGTGTCGTCGATCAGACCCAGATGCTGGGCGACCGACGGACCGACGGTGTCGGCGTCGACCAGCAGGGTGTCGTGTGCCGCCGCGAGCCACGCTGCCAACTCAACGGCCACCGACGTGCGCCCAGGTGCACCCGTTGGCCCCCATACGGCGACGACGTGGCCATCAGCAGCACGATCTGCCGAAGGACGGATGGGACGTGAGGGCTCGGCGAAGGGCGGTGCCCCTCGCAGTGCCTCCACCAGGCCAGTGAGGTCACTTCTGACCAAGGCCGTGACGCCAATCTCGGCGAGCCTGTCGATGTCGGAGGCAGTATCGGTGAGCGCGATGCAGCGGACCTTGGCGGCCCCGAGCTCGGCCACCATCTCACGGTCGAGACCACGCATATGCGCATCAATCACCGTGACATCGATCGTTGAGGTGAGAGCCACTGCCCTGAGCTCGACAACATCACGACAGCGGCGGACAACCGAGACCTCTGGCGAGGACATGCCGATCATCTTCACCACCGCCGACTCGACCACCGCGTCCGCGAGCGCCGTGGCGACCCTGAGGGTCACGGCGATCCCACCGGCACATCGACAAGTGTCACTGTGCCCCGCGCCTGGGCATCGACCACGGTGGCCACCTCCGCCTGCGGAACGGAAAGGGCAACTCCAGTCTCCAGGCTCGTACCACCGAACGCCCCGCCGTTGTCATCGACGTCGCTGACAATGGCGCTGGCCAGCACCAGCTCTGGACGCGCCTGCGGCTCACCGCTCGCTCCGCGCTCGACGAGGTAGACGTCGACTCGGTCCCCGACAGACAGATCAGCCGGCATCTGGTGTCTCAGGACAGGCAGCGTCACGATCCGTAGCGACTCGGGTGTGCCCGAGTCGCCCACCCCCAGCTGAGTCAGGAGTTCTCCAGCTGCGAAGTCCCTGGTCGCGACAGCTCCCGACGCAATGGCCGTATCGGTGGACATATAGACGGCGGAGTCAGGCACATCGATGCGGACCTTGGTCAGAGAGCCCGTCTCGACCGGGCTGCCCGCTGGCAGGTCGTCGGACACCGACCACACTTCGACCGTGTCGTCAGAGACACCGATGACCCACGCCATACCCATGACAGAGGCGCCGACCAGCAGCACACCGACCACCAGTCTCGGGTCGCGCCAGCGACGCCTTGCCAACCGGATACCAGGCGGGCTTTCGCGTACCGTCCCCCGGCCAGGTCTTTCGACGACCGACATGTGTCCCCCTTCTCCGAGAGAGGGATGATGCCGCACCGTTGGCCCGCGGGATGCCTCATCCACAACGCTTCCGCCCCTGCGGAGCAACCGTCAACACGGAGGGCGACACTTCGTCACGGAGAGGTGCGAGGTGACAGACTGACCGGCGTGTCCCGTCGCTTTCTCACGCTGGCCGATGTCGCGGAGCTACTCAACGTGTCGGCGTCGCAGGCTTATGCCCTGGTCCGCAGCGGCGACCTGCGCGGCATCAAGATCGGCGGCCGCGGACAGTGGCGGGTCGAAGAGACCGAGTTGGAGAGGTTCATCGCCGAACGCTACGAACAGACCGAACGGTTCATCGCTGAGCACCCGTTCGCCCGTGCCGACGACACCGACGATGCTCTCGCCCCAGACAGCACTAATCGCTGAACGGATCGCCGACCACTCGGCAGACTGCCGTGTAGGGGATCGTGATTCGGGCTTCTTGGGGGTTATCGGCGCCAAGCGTGAAGGCGTCGGCAAGGACGTCAACCACCTGGCCGCGGAGCACTGCTCGATCGACCAGGTGCACGGTGAGGTCGCTCCGCATCTGACCCCAGCGCCGCAGAACCCAACCGATTCCGGCCCGCGTGCCGACGCGGGGTGCAGCGCGATGAAGACCCGACACCGTCAACACCTGCCGGAGGGGTACCAGGAACGCCCGACCGTCCACGTCGAGTACACACCAATCGGCTCCAGATTCGGCCACGACGCCGTGGATCGCGGTGGAGTCGAGACAGACAAGTGCGACGGCACTCCCCGCTGAACCCGCGAGCAGCTCAGACCATCGAGTCGCCGCCCGCTCGACCGCTACGCGCTCCATGACGTCGGCATCGCGCTCGCGGCTCTCCACATCGGCTGCCAGCAACGCCTTGTCGCTCGGGTCACCTGGTTCGCCAGCCGCGTGCGTCATGCCGGAACGGTAGCCACCAGGACAAGGTCCGGGGGCCAGAGCCCGTTATCCCCAAGTGGCGGCCGCTCTAGCCACCGACGGTCTTCCGTGATTGGCTCTCTATCGCTATCACAGGTTAACGCAAGCAAACGTCATCAAATAGATCCAAATGTGCCGGCAGCGATGCCGAGCACTCCGAGGAGGCTCCATGCCGGCTCATGCCTCTCTGCCCGATACCGCGGACCCGCGACCGCCAGTCCCGCCACCCTCCACACCCCGCCCACACCTGCGCCTTCTCCCTCCACCTGCCTGGACCGATCCCCAGCCCACCCCTGGGGCAGACATCCCTGGCCAACAGCTGCTCGCGCTCGAGTTCCTGCTGCCCAACGGCCTGCCTGCTGTCCCGGAGGGCCAGGACCAGCGACCTGCTGCTGCGAAAGAACCCGACATCACCCCCTGGGCCGCGAGGCTCGCTCAAGCAGTGCTGGAGGTAGAGGCCGCGGAGCGTCCCGTGCTGCAGCTCTCGCGCTGGGTGGTGCCTGAGATCTACCACCGACTCGATCGGCGACAACAGCTGCGTACCCGGCAGGTGGAGCAACAAGGGACACGCACGCGGAGTCCGGAGCACGTCAGCTCGGTACATATCTGTCATCCGCGGCCTGGCATCGCCGAGGTCTCAGTCGTCACCGCGGGCGCCGATCGCTGCCGCGCCCTCGCATTCCGCCTCGAACGACGCAAGGAGAGGTGGATGTGCACAGCCCTCGACTGGGCCTAGTGCCCACCAGCCTCGCAGCAAGGGCCCCGAGCGAGTGAGAACCACCAGACGATCTCTCACTGTGCGAACTAGCTCCATGCCCGACTAGCTCAGCGGGCATCCCAGCTCGTTAGCTGCGGCCACGCCGTGATCAACTACGGCCTGGGGCTCCGTGGCACTTCTTGTACTTCTTGCCCGATCCACAGGGGCAGGGCGCGTTGCGCGGTGTGCCGGCGAACTCTCCGGCGGCCGGAGCGGGGTCGGACGACACCGCAGCGCCACCTCCATCGAGTGTCGGGGCGCTGTACTGCAATGGCTGCTGACGGTGCTCGTCATCGAGACCCTTGGCGTGGATCTCAGGCGCCACCGCGAAGGGCATCGAGGCGTCCGGTGCCACAGCAGAGGGCTGTTCATCGTCTTCCTCCACCTCCACCTCGAGGTTGAAGACGAAGCCGACCGATTCTTCCTTGATCCCATCCATCATCGCCGCGAACAGGTCGAACCCTTCGCGCTGGTACTCGACGAGCGGGTCACGCTGCGCCATGGCACGGAGCCCGATGCCTTCGCGGAGGTAGTCCATCTCGTAGAGGTGTTCGCGCCACTTGCGATCGAGCACCGAGAGGACGACCCGACGCTCGAGTTCGCGCATGGCGTCATGTCCCAGCCCCTCCTCACGCTCTTCGAGGGCCTTCGCGGCGTCGTCCTGGAGCTCACCGAGCAGGTAGTCAGCGGAGAGTCCGGCCCGGTCGCCACCGGAGGCATCTTCGAGCTCTTCGACCGTGACTCCCACCGGGTACAGCGTCTTGAGAGCAGTCCACAACTGATCGAGGTCCCACTCCTCCGGGAACCCGTCTGAGGTCGCGGCGCGGATGTAGTCGTCAACTGTCTCGGCCAGCATGCTCTCGATCTGGCTATGAATGTCTTCACCCTCGAGCACTCGTCGGCGCTCGGCGTAGATCACCTGACGTTGCCGGTTCAGGACGTCGTCGTACTTCAGGACGTTCTTGCGCGTCTCAAAGTTCTGCGACTCCACCTGTCCTTGCGCGCTCTTGATGGCGTTGCTCACCATCTTCGCCTCAATGGGAACGTCGTCCGGGATGTTGAAACGTGTCAGGAAGGCGTCGACCACGTTGCCTTTGAACAGGCGCATCAAGTCGTCTTCCAGGGAGAGGAAGAACCGGGTTTCTCCAGGATCGCCCTGGCGACCGGAACGACCGCGCAGCTGGTTGTCGATGCGACGCGACTCATGGCGCTCGGTACCGAGCACGTAGAGACCACCGAGACCGACGACCTCTTCGTGCTCGGCGGCCACAGCCTTCTTCGACTTCTCGAGCGCGTCCGGCCACGCAGCCTCGTACGCCTCAGCATCTTCCACTGGTGACAGGCCGCGCTGGGCCAGCTCGGCCGTTGCCATGAACTCGGGGTTGCCGCCGAGCATGATGTCGGTTCCGCGTCCGGCCATGTTGGTGGCGACGGTGACAGCTCCCTTGCGGCCGGCTTGGGCCACGATCTGAGCTTCCCGCTCGTGGTTCTTGGCGTTCAGAACTTCGTGAGGCACGCCTCGTCGCCGCAGCTGGCCGGAGAGTCGCTCGGACTTCTCGACGCTGGTGGTGCCGACGAGGACGGGCTGGCCCTTCTCATGGCGGACGGCCAGATCATCGATGACTGCATTGAACTTGGCGTCTTCGGTGCGGTAGACGAGATCAGCCTCATCTGCACGCACCATCGGCATGTTGGTGGGGATCGGAACGACGCCGAGCTTGTAGATCTGGTGGAACTCGTTTGCCTCGGTCATCGCCGTACCGGTCATTCCACCGAGCTTGGAGTACAAACGGAAGTAGTTCTGCAGGGTGATCGTGGCCAAGGTCTGGTTCTCAGCCTTGATCTCGACGCCCTCTTTGGCCTCAATCGCCTGGTGCAGACCCTCGTTGTAGCGGCGCCCGGCCAGCATGCGCCCGGTGTGCTCGTCAACGATGAGCACCTCGCCGTTCATGACGACGTAGTCCTTGTCTTTCGCAAAGAGTTCTTTGGCGCGGACAGCGTTGTTGAGATAGCCGATCAGCGGGGTGTTGACCGACTCGTAGAGATTGTCGATCCCGAGGTAGTCCTCGACCTTCTCGACGCCCGCCTCGTTAAGGCCGATCGTGCGCTTCTTCTCATCGACCTCGTAGTGCTCGTCTGGCCTCAGGCGCTTCACCAGCTGTGCGAAGTCGGCGTACCACTTCGAGCTGGCATCGGCCGGGCCGCTGATGATCAGCGGCGTACGGGCCTCATCGATCAGAATCGAGTCGACCTCGTCGACGACGGCGTAGAAGTGGCCGCGCTGCACGAGGTCATCCTTCGACCACGCCATGTTGTCGCGCAGGTAGTCGAAGCCGAACTCGTTGTTGGTGCCGTAGGTGATGTCGTAGCCGTACTGCTCACGCCGCTCGGCCGGCCGCATGCGGGCCAGGATGACGCCGGTCTCAAGACCCAGGAAGCGGTGGACGCGTCCCATCCACTCGGAGTCACGCTCGGCCAGGTAGTCGTTGGTGGTGACGATGTGGACGCCCTCACCAGCCAGTGCGTTGAGGTAGGCAGGGAGAGTCGAGACGAGGGTCTTTCCCTCACCGGTCTTCATCTCGGAGATGTTGCCCAGGTGGAGCGCGGCCCCACCCATGATCTGGACGTCGTAGTGGCGCTGGCCCAGCGTGCGCTTCGCTGCTTCGCGCACCGCAGCGAAGGCCTCCGGCAGGAGATCATCGAGGGTCTCGCCGTCGGCAAGACGCTTCTTGAAGACGTCGGTCTCTTCACGCAGCTCGGCATCGCTGAGACTGACGAAGTCTTCCTCGATGGCGTTGACCTGCTCAGAGATGCGAACCAGGCGTTTGAGGATCTTGCCCTCACCCGCACGCATGAGCTTGTCGAAGAAAGCAGGCACGCATGAACTCCGTCGTCAGGAGGCAGCAGCGCCGGGCCCTCACGGGCCCAACATCTGCAACGGCCGCGGTGGCCGTCGCTGGTCATCGTAATCAATTGGTGACCTAGCGCAGACCTGCGGCAGGCTGTCGCCATGGAGCCGGTCGAACTGCGTGCTGGGGATTTCGTGCTGAGGCCCTTCCGGCCGAGGACGCCGATGCGGTCTTCCGCGCCTGTCAGGACGAGCAGATCCAGCGCTGGACGACTGTGCCGAGCCCTTACCCACGTGAGTCCGCCGACTGGTTTGTCCGGTCCTGCGGTGACTTCTGGGCGGCCGACAACCCCACGTTTGCCTGCGTCGACGCAGGCAGCGGCGAGCTGCTCGGCGTCGTTCGACCTGCAGAACTGCGAGGCAGAGCAGGGACCAATGGTGGGCTTCTGGGTGGCCACGGGGGCTCGTCGCCGCGGCGTGGCGGTCACAGCCGTACGCCGCCTGGCCCAGTGGGCCTTTGAGGATCTCGGCCTCCCCCGCGTCCGGTGGGCCGCCTACGTCGGCAACACTCGCAGCCGGCGGGTGGCCGAACGTGCGGGATTCGTGATGGAGGGCACGGCCCGACGGGCGATGGAGCAGCGCGGCGCAGCGACGGGACGCCTGGACCGCGTCGATGCTGCCCGAGGACCTCGAGCGAGCCCTCGGGACGCCGCCATCGTCGGGTCGAGCGCGTTCGTGGGATGGCCGTACGAGCCGATCACCCTGCACACCGAGCGTCTGCTGCTTCGTCCTTTCCGCGACGACGACGCCCCGTCACTGCTGGCCTACGCGCGCGACCCTGAGGTCAAGGCTTGGGACCACGAACGCACCCCTGACCTCGATGCTGCGCTCGCACGAGCTAGGGCCCGCGCCGACTGGTCGTCGGGCACGTTTGCTGCGTGGGCGATCTGCTCGCCCGACGACCGTGAGGTCTGGGGCGGCATCGTGCTCAGTGACGTGGACCCGTGGGCCTGTGCGCCGAGGCTGGGTACGGACTGATGCCCCAGGCGCGCGGCCATCGATACGCCGACGGAGTCGCTTCAAGCGCGTGACCCAGTGGGCCTTCGGTGAGACCGGCCTCAACCGCATCGCGCTGCGGCACGCGGTGGGCAACGCTGCCTCGTGCGCCGTCGCCAACGCCGCCGGCTACGCGCTCGAAGGCACCATGCGCCAGTCCTACCGATTCGGCGACGGGAACCTGCACGACGAACACCTCCACGCCCACCTGCGCATCGACCCTGCCTAGGTCGCAGCGCCGCAGCTCGTCGAGTGCTGCACCTGGCTGTCGTCAGTGCGTGCCGAGTGCGCGGCTGGTTGTCGTCGTTCGGGTGATGCGTGGCGGAGTGCTGAACGTGGAGTTTCGCCAGGCTGCACCTGGGGAAACTCAATGCTCAAGCCCAGGCGCACTGTCAGACCCCGGTGGCAGAGTGCACGTTCATGAACTCCTCGGTCGCTGCGCGTCGTCGAGCAGGTCGATGCCCTGCTCGACGACGCCGCGCGCTGCCTGACCGACAGGCCATCGCAGTGAACTCCTCGATGACGTGTCGAGTCACCCTGATGACGATCTCCTGCGACAGGTGCTGGTGGGATTGGAGCAGGTCGTCAACCGTGCTCAAGCCCTCCAGGCTGAGGCGATGGTCCAGATGGGGGCGCCGGGCGCGGGCAGCTGATCAGATCGAGGTGGAAACCAACGGTCAACGCCTGTGGTCGCGGGAGTGTCGCGAGGAGTTCGTGCCCGATGAGATCGCGGTGCTGCTGGGGTGCACGAAGGTGGCCGCCGCGGCCAGGTATGACACCGCGTGTCGAGCAGCAGACCTTCCAGGGGTGAAGCAAGCCTGGCGGGCCGGGCGGGTCGACTGCCCGCAAGGTCGCGCGTGATCGGTGAACAGGTCAGCGTTCCTGGACCCGAGCCCCGCACAGCAGGTGGCCGCGGACGCGGTCGAGTACGCCAGCCCCCTGCCGAGTCGGCCGCGACCGCGCCGCAGCTGCGCGAGTGGCTGCGGCGGAGGGTGATCGCCGCTGACCCCGAGGCCGCCGAGGCTCGCCGGCGACGCGCGGTGGCCGACCGACGGGTGGTCATCACCCCTGGCGACGACGGCATGTGTGAGCTGTGGGCGCTGCTGCCCGTCGGTGCAGGCCCGACAGATCCAACAGGCCCTGACCACTGCTGCCCACGGGACTGGGTGCCGACGATGCCCGGACCATGGACCAGCGCCGCGCTGACACCCTGGTCGACCTGCTCCTCGGTCGGGCCGACCCCCCGCGGTCGACGTGCAGGTGATCGTCTCCGCGGACACCCTCACCGGCGAACTCGACCGAACCGGGCTGGGTCCCCGGGCTCGGGCCCGTCACCGCCAGCAGCTCGCTGAACTGACCGGAATCTGGAGCGGCCAGACGGCGCTGTGGACCCACGTCAGAGTCCGGCGGCTCCTGACCGACCCGACCACCGGCATCCTCACCGACGTCGCCGACAAGCAGTACCGCCCCTCAGCGGCGCTCGACCGGGCCGTCCGCGCCCGCGACGTCACCTGCCGGTTCCCCGGCTGCCGCCGCTCCGCCGACAGCGCCGGAACCGACCTCGACCACACCGTCCCCTGGCCGCAAGGCGCCACCTCCGCCACCAACCTCGCCGTCCTCTGCCGACGCCACCACCGCCTCAAACACACCGCCGGCTGGACGGTCACCCTCGACCCGACCGGGGTCATGACATGGACCACGCCTACCGGTCGTCAGTTCGTCACCCGCCCCTGGCACTACACCGACCCCGACCCACCACCGACGGACGACCACGACATGCCGCCCCACGAATAGCACCGAACCTTGGCTACGGTTTCCACCATGCCGACCGATCCCGAGCTCAGCCCGCCCGGGCTCGCAGGGGAGGGCTCGTGCTGCGTGGGTGGCGCCTCGCCGTCGCTGACATCGCCGTGGTCGGCCGCGCCGCCGGATCCCGACATCGCCCGCTACTCCAGCGTTGGGTCAGCAGTCACCCCTGAGCTGGCGGAGGCCTGGATCAGAGCCCGGGACGAACCGGACCGCCTCGACTGGGCGATCACGGTAGACGACAGCGTGGTGGGTCGGGTCAGCCTTGCCCACATCGACGACCGGACGGCATCGGCAGAGCTTGGCTACTGGCTGCTGCCGCGAGCACCGACGCACAGGCATGGCCACTGAGGCCGTCGGACTGGTCGAGGAGCACGCCTTCGGACCCTTTGTCTTGAGCGCCTCGTCATTCGGCATGAACTCGACAACGACGCTCATGCCTCCTGGCTCAACGCCGCGGCTACCCGGAAGAGGGCGTGCAACGGGGGGCCTTCGAGCGCCGACGGTAATCGGCGCGACCTGCACGTGCACGCGCGACTGGCTACGCGATCCACCGGCGACGTGATCGCCTCGCCGAGGTCGAACGCCAGATCACCAGCTGGCCGCACGATGACGCCGGACAGCTCCCAGCCACTCCGCCATGCGGATGCAGCTCGGCGGCCAGTCGCGCCGCCGTCTCGGGCGGCGCGTCCGGCTCGCGCCAGGCGCTCTGGACGAGCAGCACCCCGCTTTGTCGGTCGGCCTTGAGATCGACGCGCGCCACGAGCGCTCGTCGAGCAAGAACGGCAAGACGTAGTAGCCGTGGACCCGCTTGTGCGCCGGCACGTAGATCTCGATGCGGTACCGGAAGCCGAAGAGCCGCTCGGTGCGGTCACGCTCCCAGACCACCGGGTCGAAGGGCGACAGCAGGGCGGCCCGCGAGATCCGACGCGGGATAGGCGGCATCGGGGTCGACGAACGCCTGGTTCTTCCATCCCTCGACCGTGACCGGCAGCAGATCACCCGCCTCGACCAGCTCGGGGATCCGCGCCTTGCAGTCGGCCGCAGGTAGTCGGTAGTAGTCGCGCAGATCGCGGGCCGTCGCGACTCCGAGCGACCGGATGGACCGACGCAGCAGCTCGCGCTGAGCATCGGCGCGCTCCGGTGTGGGAGCCGCGAGGACCTCGGCCGGCAGCACTCGCTCGGGAATGTCGTAGACGCGCTCGAAACCCACGACGCTCAGCCGTCGTGATCTCACCCGCCCAGAACAGGAACTCCAGGGCCTGCTTGACGTCGGACCAGTCCCACCACGGGCCGGTACGTTGAGGCAGATGCCGGTCATGGCGTGCGCTCAGCTCGCCAGCCGTGAGCGGGCCGTCGGCCGTGATGTCGGCCAGCAGGCCAGGCAGCAGCTCGGGACGTTCGCCGCGACCCTGCGCATGCCGCCCCACGCATGATGCTCGGCGTTCGTCCATCCGCCACCGAAGCAGCGGATGCAGCTGCGACCGGAAGCAGGCTGGCCTCGTGGCCCCAGTACTCGAAGAGCATGCGCGGCGAACGATAGGCAGCCCGCTCCAGGAGCTGACGTCGGGTAGGGACCGACCCGGCTGAACATCGGCAGGTAGTGCGCCCGGGCGAGCACGTTGACCGAGTCGATCTGGAACAGCCCGTGCGACCGACAACCCGCCGCAGGGTGCGCCGATCGGGCGTGCCGCGCGGCACGGAGTCGGTGAACCCCTGCGCCGCGAGCGCCACGCGGCGCGCCTGGGCGATGGTGAGTGACTCTCGAGGGCGCGGCATGGCCGCGAGCGTAGTGGCGCCCACGGACAGACCGCGGGCCCGAGCGTCAGGTGATCTCGAGCAGCTTCTCGCGCACGGCGTACACGACCGCCTCCATGCGCGAGTGCAGCTGCAGCTTCTCCAGGATGTTGCGGATGTGGTTCTTGACGGTGTTCTCCGAGATGAAGAGCTCACTGGCGATGTCGCGGTTGTTCAGACCACGCGCCACGAGCTTGAGCACCTCAAGTTCACGCTCGGTCAGCCGAGGCGTCGGGACCTGCTGGCTGCGTTCGTTCGACCGCTTGGCCATCAGGGCGAACTCGGTGAGCAGCTTGCTCGCCATCGCCGGGCTGATCAGCGACTGCCCGTCGTACACCGCGCGAACGGCGCTCGCGACCTCGTCGATCGAGATCTCCTTCAGCAGGTAGCCAGTGGCACCGGCCTTGATCGCCTCATAGAGGTCGGCCTCTTCGTCGCTGATCGTCAGCATGATGATGCGAGCGCTGGGGACGACCTCCTTGATCGCCGCACACGCCTCGATACCGGACCCCTTCGGCATGCGGACATCGAGCAGGACGACGTCAGGCAGCAGTTCGGAGGCTCGGTCGACAGCGGCCACAGCGTCGCCCGCCTCGCCGACCACCTCGATGTCGTCCTCCTGAGCGAGGACCATCTCGAGGCCGCGTCGAAAGAGGGCATGGTCGTCGACAACAAGAACCCGGATGGGGTCATTGCCTCGAGCAGGGCGCGGGGTCTCCCCCGTGGTGTCCGCGGTCACCCAGCCATGATGGCACGGAATGCCCCGTTCGGGTCACCCATTCGGCCTAGTCCACCACCCATTGGAACCAGGACAAGTACCGACCTGGGCTAGGCGGCTGACGAAAAAACGCCACGCCCTAGGACATCAGGACGCCGAAGCCCCGGCACTGACGGCCACAGCGGCGTCGACCTCCAGGTGAAGGACTCCGTAGTCGTACCCCTTGCGTCGGTAGACGACGCTCGGCGTGCCGGAGGCCACATCCTGGAAGAGGAAGAAGTCATGTCCGACCAGTTCCATCTCGTACAGCGCTTGGTCCAGCGTCATGGCCGTCGTCCGGTGGGTCTTCTCGCGAACGATGAATGGCCCTTGATCCGCGTCGGCGTCAGCCTCGTCGGCGGGCTCGACCGCGGGAACCTCGGTGACGGCCGCTGCGTGCATGCGCTCGGCAAACGCGCGCCCTTGGCTCCGATGGTGATCGTGCCGGCGGTCAGCAGCCCGGCGCAGTCGCTCGACGAGCCGGTTGTAGGCGAGATCAAGTGCGGCGTACTTCTCGTCGGCTGCAGCTTCGGCCCGAATCACCGGGCCTTTGCCGTGACACGTGATCTCGACGCGCAGCGCCTGATCGGCCAGTCGGGGATTCGACTCCTGCGACACCTCGACGTCGACACGGTGACACTTACCGTCGTACCGCTCGATCTTCGACAGCTTCTGCCCAACGTGCTCGCGGAACCGATCCGACACCTCGATGTGGCGTCCCCGGACGACGATCTCCATATTCCGCCCCTTCACAGGGAATCGGCTCGATGAGCCTGTCCCTCAGCCAGAGTGACGTAGGTGCACCGCACCTCCGTTCGACCCCTTCACGCTATCGGAGGCGGTCTGCGGGTGCGAGGGCCCTTTGGGTATCGACAGCCGCGACCACACAGACCCGCACCACTCGGTGGCCAGCAACAGTGAGGGCGCGCCACCCCTCGTCCAGCGTGGCACCGGTGGTCATCACATCGTCGACGAGCACAGCAGACGTTCCCGCTGCTGCCGGGGGACGCGCCACCATTGCGCCGGCCACGTTGGTACGCCGGTCGAGAACCGACAGACCCGACTGGTCACTCACCGGCCGGCTCCACCGCAACGCGGCGGTGGCGGACAGGCCGGCGACGGCGGCGGCTCGCCGCGCCAGACGATGAGCGTGGTCGTGACCTCGGGCTCGGGTGGCTGAGCGGGTCGACGGGATCGGGATGAGTACCGCACCGGCGGGCGGCCCGGCGTCGTTGTCTGCCATCAAGGCTGCGGCGAGCAGCCGGCCGAGAGGTGTGGCGAGCGCCAGCTGACCGTGCTCTTTGTAACCGATGATGGCAGCACGCACTGTGCCCCGGTAGCGAGCGCCGGCCACTACTGAGGTAGAACGTGGCGACACCCGAGGGTGAACGTCAACGGCGCCTCGCAAGCACTGGTCGCACCACGGCGGTCCCACGCGGTCGCAGCCGAGGCACCGTCTGCCGACGGCCAGGTCCAAGAGCGCGCTGATCGAGTGCACCCCTGAACCATGGACGCCCTCGTCAGTTGCAGTGACCACCGAGCACGGACGTGTGCACACCCGAGGTGTCCGCGGGCTGTGGACGGCCGGCCTTGAGCCATCGCCGCTCGGTCTAGCCCGGATAGGCGGGGTCGCGGCCCCGTACCAGGAAGACCCATGCCGACGCCGACTCCACCCAGATTCCGTCGCGAGGGGTGCCCGCGAGCAATGGAACGGCCACCGCGGCCGACACCGATCGGACCCCAACAGCCGGTGCGCCGGACAACGGCGTGACGCTTTGGTTGACGTTGACGAGAGTCGGCTCAAGAACTGAGCCGACGGTGCCGCCGAGAACCACCAATGAGCTGGCGTCGAGCCACGAGACATCGCGCACCTCGACAAGCGTCCGCTCAATCCGTCGAAACGCCTCGATCCGCAAGCCGTCGGTGCGGCGCACCACCCGACCAAAGAGCAGTTGGCCCCGGTCACCTGAGCCCTTGTCGGGCTTGGTCACCACCGCAACACGAGTTCCGTCGACAGACACCCGAAATGCCGCCAGCCGCCCGCGTAAGCCGCGTACCGAGACCTGCTCCCAACCGCGGCCACCTTCGTCGAGAAGCCGCACACTCGGCCTCGCCGATCCCACGTCGACTGCCCAGATCCGGTCCTCTGCGTCCAACGAAGCGGGCAGCAGCTGCTGCCCGCGCAACCGCTCCTGCAGGTCCGCTGAGACGAATGGGCGTGAGACCAGCAGCGTGCGACGGCCGTTGGCGAGCGCCGTCACCGTGCCGCCATCCCATGACTGGGAAGGCTGGGCAACGGTGAAGTCGCCAGTACCCAACGGCCCGGGGACGGGGTCGCTACCGTCATCGGTCAAACGTCGGATCACTCCCCCACGGACGAACAGCCCACCCAGTGCCGGCGTGATGCGATCTGAGTCGTAGGACTCCCAGGTCTCCTTGGTCATGACCGCGGGAGCTGCAGGAAGTTGCAGCGGCGACCCTTCAACGCTGATCGCGACGCCAGCCACCGTTGACGACAGCCCAAGCAGTGTCGTGGTGATCTGGGCAGCCGCTTGCTCGCGCTGGACCACATCAGCTTCGAGGAAATCGGCGGAGAGATCGACTCGAGCCACTCCGTTGTCGACGGGCACCGAATCGACCACCAGTCTCGTGCCGACCGGAATCATCGTCTGGACCGCTGGGCTCAGCCACTGCGTCGGGCCGCCCAGCAGCGACTGGACCAGACTTGTCGCGCTACCTGCCTGATCGAGGGGGAGATAGACAGGGTCGGGAACCAGCAGCGTTCCCTGGGGGTTCATGAAGTAGAGCTCGTAGGAACGGAACGCCAACGACGTCTCGATGCGGTCGAGGATCAGCCCCGGCGGCACATCCGTGATCCGCCACGAGTCGCCCACGCGATCGAGTTTGAACACTGCCTCGATCTCGACGTCTCCGCGCGGACGGAACGCCCCATCGGCGCCGATGCGTGCCACTTGTCGGGCGATGAGTCGAACGCCGCCGCGGACCCGCTCGAGGCGGTAGCCCGGGTTGTCGTCGATGACGGTGACGCCGGCCTCGGCGTTCCAACTCTCCGCCGCACCCGGTGACAGGAACCGACGGGCGACCTCGTGGTCGTTGTCGAAGCTGGCCGACGCCTCGAGAAAACCCGAGACGACTTCCTCTGGCGACTGCCCGACGACGGGATCGCGCGGGAGCACCCGGACGGCTGGCTCATCGACGGCCGCAAGCACCTCATCACCGCGAACGACCGGACCGCTCGTAGGAATCTCCGAGCAGCCGACCAGCGCCACAGCAGCCATGGCGATCACGGCTGTCAGACCAGATCTAGTCCTCATTGGACACCCCACTGCCCGGCGATCGCGCACGCACCCCTGCCCCTACCGACAGCGGCATCAGCCGGCCGGTAGTGGCGTCCGTGGGCTCCAACGGCAACGGCGACGCAAAGATCTCGGTGCCGAGCTCACGAGGCAGTGTCAATCGGAAACAGGCGCCGTCACCGGGCGCACCCCACGCCTGAAGCCATCCACCGTGAAGCCGCGCGTCTTCCAGCGCGATCGGCAGACCCAAGCCCGTGCCACCTATGGACCGCACCCGCGACGGATCAGCACGCCAGAATCGGTTGAACACCAGCGACGACTCCCCCGGACGCAGCCCCGTGCCGTGGTCACGGACGACGACGGCAACTGCCTCGTCCGAGACTCCGACCATGACGTCGATCGGTTGGCCGTCACTGTGCTCGATGGCATTCGCCAACAGGTTACGGAGAATCCGGTCGACTCGACGCGGATCGAACTCTGCAGTGG
This sequence comes from uncultured Actinomycetota bacterium, assembly GCA_963706045.1. Classification (GTDB taxonomy): domain Bacteria; phylum Actinomycetota; class Actinomycetes; order JAHEKZ01; family JAHEKZ01; genus JAHEKZ01. The sequence continues at coordinate 86,889 of CAVPLY010000017.1, read as the reverse complement.
CCGGCGCGCTGGCCTTCTGGATGCGGATGCGAGTGCCGCTGGGCTCGGCAAGCGGCAACAGCGCCTCCACCACTGAGGAGACAGCATCGTGAAGATCACCTGATACCGCGTCCAACGTGGCGGCGCCCGCATCAAAGCGTGAGATCTCCAGCAGGTCCGAGAGGAGAGCCTCGAATCGGTCCAGCTGGGTCTGGAGCAGTTCGGCCGACCGCGCGGTTGAGGGGTCGAACTCGTCTCGCGACTCGTGCAGCACGTCAGCCGCCATACGGACGGTGGTGAGTGGCGTTCGCAGCTCGTGCGACACGTCAGAGACGAAGCGGCGCTGAACGCGCGACAGGTCTTCAAGCTGACCGATCTTGAGCTCAAGGCTCGCCGCCATGTCGTTGAAGGAGCGTGCAAGTCGGGCAAGGTCATCTTCGCCACGGACCTTCATCCGTTCGGAGAGATGGCCGGCCGAGAACTCTTCGGCGATGGCGGCGGCGTACCGCACAGGGTCGACGACCTGCCGCGTCACGAACCACGAGATCCAGCCCAGCAGAAGCACCAGTACGAGTCCGGCAAAGAGCAGCGTGCGGCGAACGAGGTCGAGCGTCTGCTGTTCCTGGGCAAGGGGGAACAGGTAGTAGAGCTCGGCGGTCCCGAGGCCGGGGACGGTGAGGGGCGCGCCAACGGCGAACCCCGGAACCGGCGGCCGACCATCGCTGTAGACGATCTCGGTGAATGTCGACGCCTGGACGCCTTCGCTCTCCACAGCACTACGCAGATCATCAGGAACGCTCTCTTCGGTCACGGTGCTCGACCCCCGTTGCAGCAGCGAGGTGGACGAGCTCAGCAGCAGCACGTCATACAGCCGAGGGGTCCCTTGTCCACCGCGGGCGAGCTCGACAGCCACGGGCTCCAGGCTCTGGCTCTGCTCGGAGCTGTCCTCGCCGGCAGCGGTGATGAGGGCCTGCGCCTGGTTGAAACCTGCCTGCGCCTCCACGAGCGAGGCGCGTTGCTTGGCGTCCAGCAGCCCCGACGTGATGCGGCCCATCAGGACCTGACCCAGGACCACGACGACGAGGATCGAGAGCGCCAACGTGGTCGCGACCACACGCAGGTACAGCGACGATCGCCACCGAGTCCGAGCCCGGCCGACTGGGCCCGCCAAGAGGATGCGCACGATGTCAGCTCACGTCATCAGACGGGGCCGGCCTTGTACCCGACGCCGCGGACGGTCACCACGATCTGAGGATTCTCAGGATCGACCTCGATCTTCGAGCGAAGTCGCTGCACATGGACATTCACCAGTCGCGTGTCCGCTGCGTGCCGGTAGCCCCAGACCTGTTCCAGCAACGTCTCACGTGTGAAGACCTGCCATGGCTTGCGCGCCAGCGCCACCAACAGGTCGAACTCAAGAGGAGTCAGCGCGATCGACTCGTCTCCGCGTTTGACGGAGTGACCGGGAACATCGATCGCGAGGTCAGCGATCTCGAGCGACTCGGGGCGTCCCTCGTCAGTGCGCCGCATCCGGGCCCGGACCCTTGCCACAAGCTCCTTCGGCTTGAACGGCTTGACCACGTAGTCGTCGGCCCCGCTCTCCAGACCGAGCACCACATCGACGGTGTCTCCCTTTGCCGTCAGCATCACGACGGGGACACCGGACTCGGCACGGATCTCGCGGCAGATCTCGATGCCGTCCTTGCCCGGCAACATGAGATCGAGCAGCACCAGGTCCGGGTTGAACTCGCGGAAGGCGGCGACTGCCTGATCTCCCTGGCTGCAGAGATGGGCTTCGAAGCCCTCTCCGCGCAGAACGATCCCCAACATCTCCGAGAGCGCTGTGTCGTCGTCGACGACTAGAATTCGACCTTTCATGCAGTCATGGTCCCACCTGCCGTGGCGAACGTGCACCATCGCCATCCCCTCGTGGCACCATGACCGCTGACGGGCCCTCCATGTCGGCACTCCGAACGGGTCAGGTCCAGCACCCATCAAGACCACCGAGGGGACGCCATGAGCGAGGGTCCAGGCCCATCGATGCCTCCCGAACATCCTGAAGCCAACGACCCGGCATCCCCCGGTCAGCAGCCCTGGCGGCCCACGCCCGAAGCCTCCGCCCCACCACCGCCTCCGCCGCCAGGCGCACCCGGCGCAGTTCCGCCCGCCTGGGGCGCACCCGCTCAGCTGGGGAGTTGGGGCCCTCCCCCCGCTGCCCCCAAGCCGGGCGTCATCCCGCTACGCCCCCTGGGGATTCCCGAGCTGCTCGACGGCGCAATTACTGCCGTGCGTCGTTACCCCAAGGCGATCATCGTTCCCTCGTTCGTCGTGGCGCTCGGACTCGGCGCCGTCAACTACCTCACAGCTTTGGTCAGCATCACCATGTACCGGGGCATCAGTGACCTCAACTCCAACTCGGTGAGCGGCAGCGACCTCGCCGGCATCTTCGGGCCTACCCTCTTCGTCTCTTTCGTAGGAGTCCTGATCCAGCTGGTGGCGACGGTTCTGCTGACCGGAGTCGTGACGGCCGTCATGGGCCAAGCGGTGCTCGGCAACCCCGTCACACTCGCAGAGGCCTGGGCGACCGTGAGGCCGCGTGCCTGGCGGCTGCTCGGCCTCGGGGTCCTTGTCACGTTGATCGTCACCGTAGGCCTGATTTTCTGCCTGATTCCCGGTGTCATCATCGGGGTCTACGCCTCGATCGCGGCCGCGGCTCTGGTGTTGGAGAGATCGACGGTCGGAGCCTCATTGCGCAGGTCCCTGAACCTCATCAACGGCGCCTTCTGGCGCACCTTCGGCGCTCTCATCCTGATGGTCATCATCTACGTCGTCATCAACCTCGCGATCAGCGTTCCCTTTTCGATCCCGGAGTTCATCGCCCCTTCCGTCGACACGACCACCTTGACCGTCGACGAGACCCGCTTCGTGATCAACAACGCCATTGCGACCGTTGGCAGCATCATCGTCACCACGATCACGTTGCCCTTCATCGCAGCGGTCCTGTCGCTGATCTACATCGACCGTCGAATGCGCACCGAAGGCCTCGACATCACTCTCGCCAGGCAGTCAGGCGGCCAGTGAGCCTCGTCTTCGGCCCTGCCTCGATCCCGGTCGACGTCGGCCGAGACGAGGCACGCGAACTCGCCAAGCGTGAGCTGCTCGACCCCGTGTACGCAAAGGCCGAACCACCATGGTGGCAGCAGGTGACGTCGTGGGTGCTCGACAAGCTGCGCGACGTGCTGGATCAGGTGGGCGGTGCGGCGGGAAGCGTGCTGTGGCTGCTCGTCCTGGTGGCAGTCGGCGCACTGGTCGCGTTCGTCATCGTGCGGCGAACTGGGGGGTTGCAGCGCGCCAGGGCCGGCGGGCGCGAAGTCTTCGCAGACGAGGCCACGACTGCCGACGATCACCGCAACCGGGCTGAGCGTGCTGCGGCGCGCCAGGACTGGGCCGAGGCCGTCCGTGAGGGCTTCCGCGCGATCGTGCGGCAGCTGGAAGAACGCGGTGCCCTCGACCGTCGACCGGGACGCACGGCCGACGAGACCGCACGCGACGCCGGACTGGTGTTCGGCGACCTTCGCCTCGACCTCGATCGAGCGGCTCGCACGTTCGACGAGGTCGTCTACGGTGAGCGCCCGGGCACTGCCACTGAGTACCAAGCCATCCACGACCTCGATTGCGACCTCGCGTCCACAGTTCAGGTGGCTCGCTGATGCCGGTGAGGACGCAGCGGTGGGTCGGGGTTGGTCTCGCCACCCTGTTGGCACTTGCGGTGGCAACCGCCCTCCTCACGCCCGCTACAGGGCGCACGTCGCTCGACCCCGACGCGGCCACCCCAGGGGGCAGCAGGGCCCTCGCTGAGATGCTCCGTGAGCAGGGGGTCTCGGTCGAGCGCACGACCGATGCTCAACGTGCCCTTTCCGTGGACGACAAGACGACCCTGATCGTTGCCTATCCCGAACTCCTGCCCCCGGGCGACATCACCCTTCTTGAGCAGCTGCGGTCCGACGTGGTGCTGCTTGGTCCCGTCTTTGCCCCCGACGGCTATCTCGACGTCACGCCCGCAGCCAGGGCGTCGCTCGCCGACCGCGATCCCGAGTGCCTGCTTGACGCGGCTCTGCGCGCCGGCGATGCCCGAACCGGCGGCACCACCTTCGATGTCGCCGGCTCGTCCGCCCGGTCTGCCAGCACAGCGCAGTGCTTTGGTACCGACGGACGTCCCACCCTGGTCCAGACCGCTACGGATGCGGGAGCCGTCCACACGATCATGGGGTCGGCCGACTTCATGACGAACGAGTGGCTCGACGAGGCCGGGAACGCAGCGTTGGCGATGAACCTTGCGGGTCGTAACCCCGCCCTCGTCTGGTGGCTGCCAACACCGCAGTACACCGGCCAGCAGTCGCTGACCAGCCTCCTGCCCGATGGCGTCTGGCCGCTGCTTGGCGCCATCATGGTGGTCGTGCTCATGACGGCTGCCTGGCGAGCCCGCCGGTTGGGCCCGGTGACCGTTGAAAGCCTTCCAGTGACCGTTCGCGCCTCAGAGACCACCGAGGGCCGGGCCCGGATCTACCAGCGCCACGGAACCAGGGGGCAAGCCGCCGAGCATCTTCGGACAGAGACCGTCGACACGCTGCGCCTGCACCTTGGGCTCCCCGCTCCCGCCTCACACGAGGCGATTACGCAAGCCGTGGCCACCAGCACTGGACGTCGACCTGACGAGGTTCAACAGATCTTGTACGGTCCCCCACCTGAGGGCGATCCGGCCCTGGTCTCGCTTGGCCGCCAGTTGTCCGCCCTCGAGCAGGAGGTTCGTCACGCGTGAGCACTCCACCAGATTCGACTGACCCACGCGGCACACTTCTCGCTGTTCGTGCCGAGGTCAGCAAGGCCGTGGTTGGCCAGGACGCCGTGGTAAGCGGCCTCATGGTCGCTCTGCTCTGTCGCGGACATGTCCTCCTCGAAGGAGTCCCCGGCACGGCCAAGACCCTGATGGTGCGAGCACTGGCTCGCGCTCTGGCGGTCGACAGCAAGCGGGTGCAGTTCACCCCCGACCTGATGCCCGGCGACGTCACGGGTTCTCTCGTCTACGACGCGCGGACCGCTGAGTTCACGTTTCGCCCAGGACCGGCCTTCACCAATCTCCTGCTCGCCGATGAGATCAACCGCACCCCGCCGAAGACGCAAGCAGCCTTGCTCGAGGCGATGGAGGAGCGTCAGATCAGCATCGACGGCATTCCACGGCCGCTCCCCCACCCATTCCTTGTCGCCGCCACCCAGAATCCCGTCGAGTATGAGGGCACCTACCCCCTGCCCGAAGCGCAGCTCGACCGGTTTCTGCTCAAGCTCACGATGCCGATCCCCGACCGTGCAGCAGAGATTGATGTCGTGACACGGCACGCTGCCGGCTTCGACCCTCAGGACCTCGACGCAGCTGGGCTGCGCCCCGTCGCCGACGTGGCAGCCCTCGACGCCGCCCGACGCTCAGTCAGCGCCGTCACCGTGTCTCCTGAGATCGCCGGTTACGTGGTCGACCTCGCTCGAGCCACTCGCCAGGTTGCCTCCGTGCAGCTTGGGGTCTCACCACGCGGTAGCACCGCGCTCCTGTCGACCGCCCGTGCGTGGGCGTGGCTGAGCGCACGTGACTTCGTGACACCTGATGACGTGAAGGTGATTGCCAAGCCGACGTGGAGGCATCGCCTGCAGCTGCGGGCCGAGGCGCAGCTGGAAGGCACGTCGACCGACGGCGTCCTCGACTCCGTGCTCAGCTCGGTGCCCGTTCCCCGCTGACATGGTGATCACAGGTCGAGCGGTTGGACTCACCGCGGCCCTGACGTTCGTCACCGCCCTCCGTCCAGAGTGGTCCACCCTGTGGCTCGCTGTGGTCGTCCTGGCTCTGGTGCTGATCATCGATACGTGGCGGGCTGCTCGACCCGCAAGCATCACACTCGAGCGCAGTGGTGACACGGCCGTACGCGTTGGCGACGGGGCGGCGATCTCTCTGCGCCTGACCAACCGATCACGACGCCGTTTCAGAGGGACCGTGCGCGATGCATGGCCACCGTCGTCGACAGCTGGCCCTCGCACACACGCCACTGAGATCGCCACCGGCGACCGTCGTGCGCTCACCACGCTGGTTATGCCCTCACGTCGGGGGCCGTGCCATGCCGACAAGGTGACGATCCGCTCCCTCGGGCCCCTGGGGATCGCGGGGCGGCAGCTCAGCCGGTCGGTTCCGTGGCGAATCGATGTCCTACCACCGTTCAACAGTCGCAAACACCTGCCGAGCAAACTGGCAAAGCTGCGCGACCTCGAAGGCCGCACCGTCGTCCTGCAGCGCGGGCAGGGCACCGAGTTCGACTCACTGCGCGAGTACGTGGTGGGCGACGATGTACGGTCGATCGACTGGCGTGCTACCGCTCGCGCCTCTGACGTCATGGTGCGCACCTGGCGTCCTGAACGTGATCGACACGTGCTCATCGTGCTCGACTGCGGGCGCACATCGGCCGGGCGCGTCGGCGACGCCCCTCGGTTGGACGCCGCGATCGAAGCGACGTTGCTGCTCACCGCCTTGGCAGCCCGCGCTGGCGATCAGGTCGATGTGCTGGCATGGGACCGCAGACCACAAGGGGCCGTGCAGGGTCGCTCGGGACCAGACCTGATGGCAAGCACGACCTCGATGCTCGGCCTGGTACAGGCGAGCCTCGTTGAGACCGACTGGCAGGGACTGTCGAGCGAAGTCAGCAGGCGCGCGCGTCACCGTTCGCTCGTCGTACTGCTCACGGCACTTGACCCCGCCCCTACCCAACACGGACTCCTGCCGGTCCTCCCGCAGCTGACCAGCCGGCACCAGATCATCGTTGCTTCGGTGAGCGACCCATCGGTCGCTCGGATGCTCAGCGATCGGAGCGATCTCACCGCCACCTACCGCGCCGCCGCAGCCGCTGGCTTCACCCGCGAACGCAGAGCCATCGCGGCCGCATTGAGCCGTGCGGGTGTCGAGGTGGTCGATGAGCTGCCCGACGACTTGGCGCCTGGGCTCGCCGACCGCTACCTCGCCCTCAAGGCGCAAGGGCGCCTCTAGGGGTGCGCCGAGCCGGGCTCATCGCGCAGCTGGAAGCGTGGCACCGACATCGCCCTCGGCGAGATCGGTGATCAGCCCCGACCGGTCGGCACGACGTCCGAGAACAACGACGTAGCTGGCGAACAGGGCCAAGGCCGCGACCCCGATGCTGATGCGGGCCCAGGTGGGCAAGCCCGACGGCGTGACGAAGGCCTCGATGATCCCCGAGACGAGAAGAACGACGGTGAGTCCCACCACCGCCGAGAGCGTGCCTCGTCCTTCTTCTGCGAACGCGACGGCTCGAGTTCGCGGGCCTGGCTCGATGAGCGTCCACCCCAACCTCAGGCCCAGGGCGGCCGCCACGAAGACAGCCGTCAGCTCAAGGAGACCGTGCGGCAGGATCAAGCCGAAGAAGAGATCAAGGCGACCCCCAGCGGCCATGAACCCCCCGACAACTGCCACGTTCGTGGCGTTCTGCCACAGCACCCACAGCACCGGTAGCCCAAGCAATGCACCGAAGGCCAGTGAAAGAGCGGCCACCCAGGCATTGTTGGTCCACACCCTCGCCGCGAACGAACCGGCTGGATCTGAGGAGTAGTAGCTCTCGAAGTCCTCGTCGACCAGTTGTTGAACGACCTCGGGCGGAGCCAGGGCGCCCTGGACATCCGGGTTGGCTGCCACCCAGGTCCCGATCGACACCGAGACGATGAGGAAGCCAACAGTCACCCCTGCCACCCACCATCGTGCCCGGTACACCAGGAGCGGAAATGTCACGATGAAGTAGCGCGCGACGTCGTCGGTCGTGAAGCGGCGGGTGCCCGTGGTGGTCCCCCGCGCCCGCGCCACCAGCGCCGAGAGCTCTGAGACAAGAGCAGGATCTGGCGCCTCCGAGCGGATCACCGACAGGTCGGTCGCTGTTCGGCCGTATAGATCCACAAACTCGTCAGCCTCTTCTCCAGACAGCCGCGAGCGACGGGTGAGCTCCCGAAGTCGATCCCAGTCAGGTCTGCGCGTCGCGATGAAGCGGTCGAGGTCCATTGATCCGGCACAATAGCCGCACGCACAACGCCGTTGACCTCAGTGACGCGGTCAGAGGGGGGCCATGACAGAACGAGGCGCCGGAGATGGATCGGGCCTGGTGACAGGTGATGCCGTCGTCGTTGACCTTCGCCTCGCCAAGCTTCCAAGCCGCACGCTGGCGTTTATCATCGATCTGACGCTGCAGGTGGTTGCGCTCATCGCTCTGACGTTCTTGCTCGGCGCGACGTCCGGACTCGCAGACGACATGCTCACCGTCGTCTTCGTCTTCGTGGGAACCATCGCCGTCATCGTGGGGTATCCGGTGGCGACCGAGACTCTGACTCGCGGCCGGACGGTCGGCAAGCTCGCGATGGGGCTTCGCGTGGTCCGCGACGACGGAGGCGCCATTCGCTTTCGCCACGCCTTGGCCAGGGGCCTGATGGCGGTCGTCGAGATCTACCTGTGCTTCGGAGCGATCGCGGTCATCACAAGCCTGCTTTCGCCAGAGGGCAAGCGGGTCGGCGACTACTTGGCCGGAACCGTGGTGGTACGCGAACGCGCACCGACTCACCGCACGGCACAGTGGTGGCTGCCCCCGAGCCTGCAGCCGTGGGCCGCCTCGCTCGACCTGAGCAGGCTCCAGCCCGCAACAGCACTCAGCGCGCGGCAGTTCTTGGTGCGGGCCTCCTCACTCAACGACGAAGCCAGGGCCGCACTGGGTCGGGCAATCGCCGACGAGATGTTCCAGCAGGTGTCTCCTCCCCCGCCACCTGGGGTGGGCCCGGAGATCTTTCTCAACGCGGTCCTGGCCGAACGCAGCCGACGTGCGACGGCCGCTGGTGCTCCCGCGAGCGGACCGCCACCTGTTTCGGCTCCCACACCTGCGGTCTCGAGACCCGGGATCTCGACACCCAGCGATGAGGCACCCAGCGATGAGGCACCGCCACCACCTCCTGGGAGCGCCGGGGGTTTCACCGCTCCCTCGTAAGGGAGGGCTGGTGCGTAGGGCCGCCTCGTGCGTAGGGCCGCCTGGCCTGTCGACCTGGGGCCTATGCGAAGGCGATACCGATGGCGCCGATGGTGTTGACGACACAGTGAGCGAGCATGGCACCGCTCAAGCCACCGTACTGACGCACCACTCCCAGTACGAGCCCAGCGGCCAGTAGCGGAACGACGCGAAGCGGCTCGATATGGAACAGGGCGAAGGGCACACCCGCAATTACGGTGGCCAACCAAGGCGACCAGCCGCGCTTGACGACCGCCCCCCACACCAGCCCGCGGAAGGCCAGCTCTTCGACGAAGGGGGCCCCGATCGCGATCAGCAGCAGGAAGAGCACGAAGGCCACGGTGCTGCCTGTCATCGACTCAGCGGCGTCGGCCCCGGCCGAGGTCACCTCCTCGTCCAGAATCCTTGCGGTGAGATCGGTCAGCACAATCATCGCCACCAAGGTGGCAACCCCACCGGCGATGCCAATTCCCACCGCTCGCCAGGAGACCACGAATCCATAGGCTGTGCGCCAACCCCGTGACTTGCGCCAGGCGGCGATCAACGGCCAGGCGGCCAGGCCGGCAAAGAACACAGCCTGCGCGCCGGTCAGCACCCAGCTGCCGGCGCTCGAGGCTCCATTGATGCCGCCATCGGCGGTGAAGGCGTCTTCAGCCACAAGGACGACGGGGATGACCAACACGGCACTGGCGATGATGGTGCCGATCACCACGAGCACGAACCACCCGATGTCGCCGAGGCCCCAGGCTCCGGACGGTGGGGCGTATACCCGGCGGAGGCCAGACCCAGTCGCCAGAGGCGCCTCGGGCTCCGCCACAGTCTGCAGCACCGCGGAGTCGCCCCAGTCCAGAGGCGACATCGGGGCCGTGGCTGACGTCCAGGCCACGCCGTCCCAGTAACGCTGCAACTCAGGCTGCGTCGGGTCTGCGTACCAGCCAGCCGGTGCCTGCCCCACGCTGTCGCTCATGCCTTGTCTTCGGTAGCAACGAGGCGCACGTTGAAGGTCGGCGAGGAGACAACTCCCATCAGCGGCAGCCACAGCATCAGGTACTGCTCGGTGGCTCGGGCCTGAACCAGCCCCCCGAGGTCGCGCACCCGCGCGCGCTCCCATCCCCAGGCCGTCACCAGGTCGGTGACGGTTGCCTTGGCGTCGGCGTCGTCGCCGCAGATGAAGAGATCAGTGGCTTCAGGGAGCAGCCCCGGATCGACCATGACCGCGGCGGCGACAGTGTTCAGCGCCTTCACCACGCGCGTGCGCGGAAGGCGCCGCTGAATCTGCTCGGCGAGGCTGTCGTCGCTCTCGACGGCAATTCGGGGCGGAAATCCTCCGGAGAAGTCGAGCGGGTTGGCCACGTCGATCAGGGTCTTGTCGGCAAGCGCGTCTGATCCGGCGGCATCGATCGCGGCGAGCGAGTGGACGCCTGTGGTGCAGTTGATGACGATCTCGCCGAAAGAAGCGGCGACTGCAAATGTGCCAGTCGATGCTCGTTCGCCGTTGGCGTCAGCCCATTCCCCCGAGCGCTCGTTCGGCTCGGTGCGCGAGCCCATGCAGACGTCGTGACCGATACCGATGAGCGCAGAACCGAGAGTCTGGCCGACCACTCCCGTACCGAGGATGCCGTACCGCATGATGGGTGCTCAGTATCGGTAGTGGTCGGGCTTGTACGGGCCGCTCTTCGGGATGCCCAGGTAGTCGGCCTGATCGTCGGTGAGCTCGGTGAGGTGGACGCCTAGGGCGTCGAGGTGCAGCCGAGCCACCTTCTCGTCGAGGTGCTTGGGCAGCGTGTACACACCAACGGGGTAGTCGGCGGTCTTCGTGAAGAGCTCGATCTGGGCGATTGTCTGGTTGGCAAACGAGTTCGACATGACGAAACTCGGGTGACCGGTGGCATTGCCGAGGTTCAGAAGCCGACCCTCGCTCAAGATGAGCACCGCATGGCCGTCGTCGAAATGCCACAGGTCAACCTGGGGCTTGATGTTCTCGCGCCGAACTCCGGCGCGAGACGCCAGACCGGCCATGTCGATCTCGTTGTCAAAGTGACCGATGTTGCCGACGATCGCCTGGTGCTTCATCTTCGCCATGTCGGCGACCGTGATGACGTTCTTGTTGCCGGTTGCCGAGATGAAGATGTCGGCCGTTTCGACGACGTCTTCGAGGCGCACCACCTGGTAGCCGTCCATCGCCGCCTGGAGCGCACAGATCGGGTCGATCTCAGTCACCATCACTCGAGCGCCCTGGCCCCGCAGCGAGTCTGCGGACCCCTTGCCGACGTCGCCATAGCCGAAGACGACGACAGACTTGCCGCCTATCAGGGTGTCGGTGGCCCGGTTGATGCCATCGATGAGGGAGTGGCGGCAGCCGTACTTGTTGTCGAACTTGCTCTTGGTCACTGAGTCGTTGACGTTGATCGCTGGAAAGAGCAGTTCTTTGGTGTCAAGCATCTGGTACAGGCGGTGGACACCTGTCGTGGTCTCTTCGGTGACGCCACGGATCCCAGAGGCCACCTCGGTCCACTTGTTGGGTGTCTCAGCCAGAGTTCGGTTGAGCAGGCGAAGGACAACCTCGAACTCTTCGCTGTCCGCGGTCGACGGATCGGGGGCGGCGCCTGCCTTCTCGAACTCGACACCCTTGTGAACAAGCATCGTGGCGTCGCCGCCGTCGTCGAGGATCATGTTGGGACCCTCTCCCGTTGACTGACCCGGCCACGTGAGCGCCTGCTCGGTGCACCACCAGTACTCGTCGAGAGTCTCGCCCTTCCAGGCGAACACCGGAACGCCAGAAGGCACAGCGGGAGAGCCGGAAGGCCCGACGACGATCGCCGCTGCCGCGTGGTCCTGGGTGGAAAAGATGTTGCAGCTGGCCCATCGGACATCTGCTCCGAGCGCCGTAAGGGTCTCGATGAGGACGGCCGTCTGCACCGTCATGTGCAGCGATCCCATGATGCGCGCGCCGGCGAGCGGCTGGGCGTCGGCGTACTCTCGGCGAATAGCCATGAGTCCGGGCATCTCGTGCTCAGCAAGACGAATTTCTTTACGTCCGAACTCAGCGAGTGCGAGATCGGCGACCTTGAAGTCACCGGACTCTAGAACGCGCGCGGATGTGGGGGCTGGGAGCGTGGGTGCAGTCACGGGGTCAAGCGTACAAGGACCAACCGCTCCGCGCCCCATGACGTCACCTGGCCGACGGCTGGTCCTCGTGGTCAGCGATCAGGATGTCTGGCTCAAGATAGATCACCATCGGAACCGGCACGGACGCTCGAATACGTACCTCCGCGTCGTTGATCGCCTTCGCCACGTCGGCGACCGAAGCGCTGGATGCCAGCGTGATCTTGGCGGCAACCAGCAACTCCTCCGGACCGAGAAAGAGGGTCTTCATGTGGATCACGTGTTGGATGTCAGCGCCAACGAGCAGGGCCGCGCGGATGGCATCGACGTCGCTCGGCAGTGCGCCTTCGCCGAGCAGGAGGCTCTTGGTCTCCATGCCCAGCGCAATCGCGATCACGATCAGCAAGGTGCCGATGGCGACAGTTCCCAGGCCGTCCCACACCACATCGCCGGTGATGGCCGTCAGGCCAACGCCGGCCAGTGCGAGAACCAGGCCGATCAGGGCGCCGACATCCTCGAGCAGCACAACCGGCAGCTCTGGTGCTTTGGCGCGACGAACGAACTGCACCCACGAGAGTCCGCGTCGCACCTTGTTCGACTCGACCACCGCGGTCCTGAGCGAGAACCCCTCGAGGGCGATCGCGACCAGGAGTACCACGATGGGCACAACGATGTTGGTGAGCTCCTCAGGGTGACGGATCTTGTGAACACCCTCGTAGACCGAGAAGAGCCCACCAACCGAAAAGAGCACGATCGACACAACGAACGCGTACAGATAGCGCTCGCGCCCGTAGCCGAACGGGTGCTCGGGCGTGGCTGCCCGCTTCGATCGCCGCCCACCGATGAGCAACAGCACCTGGTTACCGGAGTCGGCCAGCGAGTGCACCGACTCGGCGAGCATCGACGACGAACCTGAGACGAGAAAGGCGAAGAACTTGGTGATCGCAATGCCGAGGTTGGCCAGCATCGCCGCGAGTATTGCCCGGGTACCGCCCTCGGCACTCATGGACTGGGCCGTCGGGCTTGAACCCGGGCCTTCAAGATCTCGATCGGCGGAATCGGTGTGGGGTCGACTCCCCCGAGGAGACCGAGATACACGCTGGCAAAGTCACCGACTGCGCACAGACTCGCCATGCGTTGCAGCGGATGCTTGCCAACGGCCATCAACCGGCTGACACCCACACCTGACTCACCTGCGAGGGTCTCGGCCTCATCAGCTGCGATAGCCACCTGCCACTGCTCCACCGTGTCGCGCAGCAGGACGAGGCGGATCGGGAGGCCGGACGAGCGTGGCGCGCTGAAGGTGACCACCTGGTTGTGCAGAGCCTCTGGCAGCACGCCGTTGACGGACGGGTACTTCGCGTTCTCTGCGAGCTGACACAGCAGACGATATGCGGCGATGCCGGCCAGGTCGCTACTGCCCCAGATCATGGGCAGCGTGCCGTAGAGGTCGAGGGCCAGCTGCTTGGCGGGGTTGTCACTGCTCGGAACTGTCGGTGCACACCGCTCGGCCAGTCCATCGAGGAGCTCGGCGACGGCTTCGAGTCTCGTGGCTTCGGCGTCGACGACTCCGAGCGCGTCTGCGGCAACGAGAAGCGGAACCGACAACGCCCACAGATTGGCTCGGGGTGGGCGACCCGGCGGGACGGGCACCCAAGGGATTCCAGCGCCGTCCGCGAGCTCGACCAGTGGGGAACCCTCGGCGGCAACGACGACGGTGCGTGCGCCTCGCTCCAATGCCGTCCTTGTGCAAGCGATCGTCTCAGCGGTACGCCCCGAGCTCGACACGGCGATGACGAGGTCATCGGAGCCCACCCACGCGGGCAAGGTCCACCCACGGACACGTTCGACCGGAACGGGGCACTCGGGACCGGCGGCGGCCTGCAGGACATGTCCGGCAATGCCTGAGCCGCCCATGCCGGTCACGACGACCGCACGCGGGCGACCACCGTCACGAACGACCGTGACACCAGCACGCTCGCAAGCAACCACCGCTTGACGAACCTGGTCAGCAGCAGAGGCAACGTCGTCGAGCATCGAACTAGGGTCCCCGGCTCGAACCGCGCTGATGTCGTCGAGGTCGATCAGGGCTGGACGACGCCCAGCTTCAGTCACCAGGACCGGCCTCGTCGACCAACAGCACCGGGATGCCGTCGCGCACCGGGTACGTCAGACCGCAGTCAGAGCCCACGCACTGAAGGGAGTGCGGGGCGGCCGGGTCGGGCTGAGGTGCGAGGTCGGAGCGACAGGCAGGGCAGACGATGATCTCGAGCAGGCCTGGATCGATCGGTGGCCAGCGTGGGTCGCTGGCATCGACAGCAGTCATTGGGCATCGCCACGGATCTGTGCCAGCACCTCGTCGCGGACCGTCTCAAGGATGGTGAGCTCTTTGGCCTCGACGTTGAGTCGCAGCAGGGGTTCGGTGTTGCTGGCCCGCACGTTGAACCACCAGGCATCGCCGGCCACCGTCAGTCCGTCGAGCTCGTCGATCGTCACACCGTCTCGGGCGATCCAGTAGCGGCGGATGCCGTCGAGCACCTGTGCCTGGTCGGCGACGGTCGAGTTGATCTCGCCGCTCGCCGCATAGCGGTCGTAGGGAGCCAACAGCTGCGACAACGGTGCGTTGGCACTGCCGAGGGCGGCCAGGGCGTGCATGCCTGCGAGCATGCCCGAGTCGGCACGCCAGAAGTCGCGGAAGTAGAAGTGACCTGAGTGCTCGCCGCCGAACACTGCGCCCGTCTCGGCCATGACGCCCTTGATGAACGAGTGTCCGACACGGGAGCGCACCGAGACGCCCCCTGCCTCTGCGACGACCTCGGGAACGACGCGACTCGTGATCAGGTTGTAGATCACAGTGCCGCCAGGATCGCGTGCCAGCTCTCGGTCGGCGATAAGCGCCGCCAGCACGCTGGGCGACACGATGGTGCCGCGCTCGTCAACGATGAAGCAGCGATCGGCGTCGCCGTCGAACGCCAGCCCGATGTCGGCAGCGTTCTTGACGACCGCCGCCTGCAGGTCGCGCAGGTTGTCTGGCTCGATCGGGTTGGCCTCGTGGTTGGGGAAGGTTCCGTCAAGTTCGAAGTACAGCGGGATGACAGTCATCGGCAGGCCGGCGAAGACCGCCGGCGCGGTGAGGCCGGCCATTCCATTGCCCGCGTCGATCACCACCGTCAGAGGGCGAACACCGCTCAGGTCGACGAGCGAGTGGAGGTGCCGCACGTACTCAGCGAGCATGTCTCGCTCGGTAATGGTTCCTGGCGCAGATCCGGTGCTGCTCACACCGGACGCCAACGCGTCCCTGATCTGAGCGAGACCGGTCTCCTGGCCCACCGGAGCGGCGTATGCCCGGCAGAGCTTGATGCCGTTGTACTCGGCGGGGTTGTGGCTGGCCGTGAACATCGCTCCGGGCAGACCGAGCAGACCTGACGCGCAGTACAGCTGATCGGTGCTGGCCAGACCGATCATCGTGACGTCTACACCGGCGGACGCGGCGCCATCGGCGAATGCCATCGCCAGGTCAGGTGAGGTCGGGCGCATGTCGTGCCCCACGACGATTCCTGACACGTCGCCCTCGGTTCTCAGCACTTGCACAAACGCTGCGCCGATGTCGCGGCAGATCTGCGCGTTGAGCTGGTCGGGGACGACCCCTCGGACGTCGTACGCCTTGACGATCGGCGCGAGAACCGCGGGGTCGACAGGGGTTGACCGGGCTGATCGGGCTCGTTCAGGAGTCACAAACCTGGACCCTACCGAGCCCGGAGACGCTGCTGAGCGCCCGGTCAGCTCGGCTTGCGCGTCTTGTCGAGGACGCTCGTCACCGGCAGCTCCCGATGCTGCACGCCACTCGCGTCCACCCACGTCTTGTGCTCGCACCGGTGGCACGACACGAACTCCACCGGGGTGCCGTCGGTGAATGTCATCGCCAGGTGTGTGACGCGCTCACTGCCGCACTCACCGCAGGTGACGTCGGTCCGGGCACCAGTTTGGGTCAACGATCCGAGCGGAACGGTCATCGGCTGCGAGGACGGACGGGCCATGATCTTCTCCTCCATGGGATTCCGGCTGGTGCCGGTCGATCCGTACGGGCGGCGGACCGCGATGCGAGGGTGCTATCGGCACCCCGACCGGTTGAGGTTGAATTTCAGGGAGATTCACGGCTTTCGTCGCAAAAAGGATATAAGGGGCGTCTACCGCTCGGACTCCTCCAGGGGAGGGAGGACCCAGAGATGCCCACGACGCCCGTGCTCGACAGGCGCAGGCGATACGGGTGTCGGAGCCGGGCCCACGGGACGCCCGGCCTCGCGGACTGCATCGGCCAGGGCCTCGAGATCGTCGCTGCTCGGGCCGAGCTGAGCCGGATCAGGAGCCAGACGAACGATCTCCCAGCCTCGGGGCGCGGTGAGACGCTCGCCATGGACTTCGCACAGGTCGTAGCAGTGCGGCTCGGCGTAGGTCGCCAAAGGCCCCAGAACCGCCGTGGAATCGGCGTAGACGTATGTCAGCGTCATCACTGCCGTGCGATTGCACGCCGTACGCGAGCAGCGCCTCATAGGACTCACGGCGCGACGCTATCGCCCGTCCGGCAGCGAGGCGGTCATTTGCGGCGCCACTTCCGCTCGTGTCGCCACGCAGGCGCGCTGTCCTGGTCAGTCGTCCGACCCGACAGAGATGTCGGGGAACGCCTCTGGCACCTCGGCCAACAACCGCGCGGTCACCAGTGGAAATGACGAGACAAGGGGACCGCGGGGGCCCTCTTCGTCGAGCATGCGAACGCCGTACAGCGACCCGCTGCCTCCTGGCGTGATCACCAGGCCGAAGCTGTCGACCCTCTTGCCGTTGATCTTCTTGGGGGGGATCGTCATCACCTTGGTGGCGCCGGACGCCAGGGACACACGCCCAGCCGTCCACTCACGGCCGGCCGCGAATCCCGTGACGACGGCCGTCGCACCTCCGTCCGGGGCGCTCAGGATGAGCCGAGTCCGCAGGTCCTTGGTCGTCCGGTTGTCAGGCACGACCGCCGGAGCGCCGAGGGGATCGGCTGCCGCCAGGAACAGCATGTCTCCGAAGATATCGGGGTCCTTCAGGAGGACTCGGACACCCGCTGTTACCGGAACGTCTGACGACAGGACGATGGCCGCAGGGTCTCCTCGCAAGGCCTCCGTGAGATCGACAGATGCGACACCTTGCTCTGGCACATCCAGGACGTCGATGCCCTGTGGCGCAAACGAACCATCGGGGGTGACCACGGAGATCGTCACCACGGCGGCTTCGCCTTCGGCCACCACGTCCAGGCGCACTTTGGCATCGCGGGTACCGGCGACCGCGGGCACACCCGGCACGACGACGTTCGTAGCAGGAGGCGACGCGGCCGGGATCCAGTCAGTACCCCCCGGCTCGAACCCGTTGGCGTCGGTTTCGGTGATGGCCGCTGAGAGCCTGCCCACCCGGACCTGGGCATGGACCGCGAGGACCTTCTCGCCCGGTGCCACCTCATCGATGCGCAGGTCGACGCTGGTACGTGGGCCGACCTGAACTCCCCGTGCCCCTGGGGCGTCGACAACGCCGTTGCGCCCGTGAATGGTGACGTCGACCGTTGCCGTGGCCGACTCGGGGTTGGTCAGTACCAGTACCGCACGCTGCCCGACGCCGGACGCAGCTCCGACAAACCAGAAGTCAGTTCCGGTGGGCTGGCACTGTGTGGACGCGAGGCCCCGCCCGGCCCCATCGACGGTGCGCTCGGTCTGGGTCACCGAGAACCCCGGGGCCAGAGAGCCCGACGCCGAACCCGTGACTGAGTCGCGCTCGCCATCACGCCCCACGTAGGCACCCCTGTCACCGGGTTCGGTCAGGCTGATCAGTGTCTTCTCGCGCGACACCCGTGGCGACAAGGTGCGCACGATGCCGCTGCCCGATGCCTCCTGGTCGACCCCGGACACCGTCGGTGGTGTGGCGGCAGCGACTGCCGACTCGGTGAACCCCTTACGCGACCGCAGCCCGGGGCACGCCACGGTGGTCTCTGTCACAGGTACGACCTCAGGAGTGACACCTTCAGGCGTCGCGCGGCTGGTTGACGCGGTGGTGGCGGTCACGGCGGCAGCGATCACCAGAACAAGGACCGACGAGCATCTGGACACCGGGGCGGTGCCCCCAACCCCTCATGCCGCTCACACCGCCTCCTCATCTCGACGGGATCGGCCGGGCAGGGCAACGAGCACGAGGAGGACAACCAGAACCAGCTGCGTCCACACGAGCGCGCGTCGCCACCGATCCTCGACCACCATCGACACGTCAGCGGCCGCGGCGCCCGCGACAAAGCGCTGTCCCCACTCCGACGCTGTGCCGACTGGCAGCTCGCGGGTCTGGTCCTTGGACGTGGCGGTGGCGACCCACCCCTCGTCGGCGAGCTCAGCGAGTTCGAGCAGGCGGTCACCTTCTGCCCCGGGAAGATCAACCCGCGCCGACGACGGGTCGCCCGCCACCTCCGAGGGCAACACCTCGCTCTGGTCATTGGCGCCCAACACCCGGACGCGGCCGGTGTCCAGCTCGACCCGCCACAGCGAGGCGTCGCCGGGGTTGGCGATCCTCAGCAGGCCGGGCGCCGAGTCGAGGGCGACCTCGAGGTCCGGGTCGACGGGCGGCACCGCAAGGACGTACTGCACGGCGCGAGCGACCAGCTCATCGACGGGAGCGCTTCCCCGTCCGGACGCCAGGTCGGAGACGACCAGGTCCATCGAGGTGAGCCGGTCGGCCGGCGGCGCGGTCTCGACGTCACCCCAGTGCGCGTCGCGGTCACGAAGGACGGTGTAGGCCAGCCGGCCGTCGGCTGGTTCGAGCACGAAGGTGCGGATCTGCTCGGGCAGCTCGGACTGCGCGCGCACGAACGCCGGCAGCGGGTTGGCCTCTCCGCGATCGAGGGGGTCAGCGGCTCCGCGGTCCACCCATGAGACGCCCCACACCACTGGGCTGAGCACCGCGAGCGTGGCGACAGCGGCAAAGGCGGGCTGTCGCCACGTGAAGGTGGCCCGCTTCATCCGCCTGCGACTGCCCCGCGCCGCGGTCGCCACAGCGACCAGTCCCGCGGCCACCGCAAGGACCAGCACCGAGCCACTCCACACGGCCACCGGCTGAGTGCTCGTCGCGGGAGTCACCACGACCGACTCGAGCACCAGCGCCCACGCCAGACAGATCCCGAGGAACATCAGGGCCGCTCGCACAGGTGGCACCTGCTGGGCCCGGAGCACCGCCATGAGCGCCGCCACTGCCAGTCCGAGCCCGAACCACCAAGGACTGGACCACCAGCCGCCCGGATCGAAGAAGATCGCCTGCCAGGGAGCCTCGGTGTCACCGATCAACGCCACACCCGGCTCCAGCAGCAGAACGCTCGGGTCGCTCACCACCACTGGCCACCACGGAAGCAGGAGCACTGGAGGGCCGACCGCCAGCACGGCGGCCATCAGCCGCTCCCGAGCCTGAACGCGCGTGGCGCAAGACCACCGCGGGCAGGCGACCGGAGCGCCAGCCCCACCGCCATCGCCACCAGTGGAGCCAGAAGGGGAGGCGACAACGCAAGCATCACGCCGAGCAGCAGGACCGCTACGGCGGTTGCCCGCACCGAGGAAGCTGCCGTCCCCATCCCCACGCCGCGCGCAACGGCGACACCTGCAAGCGGTGCCAGGACGCCGACCAGCACGGTCGTCCAGCGACCTTGGGCCGTTGCCGCGAGAAACACCGGGTTGAGCGCATACGCGACTCCCACCCAGACCCGGAGCCGCGTGGAGAGCCCGAACGACCGGGTGACCTGGTAGGCCAACAACCCCGCCAGCACCGGTCCGACGACCAGGATGACCGGCACGACCCACGTGGCGTGGCCCAGCAGCGCGGTCGCGAAGAGCCCCAGAACTGCGGTCGACGGGTGCGCCATGGTTCCGCTACCCAGCGACACCGGGTGCCAGGTGGCGGTGTAGGCCTGCCATAGATCCGACGCCCCTGTCGGCATCGGCAACAGCGCTCCACCATGGAGGACCCCACCTCGGTAGAGACCTCGCCAGGCCACGACCTGAACCACCAGCAGGCCGGCGAAGAGGATGACCCCAGGGCGGCGGACCCACCGACCAAGCCGGCCGGACCTGACGGCGACGAACGAGTCGAGATCGTCCTCGACGGGACCGGACTCCAAGATGGTGCTGGGCTGGACGTCGGTTTGGACGTTCAGCGAGCTGGCCAACGTCTCGACCGTCTGCCGCACCTGTTGCCCTGGTGGGGGAAAGAGCGACCGGAGACTGCGCGCAGGCACCCTTCGCTGACGGCGGCGCACGCGCCGCGCCCGCCAGATCAGCATGGGTCGCAGGAGAACGGTCACCATCGCGCTCATCTCGGCAGCGGCCTCGCGCGGTGCCTTTCCGAGGACGTACCCGAGCGCCCGGACCAGGGTCTGAAGGAGGAGCCACACCCACCGGAAGAGCACCGTTGAGCGGCGACTGTTCGCGAGCAGCGTGTAGAGGGCACTGCCTCGGTCGACGGCATGGGGGTCTCGTGGCGCATCGGCGCGGCGCCCGCGTGCCATGGCCTCGGCGTGATGCAGCACGGCGTCAGTGGCGACAGCGACGCGATGGCCTGCAAGGTTCGCCCGCCAGCCGAAGTCGACGTCCTCGCGGAAGAAGCGCATGGACCGGTCGAAGCCGCCGAGGTCGTTCCAGACGTCGCGGCGCACCAGCATGCCGGCGCTGCCGACCGCGAGCGCATCGCGCTGACCGTCGTACTGGCCCTGGTCCTGCTCGCCCGGCTCAAGACCGGTATGCCGACGACCCGAACGCGAGATGGAGACCCCTGCCTCCAGCAGGCGTCGCGGCTCGTCCCACCCGAGCACCTTCGGCCCCCAGACACCCACCGATGGCTGGTCGACGGCGTTTCGCAGCAGGACGCCCAGCGCCGAAGGGGCTGGGGCGCTGTCGTCGTGCAGCACCCACAGCCACGTGGGACGTCCCATCGTCAACAGCGCTCACCGCCGGGGCCGCCTCGATGCCGGCATGGACGGCTGCGGCAAATCCGGTGTCGGCCGGGAGGGTGACGACCTGGTCGATTGCCGATGCATGGGCCAGCAGCGCGGCCGTGGCGTCAACTGAGCCGGTGTCGACCGCGACGACGGTGTCGGGGGCCGGGTCGAGCGCTTGCAGAGCAGCGAGCGAACGCGGGAGAAAGGCTGCTCCGTCGTGGGCGACCAGCACCGCGACGACTCGATGGTCGGCGGGTGTAGCAGTGGGAGAGTCGTCCTGGCTCATGATCGGCGTCCCACCCTACGGGGCCGGCGTCACGTGCCGAAGTCGCCGTGTGGCGGCCTCCCTGCAGGAGGTGCCGCCAGGTCGTGCTAGACCGCTTCCTTCTTCAGGCGCCGGCGCTCGCGCTCAGAGAGCCCGCCCCAGATCCCGAACCGCTCGTCGTGAGCGAGGGCGTACTCGAGGCAGTCACCGCGCACGTCGCAGCCGAGGCAGACCTTCTTGGCCTCGCGGGTCGACCCGCCCTTTTCCGGGAAGAAGGCCTCCGGATCGGTCTGGGCACAGAGCGCACGCTCTTGCCACGACAGCTCCGCTTCCTGCGCTGTCCTGCACGTCCTGCACGTCCTGCACGTCCATCAGACTGATGGCCTCGGTCACCGTTCCTCCTCGACCCAACGGGGTGTCGCCCGGCCACGGGCCAGCCAAACGACATGGGTGGAATTACAGGGGTGTCGTTGCCCTGCTGTCAACACTTCCTCTGCTATTCGTTCATCACTCCGGCTACGGAAAGTGATCGTTTGACTACTACCAGCATGAGCAACCTGGGTATCACCGCAGGTCAGAGGGTACGAGCCCGCTCCGGCAGCACTCCCCCGGTGCGGATCGACCGTTCGGACCTTTCTTCGCTGACCGGGCCATAGGTCGTGGTGCGCTGGCGGCTCGCACGTCCGATGTCGCTGGCCCAGCCGGCAAGCGCTCCTACGGTCATCGCCGAGCCGTGGCTGCTCCCGGCCATCCGGCTGATGGTCTCCTCCATCAGTGTTCCGCCGAGATCGTCGGCTCCCGAGCGCAGCATCATCTGAGACCCCGCTGCACCGAGCTTGACCCACGAGACCTGGATGTGGTCGATACGGCCGTGCAACAGCAGCCGGGCCGCGGCGTGAACGACCCGCGTCTCGTCCGCCGAAGGGCCAGGGCGACCGATGCCCGCCAGGTACAGCGGCGCAGAGTGATGGACGTACGGGAGAGGGACGAACTCGGTGAAGCCACGAGCGCCGGATGCGGCGGCATGGTCCTGCACCTCAGCCAGAACCCGCAGGTGGGTGAGCCAGTGATCGGGACGATCGACGTGGCCGAACATCATCGTGCTGCTCGTCGGCAGACCCAGCCGATGAGCAGACTCGACGACCTCGACCCAGGTGGCGGTCGGCAGCTTTCCCTTGGTCAGCACCCAGCGCACGTCGTCGTCGAGGATCTCCGCGGCCGTTCCGGGCATCGAGCCCAGCCCGGCGTCCGGCGAGCTCCGCCAGGAACTCGGGGATGGGCACCCCGGCTCGCGCCGCCCCAGTGGCCACCTCCATCGGGCTGAACGCATGCACGTGCAGATCAGGCAGAGCCGCCGCAGAGCGCCCACCAGATCGACGTAGTGCGTGGCCGGCAGCTGCGGGTCGATGCCGCCCTGCAGACAGACCTCGGTGGCCCCGAGATCCCATGCCTCCGACGCCCGGGTGACGACCTCGTCGATCGAGAGCGCGTAGGCGTCGGCGTCGGAGCGGCGTTGAGCGAAGGCGCAGAACCGGCAGCCGGTGTAACAGATGTTGGTGAAGTTGATGTTGCGGTTGACGACGTACGTCACCTCGTCGCCGACGACGTCGCGGCGCACCGCGTCGGCGAGTCCGGCCACCGCCTCCAGGTCCGGGCCGCGTGCCGTCAGAAGCGCGAGCGCGAGTGAGTCGTTCTCAGGCAGCAGGAGAGCGGCCGGATCGCGCTCAGCCACACGCAGCGCCTCGCGAACGCCGGCCTCGAGGCGAGGGCCGCTCCGATCCCGCGTGACCGCACGGGACGCCGTCACCACGTCGGCCACGACGCTCCATGTCCCGAAGGCCTCGTCGGCGTCGCTGCGGATCGTTGAGCGGCGGCCCGACGCCTCCACCTCGCGATGCAGATCGATGCGTCCAGCATCGGTGAGGTGGCCCGGCTCCTGCCACGGCCGGCCCGCCGCGGAAGTATCCCGCCGCGCCAGGCCCGATGGCGTCGGCGAGCGCGTCGACGTGCGGCTGGACACGTGGATCGATCCAACGCTCGCCCGCTGCACGTACGACGGATGCACGGTCAGTCGTTCTCGCAGCGTGAATCCGGCCTCACGCGTCGCGTCGGCGAGCACCTCGAGGTGCGGCCACGGACGCTCCGGGTTGACGTGGTCCGGCGTCAGAGGGCTGACCCCGCCCCAGTCGTCGATACCGGCCGCGACGAGTCGCGGCAGCGACTCCATCGGAGAGGTTCGGCGGCACCTGCACCCGCATCCCTGGTCCGAGCAGCACACGAGCCGTTGCGACCGTCGCGAGGAAGTCGTCGGCATCGCTGTCGGGGGCATCGGCCATCGCCGTCCTGGGCTTGGCCCGGAAGTTCTGGACGATCACCTCCTGCACGTGCCCATGGGCGCGATGAGACGACCGGATCGCCAGAAGACTCTCGGCCCGCTCGTGCAGCGTCTCGCCGATGCCGACCAGGACTCCGGTCGTGAACGGGATCGACAGACGTCCCGCGTTCTCGAGGACGTCGCGGCCGAACGGCTGGCTCCTTGTCGGGCGATCCGTAGTGCGGCAGCGCCGGGCGTCGACCACAGTCGCTTGCTCGTCGTCTCGAGCATCAGACCCATCGACGGTGCGACCGGCTTCAGGAGCATCAGCTCTTGCCAGGACAGGACTCCGGGGTTCAGGTGCGGAAGCAGCCCGGTCTCCTCGAGTACGAGGACCGCCATCGCCCGCAGGTAGTCGAGCGTGCTCGCATACCCTGCGGCGTCCAACCACGCCCGCGCCTGGGGCCAGCGGTCCTCCGGCCGATCACCCAAGGTGAACAAGGCCTCCTTGCACTGCTCGGCTGCGCCGGAGCGCGCGATGGCCAGCACCTCGTCCGGTGAGAGGTACGGCGAAGGGACGTCCGCGGGGGCCGCCACGAACGTGCAGTAGTGGCAACGGTCGCGACAGAGCCGCGTCAGCGGGATGAAGACCTTGCGTGAGTACGTGATCACTCCTGGGCGCCCGGCGTCGGCCAGCCCTCGGTCACGCATCGCCGAGGCGAGCGACAGAAGATCGTCGAGTGCGTGGCCCGTCGCAGCCATCAGGGCTGACGCCTCGTTCGCGTCCAGCTCACGCCCCTGCTCCGCCCGCCGCAGCGCACGCCCGATCTGGCGGCGCACGCTCGCGTCCGTACTCGAGGCGTCGTCACGCGGCGGTGGTCGCACACGCCGAGCGTACGTCAGCGTTCGGTAAGGGTCTCGTCATCGCTTCACCCTCGGATCGCGCCGTGATGCTCCCTAGCGTCATGTGCACCCGTTCGTCGAACATAAGGAGTGGTCATGATCTCGTCTCGCGCCGCCGCTACAGCAGCGGCAGCAGCTGTTCTCGCACTCGCACCCCTCGCTGTCGCCGGGCCCGCACAGGCCGACAGCTCGAACCCGCAGGGCGCGAACTTCGGCTCGCTCTACTACGACGGCACCGTGGTGCGCACGGTGGTGACCCCGACCAGCACGCCAGGCAAAGGGGTCGACCCGATCTACCCGATCATGGGCGGTGTCGAAGGACAGAGGCCAGTGACCGCGGCGGCGCCTGGCGACAACTACCACGGTGGTCGTTGGGCCGTGAACGTCGTCACGTGGAACGTTGCCCCTACCTGCTGACCTCGGACGAGGCAGTGCTTGCTGCCGCCGAGGCCGGACACGTGACGATCACTCGGATGCCCGGTGCCGACTTCGTCTGCCCGGTCGCCGGTCGCTGACCGCGGAGGAAGGGTGCTCACGGCCATGCCCACGTACGCTGACGCCGTGAGCACCCCCTCCAGGGCACCCAAGCAGTCGGCCGTCGAGGACGACGACGCATCCCCCTCGGCCACCGTGCCGGCCACCGTGCTGGTCGTCGATGACGACCCCACCGTCGCGGAGGTCGTGGTCACGTACCTCGAACGAGCCGGTCTGCAGGCGGTGCACGCCGCGACCGGGGCCTCGGGCCTGGCCGCCTTTGACGCCGAGGCTCCTGACCTCGTCGTGCTCGACCTGATGCTGCCCGACCTCGACGGCCTCGAGGTCTGCCGGCGCCTGCGTTCCACCTCTGATGTGCCTGTCATCATGCTGACCGCCCTGGGCGGCGAAGTGGACCGCGTGCTCGGGCTCGAGGTCGGAGCCGACGACTACGTCACCAAGCCGTTCAGTCCACGCGAGCTCGTGCTGCGCGTTCAGTCCGTCCTGCGCCGGTCAGGTCGCGGCTCCGTTGGCTCTTCGCCCCCCACCACCGATCCGGTCCTGCGCGACGGAGACCTGATTCTCGACACCACCGCGCACACCGCCATGCGCGGTGACGACCCCCTGCCCCTGACCAGTCGTGAGTTCGACCTGCTGTCCTTCCTGCTGGCGCACCCAGGACGTGCCTTCACGCGGGGAGAGCTGATGGAGCAGGTCTGGGGCTGGTCGTTCGGCGACCAGTCCACCGTGACCGTGCACGTGCGTCGGCTGCGCGAGAAGGTCGAGCCGAATCCCACCGAGCCCACTCGACTCATGACGGTGTGGGGCGTCGGCTACCGCTGGGACGCGACGGAGTCGGACACATGAACCCCTGGCTGGCGGTGACCGTCACCGCCATCGTCAGCAGCGCCGTCGTCGGCGCCCTCGGGCTTGCCGTCCTTCACCTACTCGGCCGCCGGTCCGTCCGCACTCTGGCGTGGCTCGCACCCGTCACGGCCGTCGTCGCCGTCGTGGTCGGCGTGGTGGCAACCGCCCAACGCATGTTCCTCTCCTCCCACGACCTCGGTGTCGTCCTCGTCGTGTGCACGTCCGCCGGCTTCGTCGCGGTCGGCATCGGCCTGCTCCTGTCTCGCCGGGTCGACCAGATCGAGGAACACTCGCGCGAGCTCGCCGAACAGCAGGCTCGGGCCGAAGAGGCCGAACGCACGAGGCGCGAGCTGGTCGCCTGGGTGTCGCACGACCTGCGCACACCGCTGGCCGGCATGCGCGCCATGACCGAGGCGCTCGAGGACGGCGTGGCGCCCGACCCCGATAGATACCACCGACAGCTACGCACCGAGGTGGACCGACTGACCGGCATGGTCGACGACCTCTTCGAGCTGTCCCGCATCAACGCCGGCGCGCTCCAACTGGTGCGCGAGCGCATCTCATTGACAGACGTGGTCGGCGACGTCGTCGCCGCTGCCGCGCCCCTTGCGGCAGCGCGCGGCGTCCGTCTGTCGGCCGAGGCGACGACGGGGGGCGCCGGTAGCACAGCCAGCATCAGCGCCGATGAGCGCGAGCTGCGGCGAGCCATCTCCAATCTCGTGAGCAACGCCATCCGGCACACACCCAACGACGGCGTCGTGAGCGTCTCGGCAGCCATCGTCGACGACACCGCCAAGGTCACTGTGACCGATGGCTGCGGCGGCATCCCCGAGACAGACCTCGGCCGCATCTTCGAAGCCGGCTTTCGTGGCGACCTGGCCCGCACACCAGACCCCTACGGCGGAGCCGGCCTGGGGTTGGCGATCGTCCAGGGGATCGTCGAGGCGCACAGTGGCGTGGTGCGGGTGCGGAACATCAGCGGTGGCTGCCAGTTCGAGGTGCTCATACCCGCGTCGAGCTGATCCTCGTTCAGCCCTTCAACGATCCCGGCGTCCAGCTGATGGTCACGACATCCCGATGGTAGCCGGGATCGACATCCGCCAGTGCCTGCGCCACGTCCGGCTCACGTTCAACAGGTAGGCACAGTCGCTGCGCGACCACGGCCGCCCGCTCGGCGAGGTTCTCGTCGTCAGACCCATCGGCGGCTGCGGGGTCATGAAGCTGCCAGTAGTCGGCTTCGAGGTCGGCCGCACCCATCACCCCGAGGATCTCGACCAGATCACCAGCGATCGGACTCTCAGGACGGTCGAGATCGTGGAACTGCTTCCACAACGGGTTCAACCACGAGAGCGGATGATGCGGTGGCAGCTCGAGAACCACCCGGCGCGCCGAGGCGCGGTCCAGGGCAACCAGGAAAGGGACGATGTCCGCCACGTTGAAGACCACGTGATGCACGACAGTGACGTCATGTACCGGGACCTCGGCGGCCACGTCCGGCCATCGACCCTCGATCTCCCGGTGCTCAACACCTAGCCGATCGGCCCGTTCGGCAAAGGCATCGAGCATGGGGCGACTGCTGTCGACGGCCGTAAGCCTCGTCGCCATCGACACGAGAGGTAGGGAGGCAGCGCCGGCCCCCGCGCCGACGTCGAGTACCGATCCCGCCTCGGTGCGCAGGACCTCAGCCGCCCTCTCGTACGAGACCCCAGACGGCTCGGTCACCGCCCGATCGGCGCGTCCGGCGAACCTCGCGACCGGCAGCATCCACGGGTCGCGCGTAGCGGCGTCAAGAATGCGCGGAGGTATGGCCCACGCGGCCAGGGCGTCGGCCCAGCGCTGGGTCATGGCCGAGATATCCGTTGGTCTGGTCACTGACAGGATGCTGCCATGCAGATCACCGCATTGGCAGGGGGCATCGGCGGCGCACGCTTTCTCCGTGGCCTGAGGAGCCATCTGGAGGGCCGAAACGATCAGTGGTCCGACGCCGAGGTCACCGTGATCGGGAACACCGCGGACGACATCACCTTGTTCGGACTACGCGTCTGCCCCGACCTCGACACCGTGATGTACACGCTCGGTGGCGGAATCCACGAGGCACAGGGTTGGGGGCGATCTGATGAGTCCTTCACCGTCAGTGCCGAACTGGCCGCCTACGAGGTTCCCCCAGACTGGTTCACCCTCGGTGACCGCGACGTCGCAACCCACATCGTCCGCACCCAGATGCTGAGAGCCGGATGGTCGCTGACCGACGTCACGGCCGCTCTGTGCACGAGGTGGCGGCCGGGTGTTCGTCTCCTGCCGATGAGTGACGACCCCGTCGAGACGCATGTGGTCGTGCTCGACGATGCAGGAGCGCGCGAGGCACTGCACTTCCAGGAGTGGTGGGTGCGCGAAAATGCACGGCGGCAGGCGCAAGAGTTCGTGTTCCTGGGTGCCGCCGAGGCCAAACCCACACCAGCCGTGCTCGACGCCATCAGCAACGCGGACGTCATCGTGCTCCCACCCTCGAACCCGGTCGTCAGCATCGGCGCGATCCTGCAGGTAGACGGCATCGCTGACGCGCTGCGGGGGGCCAGAGCCCCGGTCGTAGGCGTCTCACCCATCGTCGGTGGGGCACCCGTTCGCGGTATGGCCGACGCCTGTCTCGCCGCGATCGGCGTCGAGACCTCAGCGGCAGCAGTGGCCGGTCACTACGGTGCGCGGATCGCCGGTGGTCTGC
The DNA here is from genome assembly GCA_963706045.1 of uncultured Actinomycetota bacterium. Taxonomy (GTDB): domain Bacteria; phylum Actinomycetota; class Actinomycetes; order JAHEKZ01; family JAHEKZ01; genus JAHEKZ01. The sequence goes on along the minus strand of CAVPLY010000017.1, from coordinate 58,188 downwards.
TCGACGGATGGCTGGTCGCCGACGAGGACGCCGCAACGCCGGCTCCGCCGGGCATCGTGCAGCGATCGAGTCCGCTGCTCATGACGACGTCGGGGGCGGCTGCTGACCTCGCGGGTGCAGCCCTTGACCTCGCCATCGAGCTTCGGCGCTGATCGTCGTGGGCAGCCTTCACGTCACTGCGATTGAGGGTCTGCCCGAGATCGTGCCCGGCCACGACCTGGCCTCCGAGATCGTCGCGGCCCACCGCGATCTGCAGGCCGGCGACATCGTCGTCATCTCGAGCAAGGTGGTGGCCAAGGCTGAGGGACGCGTCGTCACGGGCCGTTCGCGCAACGAGGTGATCGACAGCGAAACGGTGCGGGTGGTCGCCGAGCGTGGCGACCTGAAGATCGTCGAAACGCGCCATGGACTCGTGCTCGCTGCGGCAGGCGTCGACGCCAGCAACATCCGGCCCGACTCACTGGTGCTCTTGCCGCTCGAGCCCGACGATTCGGCACGGTCGTTGCGCGCGGCGCTCCACGAGACGGTCGACGGCCCGGTGGCCGTCGTCGTCACCGACACCGCGGGGCGAGCGTGGCGGCTCGGACAGACCGACATCGCGATCGGCGTTGCCGGCCTCATGCCCCTGCTCGATCTGCGGGGCTCGCATGACACCTACGGGAACGCCCTGACCGCCACCATGCCGGCCGTTGCCGATGAGATCGCTGCGGCGTGCGAGCTCGTCATGGGCAAGGCAGCCGGCACGCCGGTCGCGGTCGTGCGGGGACTTGGGCATCTCGTGCAGAGTGTTGACGGACCCGGGGCATCGGCGCTCGTCCGCACCCGCGACGACGACCTGTTCCCCATCGGCTCCTTCGATGTGGTGCGCTCACGTCGGACGGTACGTGCCTTCAGCGACCGACCTGTCCCGCGCGCTGTCATCGAGTCGGCGGTCACCGACGCCCTCACCGCTCCCGCGCCGCACCACACGACTCCATGGCGGTTCGTCGTCGTCTCCGACGGCACGCGAGATGCGTTCCTTGACGCGATGGCCGACCAGTGGCGGGCTGACCTCCGCGCCGACGGTGTCGAGGCGGACGTGATCGAGGAACGGGTCGGTCGGGGTGACCACCTTCGTCGTGCTCCGGTACTGGTGGTTCCTTGCCTCGTCGACGATGGTGCACACGTCTACCCCGACAGCCGCCGCGCGACGGCCGAGAGGTCAATGTTCCTGCTAGCGATGGGCGCTGGGATCGAGAACTTTCTGATCTCACTTGCCACTCAGGGCCTGGGATCTGCGTGGATCTCGTCAACGCTCTTCTGTCCCGACGTCGCACGATCCAAGCTTGCGCTACCCGACGATTGGCAGCCGATGGGCGCCATCGCGATCGGCTACCAGGCAGCGGCCGGACGCCCACGCACCACCAAAGACTTCAGCGAATACATCGTCGATGCGTGAGCACAGGCGCGGGCGCTCAGGCCGGAAAGTCATCGGAGCAGGGTCTTGTCAGTGGCCCCCACTAACGTGTCTGGTGGTCGAAGAGATACCTAGGTGACAGCCAGCAGGTGCATACGATGCACGTGCCATCGAGACACGGTGAAGACGACCATCACATCGCCAGCCGCCCTGTCCCGAAAGGTTCCGCGTGTCGTCATCGTCGCTGGTCGCCCTCGCTGATGCTGTCGCATCCGTCGAGCAGGACGACGCCCCCCGACTCACGTCAGCCGAGCGCACAGAGCGTCTGACCTCGCTCCGACGGGCGATCGACCGCCTTGAGGTTGCCTTCGATGCGACCGTTGCTGCTTCTGACTCGGCGGGCGACGGCCAGCTGCTCGATGGCGCCACCAGCACGGCGGCTTGGCTCCGACACACGCTGCGGCTGGCACCCCGCGAGGCCAGCGCACATGTTCATACGGCGCGCGCTCTGGCACGCAACGAGGCCGCAGCCCCGGCCACCGATGCCGTGCGCCAGGGCTCCATCTCCTATGGCCACCTGCGTGCCATTGCTGGAGCACTGAACGAGCTCGACGAGGTTGCGGGGCCTGGTGGCATCTCGATCCGAGCCGATGTCATCAATCCCCCCGATGCCGTGCGCCCACACCACGTCGAGGCGGTCACGCTGCTCGTTGACCTCGCCAGCCAGGTCGACCCGGCGCAGCTGCGAGCAGCCAGTCGCCATCTTCGCTACGTCCTCGACCCCGAGCGAGGCAAAGCCGACTACGAACGACAGTCGCAGACCCGCCGCGCCAGTCTCGCTCCCCTGCTCGACGGCACCTGGCGGCTCGAGATGTTGACCACTGCCGAAGGCGGAGCACTCTTGAGGCAACTGCTGACCGCGACTGGCGCACCAACGAGCGCGGACGACACGCGCACCGCCACTCAACGCCGCCACGATGCGTTGCTCGATGCGCTCCAGGTCGCCGCGCAGTCACACCAACTTCCGGTCTTTGGTGCGCTCAGTCCTCGCATTCTCATCACGACGCCGCCCGACGCCTTTCTTCCGGCCGAACCGTCGCGCGACTCCTCGAACGTGGCGCATGGGGGCGGGCAGGCCCACGGCACCGTGCAGGGCTTGCTCCCTTCAGCCCCTGAACCAGCTGGCTTGCCTGCGCCGGCCGGTGGACCAGCAGCTAGGTGGCGACCAGCCAGCTTCCCCGACAGCAGCCCGATCGCTGGCCCACTCTTCGACCAGCTCAGCTGCAATCCCACCCTGGTTCGGGTCATCCAGGAGCGGTCGGGCGTCGTTCTCGACGTGGGTCGTTCCCATCGCTTTTTCACTCCAGGCAGCGCACGGCCCTGTGGGCCCGCGACCGCGGATGCCGCTTTCCTGGCTGCTCGACGCCGTGGACACATGCCCACCACGTCCTTGCATGGCAGCAGGGTGGCTCCACCGATCTCGCAAATGGTCTGCTGCTGTGCAGCCATCACCACCGCGCCGTTCACGATGGCACCTGGGCAATCAAGATGAGTCACCACGGCGCGAACGGCACCGTCACCTTCACCCATCGCAGCCGGCTCACCGTCCATCACAGCCGGCTACCTCCGCCCGATCCCCTGATGAGGCAGTAGTGGGCGCGGAGGGACGCAGTATTGGAAACGCAGGAACAGGGTCATGTCGAGGTGCGAGCGCCGACCTTCTTTACCCGCCTAGCCCTTACCCGCCTGGCATCTCCTGAGTAGCGCTATCCAGACCTGTGGCGAGGCACGGCCATCCGGGGCCCGCGCCTGGGCGCGCTCACTCCCGACAACTCCATGAGCCGCTGCACCCGATAGCGATGGCCGCAGTAGGGCCCGAGCAGCTCCTCCATGCGCGCGTCGTCTCCGCGCTCTCCGGTCAACCAGTAACAGAGGTCCTTGGCGACATGGAAGTCCCCCACCGAAAGGGCATCCGGATCGCCGTGCGACCGCTGCCGCACCTCGGCGGACGTCCACGCTCCTAGGCCCGGCAGCGCCCGAAGCACGCGATCAGCTTCGCTGCTCGTCCCGTCACTCGTCCGCTCGAGCGCCGTGGCTGCCGAAGCGACCGTCCGTATCGTCCTCATGCGATGCGGGGTGACACCTGCTCGGTGGAAGTCGGCGTCTGAGAGGTCGCGCCAAGCCCTCGGGGTAGGAGGCATCGCCATTCCGCGCGGCGCCGGGCCATGAGCTGGCTCGCCGAATCGCCCGACGAGCATCTGCCATGCCCGGCGGGCCTCGACTCCCGTGACCTTCTGCTCGATCACTGCGTTCAGACAAGCGTCCAGCGGACGCCTGGTGCGCATGAGCCGCCAGCCAGGCGCTCGACGCCACGCCTCCAGCACCTGCGGGTGGACCGGCTCAAATCCCTCAGGATCGTCGTCGGCACCCAGAAGACAAGGAAGCCCGTCACACAGCCACTGCGCACCGGGGCCCCACGCCGATGCCGTCACCTCGCCGTCTCCGGGCCGCACCACCAGGTGCAGCGTGCCGGGGCCATGGGGAGTCGAGGTGGCCCACCACGCCGACCGCTTGGAGCCGGAGGATGCGCCCGCAAACTGAAAGGTGCGATAACCCGCCCCACGGCTCAGCGGCCCGAGCACCGCACCGAGGTCGATGGGGTAGCTCGGCTGCCAGGAGCGCTCGGCGCTCGGGTCGTCAGTGCCCGCCATCAGTGCCCCACACTCAGGGAGTCGCCTCGATCCTTGAGCCTGATGCCAGATGGGCACCTGGGGCCACGACCGCCCTGTCACCGACAGCGGACTCGACGACCACAGAGCCGGCACCCACTACGGCGCCAGCTCCAATGACACTGCGCGTGATCTGGGTGCCGGCACCGATCCGCGCACCCGCCATAATGATCGACGCATCGACACGAGCGCCCGACCCGATCACCGACCCGGCGGCGATAGCTGAGCCACCGATGACCTGTGCGTCAGCTGGCGGGCGGTCGGCACCAGCGAACCAGGCCGGCGCAGGTGCAAGCTGCTGAGCGGCCGATGGGGCGATGCCGAGCACGATGTCAGCCGAACAACGGACCAGCGCCTCCGGAGTCCCCACATCGCACCAGTAGGCGGTCTCTTTCCAGGCTCGGATGTGACGGCCAGATGCCAACAGCCCAGGAAAGGTGTCACGCTCGACCGACACCACCTCACCGGCAGGAATGGCATCGATCACCGAACGCCGAAACACGTAGGCGCCCGCATTGACCCACGACGAGACGGGGTTCTCCATCTTCTCCAGAAAGGCCGTCACACGGCCGTCGTCATCAGTGGGCACGCACCCGTACGCGCGAGCGTCGTCAACCTCGACGAGATGCAACGTGACATCGGCGTCACTAGCCACGTGGGCGTCGATCTGAGCTGCAAGGTTGTGACCCGACAACACGTCGCCATTCAAGATGACGACAGGATCATCTGGCTTCGACGTCAGCCCCTCGGCAGCGTTGCGTATCGCGCCTCCCGTACCAAGCGGCTCATCCTCGTGAAGATAGGTGAGACGCAGGCCGACGGGCGACCCGTCACCGAAGGTCTCCTGGAAGATCTCAGCTCGATACGAGGTCGCCAGCACGACGTGCTCAACACCTGCCTGCCGCAGAGCCGCCAGCTGGTGCGTCAGGAACGGAACTCCGGCAACCGGAAGAAGAGGCTTGGGAGTGGTCAAGGTGAGCGGCCGCAGCCGGGTGCCTTGACCACCGACCAGAAGGACGGCTTCGCGCATGGCGTCAGCCTAGGGGCGACCCGGCAAAGCAGCCCTACGAGTACCAGCCGACCACGCGGAACGACACACTCACTGCGCTGCCCTTGGCTGTGACGGTGATCTTCCCGTCGTCACCGATCGGAACGACCATCATCGTTCGCTGCGTGCCCTTCTTGTCGAACGCCAACAAGGGTCGCGCGGTCTTGCTCGACCCGGCAGGCAGCACAGTCAGATACCCGCTCAAACCTTCGCCTCGGGCCAGGGCCTGCACCATTACCGACGAGGCCGCACCCGGCACTTCAGTACCGGTGCCCCGCACCCGCACGGTGCGCGATTCGCCAGCTGAGAGCGCGCCAGACGATCCCGAATCAAGGGCGGTGAATCCCTTGACGGTGCGGAACCGGCCAGAGCGGTCTCCCCGCTGAGAGCGGAACCACCCGAGCACGTCGACCTGTATGTGTGCCTTGCCTTTTGTCAGTCGCAGTGGGAGGCGCCCGTCTGCGTCGAGTTGAGCAACCGTGGTGCCCGTACGCCATGCTCCGGCAGGGGCCCGCACAACGGCTCCCAGTGACGCGGGAGTGCCTTTCGGAGCCGTACTCACGGTGGCCGTCTCGGTGGGTTCGACCAGTCCAACGTTCACCACAACGGTCCGAGCACCAGAAGGCACTCCTTCACGTCCGGCGATCTTGACTGTTCGCGGCTCACCTTCTGCCAAGCGTCCCTTGCCCCAACCGAATCCGGTTCGGCTGTCAGCCAGACGTCGGACAGCCACCGATCGCATCACATTGGTTCCTACGCCGGACGACGTGTAGTAGCCCAGCAGGTCCACGTCGAGCGATGTCAGCTTCGTGCTGGCACCCAGGCACAGCCTGCCCTTTGCAGGCACCCGCACAGTGGCAAGGCCGGAGTTCGACCCGTCCGCCTGATACGTGACGGCGACCTGGCCGCTGTCGGTGACACCGCATGGCCACACCTTGACGCGGCCGGGACGACGAGCACTGGCCGCGTTGACGCGTACCAGCACGGCACGGGTCCCCGCCGCAGGTGCACGGCCTTTGCCCACCACGGCAACAGATACCTGCCCATCGCTGGTCACAGCACTGGTCTCGCCTCGATCGACAATGCGCCGAGTCGACAGCTGCTGGAAGTAGGAGTACGACGACGACGGAACGAAAGCTGGTGTCGCGGCGAAAGGGCCCCGGCCCGAACGATAGATCGGAGCAACCCTGGCTCGATACTGCTTCCCGTTGGTGAGTCCCTTGACCCGCAGCCGACGGGTGTCACTGCTCACCCGATGAGTCTGGTCGGTCGACGAGACGGTAATCCGGTATGCCTTGACGCGACGATCAGTGCCCGGAGCCGCCCAACGCACAACCGCAGAGCGATCTCCCTTCTTGACGCGCACGTTCTTCGCCGGTGACAGGCCCGTGCCGTCGACATTCGTGACCGTCCACCAAGTGCTCTTGAGACCGGCGGCCCAGCGGAAGCTGTCGGCTGACACGCTCACTGTGCTCTTGCTCCCGACAAGACCCACGGACAGGACCCGCCCACCCCACGAGCCATTGCCATCTCGACCGAGCACCTTCAAGGTCTTCAGCGTTCCGATCTGCGGCCAGGCGCTCTCGATCTTCGACGCGCTGACCGACGTCGACCAGTTGTGCCCCCAGTTGCCGCTTCCGGTCACCACCCCGTCGTAGGGATCCTTCTTGGCGACGAGGTAGGAGCGGCTCCCGGCCACCGAGTACCCGCCGTTGGCAGAGCTGAACATCGCAAAGACCGGCTGACCGGCATCACGAAGGTAACGATGGGCTGTGTCCTGTACCGCCGACACCTCAGCCCCGCTCTCAGCTGAGATCGGGGAGTACACCTGGCAGGACGTGGTGTCGCAGATGTCGTAGGCGCGGTTGGCCGCCCGTGCGTTGACCTGCGCGAGCAGTGCGTAGCTACGCGCTGCCACTGCCTGGGCCCGCAGGGCCGCGTCCGTCCACGAGCTGGGAACCTCTGATGAGACCACCGACCGCAAGTAGTCCTCGAGCAGCAGGCGGTTCACGACATAGACCGACGACGGACTGGCCACGACGTCGATGAAGCCCCGGTAGGTCCGTTTGTTGCCATTGGACGCCTGAACGCCCACCTTGCTCTTCGCCACCGATGAGCTGGTCTGCCATCTCACCGACCCGCCGAGCCCACCGGCCACCTTCACTGCTTTGGCCGCCGAGACCGCCCAGACCGCAAGACCTGAGTTGCCCCTGACCACTCGGAACGTCGACACTGGCTTGCGGCCAGCGTTGGCCGGGAGTGCGATCGGACTGCCTCTGTGACTGAGGGACAGGCCAGAACGCGCCGGCACGACGGCCCCAGTCCCCTGTGGAGTACTGCTGACGATGCCAGAGAGCCCGACCCTGATCTGGCGGCCGGACGAGACCTCAGCCAGGCGCGTACCCGGGTAGTAGAACTTGACGATCTCGCGGTAGCCCTTGCCCAGACGCCCCATCCCCTCGGCGCCGAACTGCGACATGCCGATGCCATGTCCGTAGCCGAGTCCCTCGAGCTCGAAGACCCCGCTGGACGGACGGCTGTACGCCTCGACGGCTCCACCGGCCCTTGCCGGAGCCGCGACCAAGGAGAGGAAGCCACCCACCAAAGCGGCGACCAGGACGGCGATCGCCGCCGTGCGCAAGAGGTGGGGACTGGTTCTTTGGCTCGTCTCACACGTCACACCCGTCACAGAGTGGTGTCTCGGCAGGATCGGCCGTGAACCTGAGCAGCTCGGCCCTGACCTGTGGTTTTACCGAATCCAGCCCACGACCATCAGGTTCGCCCGCAGCGTGGCATCTCGGGCGCGCAGACGGACGTCGCCCCCCTTGCCGAGGCGCAGCACGGCGAGCGTTTCGCGTCCCACGCGCGCTGGGACGACGAGGTCTGCCGACGTCGGTTCGTTCGCAGCCCTCGGCCACAGGGTCAGCCGCCCCTGCTTCTTTCCTGCCGATCCGGTGACCTGGACCAGGACTGCCGTGGCATCAGACGGAACCCCAGCACGGCCGCGCACACTGACCGTCTTCGCTTCGCCCTTACCCAGTCGCGTCCCGCTTCCGAGCAACGACTTCGGCACGATGGGATGCACCGAGCGTAATCCGTCCGCGGCGACATACCCAGCGACGTCGAATGCGACCGACCCGGACTGGTCGGCGGCCACCCGGATGCCTCCGTTGCCGCCCAGTGGCACCACCACCTGAGACACACTGGCGCTCCCGCGCTGACGTTTCCACGTCGGCGGAGCCGGCTTCGCAGTACCTTCGGGCCACGCCCACACGGCCCCGACCGGCGACTTCGCCGTCCGTCGGATCGTCAGGACGACAGCCCTGGCATCGGTTGGCACACCAGCCCGGCCGGCAACATCGACGGGCACTGCGGACGTACCCACCGACAGCGGGCTGGCGACGCCTAGCGAGGTCCGCTTCAGCGGCTTCAGCGCGCCGCCTCCGCCATTGGTGCTGAGATACCCCACGACCGATGCCTTCAGGCCCACAACACCCGCCGAGTTCTGGAAGCGAACTCCGCCATCGGGCCCGACCCGCACCACCACAAACGCTCGTGCCGTGCTGTCGCGGCTGACCGACAGCACTCGTGCCCCGGCCCCACTGACACTGTCGGGACCCACCGTCACCTGAGTGGCCTTGCTCGCACATTCTGCTTCAACCGAAAGCGCCACTGCCGTGACACCGCTGCTTGGGACACCGGCCCTGCCAAGAACCTGAACGTCGAGACGACGGTCCGGACCAAGGACCAGCCGGTTCTTGACGCCCTTTCCAGACGTCGTCGAGAGCAATGTCTGTGGACCCTGCGGTACATACGCGCCGGCTGCCGTCGCCTTGAGTGACGATGTCGTGGGCTTGGTGGCCGCGCCACCGACGCCCACAACGACCGACCGGACATAGGGCCAGGCGCTGCTGCCGTTGCCCGCGCTCGTGAGAGTCACTCGATATCGACCTGGAGGCGCGAGCTTCCCGTTCTCGTTCCGTCCGCGCCACACCGCCTTGACCGGGTCGGTGGGTGACGCCGTGCCCTTCATCCGTCGTACCAAAGTGCCACTGCAGTAGTCACGCACGGTCAGTGCCCAATTCTGCGTCTGCGTCACGCCAGCTCGCGCGGTGATCGCGACTTCAGACCCGACCGGGACGCTGGTGTGGGAGAGCTTCGGTTCGACGAGGCTCGAGCCCATGTATCCCTTGGCCAGACGCCGAATCTTGGGAAGCCGCTTGTACAGGTTGCCCCCTGGGCACGCCGTGAGCTGGGAGTCTCGGTGACCGGAGATCACCTTGAACTTGGCCTTGGTGCCCGCCGAGTACTTCGACGAACCGACTTCGGCCGTCAAGGCCTTCCGGCCGAACGGATCGCGGTGGTAGCGGGAGAGTCGGTAGGCCAGGACCTTCGAGATCCCTCGCACCATGGCGTCGGAGGCTGGCGCCGTCTCGAAGTTCCCCATGGCAACTACGGCAACGGTGTCGGTGTTGAAGCCGCCGGAGGCGGCCGACCGGACCGGCTTGGTGATGCTGCCCGCGCGACCCTCGTAGATCGTGCCGTACTTGTCGACGAGGAAGTTGTACCCCATATCGGCATACTTCAGAGTGTTGACGTAGTAGCTGTAGAGACCGCGTACGACAGCCGGGCTCTCGCTCCGCGAGTAGTTGTTGCTTCCGGCGCTGTGGTGGACGAACGCCACCTTGAACGTGTCGCTGTTCGCGAGCTTCTTGTCGCGCAATGACTCGTCGGCCCCCCACTCTGCCCTGGTCACGATCGGAGGACGACTGGTCGCGGCCGTCGCTGTGGAGCCACTCCACTGACCGCTGATCGCTGCATCGGCGTCTGACGTGCCGGGCTCGATCAGGTCTACCCGAACATCGGTCGGACGCGCACTACCTATGGCGTCGACACGTACCTGGACTGCATCGGAGTCGCCTGCCCAGTACGGCACCGTTCCGAAGCGACCGTTGGGAGAAGGCTCGGTACCGGAGTCGACGCTGGTCGGAACCTCGAACCAGTCCGTCCAGCTGTTCTCAGTGCGTGTACGGGCGGTTACGATCACGGCGCCCTCTTCGCTGGGCGCTGCACCCGTCCACGTGACACCGAGCATCCGGAAGTCGTCGGTCTCGATCGGCTCGGTCACCGCGACTGGCGGCCGAGAAGCGGCCCGTGCTGCGGTCGCTCTAGTGGCGATCTTGCGCCACGTGGACTCCAACTCATCGGGGACCGGCGCCTGGCGCAGCGCAACCTGGTCGATCCCGGTGACGCGGACTGACTGAACCTCGGCGGCCACGGGGTGCGGTGTGGGTGAGGAGGCAGTGAAGGACGGCGCAATGATCGCGGTGGGCACGACGAGCACGACGGCGAACATCGCTCCGGCTGGTGCCGGACGGGGGAAACGCACGAGGAGCCTCTCCGGGGGAAGTCGGTGGTCCGATGGGAAAACGATTCCCTGGTGCCATCGGCCGGGCGGGGGCCCGGCTGGAGACGAGTCCCTACCCTAGCTCGCGTGACCTCTACCTCCGAACACCTGCGGCAGGCCCTGACCAGCGACCCGGCCGGCCCCCGCCTGACCTACTACGACGACCGCACCGGCGAACGAGTCGAGCTGTCGACGACCACCTTGGCGAACTGGGTGGCCAAAACCATCAATCTGCTGGTTCTGGAGTGCGGAGTGGGGCCGGGCGCCACGATCTCGCTCCACTTGCCGCGCCACTGGGTCACGGCCGTCTGGGTTCTTGCTGCCGATGCGGTGGGGGCGGAGGTCCGCCTTGGCGCCGCCGCACAGCGCGACGTAGGCGGCGGGTCGGGCGTCGATTCCAGCCATGGGCATGTCGATGTCGCCGTGATCGGGCCCGAGCTCGTGGGGCGACCACTGGATGCCGACGAGGTCTTCGCCGTCTCACTTGCCCCCTTGGCCGCCCCCTTCAGCACTCCGCTCCCGCCGCTCGTCCGTGACTTCACCGTGGATGTTCGCCTGATGCCTGATCAGGTGTCCGGTCCTGTGGGACCAGCAGGAGAGCTCGGTGCGGCCGCAGAAGCCCGCGCCGGGGCGCTCGGCATCCTCACGACCGACCGGGTCGCCGCCTTTGGCTCCCTGGGTGAGGTCAGCGACGTGGTGGACCAGTGGCTGGCGCCGCTCGCCGTGGGCGCCAGCGTGGTGTGGGTGGGGAACCCGGAGGCCCAGCGCTGCGTCTCACTGTGGGCATCCGAACGGGTGACGGCTGTGGCCGGTCTGCTTCCGGCCGATGTGGACGTCCCCGACTCAATTCGGATCCTGGGCTGAGGAGTCCGTATCCTTCGGGGTCGGCCCACTGACGACCGAGCCTGACCACGAGGAATCCATGACGCACACCGCACCAGCGGAGGAGCACGCTGCCTCCGGCCACCCGCGGCTGCGCCGCACCCTGAAGTGGCTCGCGGTCATTCTCGCTCTTCTGGTGGTAGCCGGGGCGGCCACGGGTTTCTACCTCTACCAGCGCTTTGAGGGAAACATCGGCAAAGTCGACGTGTTCACCTCGGACATCGTCGGGACCGACCGCCCCACGAAGGCCGAGCCTGCCGGGGACGAGACCGAGCCGCTCAACATCCTCGTCATGGGATCAGACACCAGGGCGGGGCAGGGCAAGGGCTACGGTCCCGAGGCCGAGATCACCGGTGCCCGTTCTGACACCACGCTGCTGGTCCACCTACCTGCCGACCGCGAGAGCGCGCTGGTCGTCAGCATCCCCCGTGACACCGTCCTCGACATCCCATCGTGCAAGAACGAGACGGGCGTGATCGGCTCCCTACACCGACCGCTTCAACTCCGCCTTCTCGACCGGTGGGCCAGGCTGCACGATCAAGACCGTCGAGCAGAACACCGGGGTGTTCATCGACCACTTCGTCATCGTCGACTTCTCCGGCTTCAACGATATCGTTGACGCCCTCGGAGGTGTCGACGTCTGCCTTCCAGAAGCGGTCGTCGAGCCCAAGAGCGGCCTCAACCTCGATGCCGGCACGACCACGGTCACCGGCGACCAGGCCCTGGCCTTCGTCCGGGTCAGGGCCATCGGCACCGGAAGCGACATCGACCGGATCGACCGTCAACAAGCCTTTCTGTCATCGCTCATCACCAAGGCGAAGAGCTCCAACACACTTCTCAACCCGGTGAAGCTGGTGCGGTTCCTCGAGGCAGCCACGAAGTCACTGACCACCGACCCTGAGCTCGCGAACCTCAACCGCATGCGACAGCTCGCCCAGGAGGTTCGGGGCATCCCTCCCAAGGACATCACCTTCGTGACCTCACCATGGCTCGTGAACCCTGACGACCCGAACACGGTGATCTGGAACACGAAGAAGACCAACGTGCTGTGGAAGGCGATTGCTGCCGACGAGTCGTACCCACCCCCGCAGCCTGAGCCAACGGTCATCGACGGCGAGCCCCTCAGAGTCCCGCCGGCGATGGTCTCGGTGCGCGTGCTCAACGGGAGCGGCGTTGACGGGGTGGCGACCACCGTGGCCGCCCAGCTCACCGCGAAGGGCTACTCGGTCATCGGCATCGGCGACGCCGAAAGCAGCGACTTCATCTCCACCGTGGTCCGCTACGACGAGTCGGGGGCAGACGCGGCGCGCACCGTTACAGCGGCAATACCCGGTTCGACGCGGGTGCTGCGACCGGGACTCGGCACCACCGTTGAGGTGGTCGTCGGAGATGACTGGCAAGGCGTGGATCGGGTCGTGGTCAAGAAGCCCCGTGACTCCACAGGTATTCGGCAAGCCAACGACAACATCTGCAACGTCCCCGGCTGATCACGACGGGCCCCTGCCAAACATGACGACGGCGAGGGGGCCGGACAGCACGACAACTGGTGTGGGCCACAACAGCATCGACAATCCACGACGAATCGGCGTACCACCTCGAGTGACCCCGGTCCTTGAGTTCGTCGACCCAGCCCTGAGTGCGCTCTAAGTTTGTCTCACCGTCGGGTGCGACCAGCACTACCGTCACGGCTGGGCTTGGCGGGACACCGTGGGCGGCAGGTCTTCACCCTCTTCGTCGAGATCGATCTCGGGGGCGGGCAGCAATCCCGCCGCTGATAGCCGTTCAGCCTCTCGGCGGCGCCGTCGCCGGTCACGACGCGCTTGCTTGCGCTCGCCCTTCCACCCAGGGTGACCCTCGATGTCACGGTCGGCTGAGTAGCGCTCGAGAACCTCACCTATCTCACCGTCCGCCTCGACCTTGCCTCTACGCAGATAGATGCCGCGGGAACAGAGCCGCGTCAGCTGCTTGTCGCTGTGTGACACCAGGAAGAGCGTTTTCCCGCCTGACAGCATGGCGTCAAGTCGCTCGTAGGCCTTGCGCTTGAACGCACGGTCGCCCACCGAGAGGGTTTCGTCGATGATCACGGTCGGCTCGTCGAGAGAAGTGATCAGTGAGAAGGCCACTCGTGTTCTCATGCCGCTGGAGAGATGACGAAAGGGTGTGTCGACGAAGTCGCCCACCTCAGCGAAGTCGATGATCTCGTCGAACTTCTCCTCAACCTCTCCGCGAAGCATGCCATGTAGGCCGCCAACGATATGGAGGTTGTCGCGGACGGTCAGGTCGCCCTTGAACCCACCCGAGATGTTGACAAGCGGTGCCACACCCCCGACCAGACGCACCGAGCCCTCATCTGGGATCAAGGTGCCGGCAACCAGCTTGAGCAGAGTGCTCTTGCCTTGTCCATTGGCGCCGACGATACCGACTGAATCCCCCTGGCGAATCTGGAACGACACCTCGCGAAGTGCCCAGAACTCGCTGCGTGCAGCTCCTTGGTCGCGGCGCATGACGTCGGCGAGCCGTCGGTGACGAATCCGGTTGCGCCGGAACCGAATGCCGAGGTTGGTTGCTTCGATCGCGATGGGCGGAACGTCGAGGTCCCCGACATCGGTAACGCTCGGCTGCGCCATCAGAGCTCCTTCAGGACGCGTGCCTCAAGGCGGCGGAAGAGCCACCAACCGAACACGAACAAAAAGGCGGAGACGACAGCCGACAGGCCGAGAAACGTCAGAACGTCGGCGGCGTTGTCCGGAAACAGCACGGCGTGGTAGACGTTCAAGATGCCGACCAGCGGGTTCAGCGAGTAAACAAAGATCAGCCACTCGGGCCAGGTCTCGTTACCGAACAACATCCAACTTGGCCAGTTGATTGTCGATTCCTTCAGTGACAGCTCCAGTGTGGCCACTCCGTAGATCACCGGCGACAGGTAGCGATAGAGCATCGCGAAGACGCGCACGACGCGGTGGATGTCTGGAAAGAGCATGCACAACGGTGCGAAGAAGAGTCCTAGCCCGAGGTTGAAGAGGAACTGCACGGCAAAGGCCAAGGGAACGGCCCAGAGCCATACCGAGGGGAGGGTCCTGTCGTCCAGTGCGTCGGTGAAGGTCTGGAAGAGAAGGACGGCAACAACGGTGATGGGCAGGGTGAACAAGAACTCGATGAAGTTCGACGTGACCGAACGCAGCACCCAGATCTCGCGGGGCAGGCTTGACGACGTGACGAGTTTCGCGTCGTTGCCCAGCAACCGACCGGATTCGACCAGGACGTGGGATGTCCATTGGTAGGGCAAGATTCCCGTGAGCAACCACAAGAGATAGGGCTGTTCGTTGGCGGCACCACGCGACACGATGAATCCGAAGAGGAACCAGTACGTCAACGTGAGCAAGAGCGGGTCGAGCAGTGTCCAGGCGAACCCGAGCACCGATCCGCTGTAGCGAACTTTGAGATCTCGAACGATCAGAATGCCCATGATGCGACGGTTGGTCCAGATCGCGCGAGTCCGCGCCATGGCCGACGGGCGGTGGGCCGACGTGGCGGACGTGGCGGACGAGTCGGCCGGCTGCGGTGACTGTGCCGGCGCTGATGGAGGCGCACTCATAGGAGTGGCCCAGCCTAACGGGCGTCGACGTCAAGCCCCGGAGGCCACCCCGGTCAGGCAGAAGACACGGCGTGCCGAGCCGAGGGACGCGGCTCACTCCCTTACCCTCAGTGAACCAGGGTGGAACCGTCTCGACGGTTCTGGCGTCCCATCCGCGGGCTCAAGCGAGTCCTCCCCCTACTTTGCCCAGGAGAACCACGACAGATGAGCGCCGCCCTTCCCCCGGAGCTCTCCCCGCGCACCGCCGGGGCCACGGTCAAGGCCGTCTCTGACAAGCGCCGCTGGGTGACGTGGCTCACAACCGCGCTGGCCGCTGTCGTGTTCGTGACCAGTACCGGTGGTTGGGTGATGGCCACCTACTACGACGCGAAGATCGGACGGATCCTCGGGCTCTCGGGCCTTCTCAGCGGCGACAGCAGCGGCCCCCTCACCATCTTGATCGTCGGGTCGGACAGCCGTGAGGGCCTCACCCGCGCCGAGGCCCGTGAGCTGGGGACTGGCACGGCAGCGAACAGCTCGACCGGTCAGCGGTCCGACACCATGATGCTGCTCCACGTGTCCGGCGACCGGAAGAGCGCAACGGTCGTGAGCCTGCCCCGCGACTCCTACGTCACGATTCCGGCCCACACCGATGCCAACGGCAAGAAGCAGCCGGCCAGCAAGAACAAGCTCAACGCCGCATACGCGCTCGGCGGCGCTCCACTGCTCATCGAGACCGTCAAGGGCGAGACCGGGCTCACCATCGACCACTACGTCGAGGTCGGATTCGCCGGCGTGGTCAACATGGTTGACGCCCTTGGAGGAGTAGACGTGTGCTTGCCCAACGCCGTGGACGACTGGCGCAGCGGCCTCACTCTTCCCGAGGGCAAGTCACATGTCGACGGGCTGATGGGCCTGGCCTATGTACGGGCGCGCTACATCGACGCCACTGCCGACCTCGGACGCATGGAGCGGCAACAGCGCTTCGTGGGATCGATGGTCCAAGAGGCCACGAGCGCAGGAGTCCTGCTCAACCCGGTCAAGCTCAACGCCTTCCTCGGCGCTGCGCTCGACTCCGTCGAAGTCGATGAAGGAATGTCCCGCGACATGCTTCTTGATCTCGCCGGAGAGCTCGAGGGCCTGACGCCGCGCGACATCAGATTCCTGACTGTTCCCCTGTCAGACGTCAATCTGGCCACGCCGGTCGGAAGCTCGGTGAAGTGGGACGCGAAGAAGGCGGCACTCGTCTTCGACTCGATCGAACGTGACGAGCCGCTGGTCAAGGAGAAGAAGGGCCCGACGGTTCAGGTGGCACCGTCCGACATCGACGTCCAGGTACTGAACGGAAGCGATGTCGAGGGGCTGGCCGGAAGCGCGAGCACGCACCTCGACAAGGCCGGCTACACCATCGCGGCCGCACCCGGCAACGACGACCGCAGTGACGTGACGGCGACCGTGATCCGGTTCGACCCCGAGTGGAACACCTCCGCCAAGACGCTCCAGGCAGCCTTTCCGGACGCCACCTTCGAGGAGGTGTCGGGCCTCGGTAGCACCTTCCAAGTGGTCGTTGGAGCCGACTACACCAAGCCACTTCGGGTTCGGGTGGCTCGGCAGGACTCCAAGCTCGACTCACGCACGGCCGCAGACAACCTCTGCGGCTGACGCCCGACTGTCCGACTACTTCTTACGGGCCCGGAGCCGCGCGATCTCGTCGCGGCGAGCCAGACGGTGCTGCCGCCGGATCCCCGCTTCGTCGTTGCGCCTGCGGTCCTCGTCGGTCTCGGCGACAACCTGCGGTACCTCGCGCGGATTGCCGTCGTCATCGACTGCCACGAACACGAGGTAGGCGGAGGCAACATGCACGGGAGGGTCGATCTCGTTCCATCGTTCTGAGGTCACTCTGACGCCGACCTCCATCGAGGTCCGCCCGGCCCAGTTCACCTGCGCGTGCGCATGTACGAGGTCACCTACCCGGACGGGTCTCAGGAAGACCATCTCGTCCATCGACACAGTGACAGCTGGTCCTCGGCTGTGCCTGCCGGCGGCTGCTCCAGCGACCGAGTCGACCATGCGCATGACCACCCCGCCGTGCACGGTTCCGAGCAGGTTGACATCGAGGGAGGTCATGATCTGGGTCACCGTGGTACGCGCTGCCCGTACCGGCACCGGATCCATGCGGTGCACTAGGCCGTGAATCCCACGTCGCCCGACCGACGACGACGGAGCGCGTCTCCTTTGGCCGACGACTCGTCGGCCATGCGTTGCTGGAAAGCCACCATCTGCTCCTGGAGATGACTATCGGCCACCGCCAGGATTCGTACAGCCAGAAGAGCGGCGTTCCGTGCATTGCCGATCGCCACTGTGGCGACGGGCACCCCACCGGGCATCTGCACGATCGACAGAAGTGAGTCGAGGCCGTCCAGACGCGCCAAAGGCACGGGCACACCGATCACTGGAAGGGGGGTGACTGATGCCAGCATTCCCGGCAGGTGAGCAGCACCGCCGGCGCCAGCAATGATGACTTTCCGCCCCAGTGAGGCTGCCGAACGCCCGAACTCCAACATGTCGAAGGGCGTGCGGTGGGCCGAGACGACATCAACGGTATAGCCGATGCCGAACTCCTCCAGCGCCTCAGCAGCCGATTCCATGACCGGCCAGTCGGAGTCACTTCCCATCACGATGCTGATCGCTGGACTCTCGTCGGCACTACTCATCGATGTCACCTCTCAGGTACGCCACCGCGTGGCGGGTCCGTTCCAGCAGATCGGGCAGATCGTCCCCGATGGCAGTCACGTGCCCGACCTTGCGACCGGGCTTGACGGCTTTGCCGTACATGTGGAACTTGATGCCGGGATCACGGGCCATGCAGTGAAGATAGGCGGGGTAGAGGTCGCCAAGCTCGCCCCCCAGCAGGTTGACCATGACCGTGTAAGGCGCTGTTGCGGACGGGTCACCCAATGGCAGGTCGAGAACTGCCCGCAGATGGTTCTCGAACTGGCTCGTGACCGCCCCGTCGATGCCCCAGTGCCCGGAGTTGTGGGGACGCATGGCTAGCTCATTCACCAGCACGCCAGCTGGAGTGTCGAACAGCTCGACGGCCATCACGCCCACCACGTCGAGCTCACCGGCGATGCGAAGCGCGATCTGTTGTGCAGCAACCGCATGGTCGTCGGCGATGCCTGGAGCGGGCGCGTACACCTCGTGGCAGATGCCGTCGCGCTGCACCGTCTCGACAACGGGGTAGGCCACAGCCTGACCACTCGGGCTGCGGGCCACCATGGCCGACAGCTCACGCGTGTAGCCCACCAGTTCTTCGACGATGAATCCGGGTATCTGGTCATGCGACAGCACCTCGCCGGCCTCTTGCTCGCTGCTCACAACCCAGACGCCCTTGCCGTCGTAGCCCCCGCGCGTGGCCTTGAGCACCACGGGGTAGCCGGAGTCGGCGGTGAATGCACGAACCTCGTCGACGAACGACACGGGCAGCGAACGTGGAAGAGGCGCCCCCAGGGCCGCCAGTCTTTCGCGCATCAGTCCCTTGTCCTGGGCAAACACCAATGCGTCCGGACCAGGTCGCACGACGACGCCGTCACGGACCAGCGCTCGCAGGTGCTCAGTGGGTACGTGCTCATGGTCGAAGGTGATGACCGAACAGCCTTGGGCGAAGGCGCGCAACGTGTCGAGGTCGCGGTAGTCACCGATGACGGTGTCGGCAATGACCTGGGCGGCGCTGTCATCGGGTGAGTCGGCCAACAACCGGAGCTGGACGCCGAGGGCGATCGCCGGCTGCTGCATCATCCGTGCCAGCTGACCGCCGCCCACGACTCCCACCACTGGGAAGTCAGCAGGCCCGTTGGACACCGGTGCACGGGGAGCAGATGTCGGGGAGCCCTCAGTCACCAGATGACCCTACCGAGCGCTCGATGACCCGATGCACATCGAGACCGAGGTCGAGGACGGCGGCTGAGTGGGTCAGCGCTCCCACGGCGACGTAGTCGACACCCGTCGCCGCGACAGCCGCTGCCGTGTCCAGCGTGAGCCCCCCGGACGCCTCGAACCTGACGTCTTCGGCCGCTCGATCCCCGACCGCGACACTCTCCCTCATCTGATCAAGGCTCATGTTGTCGAGCAGGATCAGTCCGGCACCGGCGGCGATGGCCTCGCTGACCTGCTCGACGTCGTCGCATTCAACCTCAAGTTCGATCGATGGAGCGGCTGCCCGAATCGCCTCCACCGCCTCGCGGACGCCGCCGGCGGCAACAACGTGGTTGTCCTTGACCAAGGCAGCATCGCCCAGGCCCATGCGGTGGTTGATGCCGCCACCGCATCGAACGGCGTACTTGTCGAGCACGCGAAGGCCGGGAATGGTCTTGCGTGTGTCGCGCACCTGCGCCGGGCTCACCGCCTTCGCCCACTCCGCGGTGGTCGTCGCCACCCCGGATAAATGACCCAAGAAGTTGAGGGCGGTGCGCTCGGCGGTCAAGAGCCCGCGCGTCTGCGCCTCCAGATCGACCACCGCGTCTTCAGGTTGCACCGTCGACCCTTCCCGGGCGTGGGACAGCAAACGCCAACTGCCCGAGCCCAAGACGAGATCGAGCGCGGCGATCGCCACGGGTACCCCGGCCACTACCCCGCTCCCACGGGCACTGATGGTGGCGGCGACCCACTGGGCTCCCGGGACCGTCGCTGACGTCGTGACGTCGGGACCATAGGCCAAGTCTTCGTCGAGCGCCATGGTGACGACTCTCAGCACCAGGTCGACGTCGAGACCCGCGGCCGCGAGCAACTCCGAAGTCTGCTGCGAAAGGGCGTGATAAGTCACCGCTTCTCCTCTCCGACGGGCTCATCGGAGAGGAGCACCGAAGCCCCGTCCCACCGTTGAACGATGCGGTGACGCCACCGATCGCTGGGCTGGGTGAAGTCCCGTCGCCGATGACTTCCCCTGCTCTCCTCGCGCATGACTGCGGCACGGACGATCAGCTCGGAAACAGCTCTCAAGTTGGTCGCCTCGACGTCGGCGAGTGAGCCGAGCGCCGAGGGCTCGTCGACGGCGGTGGCCGCGGACCACGCAGACGCCAGACCCGCCGCGTCGCGAAGCGGCCCGACCCAGCGACTCATCGCCAGCGCCAGGTCGTCACGATCAGGAGAACGGGCCACGCGGAGGTGAGGGTCGCCTGGCACAGGAGGGCCGCTCTGTGGCAGTTCGCGGGCCAGTGCGGTAGCGACCAGATGCCCGGCCACGAGCCCTTCGGTGACACCGTTGGAAGCAAGGCGGTTGGCCCCATGGACGCCGGTGGCCGCCACCTCTCCGACGGCGAAAAGACCAGGTACCGAGGTTGTTCCATCCAGCTGGGCCCGAACGCCGCCACAGGCGAAATGCGCCGCAGGTGCCACCGGGATGGGGTCGTTCACGGGGTCTATCCCCGCCGCACGGCATCTGGCGACGATCGTCGGAAACCGTTCAGCAACGGCCGGACCCATCGACGTCGCATCAAGAAAGACATGGTCACTGATCCCACCAGGGGCCTCACGCATCCGAAGCGCGATCGTGGTGGCAACGACATCTCGGGGCGCGAGATCACCGAGCGGATGAACGCCGTCCATCACCGAGAGCCCGGCGCCATCAACCAGTGTGGCGCCCTCACCGCGCAACGCCTCTGAGACGAGCAGCTGCTGGCCGGTGGAGTCCGGTTGCCAGAAGGCCGTCGGGTGAAACTGGACAAACTCGACGTCGGCGACAGCCGCACCTGCTCGCCAAGCGAGCGCGAGTCCGTCACCTGTCGACTCCGGGGGGTTGGTGGTGACGGCGAACGCCTGACCCAAGCCCCCGGTGGCCACGATCACAGCTGAGGTCTGCACCAAGGTGGCATCGGCGATCGCTCCACCCTCGTCGACATGCGCGATGAGCACCCCAGCGACCCGTCCCTCGGAGTCCGTGACGACGTCGACGGCGATGCTGCGCTCCTGCACCTCGACGCCAAGTGCGCGGAGTGAGCCATCAAGTGTCCGTTGCACCTCGGCCCCGGTGGCGTCTCCACCGGCGTGGACGATGCGCCGACGCTGGTGTCCTCCCTCGCGGGCAAGCGCGAGGCGGCCCGCGAGATCTCGGTCGAACTCAGCACCCAGGTCGATCAGCTCCTGAACGGCGGTCGGCGCCTGCCGGACAAGCTGCTCGACGACTACCCGATCTGACAGACCGGCCCCAGCCGTCAGCGTATCGGCCACGTGCTCGTCCCAGGAGTCGTCGGCGGCGTCCAGGACAGCAGCCAAACCACCCTGTGCCCACGTCGTCGATCCCGCCCCCAAGCTCGACTTGGTGACAACCAGGACCTGACGCCCTGAGTGGGCGATGCCGCGAGCCGCGGTTGCCCCCGCCGCACCCGAACCGACCACGACGACGTCGGCACGACGCTCGGCAGTCGGTGTCAACGGCAGACGCGGCAAGGGCCCAGGCCACCCAGGCACCACTCGGGTCACGCGGGAACCGGGGCCCCGCCGAGCTCGACCATGCGCTCGACTGATCGCCGTGCACGAGCCGCAATATCGGGATCGATCGTCACCTCGAAGACGTTCTCGCGGAGGGACCGCACAAGCTTCTCCGGAGTAATCATCTTCATGTACTTGCAGTCAGCCTTGGGATTGACGGCCTGGAAGTCTGCGAGTGGGTTCGCCTTACGCAGCTGGTGCAGCATGCCCGTCTCGGTCGCGACCAGGACAGTTGACGACCCCAGCTGGCTGGCCTTGGTCAGCATGCCGCCGGTCGACAGGATGTGTGTCCGAGCCTGCGGAACGACGCCCTCACCGGCCAGATACAGCGCTGAGGTCGCACACCCACACTCGGGGTGAATCAGCAGCTCGGCATCGGGCAGCTCGTTGACACGTTGCACCAGCTGGTCACCACTGATGGCCGCGTGCACATGGCACTCGCCCATCCAGATGTGCATGTTGGCCCGCCCGGTCTCGCGCTGAACATGCGCACCGAGGAACTGGTCAGGCAGGAAGAGAACCTCGCGATCGGCCGGGATCGAGTTGACGACGTCGACGGCGTTCGACGACGTGCAGCAGATGTCGGTCTCGGCCTTCACCGCTGCTGACGTATTCACGTACGAGACCACGACCGCCCCAGGGTGCTCGGCCTTCCACTCACGCAGCTGATCAGCAGTGATGGTGTCGGCCAGCGAACAGCCAGCCCCCAGATCAGGGATCAGCACGGTGCGGTCGGGTGCGAGCAGCTTGGCCGACTCGGCCATGAAGTGAACGCCGCACAAGATGATCGTTGACGCCGTGCTCGCCGCCGCCAAGCGGGCCAGCTGCAGCGAGTCGCCGACGTGGTGGGCAACCTCCTGGATCTCGGGCACCTGATAGTTGTGGGCCAAGATGAGGGCATCACGCTCAACAGCGAGTCGCCGCACTTCTTCTGCGAAGGCCGGATCGACCTGAGGCGTGTCCGCCACGCCGCACCTCCAACGCCTGGGAACCCGGGACCGGTCTGCGCCCTGCTACCGTGAGCCGCGAGGTTATTGTCTGGCAGTCCATAACCTCGCAAAACCACGCTACCACGCCTGGAGGATGTCCAACCGTGCCAGCCGAAGGCGTAGCAGTGACCGCCGACGCCACGGGTCCCGGCCATCGGGGGCGCGTCGATCACGAAGTACTCGCTGTCGTGCTGCAAGTCAGGGACGCCGCGCTGCATGTGCTGCTGTGGCAACACGACCGCGGGCCGGCGACCGGCTCGTGGGCACTCCCCGGCGGCCCCCTGGCCGACAGCGAGACCCTGGGGCAGTCGATTGCCCGACAGCTGGCTGAGAAGGTCGACGTCCGGCACCTCGCTCACCTCGAACAGCTGGAGACGCGCAGTGACCTCGAACGGGCTCCGCGTGGTCGGGTGCTTGCCACCGCCTACCTCGGGCTCGTTCCAGCCGACGAGCGGTCGGTCATCCCCGCCGATGCCGGATGGCACCGGGTGGAGGAGCCGCCCGCGATGGCGTTCGACCATTCATCGATCACGGCGAGCGGAGTACGGCGGCTGCGCGCCAAGCTCTGCTACACCAACCTTGGCTTCGCCCTGGCCCCAGAGGTGTTTATCGCCTCTGAGCTGCAGGCGGTCTACCAGGCCGCGCTCGGGCACGACGTCTCCGCCACCAACCTGAAGCGCATCCTGTTGCGCCGGCGGCAGATCGTCGAGACGGGCACCCTCTCGGCACCAGGACGGTCCGGAGGGCGCCCCGCGGCTCAGTATCGGTTCAGAGCACGGCAGATCGAAGTGACCGACCAGTTCGCCGTTCTCCGCCCCCCCGATCCACCACGTACCCTCTCCGGGTGATGACGATGAAGCCGACGACGGAGGCCGTCAACGCCTTCGGGCGCAGGCTGCGCCGCGGAGCAGGCGAGCTCTCTCGCTTCGGTGTCGTCGGCATCGTCGCCTACGTCATCGATGTCGGGCTGTTCAACGTTCTGGTGCATGTCGGTGACCCTGGGGTCTTGGCCGACAAGCCGCTTACTGCCAAGACCGTGTCGACAGTGGTCGCCACAGTCGTTGCCTACCAGGCGAACCGCGAATGGACCTGGAAGGACCGGAGCCGGCGTGGATTCTGGCGCGAGTACTCGCTCTACTTCGTCCTGAATGCGATCGGCTTGGCGATCACACTCGCCCCGCTCGCGCTCTCGCGCTACGTCCTCGGACTCGACTCTGCACTGGCCGACAACATCTCAGCCAACGTAGTCGGCGTCGGCCTCGGCACTCTCTTCCGTTTCTGGTCCTATCGACGCTGGGTCTTCCCTGTCATTGAGGAAGAACCGGAAGTGGGCGGGACGGCGACGGACGAGCGCGAGCCTGCCTCCGACTGACACGGCGGCATCTTGGGCCGCTGCAAGACCCAACCCCGTTCCTCCGGCACCACTGACATCTCGCTCGAACACTCGAAGCGCAATGTCATCGGGGACTCCTTCCCCCTCGTCGTAGACCTCGATCCAGGTGGCCGGTTGCGGCCAGCTCGCTTCGATCGTGGTCGTGCCACTGCCGTGCAGCAGGCTGTTCTCGATCAATGCGGCGAGCACCTGCCCGACCGGTCCGGCATCCACGGTCGTTGTCGCCGGAACGTCGACCGTCGCGGACAGCTGACGACGAGCGGCGTCGAAGGCCGGACGCCACTCACTCAGCTGCTGCTCGATGACCAGGTTCAGCGGCGTCGCCACCCGCCGGGCATTCGGTGATCGGCGGTCGACCAGTAGATCGTCGACGACATGAGACAGCCGTTCGACCTGCTCGAGCGCCGCGCGCGCCTCTGCTCGAACGGCGCCGTCATCTGGCCACTCGGCCAGTTCCTCCAAGCGCAGCGACAGGGCGGTCAAGGGGGTCTTCAGCTGGTGAGAGGCGTCGACCGACACCCTGCGCTCTTCGGCCAGCAGCGCCGCTACCCGGACGACCGACGCGTCCATCGAGTCAGCAAGCCGGTCGAGCTCAGAGATGCCATAGCGGACGGTGGAGGGTCGAAGGTCGCCAGATCCGAGCCGATCGGCATGTGCCGCAAGTTCGTTGATGGGTTCGGTGAGACGGCGCGACATGCGGATCGACACGGCGACCGCCACGAAGGCGAGCACCAGCCCGATCAAGACGATCGTGATCGTGGCGACCAGGTGGTTGCGGCTCAGGGTTCCACTCGTGTCTATGAGGCGCATGACCCCGACATCGTCGACCGTGCGTTCGACGGAGGGACCCGTCGTCGTCGAACTGCCGGCAGCCAGCTCGGTGCCGGAGACTGTGGTGAGCTCGAGTCGGTGATTGAACGGCACGACCTGCTGCAGGCCGGCAGCGGTGACTTCGCCCTGAGCGTGCCCCCATTCGTGCAGCTGTACTGCGACGTCCTCTGCCTGGGCGGCGAGCTGTCGCTGGGTGTTCGCCGCGGTACCCATCCAATCCCCCCAGAGCATGGCGAGCGTCATCAGAATCACCATGGAGAGGCTCACGCCCAGGGTTGCCCGAAGGAATCGACGCCGCACGATCAACCCTCTTCGAAGCGGAAGCCGACGCCGCGAACGGTGGCGATGTAGCGCGACCCTGAGACGCCGCCATCGCCCAGGGCACGACGCAACCACGAGACATGCATGTCGACGGTCTTGGTCGACCCGATCCAGGTCGTCTGCCACACCCGGCGCATCAGTTCCTCTCGGCTGACAACGTCACCTTGCCTGCGCACCAGGTGGGCCAGCAGCTCGAACTGCCGACTCGACAGATCCACCGATCGCTCTCCTTGCCAGACCTGCCGCGCCCCCACATCGATACGCAGGTCTTGACCGTAGAGAACCTCCGACTCACCTTGACCACGCCTCAGCAACGCTCGGATGCGCGCCATCAGCTCAGCGGTGCGGAACGGTTTGGCCACGTAGTCATCGGCTCCGGCATCGAGACCTACGATCGCGTCGATCTCCGACGTTCGGGCCGTCAGCATCAGGACCGGGATGGGGGACCCTTCGGCCCGAAGAGCGCGGCAGACGTCCAGCCCATCGAGGCCTGGAAGTCCCAGATCGAGCAGGAGCAGGTCACTGCCCCGCGCTCCCCTCAACGCCTCCGCACCCGTCTCGGCCACCTCGACGTCGTATCCCTGGCGTCGTAGCGCCCGGGAAAGTGGCTCGCTGATGGCGGCGTCGTCTTCAGCCAACAACACAATGGTCACGCGCAGATCGTAGACGCCACGCGATCAGTCCCCCTCCTGCCGGCGTCGCCGGTCGTCCTCCTCGTGAAGGCGGAAGATCTCGCGTTGGATCAGTTCGACGTCGGGTACCGCCGAGATCAGCAGGCGCCCGGTCTCTCCGGCTGACTCAACGATCAGATCTCCGCAGCCGAGCATCCGATCGATCACGCCGTAGTTGAAATGCACATCGTTGACGCGGGCCAGCGGCATATCTCGCCCCTGACGGGCCACGACCCCTGACCTGATGATGACTCGGCGATTTGTCAGGACGTACTGAGAGGTCGCCCACTGGATCACAGGCTTGACAACCCACACGACGAAGGCGACGGCCGCCACACCCAGCACCACCCAGCTGGCCCAGTTCCACCCCTCAGGAACTTGGGCCAACAAAAAGACGGTGCCGAACACCAAGAGCACGAGGGTGACCGCAGGAAAGAAGAGAATCCGCCAGTGCGGACGCATGTCGTAGACGACCGTTTCACCATCGGTCAACAGCTTGTCGGGGTAGGCCATGGGCAGCATGCTGCCAGAAGGCTGAGCCAAGAGCGCTAGATCAGGGAGGTGCTGGGCGAAGGTGAACGACATCGGCGGCTGCCACCTCACGTTCGCGGCCATCGACCTCGATCACCAGACCTCCGCTGTCGCTGATGCCTGCTGCGAGTCCTTCGACCTGTGCCCCGTCAGGCAGGTGCGCACGCACTTTCTGGCCGAGCGTGCTCGAGTACTCGGCGTAGGCCGCCGAGACCGCCGCTTCTCCGCGTTCCCATCGCCGGTACCAACGCTCCCAAGCAGCGAGCATCTCCACCACCAGCGCCGAGCGGTCAATGGATCCCCCAGCAAGGAGCACCGACGTCGCAGCTTCGACCGGCAGCTCTCCAGCCCCCTGATCGACGTTGACTCCCCACCCGGCGACGACCGCGCTGCCGGTGGAGGTCGGCACGACTTCACAGAGCACACCGCACAGTTTGCGATTCTCCACCATCACATCGTTCGGCCACTTGAGGCCGGCCGTCACGCCGTGCACGGCCACGGCGTCCACAACCGACAGTCCGGTGAGAAGCGGGATCCATCCCCACCGCGACGAGGGCGGTGGGGGTCGCACCAAGACGGAGAGCATGGCTGATGAGAACGGAGGAGCGGACCAGCCCCGGTCGCGTCGCCCTCGTCCCGCGGTCTGTTCCTCAGCGACCAGCACATCGCCGTGGGCCGCGCCGCGACGCGCGCGATCGACCATCTCCACATTGGTGGATCCGACTGAGGAAAGGACGGTCAGCCCCGACCAAAGACTGCCCGGCACCAGCACCTGCGCGCGCAGCCGCTCAGCATCCAACGGCACTCGGCGAGAGGGATCCGGTGAGGGGCTGGCTGCCATCGGTCCACCGTAGTGACCGTGGCTCTTCAGCCTGGTGTGGGCTGGCGGTCCGGAAGCGGGGTCACCGACTGGCGCGGGACTCGATGGCGGCGAGTCCCATCAGGGCGCGCAGCGACAGCTCGTAGTCGGCCATCGGCGAACTCATCGCGTCACCGATGATCTCCAACAACCAGCCCTGTCCGTTGGGGTCGGTAATGCCGGCCATCAGCAAGGTGGTTGCGCCGATGCCGTCCAACATCGCCAGCTCAGCAGGGTCGGTATCGGGGTCATTCGCATGGAGCGACACCACGTGGCCGTCGAGGGCATGGGCCGTCTGTGGGTAGTCAGACAGGGAGTACTCGTTGCCGATGTCAGACGTGATCTCCTCACCAGGCCGAGAGGGATCCCGGTGGATCGCGTGCCGTGCCGTCCGCACAACACCTTTGTCCATGTCCGCCCGCGAGATCCACCACCCCAGCGGGTTGCACTGCTCAGCAACCTGCTCAGCCACCAGAACAAGACGCTCCTCAACTCCTAGAGCACGCGCATCGTCGAGCGCCGATATCCCTGCGCGGAGGAGCCGGGCCGTGTCCGACAGATCGCGCCCGCGGAACATCCGCCGCTCCGCGGCAGCGATAGGCGCCTGTGCACCGGGGTGCGTGGACACGCTCGCCGGCACCCCTCGGCCGGCCACGATCGGGACGGTGGCGCGACTGCGTTTGGCGCGGTACTGGGCCGCATCTGCGAGTCGGAACAGGCGGCCGGCGGTCTCTACTTCACCAACGTCATCTTCGGTCGAGGCCACACCGCACGAGACACCCTCCAGAGGCGAGCGCAGAACCATCCGGCACAGCTCGTGAGCGGCTTCCACAAGGTCATCGGCCAATACACCCGAGGCAACGATGCAGAACTCGTCGCCACCAAGCCGCGCAGCCATCGCCCCGGGCATGGTGGCAGCTACGGCGCTGAGCATCGTGGCGAAACGAACGAGGGCGCGGTCACCGGCCTCATGGCCCTGATCGTCGTTGATCCGTTTGAGTCCGTTGAGGTCACAGACAACGAGGCCGACTGATGCTCCATCGGACCGGTGGCGGCTGAAGGCGATGTCGAGGCTTTCGTCGACAGCTCGACGGTTGCCGATGCCGGTCAGTGGGTCGGTGTGGGCCATCCGATCGACGTTGTCGAGATGGTCCGCGGTCGCCAAGGCGGCGCCGATCTGCGCGGCCACCACGAGCGCGAGGTCAACGTCACCGTCCTCGAAGCAGGGTTGATCGGCGGTGCGCGTCACGAAGAGCTCGCCCCAGACCAGACCGTCCATGGGGATGGGTGCGCCAATCGCACAGTGCTTGTCGAGCGACCTCAGGAGGCCGAGATCGACCTCGTCCGGTTGAATGTCATCGACGTTGGCCGACCATCCGGCCAGCTTCTCGGCCATGACACTGAGATGCTCAGAAATGTCTTCGGTGTAGATCTCATCGGTCGGTTCGGCCACTTCTTCCGGGCCCAGCAACCCGTGGTTCAGCAGCACCTGTAGCTGCCCGACGTCGGCGTCCCATCGCGAGATCGACACCGACGATGCCCCGAGCGCCTCAGCCGCCGAGATGGCAGCTGCGCGGAGCAGGTCTTGCTGGCTGCCGGCCCATGCGGCCCTGGCGATTTCGGCCAGCGCACCGAGACGCGTCGCGACATGCTCGCGACGCGCCGGGCCCAGGCGTGGCTCATGGCCGACGGTCATCAATCCCTCCTCCCCGCTTCTATCGGCTTCACAGGCCGCATTCCTTGAGGGCCACCGGGCTACGCGCTGTCACGATCTGACCCCATGCGAAGGGCGTACCGGTGCTCAGGCGGCGCTGAGGGCAGCGACCCTTGCGATTGCTCGGTCAGGATCTGAGCCATCTTTCGTAGTACACCGTCCCCAGGGTCATGGCCATGCTGGTCATTGACGCTCTTCAGCCCATTGATGTCGCACACGACGAGCCCAACAGGGATGCCTTCTGCGCGGTGCCGTTCCAGCGCAGACTCGAACCACTCCTCCACGGCCAGCCGGTTGGCCAGCCCGGTCAGGGTGTCGGTGTGCGCTTGGGAATGAGCGCGTCCGAGGCGCTCAGAGATCGCGATCGCCGCACCCACGCAGCTGTCCTTGCCGAAGTGCCGAACGAGGTCGCTGTAGGTCCCGGAGCCGGCAGCGCTCGCATCGCAGCCAGAGAAAAGCGACGGAGGAGGTCAGGGCCCTCGGTGGTGGTCGCCACTCGCGCGACATCGCCAAGCCCTCAAAACGCGCCGCACGCCTTGAGGTCGCTAGTCGGCCCTCACTGGATGCAGGGCAGCCAACACGATCAGTCGCAGGACGCCGGCGAGCTCCTGGGGCGATGAGCTGAGCGCGTCCATGAAGACCTCGATCAGCCAGCGGTCACCGTGCTCATCGACGCCACCGGCTGCCACCACTGCGGTTGCTCCCATGCCATCGAGGATGGCGAGCTCGGCCGGATCTGCCGTGATATCGCTGGCCGTCACGAAGTAGCCACCCCCAGCCAACGCCTGCTTGGTCTCCGGATAGGTCACGAGTGCGAACTCACCGCTGGCCTCGATGCCCACGTCCTCGGCGTCCAGGCCGGGCGGGCGCCGGTAGAGCGAGAAGTCGACCGTGCGCAGCGACTCGGCCCCTCGAGTCTGCAACGACAGCCACCACCCGAGTCCGTCCACGTGATGGGTGAAGAGGTCGGCGACCGCTCCCAGCCTGGTACGGGGTGCTTCCTGGTTTGCCTGGTCAAGTGCTCGAAGCGCCCCGTCGGTGAGCTGCCCGATGCTGGCGACGTCGCGCCCGCGGAACAGGCGCCGATCAGAGACCGCCTCCTCCTCGTCGTCGGTCAGCGACACGGCAAGCTCTTCAGGCAGCGGTAGGCCGGAGACGACCGGGACCCGGGACTGCAGGCGCTTGGCACGATATTGGGCGGCGTCGGCGAGTCGCAGCAGACGACCTGGTTGCTCGACAGGACCAACGGCCTCGCTGGTCACCACCACGCCACAGGCGAGCCCGTGCGGTAGGAGGTCCCAGCCGGACTGACACGCGACAGCTGCGGCGTCCACCAGTCCATCGGCGTCCTGGCCACTCACAGCGATGCAGAACTCGTCTCCGCCCAAGCGTGCAGCTATCGAGTACTGAAATCCCCGGGACACGTCGAACAGGATGTGTGCCAGCTGCCGCAACACCCGGTCGCCCGCATCGTGACCCTGATCGTCGTTGATCCGCTTCAACCCGTTGAGGTCGACGACCGCTAACCCGATCGGCACCTGCTGGTCGCGCCACTGCACCATCGCGTCGTCCAGCCAGCGGTCGAGTGCGCGGCGGTTGGCAAGACCGGTCATCGAGTCGGTCTGGGCGAGCTGCTCGACGCTGGCAGCGTGATCGACGCTTTCGAGCGCGGCACTCACCTGTGCAGCAACGGCTGACACCCAGTCAAGGTCAGCCTCGACGAAGGAAGGACGAGTGGCGCTCCTGGCAACGAACAGCTCGCCCCACCAGTCACCGGCGTAGAGCAGGGGAACGCTGATCGAGCTCTCCTTCTCGAGCTCATGGAGGTACTGGCGGTCGTCGTCGCTGATCGTGGGGTCGCGGAGGCTGAGAACTGCGCCGAGGGCACCTTCGGCCATCCCGGCCAGCCAGGTGCTCTGGTCCGCCTCATAGACCTCGTCCTCGGGCTCTTCGTCCTCCCAGGGGGCGAGATCGCCCACGTTGAGCACGGCTCGCAAGACCTGGCGCTCGGGAATCCAGACTCCCAACGAAGCCGAGTCGGCCTCGCAGGCCCGCATGGCGGCCAACACGATGCGCTTGGTCGCCTGCTGTTTGGACAGGCCAACTCCAGCTCGACCGACATCGCTGAGGGCACGCAGGCGCGCCTCGCTGCGCGCGCGCGTCTGTCGCGCGACAGCGCGCGTGGAGTCGTTGCCCACCTGCCCCACCATCTGTCCATCCTCCCCTCTATGACATCGGCATCGCGACCGAACCGCTGAACACTTGAGCACCCGCTCCCCCTGGGGTGGGCCGCGTCGCTACGCTGGCCGCCACCTGACCGACATCGACGCGTGAGCCGGAGTGAGCATGGCCGCACCACCCAGTGACTCGGCACCTGACCAGCTGACGGGGCAGCAGGAGGTCGATCTCCACACCACTGCCGGAAAGCTCGCTCAGCTTCGCCACAAGGTCGACGAAGCAGTGCACGCCGGCTCAGAACGTGCCGTGGAGGCCCAGCACAAGCGCGGCAAGCTGACCGCTCGCGAACGCGTCGAGGCCCTCCTCGACGATGGTTCCTTCGTCGAGCTCGACGAGCTGGCCCGGCACCGCTCCCACAACTTCGGACTTCAGGACAGGCGGCCCTACGGCGACGGAGTCGTGACCGGCTACGGCACCGTCGACGGACGGCAAGTATTCGTATTTGCCCAAGATTTCACCGTTTTCGGGGGATCACTCGGCGAAGTCTTCGGCGAGAAGATCGTCAAGGTCATGGACATGGCGCTCAAGACCGGCGCCCCCGTCGTGGGGATCAACGACTCCGGTGGGGCGCGGATCCAAGAGGGCGTCGCCTCACTGGCGCAGTACGGCGAGATCTTCTACCGCAACGTGCAGGCCTCCGGAGTGGTCCCACAGATCTCGCTGATCATGGGCCCGTGCGCCGGGGGTGCCGTCTACTCACCAGCCATCACCGACTTCATCGTCATGGTCGACAAGACCTCGCACATGTTCATCACCGGGCCCGAGGTCATCAAGACCGTGACCGGGGAGGACGTCGAGTTCGAGGAGCTCGGTGGGGCGCGGTCACACCAGGCCAAGAGCGGCGTCGCGCACTTCATGGCGGCCAGCGAGCAAGAAGCCCTCGAGCTGACGCAGCAGCTGCTCTCGTTCCTGCCGAGCAACAACCTCGATGAGCCACCCACGTACGACGCTGTCGTCGTGGACGAGGTGACGCCTGACGACCTCGCCCTCGACGCGCTGATTCCCGACTCCGCAAACCAGCCCTACGACATGCACCAGGTGATCGAGTCGATCGTCGACGATGGCGACTTCCTCGAGGTGCAGCCCCTCTTCGCCCCCAACATCCTCACGGGCTTCGGCCGCGTGGAGGGTCGTTCGATCGGCGTCGTCGCCAACCAACCCATGCAGTTCGCAGGCACCCTCGACATCGACGCGTCCGAGAAGGCTGCGCGGTTCGTCCGCACGTGCGACGCCTTCAACGTCCCGGTGCTCACGCTCGTCGACGTTCCCGGCTTCCTTCCCGGTGCCGACCAGGAGTGGGGCGGCATCATTCGACGAGGGGCCAAACTCATCTACGCCTACGCCGAAGCGACCGTTCCGCTCGTCACGATCATCACCCGCAAGGCGTACGGCGGCGCGTACGACGTCATGGGTTCCAAGCATCTCGGCGCCGATATCAACCTCGCCTGGCCCACCGCCCAGATCGCCGTCATGGGAGCGCAGGGCGCCGTCAACATCCTGCACCGCAAGGAGATCGTCGCCGCGACCGAGCGGGGCGACCTCGACGCCACCCGGGCCCAGCTCATCGAGAGCTACGAGGACACGCTGCTCAACCCGTACCTCGCCGCCGAACGCGGCTACATCGATGCCGTCATCGAGCCATCGGCCACTCGCGTCAACGTGATGCGGGCGCTACGGATGCTGCGCACCAAGCGGGCCAACCGGCCGCCGAAGAAGCACGGAAACATCCCGCTGTGACCGAGCCAACCGTGACCGGCGCCGCCGACCATCTGACGCTGCGGATCATCTCGGGCAATCCCGATCCCGACGAAATTGCCGCGGTGGTCACCGTGCTCTCGCGGCGTGCGGCCGGTTCGCCACTCAGTTCGCGACCCACGCGCTCGCTTTGGGCCTCACGCTCGCGCCAGGTGCGCCCACTGCTTGGTGCCGGGCCGGGGTCGTGGCGTGCCTCGACCCTGCCCCGCTGAGGGTTGGCGCCGATGAGGTTCGTCCTGGCGTCAGCGTCGCCGGCCCGCCTGGGCCTGCTGCGAGCTGCTGGCATCGACCCCGAGGTGATTGTCAGCGGAGTCGATGAAGGCTCGGTGTCGGGTCCGCCTGGCGAGCTTGCGCTCGTGCTGGCCGAGCACAAGGCCCACGCGGTCGCCGACCGACTTGCCCTGACCGACAAGGTCGAATCCACACTGGTGCTCGGCTGCGACTCGGTGCTGGAGCGCGATGGCATCGCCTTCGGCAAGCCCGAGAGCGTCGACGAGGCGGTAGCCAGGTGGCGGCAGATGCGCGGCCAGCAAGGCGTGCTCCACACCGGGCACTGCCTCGTCGGGCTCACCGGGCACCACCACGGCCATCGCAGCATCAGTGCGCTCGCCTCGGCCACGGTGCGCTTCGGCTCACCAAGCGATGCCGAGATAGACGCCTACGTCGCCACCGGCGAGCCATTGAAGGTGGCTGGTGGGTTCACCCTTGACCGGCTCGGCGGATGGTTCGTCGACGGAATCGACGGGGATCCGGGGACGGTGCTCGGGCTGTCGCTGCCGCTTCTTCGCCGCCTGCTCATCGACCTCGACGTCAGCGTTCCCTCCCTCTGGCCCCGTTGACGGGCCAGCCTCAATAGACTGCGCCGGAACCGGGCCCGGCTGCCGCCGACGCCCTGAGCAGATCCCTCATGTGGAGTCGATGTGCGCAAGGTCCTGATCGCCAACCGAGGCGAGATCGCTGTCAGAGTGGCGAGGGCGTGCCGTGACGCCGGAATCGCCTCGGTCGCCGTCTACGCAGACTCTGATCGAGATGCTCCGCATGCGCGAGCGGCCGACGAGGCGTTCAGCCTGAACGGCGACAGTCCCGCCTCCAGCTACCTCGACATGGGCAAGGTTCTGGACATCGCGGCGCGGTCCGGTGCTGATGCCGTGCACCCCGGCTACGGCTTCCTGTCCGAGAACGCCGATTTCGCGCAGGCCGTGATAGACGCCGGGCTCATCTGGATCGGCCCGCCGCCAGCTGCGATCAGATCGCTCGGCGACAAGGTGCAGGCACGCCACATCGCACAGGCTGTGAACGCACCCCAGGTGGCAGGCACCGCCGACCCGGTCGCCGGGTCCGACGAAGTCGTGACCTTCGCGAAGGAGCACGGGCTTCCCATTGCGATCAAGGCGGCCTTCGGTGGTGGCGGACGCGGCCTCAAGGTCGCCACGACACTCGAGGAGATCCCCGAGCTCTACGACTCGGCAGTTCGCGAAGCCGTCACGGCGTTCGGGCGTGGTGAGTGCTTCGTCGAGCGCTACCTCGATCGCCCACGGCACGTCGAGACCCAGTGTCTTGCCGACCAACACGGCAACGTCGTCGTCGTCTCGACCCGCGACTGCTCACTGCAGCGCCGCCACCAGAAGCTGGTCGAGGAGGCGCCGGCGCCGTTCCTGTCGGACGAACAGAACGCCGAGCTCTACCGCGCGTCAAAAGCGATCCTGCGCGAGGCAGGGTACGTCGGAGCGGGCACGTGCGAGTTCCTCGTCGGCCAAGACGGCACGATCTCCTTCCTCGAGGTGAACACCCGCCTGCAGGTCGAGCACCCCGTCACCGAAGAGGTCACCGGCATCGACCTGGTGCGCGAGATGTTCCGCATCGCCGACGGCGAAGAGCTGGGTTACGACGACCCAGCCATTCGCGGTCACTCGTTCGAGTTCCGCATCAACGGCGAAGACCCCGGGCGCGGGTTCCTTCCCGCGCCCGGACCCGTCACCGTCTGGCAGCCCCCGTCTGGCCCCGGCGTGCGCCTCGATGCCGGCGTCGAGCAGGGGTCGGTGATCGGGCAGAACTTCGACTCGTTGCTCGCCAAACTGATCGTGACCGGCTCGACGCGCCAGCAAGCGGTCCAACGAGCGCGGCGTGCGCTCGACGAGTTCGTGGTCGACGGCATGGCAACCGCTCTTCCGTTCCACCGCGCCGTCATGCACGACCCGGCTTTCGCTCCAGATGACCCCCAGCAGCACTTCGCCGTGCACACGCGGTGGATCGAGACCGAGTTCGCCAACACCATCGAACCGTTCACCGGTGGCGAAGCGGCGACTGAGGCCGAGGGACGCGATTCAGTCACGGTCGAGGTCGGCGGCAAGCGCATCGAAGTCACCCTGCCGGCCGGGTTCAGCGCAGGCGTACCCGCAGCTGGTTCAGGCGGCAAGGCGGCTCCGCGCCGCTCAGCCAAACGAGGCGCAGGGGCCGCCGCGTCCGGTGACGACCTCACCAGCCCGATGCAAGGCACGATCGTGAAGATCGCCGTCGAAGAGGGCCAGCAGGTCGAGGCCGGCGAGCTCGTCGTCGTGCTCGAGGCGATGAAGATGGAGCAACCGCTGAATGCACACAAGGCGGGCACGGTCACCGGGCTGTCGGCCGAGATCGGCCAGACGCTCAGCGCGGGTGCCAACATCTGCACCATCGCCGACTGAAGCGCGCATGCCCCTAGCGTGACGCGTCTGCGGTTCCCCCCGGCGGCTCTGCGGACGTCGACCTTTCGGCGAGAACGCTCTCTATTGCGACCAGACGCGCCTCCAGCCGGTCGAGTGTCTCCAGCGCGGCTTCGGCGAGCTCCTCGCTGCGCTCATCGCGGGGCTTCTCCTCCTGCTCAACGAAGAGGGAGGCGAGAGCAGCGCTCACCATGGCCAGCAGCAGGAAGCCGAGCACCATCAGCGCCACGGACAGAACGGCTCCGGCTGAGCTCTTGGGCGGTGATCCGACGAAACCGACCGTCGTGATCAAGCTGATGGACCACCAGACTCCACGCCAGAACGACGTGACGGTATCCGTCTCCAGCGCCGTTGCCGCCCCTGCCGCGCAGGCAACGGAGACAACGCCTGCGAGTACTGCCGGCAGAACCCACGAACGTCGAGGGAGGAGTCGTGGTCCGGTGCGCTTTCCGTCATAGTGGGACTGTACGCGTGGCGTGAAGATCGATAATCCCGTCCACCGAGTCCACCGCCGGACATCCCGCTGGGGAAGGATGGGCAACCATGACGGCGCATCCACAGGTTCCCGAAGTCGTTGCCGCCTATGGACACCGGCTTGCCGAGCTCGTCGCCGGGAGCAGCGACGGGCAACTCGTTGGCGTCTACCTGCATGGCTCGGCGGCGCTAGGCGGCTGGGTGGCGGCGCGAAGTGATGTCGACATGCTGATCGTGGTTCGCGACGACGCGCCGAAGACAGCTCACACAGCAGTCGAGCAGGTTCTTGTGGAACACGGCCCGGGCAGCCCAGGAACCGGCCTCGAGTGCAGTGTGGTGTCCCTCACGCAGGCAAGAAGCCCCAGCCCCCCTTGGCCGTTCCTCGTGCACGTTGCTTCATCACATGGAGATGAGCCAGTACACGTTCGAGGGGACTCGTTGGAGGGTGACCGTGACCTTCTCATGCACTACTCCGTCTGCCGCGCAGCAGGTTTGGCCATGCTTGGCCCCGATCCACGGGAGGTCTTCGGCTCTGTCGCGCTGCCGGTCGTGCTCGAGTACCTGGTCGACGAGTTGCGCTGGGGGATCGCCAACGCCCCTGAGGCTTACGCAGTGCTCAACGCATGTCGTGCTCTCATCTTCGCCAATCACGGTGACCTCGTGTCGAAAATCGCCGGTGGCCAGATCGCCGTCGACGACGGTCTCGGACCAGTAGGCGTGATTGCCTCGGCGCTCGATGAACAACGAGCGCTGTCGGAACCACGCCCAATTACGCCTGAAGCAACGGCATTCGTGGAGCAGGTCATCCGGACCCTGGATTCCCGGGCCCTACGACCGGGGGGGTAGCCGCTGTCGCGAGCACGGTGACGGGCGTCACAGCTAGGCGGGTCCTTCGACCCTCCCGTCAGCCAGCGATCGCTGCCTAAATGGAGCAGGGCCCCCACCTAGGAACAAAGGGAGTCCAACCATGTCCACACTCACCGCCGAGTCGTCGGCGGGCCACCGAGCCTCCGGCCCCTCGCGGAGCCCCTCGACCATGCGGAAGGCCGCCTCGCTCCTGACGATCGCGGCGGGAGTGGTGCTGCTGTTGAGCACCTTCATGAACAACCTGTTCGCCGTCGGCCCGGCGTTCGAGGACCTCATCGACGACTTCCGCCCGCTGCTCGTCCAGCAGTCGTTGGACACGGCCAAGGCCGACGTCGCTGGTGTAGCCGCCGTGGGTGATGAGTTCCAGACCACGATGGGCCCAGCGTTGGCCCAACAGATGGGACTGACGCCGGAAGAGTTCTCAGGGATGATGGACGAGCAGTTCCCCGCGGTGAGCGACGGGATGGCCGCCATCCCCGAGGTGGCACCTACCTTTGACGGCCTGCTCACCACGCTGCAGACGCAGCAGCCGCTTTTCGAGTCGGCCGATGCGATCCCCACTCAGGACCTCCCCGCCACCACGGTGCCGTGGATGATGCTCATCGCCGGGATCCTGGCGATTGTCGTGGGAGTCCTGATCTGGGTGACCGCCCGGACCGGCGCGATCCTGGCCCTCGTGCTTGGCGGCGTGCTAATCGCTGCACCGCTGGCCCTGTCGCTGCCACAGAAGGCGGCGGACGCAGACCAGCTCAACGCAAACCTTCAGCCGGTGTACACCCAGGAGCTCGTCACCCAGGCGGCAGGTTCGGTCGTGGTGCTCGGAGCCATGGGCGAGGAGATGCAGACCACGATGCTGCCGGCCCTCGCTGAGCAGCTGGGCATGTCGCAGGACGAGCTCAACGCGATGATCGGCGACAACTTCCCAGCTGTTGCCTCCGCGATGCAGACGCTCCCCGACTCGATGGCACGGTTCCAGGGCCTGGTCGCCGCCTTCGACCAGAACCTGGCGAACTACGACACCATCAAGTCGGTCTCGTTCGTCCCGATCATCTGGACGATGATCGGCGCCGGTGCGGCCGTCTTCCTGGCCGGGCTGCTCGGACTCGTTGGCCGGCCCCGAGCATCCTCCGGTGGCCTGACACCACGCCAACGGCTGCCCAGCTCGAGATCGTCGCCGATCTCGAGCTGGGCAGCCAGTAATTTCGCCGGACCAACGGCAATCGTGGAGCGGGTCATCAAAGGCCTTGATTCGGAGGCCCGCCAGCAGGGAAGGTGGATACTTCACACGTACGGCCCCTCCCGAGGAGACCTCATGGTCGTTCAGCTCAATCACACGATCGTCTGGGCGCACGACAAGCATGCGTCGGCTGCCTTCCTCGCCGACGTCCTCGGCGTCGCCGCGCCAACCCGGTACGGGTCGTTCGTCATCGTTCAGGTCGACAACGACGTCTCACTCGACTTCCTCGCCGTGGAAGACGTCGTGCATCCCCAGCACTACGCATTCATCGTCAGTGAGGGCGAGTTCGACGAGATCTTCGACAGGATTCGCGAACGATCGTTGCCCTACTGGGCAGACCCGGGCCGAGAGCAGCTCGGCGAGATCAACACCCGAGACGGCGGTCGCGGCGTCTACTGGGAGGATCCCAACGGCCACCTCCTGGAGATCCTCACCCGCCCGTACGGCGGCTGAGACCTGACGGCACCGCCAAGGGCAACCTCGTGCTGCTCTGACCCCCGATGCCAAACCCCCAGATCCCGGCGCACGCTACGGCCGCGCGATCACTTCGTCTGCCGCACGTGCACCAGAGCGAAGGGCGCCCTCCATCAGCCCCGCCCAGTCGCCGGCGGTGTGCTCGCCGGCGAAGTGCAGCGCGCCTACCGGGCGCTGCAACAGTGCGTCGTCATCCGGTCCGGTCTCCACGGTGATCGCCGTGTACGCCTCACGGGAGAACGGCTCGTCCGCCCAGGTCGTCACCACGGCACGTTCGACATCGAGCGACAGGTCGTCACGCGTGGACGCCACGTGCTCGGCCCAGGTACGCGGCCCGGCCTCGACCATCAGCGCGTCGAGCGCCGGACCAGATCCAGAGAAGCAGTGCACCATCGGCTGCACGCCACCGGTCTCATCGGTGGCGGTCCACGTCCAGAATCTTTCGGGCACGTTCTGAACCGCTGACCAGGCAACTGGCGAAGCGTTCTGGACGAACGGGATGTGCAGCTTGGCTGCATGACCCACGCCCGCCCTGCCCCAGGCGTCAAGCTTCCACTGCGGCAGCGGCGGGTCGAACTCGAGTTGTCGCGTCACAGCCATCGGTGTTGCCAAGACGACGGCGTCGGCCTCGAGTTCGCCGGTGTCGGTGACGATGCGGCACGACGCTTCGTCCCAGTTGATACTGCGTACTACTTCGCCGAGTCGGACGACGTCACCGAGCCGACTGCTGATCTCAGTTGCGACGCGTTGGTTGCCGCCAGCCACCCGGTAGGAGGGCTTCGCGCTCGAACGCCAGCGCGACGTCTGCGGCAGCAGCCGCCGAGAGCCGTTCGGCTGAACAGGCGTTCGTGACCTCAAGCCGTGAACGGAAGGCTGCCAAGGCGTTCGCATCGGCTGCGCCGGATCGTTCGAGTTCGTTGAGCAAGTCGGCGAGTGACGAGCCGCGGGGGGCCCCTGCGGCTGCCGCCGATACGACACCAGCGGCGACGGCCACTGCTGGGTGAGTGGTCTCGACCCCCCGTGGTTCACGGACGTAGTACGACATGCCCATAGGAGCCAAAGCGAGTCCGAACTCGTCCATCAAGGACTCCATCAGGTCGTACCCGCTCAAGATGAACTCGGCTCCCCGCTCGATGCGGGTCTGGGCGTTGCCTACCTCGAGCTCGTACGACCACACCCGACCACCGACGCGGTCGCGCGCCTCGAGCACGACCACTTCGTGTCCCGACTCCCGTAGCCGCCAGGCAGCCATGAGCCCGGCAAATCCTGCCCCCACCACGACGACTCTCATGCCCGCTCCGCCCTCTTCGATCCAACCCCGCACCATTGTTGTCTGTCAGAGTGGCGACATGACGGTGCCACTCCCATCGGCGCAGCTCTTCACCGACGCCGAGCTTGCGCAGCGACAGCTCTCAGCCGCCGAGCAGCTCGACCACCACCTCGCCTGGCGAGGGGCGGTCGACCACTCGGGCCCAGAGCTCCGCACCATGATCGAGGTCAATCCGGACGCCATGTCAATCGCCATGGAGCGCGACGCCGAAGCCCGCGATGGCCACACCCGAGGGCCGCTCCACGGGGTGGCCATCGCCCTGAAGGACAACATCGACACCGCCGACGGAATGCTGACCACCGCCGGTTCCTTGGCGCTCACCAGCACCCGGCCACGAAAGGACGCCGCACTGGTCGGGCGCCTGCGCGATGCCGGTCTGGTCGTGCTCGGCAAGTCGAACATGAGCGAGTGGGCCAACCTGCGCTCACCGCACTCGACGAGCGGCTGGAGCGCGCGCGGGGGGCTCACCCGCAATCCCTGGGACCCGCAGCGCAATGCCGGCGGGTCCTCTTCCGGCTCGGCGGCCGCAGTCTCGGTCGGCATCGTGCCGCTCGCCGTCGGCACCGAGACCGACGGCTCGATCATCTGCCCCGCGAGCTTCACCGGTGTCGTCGGACTCAAACCCACCGTGGGACTACTGCCGACCGACGGGATCATCCCGATCTCGCACACCCAGGATGCTCCCGGCCCGATGGCCCGGTCGGTGCGGTTGGTCGCCGCACTGCTCGACGCCATGACCGGCGCCGACCACTACCTGGCGGCCAGCACGGACGCGAACCTTTCCGGCGTCCGGATCGGGGTGGTGCGCGACTACTTCGGCGACAACGCCCCGACCGACACCGTTGCAGAGGCAGCAGTGTCGCTGCTCGCATCGGCAGGCGCGTCGATCGTGGATCCGGTTCCTGCTGTGTCTCTGCCCCTACCCGTAAGCGACGCCGAGGACGAGGGGCTGAGCGTCCTGCTCCACGAGTTCGCCCACGGCCTCAACGCCTACCTGGCCGGTCGCCCTGAAGGAGGACCAAGCACCATCGCCGACATCGTGGCGTTCAACAGAGACCACGCAGACACCGAGCTGAGCTGGTTCGGCCAGGAGTACCTCGAACGGGCCATGGATCTGCCCGGGATCGACAGCGACGCGTACCGCGCCGCCAGGGCGAGCATCCTGCGGCAGGCGCGCGACGACGGTCTTGACGCAGTCTTCAGCGGCCACGAGATCGACGTCCTGGTGGCTCCCGCCTTTCCTCCGGCCTCCTTGACCGATCTCGTGCTAGGCGACTACGGGAGTGGCGGCGACTGCACGTCGGCACCAGCCATCGCCGGGTATCCGATCCTGAGCGTCCCGATGGGGTTCGTCCACGGGCTGCCTGTCGGGCTGGCGGTCACCGGTCCGGCACACAGCGAGGCCGTCCTCCTGCGGGTGGCCAGCGCCCTGGAGGCGAGCCTCGGGCTGCTGGCCGACGGCGCACTCACCCCGCCGACGAGCACCGGGGGCTAGCTGCGCAGATGCAGCTGGCGGGCAGCCTCTGACACCGAACCCGACAAGGATGGGTACACCGTGAAGGCGTCAGCCACCTGGTCGACGTTGAGGCCGAGCCGGACGGCCAAGGACACCGGGTAGATGAGCTCACTGGCCCGCGGGGCCACCACTACCCCACCCAGCACGATGCCGGTACCCCTGCGGCAGTAGAGCTTGACGAAGCCGTCGTGGAACTCCTGCATCTTGGCGCGCGCGTTGGTAGCCAGTGGCAGCTTCACCTGGGCCGCCGAGACCTCACCGGAGTCGATCTGTCGCTGCGTGACGCCGACCGTGGCGATCTCGGGATCGGTGAACACGTTGCTCGACACCACCGAGAGGGTGAGCGGACTCACTGCCTCGCCGAGCGCGTGCTTCATGGCGATCCTGCCCTGCATCGCAGCCACGGACGCCAGCATGAGTACGCCGGTGCAGTCGCCAGCGGCATAGACCCCGCGCGCACTTGTACGAGAGACGCCGTCGACCTGCACGAAGCCGCTGTCGTCCAGCGTGACGCCGGCCTCTTCGAGGCCCACCCCGATGGTGTTAGGCACCGACCCCACCGCCATCAGCACGTGCGAGCCGGTGATGGTCCGTCCATCCTGCAGCTCGACCGCTACTCCGTCGGCGGTGCTCGACGCCGACATCGCCCGCGAGCGAGAGAGCACAGTCATGCCGCGTCGCTCGAAGACTTCCTCGAGCACGGCCGCAGCATCGGCGTCCTCGCCCGGCAGCACGCGGTCGCGCGAGGAGATCAAGGTCACCTGCGACCCCAGCGCCTGGTAGGCACCTGCAAACTCGGCGCCGGTGACGCCGGACCCGACGACGATCAGCTCAGGTGGCAGCTCGGCCAGGTCGTAGAGCTGGGTCCAGGACAAGATGCGGTCGCCGTCGGGCTTGGCGCTGTCGAGCTCTCGCGGATGCGCCCCGGTCGCGACCAAGACCGCGTCGGCGTCAAGCTGCTCAACACCACCATCGGCCAGTTGGGCGACGACACGATCTGGGCCGTCAAGCCGCCCGGTGCCCCGCACCACCCGGACGCCGTCTCGCTCCAGGTGCGCCTCGACATCGGCCGACTGAGCGGTTGCCAAAGCCTTGAGCCGCTGGTTGACGACACCAAGATCGACTCCGACGCCTCCGCCAAATCGGACGCCGAGCGCGCGCGAGTCGGTGACCTCGTCCATGACGTCAGCCACGGTGATCAGCGCCTTGCTGGGGACGACATCGGTGAGAACTGCCGACCCTCCGAGGCCGTCGCGGTCGATCAGCGTCACCTCGGCCCCGACCTGGGCCGCCACCAGGGCAGCCTCGTAGCCGCCGGGTCCGCCTCCGATGATCACCATGCGCGCCACGTCCGACATTCTGGCGCACAGATCACCAGAACCTTCCGGCGCGGCCCCTACGCTCGTCGCCATGGCCCTCTACGCCGCCTACGGCAGCAACATGGATCCGCGACAGATGGCCGAACGTGCCCCCCACTCCCCCTCGGCGGGGACCGGCTGGTTGGACGGCTGGCGGCTGACTTTCGGCGGCGAGGACCTCGGCTGGGAGGGCGCCCTTGCCACGGTCGTCGAAGAGGCCGGATCCCAAGTGTTCGTGGTGCTGTACGACCTCACCGATCTCGACGAGCTCACCCTCGATACCTGGGAAGGGGCGCTCGGGGTCTACGAGAAAATCAGGGTGCGTATCCACACCCTCGACGGCGACAAGCTGGCCTGGCTCTACGTGCTGAACGCCTACGAGGGCGGGCTGCCCTCGGCGCGCTACCTCGGCATCATGGCCGACGCCGCCGAGCGAGCCGGGGCTCCCGATGACTACGTCCGCGACCTGCGAACTCGGCCCTGCCGCAACATCGGTCCGTGATCATCGGGAATAGGGGCTCAACCTCTGCCCGGTTTCGCCCGATAGGCACTCCATGGGTGTAGCACCGCGTGACGACGTCCGCATCATCAGGCCAGCAGCGATCCTCGACGAGCGCGCAGCCAACCGCGTCCTCGACGAGCTGAAGCGGCTCGACATCAGCTCTGGTGGCGTCTGGAACGCCACGTCGTCGCTGTGGCAGCGCTACGACACGCCCTGGGACGGCATGGGCGGTACGCGCGGCAACGCCCGCCTGCTCGGATCCATCGCCGTCATGTACGACGCCCCCAACCGCCACCAGATCACCATCTACAAGGTGACCGTGACTCCCTACGGGCTCGAGAGCACCTGGAGCGTCGAGTCGCTCGTCGACGACGCCCTCACGTGGGCCGGATTGACCCTGGACACCTGCCCCCGTGCCGAGCTCGGCGACCCGCCGCGTCGCGACCCGTTCAAGTCAGCGGGAATGGTGGGGGCTCCCCCCAACTCGGCGCCGGCTCCCTCACCGAACTAGCGCGCCCCTTGAGTTAGATCGAGGAGCGCGACGGCGGCCATCAACCGCACGCCCACGTCGATCGCCCGTTCATCCACATCGAACGTTCCCTGATGCAGGTCGCCACCGTCATGTGTGCCCGGCACCTGCACGCCTAGGCGGAACAGCGCACCTGGCGCATGCGGCAGGTACCACGCGAAGTCCTCGCCGCCGAGGCTCTGCTCGACGGTCTCGACCCTGCCCTCGCCGAGCGCCTGACGTGCCACAGCCTCGATGAGCCGCACCGACGCGGCGTCATTGATCACCGGTGGAACTCCCCGGGTGTAGTCAACGGTGACGCCGACGCCGTAGGCCACGGCGACATCCTGCACCGCACGCGTCACCACCTCCTCGGCGTTCTCCCAGACCCGGGCGTCGAGCGAGCGAACGGTGCCGGCGATCTCACCGTTCTGCGGGATCGCGTTGGCGGCGCCTCCAGCTCGCACGGTCCCCC
Source organism: uncultured Actinomycetota bacterium (assembly GCA_963706045.1). Lineage (GTDB taxonomy): Bacteria > Actinomycetota > Actinomycetes > JAHEKZ01 > JAHEKZ01 > JAHEKZ01. Next base: position 13,924 of record CAVPLY010000017.1, on the reverse strand, counting down.
ATACGACGGACAGGCCAGCGCGTGGATCGACTCGACGCGACAGGATCGACGGGACGTCAGTGATGATCTTGGCCATCGCGTACACGAGGTCGCCGGTCAGGTGCGGCCGCGCCGTATGTCCTCCGTCGCTGTGCAAGGTGACGCTCACGTGATCACTGCTGCCGGTGATCGCGCCGACGCGCACGCCGATGCTGCCGACATCCTGGCGGGGGTCGCAGTGCAGCGCGAGGATGCGGTCGACACCGTCGAGAGCGCCGGCCTCGATGACGTCGATGGCTCCGCCAGGCATCGACTCCTCGGCCGGCTGGAAGATCAATCTCACCCGGCCAGCGAAGTCTTCGCGCCGTTGGAGCTCGGCCAGCACAAGTCCCACGCCGATGAGCACGGCAGTGTGGACGTCATGCCCACAGGCATGGCACACGCCAGGAACCGTTGACCGATAGGTGACCGACCGTTTCTCGTCGTCGATCGGCAAGGCGTCGATGTCGGCCCGCAACGCCACGGTGCGGTGCCCCTCGCCGATGTCGCACACGACGCCCGACCCGCCCGGCAGGACGACCGGGTCCAGGCCCGCGGCCGAGAGCCGGTCGTAGATGACTCCGGTGGTCCTGGTCTCGCGTCGGCCAAGCTCGGGGTGCGCATGCAGGTCACGCCGGATCTCGACCAGCTCATCGGAGATCTTGGCCACCATCTCAGACAGTTCGCCGTCGAGTGCGCCGCTGTCGGATCCCGAAGTTGCCACAGAGCCGAGGCTAGACGGTCGGACGTGGGTCATGCTTCAGATCACCCGCATCAGAACGCGTCAACCGGCTGATAGACGCCCCATACCTGGCGCAGGGCATCGCTCACCTCGCCCACTGTCGCTCTGGCGCGGAGGGCTTCGCGCATCGGGTACAGGACGTTGCCGTCACTGCTTGCTGCATCGGTGAGCTCGGCAAGCCACCGATCAACGGCGACGTGATCACGTTCTGCCCTCAGCCGCTCCAACCGAGCCTTCTGCTCAGCCTCGATCGACGGATCGACGCGCAGTGGCTCGTACGGGTCCTCGGTCTCAGCGACAAACCGGTTGACCCCGACGACGACCCGGTCGCCTGCATCGATCTGCAACGCCACGTCATACGCGCTGCGCTCGATCTCGGTCTTCTGGAATCCCTTTTCGATCGCCGCTACGGCGCCTCCGTGGCGCTGCACCTGGTCCATCAGCTCAATGGCCTCAGCCTCGACGGCATCTGTCATCGACTCGACGACGTAGGAGCCGGCGAACGGGTCGACCGTGGCAGTCACGTCGGTCTCGTAGGCGAGCACTTGCTGAGTACGCAGCGCGAGCCGGGCTGCCTTCTGCGAAGGAAGGGCTATCGCCTCGTCGTAGCTGTTGGTGTGCAGCGACTGGGTGCCCCCAAGCACGGCCGCAAGCCCTTGCACTGCCACCCGTACCAGGTTGACCTCTGGCTGCTGAGCGGTGAGTTGGACGCCGGCTGTCTGCGTGTGGAAACGCAGCATCAACGACTTGGGTTTCTTCGCACCGAACTCGTCGCGCATGATGCGCGCCCAGAGCCGACGGGCAGCGCGGAACTTGGCCACTTCCTCGAGCAGCGTCGTGCGCGACACGAAGAAGAACGCCAACCGAGGGGCGAAGTCATCGACATCCTGGCCACTGGCGATCGCGGCCCGCACGTACTCGACGCCGTTGGCCAGCGTGAACGCCACTTCCTGCGCAGGCGTCGCCCCCGCCTCGGCCATGTGGTAGCCCGAGATCGAGATGGTGTTCCACCTCGGAATCTCGGCCTTGCAGTACTGAAAGATGTCGGTGATGAGTCGCAAGGACGCTGCAGGCGGGTAGATGTAGGTGCCCCGCGCGATGTACTCCTTGAGCACATCGTTCTGAATGGTCCCCCCGAGCTTGCTGGCCTCGATTCCCTGCTCCTCGGCGACGAGTTGGTAGAGCAGCAGCAGGACGGCAGCAGGGGCATTGATGGTCATCGACGTCGTCACCTGGTCGAGCGGGATCTGATCGAAGAGCACCCGCATGTCGTCGATCGAGTCGATAGCGACTCCGACCTTGCCGACCTCTCCAGCAGCGACGGGATTGTCAGAGTCGTAGCCCATCTGAGTGGGAAGGTCGAAAGCTACCGAGAGCCCGGTGGTGCCGGCCGCCAGCAGCTGGTGGTAGCGCTCGTTCGACTCCTTGGCGGTTCCGAACCCCGCGTACTGACGCATGGTCCACGGCCGACCCGTGTACATGCTGGGGTAGACACCGCGAGTGAACGGGAAGCTGCCCGGCGCGCCGAGCTGGGCGTCGGCATCCCAGCCGTCCAGCGCTTCGGGACCGTACACCGGGTCGATCGGAAATCCCGATTCCGACTGACGTTCATCGCTCACTGCTGACTCCTGACGTGTGCCGCCCCAACGTGGGTGCGCCCGAGGTCAGGGTACCGACCACGTCCGGCGTTCGTCGCGTGCCAGGCGGACCGCCGCCGAGGTCGCCGGGCGCTACAGCGGGATGCCGAATCTCCGCACCGCGTCGGCGGCCGGGTCGAAGCCAGGCTCGGCGGGCGGAGGTTCAGGGACCGACTCGACCATGTCGTCGGCGCTCACGCGCTCAGGCAGTCGACCGAAGCGCCGCTTACCTTCCGCCCGAGCAGGATCCACCGTGACATCGGTGGGCCCTGCTTGCGGTTCGGCCATGCGACCACGGTACGCCTGCCGCACAGAGAGTGCAGACTGTCCGGGTGCGCATCCTTGTGGCCGATGACGACCAGGCCGTCCGAGAGTCGCTGCGGCGATCCCTGACCTTCAACGGGTACGACGTCATGGTGGTCGGCGACGGCGTCCAGGCGCTCGAGAGCGCCACCCACCATCAACCCGACCTGGTGCTGCTCGACGTGAACATGCCGGAGATGGACGGCTTGGAGGTGTGCCGCCAGATTCGGGCGTCCGGCAGCGAGGTGCCGGTGCTCATGTTGACCGCTCGAGTCGAGGTGGGTGACCGAGTGCTCGGGCTCGACGCGGGCGCAGATGACTACCTGCCAAAACCGTTCGCCCTCGAGGAGCTCCTCGCCCGAATCCGGGCACTGCTGCGCCGGGTACGAACGTCCGCCGAGGGACCCGTCGACGAGGCACTGTCCTTCGCCGACCTTGTGGTCGACCCATCGACACGTACGGCGCAGCGTGGCGAGCGTTCGATCACCTTGACCCGGACCGAGTTCGAGCTGCTCTGGGTCCTGATCCAACGCCCACGCCGGGTGCTGTCGCGCGAGCTGATCCTCGATGAGGTCTGGGGGTACGACTTCCCGACGACCGCCAACTCGTTGGAGGTCTACATCGGCTACCTGCGTCGCAAGACCGAGGCAGACGGCGAGCGGCGCCTCATCCATACCGTGCGGGGCGTCGGCTACGTGTTGCGCGAGGAGGAGGCATGAGTGAGCCGAGGGGCCGCCGCATCACTCTGCGGGCGCGCGTCGCCTTGCTGGCAGGCGTGGCCGTGGCCATCGCTGTCGCGATCACAACGGTCGGCATCTATTTGACCGTTCGCGCCGAGCTGTACAGCCAGCTCGATGCCGACCTGCTGGCCCGCGCCCAGGCCGCCAGTCGTGCGCTTGCCGATCCAGACGTCGTGGCCGTGCTCCCGGCGGACGCACTGGGGGATGCGCGCATCGGTCTGGTCACCGCCGACCGAAGGGCGGTTGCTGCCCGAGGAGGTGCACTCCCTCCGCTCGACGAGCCCGAGTTCGCAGTGGCTGCCGGTGAAGCCTCGGAGTCGGTGCGCGGGGTGACCGAAGATGGCCAGAGCTTCCGGGTCGCCGCCGTACCGGCCCGTCCAGGTAGTGCCCTGGTCTTTGCCGCCTCCACCGAGAGCGTCGACTCGACCCTGTCCTACATCGGCTTCGTGTCGTTGATCGTCGGCTTCCTGGGGGTCGTCGGCGCAGCAACCGCCGGCTACGGCGTAGCGAGAGCGGGCTTGGCACCTCTGCGTTCACTGACCGCGGCGACCGAGCGGGTCGCCACCACCACCGACCTCACTCCGATCGAGTCGGTGGGGGGCGACGAGATCGGACGCCTTGCTGCCAGCTTCAACGTGATGCTCACGTCTCTGGCTGGCGCCAGAGAACGCGAACGCCAGCTGGTGGCAGACGCTGGCCATGAGCTTCGCACCCCACTGACGTCACTGCGCACCAATCTCGACCTGCTCGCCCAGGAGGAATCATCCGGCCGTTCGCTGGGCGACGACGATCGGGCTGCGCTGCTGGGCGACGTGCGAGAGCAGATCGGCGAGCTGGGCCACCTCGTTGACGACCTCGTGCAGCTCTCGCGCGGAGTCCAACCTCGGAGCACGTGGAAGGAGCTCGACTTCGCGGCCCTCGTGGATGACGCCGTCACCCGGGTACGTCGGCGGTCAAGGGATTGCTCCTTCGAGGTCTCCCTTTCGCCCTGGTCGGTGGTGGGAGACAGCACAGCCCTCTCCCGGGCCGTCACCAACTTGCTCGACAACGCCGTGAAGTGGAGTCCAGCTGGTGAAGTCGTGGTGGTCCAGCTGCATGAAGGTGTGCTGAGTGTGGCCGACAGCGGACCCGGAATCGATGCTGCCGACCGACCCCACGTCTTCGAACGCTTCTACCGTTCTGAAGGAGCCCGGGCGCTTCCGGGTTCGGGGCTCGGCCTTGCCATTGTCGCCGAGGCGGTGGCGCAGCACGGGGGCGTCATCACGGTCAGCGACTCACCCACGGGAGGCGCCCGGATCGATGCCGCCCTTCCCGGGCGCCCAGCCGCCTGACCACCCGCGGTCTGGCCACCGGTAGTTGTGGCAGCGGCAGCGGCAGCGGGAAGTCTTAGCCTGCCCATGGCCTTCTCTCAGGTGCCTCTCAGGGAGATCGCGCACCATGGATCCATGACTGAGACTCCCGACACGCACCCCACCGCCCCCCTGCCCAGTGACCTGCAGGGCGCGCAGCCCCCGGCAGCTGACCCGACCGGGTCAACTGACACCGGGCCCACGTACAGCACACCCACGGCGCAGATCCCGCTGCCTCCGCAGAACCCGTGGGCGCCCCCGGCCTCGACCACGGTGACCCCTGCATCGAGCTCGCGGCGTCCCGGACTCGGAATGGTCCTCGCGACCAGCCTGCTCGCCGGAACCCTGGGTGCAGGTATTGGCGCGGCCGCGGTCATCGCCACCGATGACGACCTCTCGACCTCAACGACCACCACGGCCGGCGAGGTCGGCGGCGTCTCGGCAGCGGTTCTACCCGACGGCAGCGTGGCGCGGGTCGCCAACGATGTTCTTCCGAGCGTCGTCTCGATCCAGTTCACCGGGGACCAGGGCGGCGGCTCAGGCTCCGGCGTCGTCATCGACACGTCCGGGCTGATCCTCACCAACAACCACGTCGTCGAGGGTGCTGCCGACGGTGGATCACTCACCGTCGCCTTCCAGGACGGCACGTCCACGAGCGCCGAGATCGTCGGACGCGACCCCAGCTCGGACCTCGCGGTGATTCGCGTTGACGGTGTCGAAGACCTCAAGGCCGTCGCCCTCGGGTCGTCCGACTCCTTGCGCGTCGGCGAGACCGTGGTCGCGATCGGTTCGCCCCTTGGACTGAGCGGAACGGTGACCACCGGCATCGTCAGCGCCAAGAACCGGCCGGTGCTCCCCGGTGACGCGGCAGGAGACCAGTCAGTGCTGAACGCGATCCAGACTGACGCGGCCATCAACCCCGGTAACTCCGGCGGTGCCCTCGTCAACCTCAAGGGCGAGCTCGTCGGCGTCAACTCTGCGATTGCAACCCTCGGCGCTTCGCCCGGTAGCCAGGCCGGCAGCATCGGCCTCGGCTTCGCCATCCCCATCGACCAGGCGAAGTGGATCTCCGACCAGCTGATCGAGAACGGGGCGGTGCAGCATGCCCGACTCGGCGTCTCGGTCGAGAGCGCAGCGGGCGACGTACGTGGAGCAGTGGTCAGGACCGTTGAGCCCGGCAGCACCGCCGATGACCTCGGGATCGAGGTCGACGACGTCATCACCGGTTTCGACACCCAGGGAATCGACTCAGCCGATGCGCTGGTGGCCGCGGTCCGCTCAGCAGAGCCCGGTACGACAGTGACCGTGACGCTGGTACGCGGAGGCGACACCAAGAGCCTCGACGTCACGCTGGCAGCCGAGCAGACCAGCTGACCCCAAGTCCCCTCGTCCGGAGCGGCGCTCCTCCCCTCGACAGGCGTCGCTCCGGACTTGGCTTGTCCCACGCGCGCTCTAGGCTCGCCGCATGACGACCATCTGGCTGATCCGCCACGGTGAAGCGCACGTCAACCAGCCCAACGATGACGGCACCTACTCCCTGATCGACCGCCACGGGCTCACAGACCGGGGAGTCGAGCAGGCCACCAGGCTGCGCGACCGCCTGGTTCGCGATGAGGTCCGTCCCGACGTGGTCGTCACCAGCAGCTTCCGACGGGCACTCCAGACCGCGATGATCGTGTGCGGGGGGCTCGAGGTCGAACCCGTGGTCAACCACGAGATGCAAGAGTGGCGACCCGGGGACGACACCGAGGTGATCCCCGTCGCCGACGCTGTCGGGTCATGGAGCCGGATCCTCGCCGGGCATGATCACGACCTGCGCATCACACCGGGCTCGGAGTCGCACAACGAGTTCCTCAGCAGGGCCGACCAGGCGCTGCTGCAACTTGCCGAGGACCATGCCGACAAGACGGTGCTCGTCTTTACCCACGGCGGCGTCATCGGCCGGTCGTTCGTCACTTTCCTGGGACTGCCTGCCCGAAGCTCGCTGGTGGGTATTCGAAGCCTGCACACGTCGATCACCGAGTGGCGACGCTCACCAGCACACCCGGATCCCGAGCATGCCGAACCGATCTGGCAGCTCAGCCGCTACAACGACGTCGCCCACCTCGGCGACGCCCCATGACGTGTCAGGAGGTCGGCATGCCCTTCTGCACCTGGTCCGAGGCGTATTGCACTGCCTCGCCGACGATGTCGACGATCCGACCCAACATCTGCTCATCAGCGATGAGTGGCGGCGAGAGCTGGACGACGGGGTCGCCTCGGTCGTCCAACCGGCAGAGCAGGCCATCGTCGTACAGACGTTGCGAGAGCACCTGTCGCAGCAGCCAGTCGGCCTCTTCGCCCTCAAAGGTCTGCTTGGTGTCGCGGTCCTTGACCATCTCGAGGGCCCAGAAGTAGCCGACGCCTCGCACGTCTCCCACGAGCGGGATGCTGCGCAGCTCGTTCAGCCGCTTGGCGAGATAGGCCTCGTTCGACCGCACGTTTTCGACCACACCCTCGCGGTCGTAGATGTCGAGCACCTTCAAGCCGATAGCCGCTGACACGGGGTGTCCGCTGTAGGTGGTGCCGTGGTTGTAGAAGGCCTTGCCCGTGACGAAGGGCTCGGCCACGCGGTCATGCACGATCACCCCGCCGAGCGGGGCCATGCCGGCCGTCGCGCCCTTGGCAAAGACGATGAAGTCGGGCGCGATGTCGTAGCGGATCGACGCGAACCACTCGCCGGTGCGTCCGAAGCCGGTAATGACCTCGTCGGCGGTCAGCAGCGCTCCGTACTTGTCTGCGAGAGCTCGCAGCCCAGCCCAGTAGCCCTCGGGCGGTGTGAAGCATCCACCTGAGTTCTGGACGGGCTCGGCGATGATCAGGGCCACTTCGTCGGGGCCGGCATCGATGATCGCCTGCTCCATCTCCTCCAGCAGCGCCTGCGTGAACGCCACCGGGTCATCACCCTTGGGGTGACGGTAGGCGTTCGTCGCGCTCACGTGGGTGACGTCGATCGGCAGCGGCTCGAAGGGCGTACGACACTCCTCGATGCCGGTGAAGGAGAGAGCGCCGAGACTCGTGCCGTGGTAGGCGGTGTGGCGGGCGATGGCCTTCGTGCGCTGCGGCTGGCCGTTCGCCTGGTGCCAGTTGCGCACCATCTTCCACATCGACTCGTTCGCTTCACCGCCACCGGTGGTGAAGTAGACGCGGTTGAGTCCTTCGGGGGCAAGGTTGCCGATCCGCTCGGCGAGCTCAGCTGCCCGAGGATGCGCCACGTACCAGGTGGAGGTGTAGGCGAGCTCTTCCATCTGAGCCTTTGCCGCATCACCGACTTCACTGCCGAAGTCGTGGCCGATGTTGGCGCAGTAGAGGCCCGACAGGCCGTCGATGAACCGACGGCCGTTGACGTCGATCAGCTCGCACCCTTCACCCTTGACGAAGATCGGGATGTCGGCGTCCTTGTAGTTGCCCATGTCGGTGAAGTTGAGGAACAGGTGGTCTCGTACCTGCCGCTGGACCACCGCCGCGTCAACGGGCTGACCTGGACCTGACATGACTCCCACTTTCCCGACCACCGACCGGCGATCTGTTTGACCATTGGCTGACTGTTCAGTCAGGATACTCCCGCTGCCATTGTCGGCATCCCATCACGCCAGATTAAGGATTCCAGTGACCCACGCCGCGTCGGCCAGGGCCGACCTGTCTCCCGCCCTCCGCGACCTGCAGGAACGGGCCAGGAACTATGTCGACGACGTCCTGATCCCCCTCGAGGAGAAGGCCGAGCGAGCCGGCGGCCCACTGCCCGACGATGACGTGCCAGCGCATCCGCGAGACGGCGCTCGAGGCCGGGCTGGCGGGGGGCCTGCACAGCCCAGATCACGGCGGACAGGGGTGGTCGACGACCGAGTGGCTGCTGGTCGAGGAGCAGTTCGGCCGCAACACCAACGGCATCAGCTGGTACATGCCCACCGCCTACAACGTCTGGAAGTCGGCCAGCCCACAGCTGATCGACCGCTGGCTGCGCCCAGCCCTCAGGGGCGAGCTGCACGACGCGTACGCCGTCACGGAGGCCGAGGCCGGGTCAGACCCGTCAGGGATCGCCACCGTCGCGCACCGCACTGACGACGGCGGCTACGTGCTCAACGGCGAGAAGTGGTTCGTCACCTACGGCTCTGTCGCCGCGGTCATCATCGTGATGGCCAACGTCGTCGACGGAGACCGAGACGCCTTCCCACGCTCTTTGCGGTGCCGGCCGACGCCGCAGGGGTCTCGATCGTCGACGACCCCCCCTTCACCCACGCCTACCCGCACGGGCATCCCACGATGCTCTTTGCCGACGTCAAGGTCGGCGCCGACGACATCATCGGCGGCGTCGGTGAGGGTGACAACCTGCAGCGCATGTGGTTCACCGAGGAACGCATCGGCATCTCTGCCCGCTGTGTCGGGGCGATGCAGCGCCTCATCACCGAGACCACCGACTGGGCGATCAACCGCGAGCAGGGTGGCGCCCGACTGATCGATCACCAGGGCGTGTCGTTCCCGCTCGCCGACTCGGCGGCCGACGCCGCCGCCGGACGCCTGATGGTGTTCGACATCGCAGCCCTCAAGGAGTCCGGAGCCGATCCCAAGCTGATCCATGGCAAGGCCTCCATGACCAAGCTGTTCTGTTCCGAGGCGGCGAACCGCTGCGCCGACCGGTCGGTCCAGATCTTTGGCGGGCGCGGCTACATGCGCACCAACGTCGCCGAGCGGTTCTGGCGCGAGCTGCGCGTCGACCGCATCTGGGAGGGCACGAGCGAGATCCAGCGCCTCATCGTGGCGCGTAGCCTCGAGCGGCGCGGCGTCGACGCGATGCTCAGCTGAGCGGCACCATGCAGCTCGACCGCCTCTTCAGGCCGACATCCATTGCCGTGGTCGGCGCCACAGACCGCCCTGGCTCGTACGGCAACGCCGCCATGAGCAACCTCGTCGCCGCCGGGTTCGCCGGACGCCTGGTGGGCGTGCACCCGACTCGGGAGTCGGTGCATGGCGTTGCATGCGTCCCCACCCTGGATGCGCTGGGCGAGCCCGTCGACGCGGTGGTGATCGCGACGCCGGCCGACACGGTCCCCGACCTGCTCGACACTGCCGGTCGCATGGGATGCGGCGGTGCCGTCGTCTTCGCCGCCGACTTCGCCGAGACCGGCCGCACCGATCGGCAGGACGCGCTGGTCGATGCGGCCGCGCGCCACGACATGCCGGTGATCGGCCCGAACGGGAACGGGATCGTCGCGCTCTGGAGCGGAGCGCCCATGTGGGGTGACAAGGTCGTCCCTCACCAGGCTGGCGCGGTTGCTCTGATCACTCAGAGCGGCAACCTCGGCGTGCTGGGACTCGCCAGCGACCGAGGGATCAACTGGCACACGGTCGTGAGTGTCGGCAACAGCGCCGTGGTGGACGCCGCCGAGTGTCTCTCGTATCTTGCGGGCGCCGACGGCGTCCGGTCCGTTGCCCTCTACCTCGAAGGCGACGGAGACGGCGCCCGATGGGCCGAGGCGTTCGCACGATGCGCAGAGAACGACGTTCGGATCGCCGTCCTGAAAGCGGGCCGAAGCGCGGCCGGAGCCGTTGCTGGTGGCGCACACACCGCCGCCGTTGCAGGCGACCACCGGATCTTCGCATCGCTGGTGGCCGAGGCCGGAGGCGCGTGGTGCCATGACCCGCACGAGCTGCTGGAGACCGCCAAGCTCTTGGCCACTCCCCGCCCGACCAGGCAAGGTGGTCTCGCGGTCGTCACGTGCTCCGGTGGAGACTGTGTGATCACTGCGGACGAGGCCGACCGGCTCGGCGTCCCACTTGCCAGCTTCTCGTCCGCCACACAGGCGGCGTTGGCCGACCTGCTGCCCGACGGTGTGCAAGTGACCAACCCCCTCGATCACACCAACATGCTCTGGGCCGATATTCCCGCAGTGCGAGCGCTCGTCGAGACGTTGGCCGCAGACCCAGGCGTCAACCAGGTGCTCTACGTGCAGGACACCCCGCCCGATCTCGACGACCACGACTCCGCCGAGTGGAAGGCCACCCGCGACGGACTGGTCACCGCCGACATCCCAGGCGTCGGCAAGGCCCTGGCGTCGGGACTTCCCGAGATGCTGCCCGCACCAGGCGGCCAGTCCTGGGATGAGAACGAGGTCACCGCCCTGGCGGGGATTCCCACCGCCCTGGCGGCGCTGCGCGCACACACCCAGACGTCCGCTTCGGCCGAGCACCTGCGAGCAATCGCCGCAGCCACGGTTGTGGCTGAGCAAGGCCGCTGGTGCTCCGAGCACGAGGGAAAGGGCCTGCTTGCCTCGCACGGGGTCACCGTTCCCATCGGGCGGGTCGCCGACTCGATCGACGATGCCGTGGTCGCGGCCGCTGAGCTCGGTGGCGCGGTGGCGATGAAGATCAGCCACCCCGAGATCCAGCACAAGACCGACATCGGCGGGGTCGTGCTCGGTCTTACTGATCCGCAGCTCGTCGGCGCTGCCGCCGAGCAGCTTCTTGCGCTCCGCCCGGACGCCGTGGTGCTCATCGAGGAGATGGCATCGCCCGGAACCGAGATGCTCGTCTCGGCGACCAGAGACGGCGTCGTGCCGGCGCTCGTGATCGGCACCGGTGGAATCTGGACCGAGCTCATGCAGGACGTCGTCGTGATCCCGCTGCCCGCCGACCCCGCGCGGATCAGCGACGCACTGCGGTCACTGACGAGCTACGAGATGCTTGCCGGCGGACGCGGACGAACGCCGCTGGCTGTTGACGCACTCTGCGAGCTGGCCGCAGCCGTCGGTAGGGCCCTGGTCGAGGATGGCCTGAGCCTGGTCGAGCTCAATCCAGTCATCGTCACGGAGACGTCGGCGGTAGCGGTAGACGCAGTGGTGCGCCACTAGCGAAGCGGGCTCCGGCGCGGGCAACCCGCCGCGTGCCTCCCCCAGACACACGTCGCGACACCGTACCCAGCATGGGAAGGGCTGCGCTTGCAGCGAGCCTTGAGGTGAGTCCTGAGGTGAAGACTTCTTGTCAGTGGCGGGTGGCAATGTGTCATGCATGAGCTCACCAGCTGCCATCGGCGATCAGGTCGCAGACCTGCTCGCCGGCATGTCTGCCATTGGCTCAGCTCGACGATTCAGGTCTCGTTGACCTCATCAGCCAGCTCGAACGCGTTGTCCATGCAGCCCAGGCGGTGCAGGCCGACGCGATGTGCGAAGTTGCTCGCCGCGCCGGGCAGGTGGATCGACAAGAAGCTGAGCGCCGTGGGCGACCGCTGGTGCCGCAAGAGTCACGATCGGAGTTCGTGTCCGACGAGATCGCGGTCATGCTCGCCACCACCAAGGTCGATGCATCGCTGCGCTACGCCCTCGCCTTGTCGGCGACCGGCCATCCGGCCGTCCAGGACCGCTGGCGACGCGGAACCCTCAGCGCCCGGAAGGTTCAGGTGATTTGTGACGGACTCGTCGACGTATCGAGCCCAGCGGTCGACGCACTCGCCGAGCAGGCGTCCAGCTACGCCGAGACGCATACGGCGCCGGAGCTTCGGCGCTGGCTCGCACGCCGCGTCATCGCGGCAGACCCCGGCATGGCCGAGATCCGGCGCGCGAGGGCGGTTTCCGACCGCAAGGTGACCCTCAGCCCGCTCCCCGACGGTGTCTCCGAGCTCTACGCCTTGCTTCCGAGCGTGGTGGCCCGCCAGATCTACGACTGCGTGAACGCCATCGCCCGGGCCAGCAGTGACAGCAGTGACAGCAGTGACAGCAGACGGTGTGGCAAGCCCGACGTTCGCACCATGGATCAGCGACGTGCTGACGCCCTGATCGACCTGGTGGTCGGTAGGGCCGAGCCACCTCAGGTCAATGTCCAGGTGGTCGTGCCAGCCGACACACTCTTCGGCGAAGGCGCCGAGCCGGCCGACGTCGCCGGTGTGGGTCCGATCACCGGCACCGAGGCTCTCGAACTAGTGGGCGCCCCCGTGGGCGACATCGCGTTCCGCCGCATGCTCACCGACCCCGACAGCGGCTACCTGGTCGACGTCGCCGAACGGCGGTACCGACCTTCCACGGCACTGGACCGAGCCGTCCGTGCCCGCGATCGGGTCTGCCGTTTCCCCGGCTGCCTACGGCCAGCGACCAGAGGTCAGGGCACCGACCTCGACCACACGACTCCATGGCCCCGCGGTCAGACCACTGCGTCGAACCTGGCGGCGCTCTGCCGCCACCATCATCTGCTCAAGCACTCACCGGGCTGGACAGCTGAGCTGCTTCCGGAGGGCGTGATGCAGTGGACCTCACCCAGTGGAAAGACGTACATCAGCGAGCCCTGGGTGTACGCCGACACCGGATAGCCAATGACCGCGCTAGCCCAGCCGCTGGAGGACCACCTGCGCGGCGCTGCGCCCACACATGCCGTGGACACCGCCCCCAGGAGGGGTGGACGACGAGCAGAAGAAGATGCTCGGATCCGGAGTGGCCCAGGGCGTCACAGACAGACGCGGACGCGCTGCCATCTGCCGCCAGTCCGAGATGCCGCCGGCGATGTCGCCACCGACCTCGTTGGCGTTGTGCGCCTCCAGCGCCGCCGGCCCCATGACGTGCCGGGCCAGCACCCGGTCACGGAACCCAGGCGCGAAGCGCTCGATCTGGCGTTCGATCGCATCTGTCATGTCGACGTCGCAGGCGTTGGGCACGTGGCAGTAGGCCCACAATGTGTGCTTCCCCGCCGGCGCCCGTGAGGGATCTGCTGCTGTCGCCTGAGCGACCAGGACGTACGGCCGCTCCGAGATACGTCCCTGCGCCACCTCCCGCTCAGCCGCGGCCATCTCGTCGAAGCTGGCGCCCAGGTGCACGGTGCCGGCGCCTGCCAGCTGTTCATCCGCCCACGGAACGGGGGCATCGAGTGCCCAGTCGACCTTGAAGACGCCGGAGCCGTACCGCCAAGCCGCCAACCGACGGCGATAGGGCTGCGGGAACCGTTCCCCCGCGATCCGGAGCACTTGCCTGGGCGTGAGATCGAACAGCACAGCGCGGGCCGCAGGAACGTCTGCCATCGACGAGACCCGGTGCCCCGTCCGCACCTCACCTCCCAGCGACTCCAGCCGGCGGACGAGGGCGTCGGCAATCGACTGAGAACCTCCGACGGCAACAG
>CAVPLY010000016.1:0-16446 GCA_963706045.1 uncultured Actinomycetota bacterium | reverse complement strand
CTCGGCGTGGTCTGAGATCCTCACTTGTGGCGCAGTCAGTCACCCAGTTGGGCAGTCTCGTCGCCACGGTCGTTCTAGCGCGTCTGCTGTCCCCGGCTGACTTCGGCATTGTCGCGCTGACTCAGAGCATCCTCGGCGTCGCCGCACTCCTGTCCCTTGCCGGGGATTGGAGCCGCACTCGTTACGCGAACCGAGGACGTCGAGCGTGGCCGCCTCGTCGTACTTCTGGCTCACATTGATCGCTGGGTCTAGCGTTCGTTGGTGCGTTCGCGCTGCTGGCAGGCCCCATCACGCGCTTCCTGGGGCAACCCGAAGCCGCGCCCTACCTTAGTCGTGTTGTCGTTCTCGTTTGCCCTCAGCTTGCTGGCCTGCGGTGCCGAATGCAATGCTGCAGCGAGACTTCCGCTTTGGGTGGCTGAACGCCTCCATCGTCGTCGGCGCGGCCTCGTACTTCGTCGTTGAAGTGGTCCTCGCAGTCGCCGGGTGGGGCGCCTGGGCAGTCATTGTCGGGCAGGTCGTCGGTTCGGCCGTCACGACGTGCGGTGTCAGTCGTCGGTGCTCGCTGGAGGCCCGGTCTCCGCTTCTCCCTCTCGCTGCTACGCGCCGACTTCGCGGTGACGGGTGGGCTCGGCTTAGGGCAGGTATTCTCGTACATCCAGAAGAACGCCGACTACTGGGCCGTGAGTCGGGTGCTCGGGGGACCGTCTCTGGGCGTCTACTACGTGGCTTACGTCTTGCCCAACATCGTTCGCCTTCGTCTATCCGCAGCCTTGCGCCAGGTCATGCTTCCGGCCTACGCCACGTCGAAGTCGGTTGGAGAGACCGCTGCGATGTGGAAGCGGACCTTCCCTGGTCTCGCCGGTCTCGGCGTTCCCGTGCTCGTCGGGATCGCAGTGGTTGCGGAGCCACTCGTGGAGTTGTTCTTCGGCGGTCAGTGGAGCGGCTCAGTCGCGCCGATGCGGATCCTCACCATCGCGACGGTCATCGACCTCCTGATGACAGCAGTGGGCACGGTCGCAATCGTTCACCACCGGATGCGCGGCTACGTTGCGGTGTGGGCCATCAGGGCTGCCTCGACGCTGGTACTCGCATTTGTGGCCGCGCGGATCTGGGAGTCCACGACCGCCGTGGCGTGGGCAGTATCCCTGTCCGCCTTCATCACGTTGGTCGCCCAGGAACTGCTGGTGAGCCGCCCGCTGGGTATCGGCTTGAGGTCCGTGGGTAGGCAGCTAGCGGCGTACTTGGGACTGTCTGCGGTGATGGCGTGCGCCGTGGTCGGTGTCGCCTCCGCATTGCCAGCCGACACGATTCCGCTGGTCAGCCTGGTCGTTCTCGTCATGGTCGGTGCGGCCACATACGTCGGGCTGGGGTGGCTGGTCGCTCGTCCCTTGATCCGACCGGTGCTGGCCGACGCGATCGCTGTGGCGCGCGGTCGCTAGGACCACCGGAGGCGTCCGGATGGCAGCGCGCTGTGACGCCGCCGCGACGGAATCTGGCGCAGATTGCGTAGGGCGCTCCCCGATGTGGTGCCCTAACGTGAAGTCAACGCCAATCCAGGGAGTTTCACATGCCGGAGCAGAGTTCATCCATCAGTCGCCGCCGCCTCATAGCAGGAGCAGGTGTTGGGGCCGCTGTCGTATGGTCGGCGCCGGTTGTGACCACTCTGGGCGGGGCTGCGTTTGCAGCGGGTAGCTGTGTCAAGGGTGCCTCGGTGTTCCAGTTCATCACGGGCAATCTGACCTCTCCAGCAAAGCAGCCGTCCACGAATGTGGCCGGACCTTTCGTCGCAGGTGGGACCTTGGCTCTCACATCCGGTCAGGTCGACCTGGTGGGCGCTGGCACGACTTTCACGTCTGCCTCATTTCCGACTGAGACGAGCATCGACCTCACCGGGACGTATCCGTCAACAACTGTTGGCCCAGTGGTCTCCGTCCTCACAGCGCAGGGGCCGGCGCTGGCCTCCAGCGCGTACATCGTGGAGCTGGAGTACTACGGCTCGGTGCCGGGCGAGAATCTCGGGAACCGCATCGTGGTGAAGATCGGCTCCACGACGCTCATCGACACCGGGACTGTGGTCGCGGTCGGGGGACTCTTCGCGGAGAGTGGAACCCAGGATGCATCGGGTGCCGTGACTCTGACGCACACCAGTCTGAGCAGCGACAACCGAGGACTCTTCCTCAAGCGGCTCGAGGTCTTCAGCGCCACCTGCTAGCCATCAACCTCTAGGCGCCACGTCGGCGTGAACTGGCGTGGGCTATGACGGCTGCACCAGCTGTCACGATCGTGCCCGCGGTGAAGGCCCAGGTGGGGCTGATGTCGGCGAGGACGCCGCCGATGGCGGCACCGCCTCCGAAGCCGAGCAACAGGAAAGTCGTGGTCCAGGCGAAGGCGTCTGTGCGGCGCCCGGCTGCGGCACGATCACCGATGACGCCGTAGCCGGCTGCGAGCGACGGTGCGAGAGCGAGCCCGGACAGGAACAGGGTAAATCCGAGCCAGCCGAGACCGAAGTGCCAGCCGGCGATGACTGTTGCGGTGCCGAGCGTGACTCCCGCCAGCAGCCCAGGCCACCGCTGCGCAGGCCCTCGGCGCCATTGCACCCGAGACGCCACCAGCCCACCGACGAGGGAGCCAAGGCTCCAGAGGGCGAGCAGCCATCCGCTGGCGGCTCGGTTCTGCTCCAGGATCGCCGCCGCCGGGACGCCGACCTCGACCAGCCCCAGCCCCAGGGCCATGACGCAGAGTGCGGCGTAGGGGCCGGCGAGCGAGACCAACGCCGCGGTGAGTCGAATGCGTGACTTCGGTGCGGGGTGCGGATGCCAGAGCGGCCGGACCACCCACGCGAACACCAGCCCGCCGAGTGCGCCGCAGGTGGCGGCGGCGAGCAGGGCAGCATCTGGGCCGGACAGCTGCCACCAGGACGCCGACCAGTGCCGGCCCGGCGATGAAGACCATCTCTTGCCAGGTGGCGTCGAGGGCGTAGAGGGCATCGAGGTCGTGCTGGTCGCGGGCGAGCTGGGGCCACAGGGTCCTGGAGATCGGTGAGGTGGGTGCCGACAGCAGGCCGCCGCCGAAGGCGAGGGCGACCAGAATCCCTTCGGCCCCCCACGAGCCGAAGGCCATGAACACCAGCACCGCTCCCTGGCTGACGGCCGTGATCGCCTCGACCCGGTGCGCCCGTCCCCGCCCAGCAAGGCCGCCCCACAGCGGCTGGCTGACCGCCGAGCCGATCGCCCAGGCACCGCCGGCGAGGCCGGCGGCGGCGATCGAACCCGTGCGCTCCTGGGCCAGCAAGACCACGGCAAGGGGGGCCAGCCCCTGAGGCATCCTGGCCACGATCGAGAGCACCAGGACCAGCCGACTCGTCCGGCGTCCGGTGCCGGTCTGCTGAGGCGATGGCGGAGTCACCTCGGTAACGTAGTCGGGACCCGGTTTTGACCGCCCGGCCAGGGCCCGGGTAACCTGAACCGCTGGCGCGCCTGGTATCTGAGCGCCGCCTGACCCGACTCGACTCACGAAGGTAGTGCCCGTGCGCACGTACAGCCCCAAGCCTGACGACGTGCAGCGTCAGTGGTTCGTCATCGACGCCGACGATGTCGTCCTCGGACGCCTGGCCACGCAGGTCGCTCAGCTGTTGCGCGGCAAGCACAAGCCCGTCTTCGCTCCGCATGTCGACACCGGTGACTTCGTCGTCGTCATCAACGCCGAGAAGATCGCCCTGACCGGCGCCAAGCGTGAGCAGAAGCTCGCCTACCACCACTCCGGCTACCCGGGCGGCCTCCGCGCCACCGGGTACGAAGAGCTGCTCTCCAAGAACCCCCGCAAGGCCGTCGAGAAGGCCGTCTGGGGAATGCTTCCCAAGAACCGCATCGCCCGTCAGCAGCTCAAGAAGCTCAAGGTCTACGCGGGCTCAGAGCACCCGCACCAGGCACAGCAGCCGGTGCCGTTCGAGATCGCCCAGATCGCGCAGTAGCGCAACCCGAAGACCACAGAAGGTATCGAGAGGACCATGTCCGACGTGACTGTCACCACTGACACCGCCCCCGACGAGGTGGCTGCCCCGGAGGGCAAGACCGCCCCCGACGCAGCCCCCGACGTGGAGAGCACCCCCACCGGCGACTTCACCACCGAGACGGCCGCTGTGGTCGCCCCGCGTGAGATCTCCGACGCGCCAGGTGCTGCAACCGGCCGTCGCAAAGAGGCGATCGCCCGCGTGCGCATCACCCCAGGCACCGGCAAGTGCACCGTCAACGGCAAAGAGCTCGACGACTTCTTCCCGAACAAGGTGCACCAGCAGGTCGTCAACGACCCGTTCCGCGTGCTCCAGGTCGAAGGACGCTACGACGTCATCGCGCGGGTCCACGGTGGCGGTGTCTCCGGCCAGGCCGGCGCTATCCGCCTCGGCATCTCGCGGGCACTGAGCGAGATCGACACCGAGGGCAACCGTCCCCCGCTGAAGAAAGCCGGCTACCTCACACGTGACCCTCGTGCGAAGGAGCGGCGCAAGGCCGGTCTGAAGAAGGCTCGTAAGGCTCCGCAGTACAGCAAGCGCTGACGGGCTCCGCCCGCGTTTACTTCGCTCTGCCTTGCCGGCCCCGTCACCCTCACGGCTTGCAGGGCGCGCGCATGAGGAGGTGCTGTGACCCGGCTCTTCGGAACCGACGGTGTGCGCGGCCTCGCCAACCGCGACCTCACTGCTGAGCTTGCCGTCGACCTCAGCGTTGCGGCCGCGCATGTGCTCGGCGAGACCGGCGCGTTCGAAGGCCACCGGCCGGTGGCAGTAGTTGGGCGCGACCCACGTGCATCAGGGGAGTTCCTGGAGGCTGCAGTCGTGGCCGGGCTAGCCAGCGCCGGCGTGGACGTGCGCAGGTTGGGTGTCCTGCCTACGCCAGCCGTCGCGTTCCTGACCTCATCGCGCCGCGCAGACCTCGGCGTGATGCTGTCGGCGTCGCACAACGCGATGCCCGACAACGGAATCAAGTTCTTTGCGCGCGGTGGTCACAAGCTCGGCGACGCGATCGAGGACGCTGTCGAGGCGCGACTCGGTGAGCCCTGGGACCGTCCCACCGGAGCTGGTGTCGGACGCGTCACCGAGGATGAGTACGGAGCCAGCGACTACGTCGCGCACCTGCTGTCTACGCTCGGTGGGCAGCGTCTGGACGGCGTCCGGATTGTGGTCGACTGCGCCAACGGCGCGGCGGCCTTTGTGGCGGCAACCGCGTTCGCCAATGCGGACGCCGACGTCATCACGATCCACGACAAGCCAGATGGCCTGAACATCAACGAGTCGTGTGGGTCGACCCACCTCGAGTCGTTGCAGGCGGCCGTTGTCGAGAACGGTGCGGATCTCGGTGTCGCGCTCGATGGCGACGCCGACCGATGCCTGGCCGTAGATGCTGCTGGACAGCTCGTCGACGGCGACCAAATCCTGGCGATCCTCACCCTGGCCATGCGGGCGTCGGGTCGGCTGGCTCACGACAGCGTCGTCTCGACCGTCATGTCGAACCTTGGGTTTCGGCAGGCGATGCAGCGCGAGGGCGTCGCAGTCGTCGCGACGGCGGTCGGCGACCGCTACGTGCTCGAGGCGATGCGCTCGTTCGGCTACACCCTCGGCGGTGAACAGTCCGGACACCTGATCATGTCTGAGCACGCCACCACCGGTGACGGTCTGCTCACGGCGCTGCATCTGGCCGCGCAGGTCGCCGCGTCCGGGCGGACCCTCTCCGACCTCGCTGCCGTCATGCAGCGGTTCCCGCAGGTGCTGGTGAACGTCTCCGACGTGGACCGGCTGCGCGTCGATGCTCCCCCGATCGCGGCCGCGGTCGCCGAGGAGGAGCGGATGCTCGGAGAACAGGGACGGGTGCTGCTGCGGCCCAGCGGGACCGAGCCTCTCGTGCGTGTCATGGTCGAGGCCGACTCCGCCGAGCGTGCCCGAGAGGTCGCCGATCGCCTGGCTGCAGTGGTGCGCGAGACCATTGGCTGAGCGCCTTCCCGTTCCGGTCATAGCGACCTCGAGCACCCCCTAGGCTGGAACGCATGTGCGGAATCGTCGGGTACGTCGGCCAGCAGAACGCCGTCGACGTCGTGATCGGGGGACTCCGGCGACTGGAGTACCGCGGCTACGACAGTGCCGGGGTCGCGGTTGTCGATGCCGGCGAGGTACAGGTGCGGCGACGCGCAGGCAAGCTGGCCAATCTCGAGAAGCTGCTTGCCGAGCAGCCGTTACCGGCGACCACCTTCGGTATGGGGCACACGCGGTGGGCCACCCACGGTGCGCCGACCGATCGCAACGCGCACCCGCACCTCGATGAAGCATCACAGGTCGCGGTGGTCCACAACGGAATCATCGAGAACTTCGCAGCGCTCCGCGCCGATCTGGAAGCGGACGGAGTGAACGCTGGCCTCCGACACCGACACCGAGGTGGTCTCGCACCTGCTGGCGGAGGCCTTTGCCGGTGACCTCGCCGAAGCCATGCGCGCAGTCTGCCGGCGACTGGAGGGTGCCTTCACCTTGGTGGCCGTGCATGCCGACCAGCCCGACGTTGTCGTGGGGGCTCGGCGCAACTCCCCGCTGGTGGTCGGTCGAGGCGATGGCGAGAACTTCCTGGGCAGCGATGTGTCGGCCTTCATCGCGCACACCCGTCATGCTGTCGAGCTCGGGCAGGACCAGGTCGTCGAGATTCGCGCCGACCGCGTCGAGGTGACGACCTTCGACGGCCAACCAGCGGAGGTCAAGGAGTACGACGTCGACTGGGACGCGTCGGCCGCCGAGAAGGGCGGCTACGACTACTTCATGCTCAAGGAGATCTACGAGCAGCCCAAGGCGGTCGCCGACACCCTGCTCGGGCGGATCGACAGCGACGGACACCTGCAGCTCGACGAGATGCGGTTGTCGGACGACGACCTGCGCGAGATCGACAAGATCGTCATCATCGGATGTGGCACGGCCTACCACTCGGGCTTGATCGCGAAGTACTCGATCGAGCACTGGACGCGCGTCCCCGTAGAAGTTGAGGTGGCGTCGGAGTTCCGCTACCGCGACCCGATCCTCAGCAGCCGGACTCTCGTGATCGCCATCTCTCAGTCGGGCGAGACGATGGACACGTTGATGGCCATCCGTCATGCGCGCGAACAGGGGTCGCGGGTGCTGGCGATCTGCAACGTCAATGGTTCGACGATTCCGCGTGAGTCGGATGCAGTCGTCTACACCTATGCCGGACCAGAGATCGCTGTCGCATCGACGAAGGCCTTCCTGACCCAGATCGTCGCGGTGAACCTGGTTGCGCTCTACCTCGCTCAGGTGCGCGGAACCAAGTGGGGCGACGAGATCGTTCGGCACGTCGCAGAGCTTGCGGAAATGCCGGAGGCCGTCGATCGAGTCCTCGACACCGTCGAGCCGATGCGCGCACTGGCTCGTGAGCTCGTCGACGCCAAGGCCGTGCTGTTCCTGGGTCGCCATGTGGGGTATCCGGTGGCCCTCGAAGGGGCGCTCAAGCTCAAAGAGCTGGCCTACATGCATGCTGAGGGATTTCCGGCCGGCGAGCTGAAGCACGGTCCGATCGCGCTGATCGAGCAAGACCTGCCGGTTGTCGTGATCGTTCCGCCACGCAGCCGCAAGGTGCTGCACGACAAAATCGTCAGCAACATCCAAGAGATCCGTGCCAGGGGAGCACGAACCGTCGTCATTGCCGAAGAAGGCGATGACACGGTGGCCCCGTACGCCGACACCCTCATTCGCGTGCCCGCTGTGCCGACCCTGCTGCAGCCGATCGTTGCCACCGTGCCGCTCCAGGTGTTCGCCTGTGAGCTGGCCAGCGCGAAGGGCTACGACGTCGACCAGCCGCGCAACCTGGCCAAGTCCGTCACAGTGGAGTGACGGTCTCGAGAAGTGACAGACTGATGCTGTGATCGTTGGCATCGGGATCGACGTAGTGGACGTGGGGCGGTTCGGGCAGACGATCGATCGCACACCCGCCCTGCGCGACCGGCTCTTCACCCCCGCAGAGGCTGTGCTCCCGTTGGCATCCCTTGCCGCCCGTTTTGCGGCCAAGGAGGCTCTGGCCAAGGCGCTCGGCGCCCCGGCGGGCCTGCAGTGGCACGACTGTGAGGTGGTCAAAGACCACGACGGTCGGCCGGCCTTCGAGCTGCGCGGCACCGTGTACTCCCGTGCGATCGCTCTGCGGGCACACACCATCCATCTATCGCTCAGCCACGACGCTGGTATCGCCTCGGCGATGGTCGTGGCCGAGGCCTGACCGGCACGACGAAGGGACGGCCGCGATGCAAGGGGTTCACACCGTCGAAGAGGTGCGGTCTGCCGAAGAGGCAGCGCTGGCGCGCACGGAGATCGGTGAGCTCATGATGCGGGCGGCCACCGGGCTGGCCCGTACGTGTGCCGAGCTGCTGAGCCTGCACCGTGGTGGTGTGTATGGGGCGAGCGTCGTGCTGCTCGTGGGCACCGGAAACAACGGCGGGGATGCCCTCTTTGCCGGGGCCGCATTGGCCCGCCGGGGTGCCCGGGTCGAGGCGGTTCCCACCGGTGCCGTAATGCACGAGGCAGGTGTCCGGGCCCTCCTTCGGGCCGGCGGTCGCGTCCTTCCGGTGGAGGACGCAGCGGCTGCCATCGACTGCGCCGACCTGGTCATCGACGGGATCCTCGGGATCGGAGGGAAGGGCGCTCTGCGAGAACCGGCCGCGACGCTCGCCGAAGCGGCCACCGCGAGCGACGCCGTCGTCGTGGCGGTCGACCTGCCGTCCGGGGTCGATGCAGACACAGGTGTGGCCGCAGACGGGGCGGTCTGGGCCGACGTGACCGTCACCTTCGAGCTGATGAAGCCGGGGCTGCTGTTGCCACCGGGCGCGATGCATGCCGGGATGCTGGAGCTGGTCGACATCGGAATCGGCGCAGACGCCGTCGTACCTTCGATCGGCTGCCTGCAAGCGGCGGACGTGGCGGCCCTCCTGCCGCACCCGGCACCGGTGGACCACAAGTACAGCCTTGGAGTGGTCGGGATCGCCGCGGGGTCCGAGCGGTACCCCGGGGCGGCGGTGCTTGCGGTCGGAGGCGCCCTGCAGACCAAGCCTGGTCTCGTGCGCTACCTGGGGGCGGCCGCAGCAGACGTCGTCCGCGCCTGGCCCCCCGCGATCGCCTCCAACGGCTCCATCGCCGAGGCCGGGCGGGTGCAGGCATGGGGCGTCGGTCCCGGTCTGGGGCTGGAAGGTGACGCACTGAACCGCCTGACAGAGGTGCTTCAGGAACCGGTACCGGTCGTCGTGGACGCAGATGGGCTCACCTTGCTGGCGAGCCACCCCGACCTCCTGCGGGAGCGTGCGGCCCCCACCGTGCTGACGCCGCACGCTCGCGAGTTCGCCAGGCTCGCCCCCGACCTCGCAGTCGAAGACGATCCGATCTCGGCGGTCCGGACGCTGGCGGCACGGATGCGGTGCACGGTTCTGCTCAAGGGGTCGACGACAGTCGTGGCGCACGAGGACGGACAGGTGCGTCTCAACCTGACGGGCACGCCCTGGCTGGCCACCGGTGGAACAGGAGACGTACTCACGGGAGTGATCGCCGCACTGCTCTCAGGTGGTGTTGCGCCCCTCGAGGCGGCGTCCACCGGTGCGTTCGTGCACGGGTTGGCCGGCCGACTGGCGGCCGACGGAGCCCCCACGACGTCGTCGGCGGTCGTGGCGGCGCTGCCCGACGCGCTGCGCGCCGTGACGCGCCCGTGACTCGCCCGGACCGGGTCTGAGCGACGGCGGGTGGGATGATGACGAGATGTCCAGCCACCTGCGTGAGCTGATCGTCGACCTCGACGCGATCGCCTCCAACACCCAGGTCCTGGCGACCCGCTCGGGGTCGGCCGGGGTGATGGCCGTGGTCAAGGCCGATGCCTACGGTCACGGACTGGTGCCATCGGCGCGGGCAGCCATCGCCGGCGGGGCGCGGTGGCTCGGAGTGGCGCTGCTGGACGAAGCACTGGAACTGCGCGCTGGTGGCGTCGAGGACCCGGTGCTTGCGTGGCTCGTCGGCCCCGGCGAGCCATGGGCCGAGGCACTGACGCTGGGCATCGACCTGTCAGTGTCCGACGTGTGGGTGCTGGACGAGATCTCCGCTGCGGCCCGAGAGGTCGGACGTGTGGCGCGCGTGCACCTCAAGGTCGACTCCGGCCTTGGGCGCTCGGGGGCCCCGGTCGGTGACTGGCCGACGCTGGTCGAGGCAGCCAGAAAGGCCGAGCTCGACGGCATCGTCGTCGTGGTCGGTGTGTGGTCTCACCTGGCCTACGCCGACGCGCCTGGACACCCAACGATCGACCGCCAGCTCGCTACCTTTCGTGACGCGGTCGACGTCGCCGAGAAGGCGGGGCTGCAGCCGGAGGTCCGCCACCTCGCCAACTCCGCGGCGACTCTGACCCGACCGGACACACACTTCGACCTGACCCGCCCCGGGCTGGCGGTCTACGGGCTGTCGCCGTTGCGGGACGCGCCGGCTGCCTCGCTGGGACTGCACCCCGCTATGTCACTTCAAGCGCGACTGACCCTGGTGAAGCGGGTACCCGCCGGACACGGTGTCTCCTACATGCACCGCTACGTCACTGACCGGGAAACCACCCTCGGTCTTGTCCCGCTCGGATACGCCGACGGTGTCCCGCGAAACGCCACCAACGTCGGGCCGGTGCGGGTGGGTGGCCGGACGCGCACGATTGCCGGCGTCGTCTGCATGGACCAGTTCGTCGTCGATCTCGGAGACGACCCGGTCGCCGCCGGTGATGTGGTCTCGCTGTTCGGCCCAGGGAACTCCGGCGAGCCAACCGCCCAGGACTGGGCGGACGCCACTGGAACGATTTCGTACGAGATCGTCACGCGGATGGGCCCACGCATCAGACGCCGATACCTCGGAGGACCTGCGTCGTGAACCCAGCTCGTCGGGCCGGGATGGCCGCAGCTGCGCTGGCGGCTGCGGCCATCGGTACGGCTGCGGGGGTCGCGGCCGAGCGCATGGTGGTCGGACGTCCACTGCGTCGCGGTGAGACCCCGGGTGGGCGACTCGGGCTCGGTCAGCTCCGGGGGACACCGCACAACGTGCAGCTCGACGACGGCGTCGAGCTGCACGTTGAGGTGGACGAACCGCATGCATCGGCGAAGTGGCGTGACGTCACCTTTGTCTTCGTCCACGGATATGCCCTCAACCTGGACTGCTTTCACTACCAGCGGTTGGCGCTGCGCGGCTCAGCACGGCTGGTGTTCTACGATCTCCGGTCGCACGGCCGATCTGGACGAGGTGCCCCCGAGACTGCGACGCTGGAGCAGCTGGCTGCAGACCTGGAGACAGTGCTCGACACTGTGGTCGGTGACAAACCAACCGTCCTGGTGGGTCACTCAATGGGCGGCATGGTCATCCTCGAGCTCGCCCGCCGGGCGCCAGACCTGTTCGGCGACCGAGTGCTTGGTGTAGCGCTCATGTCGACATCCGCAGGTGAGATGGCCGACGTGACCATGGGGCTGCCGTCGTTGCCGCCCGCAGCTTGCGGCGGCTAGCCCCTACGGTCATCCAGCTGGGTCGACGCACCACGCAGCTGCTCGAGCGGGGCCGTCAGCTAGGCGGCGACCTCGCCGTCCTGGTGACCAGGACCTATGCCTTCTCCGATGACGTTCCCGTCGAGCTCGTCGACTTCAGTCTTGAGATGATCAGCGCGACACCTCTTGACGTCCTGGCGGACTACCTACCCGCGCTGACGCAGCATGATGCGTTCGAGGTGCTACCCACGCTGCACGGGGTCGAGACTCTCGTACTGGTGGGCGCACAAGACCTGCTCACACCTCCGGAGCACAGCAGGCTGCTGGTTCGCGGCATCCCTGGCGCAGAGCTGGAGGTGCTCGACCCCGGCGGCCACCTGTTGATGCTTGAACGGCCTGATGACGTCAACGGCTACTTGATCGACTTGCTCGAGAGGGTGGCGCGAAGCACGGGCGTCGAGGCGTGACCATCGAGCTACTGAGCCAGAACACCGAGTCGGTAGAACTCCTCTAGGGCGAACTCGACATCGTGGCGCGCCTGGCTTTCGGAGATGCCGCTTGCGATGACCACGGCTTCCACCATCTCGTCGACTGTCGTATCGCCGTCACAGAGATCCCAGATGGCGAGCGAGGTCTCGTTGAGGACGATCGTCTGCATGCCGGACCGGTTGGTGAGACGGGGTCGATCCGTCCGGGACTCAACGGTGACACCGGTGAGACGCATCGGAGGCATGTTCTTGCTGTTCGCGAGGGGCACGGTCTCATCCTTGCACTGGAGTGGGTTCGACGAGGTGATGGTCAAGGGCCAACGTCACGGCTTCTGCCCTGGAGTGGACGCCCAACTTGCCCAGGATCCGCTGTGAGTGCGAGCGCACGGTCTGCGGCGATATGAACAGGGTCCGGGCGATGACCTCGACATCCTGACCAGCTGCGAGACCCTGGAGTACCTGTGCCTCCCGCGGGGTCAGCTTCTGGAAGCGACTCGTGACCTCATCATCTCGTCTGCGTCGCACGATCAACTCGCGGAGCAACCCACCCAGCATGCCACGGGGGACGCAGGCCTCACCGCGCAGAGCCGCTTCGATCGTGCCCACGAGATCTGGCACCGTCGACTCGGCAGTCACGACGCCGACCCCTCCGGCTTCGAGGCAGAGGATCAGCTCTGCTCTGTGGTCGCCCTTGGACAGACCCACGACGATCGCATGCTCTGCCCATTCGCGACAAACATCAGCGAAGGCTGCGTCGGGGAGCTTGCTGGAGACAACCACCAGATCGATGTCGGCCGTCCCGGGAAGCGCTTCGCTGTCGGGCCAACCAGCCGTCCGGATGTCGGCCATCAGCCCGCTCCCGGAGAGAGCGCTCTGCAGGGACTCCCGCAGCAAGCGATCCTCGTCGACAAGAACGATCGTGGTCATGACCGGGTAGCTATCTGCTGAGTCCGGCAGTACGCCCGATGGCCGCGGCTGCCAACCTGTTGCGGACACCGAGTTTGGACAACACGTTCTGTACGTGGGTTCGGGCGGTGTTCGGGGAGATCGACAGTGCTGCGGCGATCTCGTCGTTGGACGACCCCTGGGTGATCAGGGTGAGAACTGTGACTTGACGTGGGCTGAGGGAGCCCAAGATGTCAGTGCCGTCGTCGGCTGAAGCCGTGGCACCCGAACAGGCTTTGCCATTGGTGACGTCCTCAAGTGCTCGGATCAGAGCCTCGAGCCCGTCCTCACGTGTGACGATGGCGCAGGCACCCGCGCGGCGGGCGACCAGTGCGAGGGCGGTCGACTGGACGTCAAGCACGGCGACCCACGGTGTCGCCGCGGTGATCGGTCGGTCGATCGACGAGAGATCGATGCCGACGACGTGGACATCCGCGACGTCCGGCGCTCGGGTGCCTGCGGTGGGCCCATCGATCCGGGTCAGCGCGTCGACGAGGAGAGGCTCTAGCCCGTGCGGGTGAACCCGCACCGCTGATACCTCCAGGTCGTCGACTGCCAGACTCATGGATCCCCCCCTACGCTCAGTCTCGTCCTATGGTGACAGCCATGGCCTGGGCTGTCAGGGAGTTGCTCGATCAGGTGAGGGGGGACAGATGACATCAGACGGTCCGCGTGAACGCGTGAAGCGCTGGCTGGCTCGGATTCCTGCCGGTCGACCGGCCGGTGGTGCCACCCTGCTCATCTACCACCGGGTCGGAGGCGGGTCGAGCGATGAGCTGGACGTTCCGGTCGACGCGTTCCGGGAACAGGCTGCCGCACTGAGCGGCGTTGATGTGGTCGCGATCGACGAGGCGCACCGACGTCTGGTGGCCGGGGACGAGCGGCCCTCGTTCGTCCTGACCTTCGACGACGGCTTCGCCGACGTCTACGAGCATGCCTGGCCGATACTTCGCGAGCGCGAGCTGCCCTTCACGGTGTACCTGACATCTGGATACGTGGGCCAGCAGATGCGCTGGGAGGGGTCGACGTCGAAGGAGCAGGGGGCGGCAGCCCTCACCTGGGCCCAGCTCCGCGAGATGGTGCAGTCCGGACTGTGCACCGTCGGCAACCACACGCATACGCATGTTCGTCCCGAGCTGCTGTCCGAGGATGAACTGGACCGGTGCAC
Source organism: uncultured Actinomycetota bacterium (assembly GCA_963706045.1). Classification (GTDB taxonomy): domain Bacteria; phylum Actinomycetota; class Actinomycetes; order JAHEKZ01; family JAHEKZ01; genus JAHEKZ01. Next base: position 2,331 of record CAVPLY010000016.1, on the reverse strand, counting down.
GTCCGAGATTGAGGAGCACCTGAATGTGACGCCGCGTCACTTCGCATACACCTGGGGTGTGCGGGTTCCTCAGATGGAGCCCGCACTTCGCGAGCGGTTCCTCTCGGCGGCAACCGGTCAGCTGGGGCGAAACCTCCCAGGGAGCGACCCGGTCAGGCTGCGTCGAGTTCCCGTGCGCCGAACCGACCCGCTCCCATTCTTCGAGGCGAAACTGCACGGCCAGCTCCTCCCGGAGAAGGTCTACGCAGGAATCGTCGCCGCGGCCAAACGCGCTGGAATCAGGGCCTGACAGCCGTCGTACCGGTGAACTTCTCGCATTCGGCTGCGCGTCGGCGCGGGCACGTGTGACGATCGGGCCGTGGACTGCGACGCTCGTTGTCGCGAGCAGATGGGGGAGTCATGAAGGTCGTCGTCGTTGGCCAGGGCTATGTCGGCCTGCCGGTCGCGATGCTCTGTGTCGAGCGCGGCATGGACGTTGTCGGCGTTGACGTCGACCCGCGCCGCGTGCGGATGTTGAGCGAGGGTCACTCCCCGGTCGAGGACATTCCCAGCAGCCAGGTGCAGGCCGGGCTCGCCGCTGGTACCTACCGCATCACCGACAGCTATGACGACATCGACGCCTTCGATGTCGCCGTGGTCACCGTCCCCACTCCGCTCAGTGACGCGTCACCTGACCTGTCCTTCCTGGTATCGGCGTGTACCTCCCTCGCGCCTAAGGTGCGTCCCGACTCGACGGTCATCGTCGAGTCAACGACCTATCCCGGGAGCACGCAGCACTTCCTGCAGCCAATGTTTGAGGAAGGATCGGGACTGAAGGCCGGAACTGACTTCGCACTGGGCTTCTCGCCCGAGCGGATCGACCCGGGCAACACCGTGTGGACCTTGCGCAACACACCAAAGGTTGTCTCAGGCGTCAATGAGTGGTCGCTGGAGAAGGTGAAGGCGTTCTACGACTCCATCATCGAGACGACCGTGCCGGTCCCGACTCCCATGGAGGCTGAGTTCTCCAAGCTGCTCGAGAACACCTTCCGGCACGTAAACATCGCGCTCGTCAACGAGCTGGCGGTTGTTGCCAAGGAGATGGGTGTCGACATCTGGGCGACGATCGATGCTGCGTCGAGCAAGCCCTTCGGCTTCATGAAGTTCCTTCCCGGGCCAGGGGTGGGCGGCCACTGCCTGCCCATCGACCCGACGTATCTCTCCTGGGAGGCCAAGCGTCGGTCGGGGCGTAGCCTGCACTTCATCGAGCTCGCCAACGAAGTGAACCTGTCGATGCCCCGGTACATCGTCGAGCGCGTCGGTCTGCTGCTCAACCACCATGACCGTGCAGTGCGCAGCGCGCGGATCCTGGTGCTGGGGCTGGGCTACAAGAAGAACACGTCCGACCTGCGCGAGTCACCTGCGATGCAGGTGGTCGAGCGGCTCGTGGGGCTCGGCGCCGACGTTCGTGCCGTCGACCCGCACATCGATCCCGTGCAGGCGCCGCCCGGCGTTGCGCTCGTGAAGCTCGACAGCGAAGAGCTCGCGCAGGCCGACTTGGTGCTGCTGCTCACCGACCACGACGGCGTCGACTACGGCATCCTGAGCGAGTCCACGGTTCCGGTGCTCGACACCCGTCATCGACTGACGCCCGACGCCGCCCCCGAGATCATCTATCTCTAGAGGCGGATCGCTAGCCTCGCACCGTGGCCAACATCCGTGACCTCGACCGCGTCGTCGTGGCAGACGCCGACGCCATGCGAAGGCTGGCGACCGATGTCGCCAAGGAGTGCCGCGCCGGTGACGTCGTGGTGCTGAGCGGTCCGCTGGGGGCGGGCAAGACAACGTTCACGCAAGGACTTGCGGCTGGGCTGGGAGTGGCCGGTCCGGTGACGTCACCGACGTTTGTCATCGCGCGTGTTCATCGATCGACGGTCGGCGGCCCAGACCTCGTCCATGTCGACGCGTACCGGCTGGGCGGGCTGGCCGAGCTCGATGACCTCGATCTGGACGCGTCACTGGCCGAGTCGGTGACCGTCGTCGAGTGGGGCGAGGGGCTGGCCGAGACCCTGTCCACTGAGGTTGTCAAGGTGCAGATCGAACGAGACACCGACCCCCTGGTACATGTTGCGCCAGTGTCCGATGAACGACGGGTGACGCTGATCTGGCCCCCTGGCCGAGGTGGATAAGGTCGCCTCGTGCTGTTGTTGGGGCTCGACACCGCCACCGCCGTGACCACTGTCGGGCTGGTGCGGTCCGGACCTGGCACAGACGTCGACCTGCTCGCGGAACGCAGCCACCTCGACCCTCGTCGGCACGGCGAGGTCCTGCCGATGCAGATCGACGAGGTGC
>CAVPLY010000015.1:0-16404 GCA_963706045.1 uncultured Actinomycetota bacterium | reverse complement strand
TGAGACGCTCGTCCTGCTGCGTGAGCGTGACATCCACGCAGTGGCAGCTGCCCGCGTCGAGGACAGCACCGGCCTCTACCTATAGGTGGCTGCGTACCCCGCGCTCACGGAGAAATGAGTGTCCTTCCGCGCATCGGGCTGGCATGCTCAGCGTGTGATGAGGGTCCTGATCGTCGGGTTTGGGCTGGGGGCGTTCGTGGCAGCACAGGTCGGTCCGGTGTCGCTGCTCTGCATCCGCACCGCTGCCCGGCACGGGTTCGGGCCGGCGGCATCCATAGGCGCAGGGGCGGCAACCGTTGACGTGTTCTACGCAGCGCTCGGCGTGGTCGGGGCCGCCGCCTTGATCCAAGTGCGACCGGTCGGTCTTGCGCTCGGCATCGCCGGTGCCGCCGTGCTCGCCTGGATGGGCGTGCGTACGCTGCGGGACGCCTGGCGGTTGAGACTTGGCGGAGAAGCGGCCCTGGACGTCATCACGCTGCCTGCGTCGTACCGGACGGGCCTGGTGGCCACGGCATCGAACCCACTGACGATCATTTCGTGGACGGCGATCTTCGGCGCTGCTGCCACCGCGTCTTTGCTCGGATCTGCAGGGTCGGCCAGCCTGCTGCTCATCGGCGTGATGCTTGGCAGCGCCGCTTGGTTTGTCGCACTTGCGTTCGTGGCGGCTCGTGCGGGCGAACGGCTGGGTCGTCGTGCCCTGTGGGGGATCGATGTCGCGGCCGGGCTCGGGCTGCTGGGGTTCGCTGCGCTGTTGGGCGTGCGCACGGTGCGTGAGGTCTGATCCGGTGTCAGGTCACCGCTGCGGCGCAACGCGCCCGCTGTCCACGTCCACCATGAGCGACGACGTGTCGACGGCGACGAAGGCTCGCGCAGGTACTTGCTTGAGGTCGCTGATGAGTGAGCTCGGCCACTTCTTCGATGCCTCGCCTTGGAAGTACCACGGTGATCCGTTGTCGGCCAGAACCAGGCCGTAGGTTTTCATGGCGCGGAGGACGACGCGTGTTCGGGGGCTGTACTGCGACAGGTCATGGGACGCCTTCAGTCGAAAGCGGGCGCCCATCGGCGGGTAGCTGCGGTTGCTGACCGAGCCGGCCTGGTGTCGGGCTGGCCAGATGTAACGCCGGTCCGTGACATCGGTGGTGAAACGGATTGCATGGTCCACGCTGCCCTTCCGCACCTCACTCCAGCGCAGCAGGCCCGGGAGGATCGGTAGGCCGGCGGCATCCGCAGATGTCCAGCCGTCACGACGAAGCGCGTTGGAGCGGAGGTCCCAGACCGCGCCCGAGCCCGCGTGCCACCGGCCGTCGCGCTGTCGGGTGTTCCACGTCTCGTAGAGACGGCAGCGGGACTTGTCGACGACGATGGCATGGCGGTCGCCGTCCGAGCGACGTCCGCCCTCGATCTTGGTGTCGCGACCGAGCGGGTACCGGACGCGGTCGCTCTCGTGCGCGTAGGTGAAGCGCACCGGGACTCGACGATGGGCGTCCGCGACGACAGTGACGGGGATTCCGTAGGGAACTGCCTGTTCGCCGTACGCACGCCCGAAGTCGGGGTGCAGCCGCGAGCGCGGCGACATGTGGCTGAGCCACGCGTCACTGCGGGCATGCTGGGGGAGCTCACTGATGTCGGCGTGCCAGTAGTTGTTGTGGGGGAACACCGGACACCCGGCCACGGGGCGGGCGTGGCTGGCGCGAGCAGTCGCGTCCGGCGCGGTGCCGGACGCGGGGACGGCGGCCAGCAACCCCGCGCCGCACACGGTCGCGAGGACGGTCGCGGTCAGCGTCCGGTGACGCAGCAGGGTCATGCGGTGTAGATCGAAGCCTCCGGCAGCTCGATCAATCGGCCGGCTGGGTGGGCGAGGGCGACGTCGTCGGCCACGGCCTCGGACGTCAGGATCTCCCGGGACGGGGGACCGTCGGGATCGGCGAGGTCGCACAGCAGGCTGAGGGGGACTCCGGCGCGCAGCAGCGACCAGGCTCGCGTCGTCCCTGGAGTGGTAATCACACTCATGTAGTTCGGCAACTCTCGACCAGAACTTGAGTCTTTGTCGCCGTCACTTCTCGACGGTGTCGGGCAGGGCCGCCCGCACCGAGTCCCACACTGGCCGGTCTGCCGCAGTCAGCAGCCCGGAGCGTCCGTCCCACGGCCGGTAGGGGGTGCCGTCGAGGCGGGCCACGGTCAGTCCGGCCTCCTCGGCGAGCAGGGCACCTGGCGCGTGGTCCCACGGGAGCGTCCGCCAGTAGAGCGCATAGGCCAGCTCACCGGTGGCCGCGCGCGGATAGGTGACGCCGGCTGCGGTGACCGGTGTGTGGCGCAGTCCGGCCCGTTCGAGCCCTGCGTCCGACGCGGCGCGCAGCGCCTTGGGCATGGCGTGGGTGCGCAGCAGCCCGCGCCAGCTCTCCCGGGGACCGGGGTCGCCTGCCCGAGGCATGCGGCGTCCGTCGCAGTGCGCACCACCGCTCCTGACCGCGGTGAACATCCGGCCGTGGATGGGCTGCCAGATCCAGGACGCCGTCGTCACGCCGTTCTCGACGAGCGCCACCATTGTCGCGAAGTCGGGGCTGCCCTCGATGAATGCTCTGGTCCCGTCCACCGGGTCGACCAGCCAGACACGGTCGTGGCGGTGGCCCTCGTCCAGCAGCGTACGGTCGGCGGCAGACGCCTCCTCGCCGACGACGGGGACCCCGGGCTCGATCTCGAGAAGCGACGCCGTGAGCAGCTCCTCGCACTCGTGGTCGGCATCGGTGACCCAGTCACCGGGGGACTTCTCGGAGATCGCGTGCGCCTCGAGGGCCTGGAACCGAGGGACCACAGCGCGTTCGGTGGCGTCCCTGATGGCTCGCGTCACTTGCTCGCGCAGCCGCCTGTCCAGACTCACGGGCACCATCATCGGGCACCTCTCGCTGGCTGCGTACGATGCACAGGTGGTCACTGGTCGCGGGTTGCAGCTGACGCGGGGGTTGACGGTCGCCGTCGCCGGTGCCGCGCTGCCGGTGTCAGCCCACCTCGCCGCCGGGGGATCGGCAGCCGTCACGGGATCCACGGCCTTCGTCCTGATCCTGGTCGCTGCGGTGACCGTTGGTTTCTCTCTTCGCGAGTGGACGCTGGCGCGACTGGTGGCGACGTTGGTGCCCGTCCAGGCCCTCGTCCACGTCTCGCTGGCCTCGTCCGGCGGTCACCCGGGAGACCATGCCGGTGCCGTCGGCTCCGGTGACCCCGTCATCGCCGCTGTCTCACCGACCGCGGCCGCGGCGTCCACCGCCGAGACCGCGATGCTCAGCTGGCACGTCGTTGGGCTCGCGTTGGTCGTCCTGTGGCTCAGGGGAGCCGAGCGAGCACTCCTCTGGTTCGCCGCGCTGTTGCGACGGCTGTTCGTCGGCCCAGAGCTGCTCGAGCTTCCGACTCCCTCGGCCGCCCGGTATGCCGGCAGCTCAGGGCTTCGACTTGCACTTCCGCTGGTTCGTACATCCGACCCACGCGGACCCCCGCACCTCTCCTTGATCTGACATCCGCCGGCAGCCACTGCTCGTCGGTGGCTCCGCTGTGTCCCTCGAACAAGGAAGAGGTTCTCCATGTACTCCCATGCCCTACCCCGAGCGGCCCGCCTGCTGGCCGTGGTCGCCGCCGCGAGTCTCTCCGTCGGCCTTGCTGCCTGCGGCGAGGACGACGCGGCGACGTCGTCGGGCGCAACGTCCGAGGACGTCGCCGCTTCTGACGCGTGGGTGAAGGCGGTCGACTCCGACATGACTGCCGCCTTCGGAACGCTGACGAACACGACCGACGACGACGTGAGCCTGGTCGCCGCGACCACCGACGCGTCAGCGATGGTCGAGATCCACGAGGTCGTGATGAAGGACGGCGAGATGGTGATGCAGCCCAAGGAGGGCGGCATCCCGATCCCCGCCGGCGGCTCCGCCACGCTCGAGCCAGGTGGCGACCACATCATGCTGATGGACGTCACCGAGCCGATCGAGCCCGGCGACGTCGTCGAGCTCGAGCTCGAGCTCAGCGACGGGTCGACGATCACCATGACGGCCACCGCCAAGGAGTTCTCCGGCGGCGATGAGGACTACCACTCCGACTCGTCGATGGACGACGGCTCGATGGGCGATGGCTGACGTTTCGGGGCGCCCCTCCCGTCGACAGTTCCTGACCGGCGGCGCCGCCTTCGTGGGCGGCGCCGCGGTCGGGGCTGTCGCGGGTGCCGCCGCCGCCGACGAAGCTGTTCAGGGTTCCGCCAATGAGGTCTGGGGGTCGGACACCCTCCCGTTCTGGGGTCCACACCAACCTGGTGTCGAGACCCCCGCCCTTGCGGCGAACACCGTCATCGCCCTCGACCTGCGGGACGGCGTTGACCGCGAGGGTGTGGCCCGGCTGCTCCGGCTGTGGACCGACGACGCGGCGCGCTTGATGTCCGGAGCGCCGGCCCTGGCGGACATGGAACCCGAGCTGGCGGCACGTCCCTCGCGGCTCACCGTCACCATGGGATTCGGGCCGTCGTTCTTCCGCCGGCTCGGGATCGAAGACCAGCAACCGCCGGGTCTGGTGGACATCCCTCCGCTGTCGATCGACCGGCTGCAGGAGCGCTGGTCTGGCGGTGACCTCATGCTCCAGGTGGGCGCCGACGACCAGGTGACGCTCGCTCACGCGACCCGGTTGCTGCTGCGGGACGGCCGAGCCTTCGCGCAGGTGCGGTGGGTCCAGCGCGGGTTCCGTGAGGCCAGGGGCGCGACGCCTGAAGGAGCCACGGGGCGCAACCTCTTCGGACAGGTTGACGGGACGGTGAACCCGGATCCTGGGACCGACGACTTCGCGAGCGTCGTCTGGGCGTCCAACGGCCCGGACTGGTTCGACGGTGGCACGACGATGGTGGTTCGGCGGATCAGGTTCGACCTCGACGGGTGGGATGCCCTCGACCGTGACGACCGCGAGCAGGCGATCGGACGCCGGCTGTCCGACGGGGCTCCGCTCAGCGGGGGAACCGAGGACTCGACGCCGGACCTGCGGGCGGAAGGTGAGCTGGGGCTAAAGAAGATCCCCGAGTTCGCCCACATCCGGCGAGCCAGGGCGCGTCATTCTGGCGAACGGTTCCTACGGAGGGGGTACTCCTACGACGACACCCCGGTCAGCCCTGACGAGATCTCCGACATCGGTCTGATCTTCTGCACCTTCCAGGCCGACATCGCTCGTCAGTTCCTCCCGGTGCAACGCAGGTTGGCGTCGCTCGACCTGCTCAACACCTGGACGACCCCGATCGGCTCGGCGGTGTTCGCCATTCCCCCGGGAGTGGACGAGGGCGACTGGATCGGCAGCGTCCTGCTCTCCGGGGCGTGAGGCTCTTTGTCCTGGCCGTGTTTCGGACCCTGTCTCTCCCTGGACAGTTCGCGCACATGGCGAAGGAGTCACCAGAGACGCCAGAAGTCCCGATGCTGCTCCAGTTGCTCACAACGGGAGTGACGATTCTGGGGATGCTCGCGGGAGGTCACTCGTGGCGGTGTCGAACTCGGTGGCGTACTGACGCCCGAACGCTGTCATGAGCAACCCGTACACACCGAGCTCATCGGGGCCGCCGACCCTGGTGCCGTTTGGCTCCAACTGTCCGACACAGTCGGGGTCGGTGTGTCCGGCGATGTAGGCGACACCGCCATCGGCGTAGCCGATCTGGACTCGGTAGGTGCGGCCCCATGTCCTGCTGCAGTGCGCCTCGGCTGGGTATTCACCGTCGCGCAGCTCGACCAGGCCGGCGAGGAGTTCCACGTGCATGGTCAGCGCGTCGGACGGCCCCTCGGCCGGCGCCGTGCGCCTGCCTCGTCCCGGGCAGAACCTCGCCCACACCGGAGTGCCCTCGATGCTTGCCCGCGTGGCATCGTCAGAGTCGACGCACTCTTAGGGAGCGCGCTCATTGGACGACTGGATCTGACTTGAGGGCACGTACTCCTGTTCGTCTGACCCCTGGGAGGCGGTGCACCCGGTCAACCACACGCTCGCCACTGACAGGAGCAGGGCCACCGCGGATCGCGTCCGACCAGTATCCCCACCAGATGTGAAGTCCCCGGTCGACCAGGTCTCGGTCTTCGCTCGCTTCGCGGTGGTCAGGCTTCGCGTAGAGTGGAGTGATGCGAAACAGATTTCGGGTTATGCACCGGGCGGGCGTGGTTGTGATCGGGCTGGTCGGAGTGCTGCTGCTCAGCGGTTGCGGTGCCAACGATGCGATCGACAGTGCCCAGCGGGCCGTCGACGACGCGCAGAGTGCAGTCGACCAGCTGTCCACGGACGCCGCCGCCGCGACAGTGGGCCAGGCCGTGGAGCGCACGCTGGGTGAGGCCGGGTACACCATCACCGATCCGCCGAGCTGCAGCGCCGACCTGTCCGCCGACGGCGTCCGGATCGGGCTGGGCGGACAGGTCGATTGCGAGGGAGAGATCTCGACCGGAGCCGCCTACCAGGCGACCTTTGACGGCGAGATCACGCTTAGCGGTCGCTGCCCCGGCAGTCTCCGCATCGAGGTGGACGGTGAGGACACCATCTCGACCGAGCGTCTCGACGTCTGTCGTGTCGCTCAGCTGCTCGAAGGCGGTGGTGGATAAGGGCCGCATGACGGTTAGGCCTTGTCAACGGGCCACTCTGCTACCGACTGGGGTGAGCGCGAGTAGCAGAATTTCTGAACGGGTGCGCCGCCAGGGACTCGAACCCCGAACCCGCGGATTAAGAGTCCGCTGCTCTGCCAGTTGAGCTAGCGGCGCGATGCCCCACGAAGCCGAGCGGCCAGTGGAGCAGAGAGAACTCTAGCAGCGCACCTTCGCCTCTCTAAATCGACCTCAGACGGGTGCGCACCGGCGGCGGTCGAGGCTCTGAGGGTCAAGCCAGCCGCGTTCCACAGCCAGGATTTCCCAAGACTCAGGTCCCTCTGGATTCGAGAGGTCGTACAACAGCGAGAGCGGAATATGTTCATGAAGCAGGGTCATCACCATGTCGGTTGCTCCCCCCTCGTTGTTGCCGGCCGACGCATCCCCTTGGTTCACACCTAGAGATTCGGTGGAGGGGAGTTCTGCCTTACTGCACCGAACGGGTGCCACGCCTGGCTCGCGTCACCCGGCTGCGAACCGCTATCGCCCGCTTGGCCGATCAACAGCAACGAGGCGCCACGTCAGGGCGCACTCGGCGTCGGATTTCCACAACCAGGTGCGCACTCGGCGGGTATGAGGGTGCGTGTGACCGTGGGTGCCGTCCGTGGTGCTCACTCACCTCATCGAGTGAGTGGAGGAGGCCCTGGTCCGTGCTCGCCTCAGCATGGGTGACACTGAGGGGTCCGGGTGTCGATGCGCCACGAATGGGCGGGGGTCACCATCAAGAGCCGTACTGCAACGACGCGTGCCTTTGCGCTGGCGGTGAGTGCGGCTGTGCTGCTTGGTGCGTGCTCGGTTGGATCAGGTGGGGCCGCCCCCAGTTCACCATCTCCGGCACCGACGCAGTCCACCGCTGGTCCGGACGCCGCCAATCCCGACGTCGAAAGCGCCGAGATCGTGACGGTCGGGGACCTCGCGTGCGACCCGACAAGCCCGGTGTTCGACGACCCGCGATTCTGCCGTCACGAGGAGGTCGCCAGGTTGACGAGCCGGCTTGTGCACGATGGAGCGGAGTGGTTCGTGCCGCTCGGTGACATCCAGTACGAGGACGGAACGCTGGACAAGTTCGACACGGTCTACGACAAGTGGTTCGGCAAGTTCCGGCCCATCACCGAACCCATCGCCGGCAACCACGAGTGGAACAGTGAGGGAGCCGCAGGATACTTCGACTACTTTGGAGACCGAGCGGGCAGCGCTGGCGAGCCCTGGCGCTCGTTCAGCCCGGTCGACGGGTGGCGGGTCTACCTCCTCGACTCCAACTGCGAGTTCGTCGGTGGTTGTGGACCTGACTCCGCCCAGGGCCAGTGGCTCGCCAATGAGCTGAAGCTCTCCAAAGAGAAGTGTTCAATTGCGGCCTGGCATCATCCGCTACACACCTCAGGCAAGTACAACGGCGATGAGGCGACGATCGAGCGCGCGCAGCCGCTGTGGGACCTGTCCGATGCCGGTGGTGTCGACGTGGTGCTGAACGGTCACGACCACATCTACGAGCGCTTCGCACCGATCACTGGCATGACGCAGTTCGTTGTCGGCAGCGGCGGCAAGGCGCCGTACAACCTCGGGTCACCTGCTCCGATGAGCCAAGTGCGCTTCGATGATCGTGTCGGTGTCCTGCGGTTGACTCTTACTTCCGATGGCATGTACGACTATGCGTTCATCGACTCCAGTACCTTCGAGGTGCTCGACGCCGGCTCGCAGAGCTGCAAGAACGCCCCAGCAGGAGCCTGACGGCACCTACGGAATTCAGCGCCGGCAGGTCGGCGAAGTACTCCAACGACTCGGGATTCGCAAGCGCCTCCTTGTTGCGCACGTCGCGTCCATGGATGACGTCAGCAACCGCCAGCTCGGCCAGCTTGTTGCTGCGGGTACGCGGCAGGTCTGCAACCGCGATGATCTTTGCCGGGACGTGTCGCGGTGAGCAGTTCTCGCGCAACGATCGCTTGATCGTGGTGACGAGGGTGTCGTCCAGCTCGGAGCCTTCGGCGAGGCGCACGAAGAGCACGATCCGGGTGTCGTCGTCCCAGGCCTGACCGACCGCCAGTGCCTCGGTCACATCAGGCAGTCGCTCGACCTGGCGATAGATCTCAGCCGTTCCGATGCGCACGCCGCCGGCGTTGAGGGTGGCGTCCGAGCGCCCATGGATGACCAGACCGTCGTGCACCGTCCACGAGGCAAAGTCTCCATGTGCCCAGATACCAGGAAACCGGCTGAAGTACGCGTCGTGGTACCGCTCGCCCTGCGGGTCGTTCCAGAAGCTGACGGGCATCGACGGGAACGGGGCCGTGCACACGAGCTCGCCATGGACGCCGGGAGTGCCGCGCAGCGAGGAGCCGTCCTCGTCGTAGACATCGACAGCCATGCCGAGCACCGGTCCCTGGATCTCGCCGCGGTAGACCGGACGCGTCGGGTCGCCTGCCACGAAGCAGCCGCAGATGTCGGTGCCTCCCGAGATTGAGGCCAGGTGCAAATCGGCCTTGACGGACGTGTAGACGTACTCAAAGCCCTCATCGACCAGCGGTGACCCGGTGGACGCGATGGTGCGGAGTGTGTCGAGGTCGTGCGTCTCGCGCGGTGTGACGCCGGCCTTCCGTGAGGCGTCGATGTACTTGGCGGAGGTGCCGAAGAACGTGATGCCGAGGTCGTCGACGAGATCCCAGAGCCGATCGGGCTCAGGGTGGAAGGGCGATCCGTCGTACAGCACCAGTGAGGCGCCGCATGACAGAGCCGACACCAGCCAGTTCCACATCATCCAGCCGCAGGTGGTGAAGTAGAAGACGACATCGCCGGGGCCGATGTCGCTCTGCAGACGTTGCTCGACGGCGTGCTTCAACGCCAGGCCGGCTCCGCTGTGCACGATGCACTTGGGGGCTCCCGTCGTTCCTGAGCTGTAGAGAATGAATCCGGGGGCATCGACCGGTTGCCGCACGACCTCTGGCCGTGGCAGCTCGGCGCCCTGTCGCAACGCCTCCGACCAGAGAACCGCGTTGGGGATGGAGGAAGTGTCGGGGGAGGGCTCGAGCTCTTCCACCACAACGGTGGTGCGCACAGTGGGCAGACCGGCCGCTACTTCCGACAAGCGCTCGAGGCGTGGCTGGTGCTTGCCGGCGTAGACATAGCCGTCTGTGCCGACAAGGACCGTCGGCTCGACCTGACCGAAGCGGTCGAGGACGCCGGCGACACCGAAGTCGGGAGAGGTCGAGGTGAACACGGCCCCCAGCAAAGAGGTGCCGAGCATGGCGACAAGAACCTCAGGGGTGTTCGGCAGCCATGCGGCGACTCGGTCGCCGGGTCCGACCCCTTGCTCGCGGAGGAAGCCAGCGAATGCGAAAGCCTGGTCGCTCAGCTCGGCCCAGGTGAGCGTGCGACGGATGTCGTCCTCGCGAACGAATGTCACGGCGACAGGGTCAGGACCTCCTGGCGCCGCTGTGGCACCTGCGAGCAGGTTCTCCGCGTAGTTGACGGCCGCACCGGGGAAGAATGACGTGCGTTCCATGTCGTCCACGTTGCGCACCGCTGGCCCGCCACGGTCGCCGACGATCCACCGCTCGAAGACCGCGTCCCAGAAATCGCCGACCTGCGTGGTGGACCACGTATGCAGTGCCGCGGAGTCAGGAAGGTCGATGCCGTGTGCGGACGCGATCTCGCGTCGGAAGGCGTCGAGCTGCGTACGTCGAACCTGATCGGGGTCTGGAGTCCAGAGGGGGGAGTCGGTCACCCCCCCATCTTGCCGAAGACTGTCAGCTGAGGGGGCGCAACGGGATCAGCAAACTGCGAATCACCGGGGGATCGGGGAATCGGAGCTCGGCCACCGACATCCGATCGGTGGGTGCGGACGAGCCCTCCTGAGGGCCGTCGACGCCCGCAGTAGTCATCCAGAAGTCGACCATCTCGTCGAACTCCTTGGCGTGAGCGGGGTTGAGCAGGTTTCGGGCGCCGGACCGAGGATCGACCCACCCGATCGAACGTCCGGCCTCATCCAAGATGTCGATCCGGTCTGCTGTTGCCGACATGCACAAGCCCCTTCCCGCCTTTGCCCCAAGTCCCCTTTCTCTTTCGGCTTCTCGGGGCCCGAGGTTGACCGTGAAACGCCGTTTCCGGGCTGGAGTTGGGAGCTCAGGCCGCGTACTAGACCGTTCGGGTGACCACGGCGAAGGGTCGAGGTCGCGGCAACCGATTCCAGAGCAAGGACTTATTGGGAGGTCACGTGTCCGCTGGCAAGAACCCCGTCGTTGTCGGGGCCACCGAAGACGGTGTCTTCGACGCCGCTGAACCGGCGACTGATGACGCGTCGGTCGAGCTAGCGCTCGACCCCGAGCTGGACCGTGTTGCCGTTGACGAGGATGCCGAAGGCGTCCCCGAAGGTGACGCCGAGGCCGAGGGTGACCGGCCGACTCGGCGCGGTCGAGGACCCAAGATCGTTGTCGGGGCGGTCCTGGCGGTAGCAATTGCCGGTGGCGCAGTGTGGGCTGCCGGTGCTCTTGGCGGCTCGGCCGAGAGTGGCCTGCCGCAGACCGTGTCTGATCCCACGGTCGTGCTCAATGCTCTCGAAGAAGGGGGCATCTCATGCAGTGGGACTGCCGTCTCCGGAGATGTGGCCACCTGCAACGCGAGTGTGGCCGTCCGGATCTTTGCCTCTCCTGAGGAGGCCGAGGCCTGGGTCAATGATCTGCTGCAGGATCCGCTGACGAGCTCGGCCATCGGATGGGTGAGGAACGGGAACGCCGTGGTGGCCGCGCCGCTGAATGCTGCTCCTGAGGTTGCGGCTGCCATGGGCAGCGAGGCGCAGATCTACTGATCGTCCGGCGCCTCTGGCTGGCATCAGGGGGACGTGTCGTTCGGGCGCCGCACGCCTCCCGCGATCTGTCGGCGGTGGTCGGTAGCGTCCACCTATGCGCCTGTTGCACACCTCTGACTGGCATCTTGGCCGTGGACTGCACGGCATCGACCTCCACGAGGCGCAAGAGGCCGTCCTCGCCCAGATCGCGGCGACGGCCGAGGTCGAAGAGGTGGATGCCGTCCTCATCAGCGGAGACATCTTTGATCGGGCGGTTCCTCCCGTTGCCTCCGTGCGGCTCTGGTCCCGGATGCTCGGCGAACTCTCCGCACTCGCGCCAATCGTCGTCATCCCCGGCAACCACGACTCCGCCACCCGGCTGGGAGTCGGCGCAGACCTCTACCGCGAAGGGGTGCACATCGCGAGTGAGGTGAGTCACGTCGGCACCCCGATCGTTCTCGAGGACGCCCACGGCCCTGTCGCGATCTACCCCATTCCGTTCCTCGACCCCGACATGTCGCGTCGAGCCCTGAGCGACGACGGCGAACCCCTACCGCGTTCGCATGAGGCGGTCCTGGCTGCGGCTATGCAGCGCGTCCGTCGCGACCTCGACGAGCGTCGCCTCGTGAACTCGTCGACGAGGGGGGTGGTGATGGCGCACGCGTTCGTCGTCGCGGGTGCGGCGGCCGAAGCCATCCGCAGCGACAGTGAACGTGACATCCGCGTTGGCGGCGTCGAAAGCGTTGCCGCCGACGTCTTCAGCGGGGTCGACTACGTCGCGCTCGGCCATCTACACGGCTCACAACGAGTCGACGGTGACCGCGTCCGCTACTCGGGTTCGCCGTTGCGGTACTCCTTCAGTGAGGTTCACCAGGCTAAGCAGGTGCTCGTCGTCGAGCTCGATGCCGGTGGTCTGTCCTCGGTGCGCTCGGTGCCGCTCGATCAACCGAAGCCGATGGCCAGCATTCAAGGCAGCCTGCACCAGGTCCTCAGCTCTCCGGAGTACGAAGCGCACGCAGGCTCCTGGGTTCAGGTGACGGTGACCGACTCCGCCCGACCACCTGATCTGCAGGCACGGGTTCGAGAGCGGTTTCCCGAGGCTCTGGTGGTTCGGCATGTTCCTGTCAGCGGGCCGCTCGTCGAGCGACGTACCGGGTCAACCGAGGTGCCGAGCCAACCCAGTGAGGTTGCCGAGGCGTTCGTCCACTACGTCACTGGCGGCGACATCACCCCGGAAGAACTCGCCGTGTTCGAGGCCGCCTACGAGCGTGTGCTGGCTGATGGGCGGAGCGCCTGATGCAGCTGCATCGCCTCACCCTCTGTGCAATCGGCCCGTTCGCCGGTGTCTGCGAGGTCGATGTCGAGCGTCTGAGCGCATCTGGGCTCTTTCTTCTTGAAGGTCCCACCGGGGCCGGTAAGTCAACGCTGATCGACGCGATCGTCTTCGCGCTCTATGGCGATGTTGCCGGCCGGTCGTCGAGTGCTGACCGCATGCACTCCGACGTCGCCGACGCCGAGACCACTCCTTTCGTCGAGCTCGACTTCAGCACGGCGAATGGCATGTATCGAATCCGCCGCACTCCAAAGCACGAGCGTGCCAAGCGGCGCGGCGAGGGAATGACCACCGAGAACGCCTCGGCCAAGCTCTGGCGCCTCCTGTCACCCGACGAGTCCGCCGAGGGCGCAGAGCCCATTTCGACGCGGATCGAAGAGGTGGGGGCCGAGATCAACCGCATTGTCGGCCTTACCCACGAGCAGTTCGTCCAGACGGTGGTTCTGCCGCAGGGCGAGTTCGCGACCTTCCTGCGTTCGGCACCCGAAGTGCGACGCGAGCTGCTGCAGAAGCTCTTTGGCACCGAGATCTACGACGCCGTGCTCGACCGCCTCGTTGAGCAACGCAAGGTGGCCAAGCAGCAGCGAGCCGACTCTGCTCACGACGTGTCGGCAGCCGTTAGCGCGTATTGCGGGGCCGCCGGCCTCGATGACGCCGCCGAAGCGGCGCTGGCTGGGCGCGAGGGCGGTGCGCTGGTCGACGAGGTGGCTGGGCAGCTGTCACGACTGTCGGCCGAGGTCGAGGGTGCCGTTGTGGCAGTGAAAGCGGCCGAGTTGGCCGCAGACCAGGCCCGCGAGCGTCTCGTCGAGCGGCGAGCCCGTGAGCGGTCGCGGCTACGCGTCACAGCGCTGCGCAGCGAGCTCGCGACGCTCGACGCCGACCGCGATGAGCAAGAGCGCCTGGCCGTCGTGCTTGAACAGGCAGTCGAGGCTGCCCGGTTGACGCCGTTGCTCGACGGGATCGTGGCTGCCGAGACCAGGCGCGACGCGGCGTCCGCCGAGCTCGACCGGCGAAAAGCCCAGGTGGCCGTGCCTGACGCCGATCCGAGCGCCTGGCCGCAGCTCGAGCGTTCGCTGCGCGATGCTGCTGCTGGGCTGAGCACGCTGACTGATCTCGAACGTCAGCTTCCCGCCCGTACCCAGGCAGTGTCTGATCTCGCGCAGGCTCGTGACGAGGCGACGAAGAACCGACGAGCAGTCGATGAGGCGATAGTGCTGGCTCCGCAAGAGCTGGCCGAACTGCGCGAACAGCTGGCGGCCGCCTTGACGCTTCGTGGAAAGCACGCGGGGGCCGTGACCGAAAGCGAGGCGGCAGCCGCCGTCGTGGCTGCCGCCAACGAGCTGGAGTCTCGGCAGGAGGCGGCACTTGCAGCGGGCGCTGCGGCCGAGAAGGCCCGACAGTTCGCCCAGCACCGAAGGGTAGAGGAGACCGAGATCCGGTCTCGATTCCTCGATGGGATGGCGGGGCAGCTGGCGAGCGCCCTCGTCGACGATGCGCCGTGCCCGGTGTGTGGGT
The DNA here is from genome assembly GCA_963706045.1 of uncultured Actinomycetota bacterium. Classification (GTDB taxonomy): domain Bacteria; phylum Actinomycetota; class Actinomycetes; order JAHEKZ01; family JAHEKZ01; genus JAHEKZ01. The sequence continues at coordinate 2,156 of CAVPLY010000015.1, read as the reverse complement.
CGCGAGAACATCCCCGTCCGGCGTCTCGACGAGCGGGCGACGTCGACCGGGCTGCCGTTGACACCGCTGCCAAGGCCCTGGCTGACGCCACCTCAGCACTGGAAGAGGCAACGGCGCAGGTCTCTCGGATTGAGTCTGAACTCGCCGAGCTACGTGGTCGCAGCGGTGGTGTCAGTGTCGCCGACGCGCAGTCGCGCAAGGTCAACGCTGATCTCGCGGTCGCCGATCTCGACATTGCCACTCAGGAAGTCTCCCGGCTGGAAGGAGAGATCTCGGCGATCGAGGAGCGACTCACCGAGTACCAGTCGCGCCGTGACGCGTTGGCCGCTGAGACCACGCGGCTCGAGTCTGAGGCGTCGTCGGCGGTGGCAGCACTTGCTGCCGACCGGCAGAAGGTGGCCGACGCCCTCGACGGCCACAGCGCGATCGCTGACCGCGTGGCAGCGTTGCTGGGCGAGGCTGATGAATGGCACAACGCGTCCGATGCAGCCAAGGCGCTCGACTCAGCGAGAGCCGATCTCGCCACCAGGACCGCCGAGTGGGGTCATGCTCTGGCTGCCTCGCCCTTCACGACGCGCGATGACGTGGTGGCATCTCGCCTCAGTGATGAGGAGCGCAGCCGCATTGCGCACGAGATAGAGCGTGTGCGGCAAAGACGTCGTGACATCGATGCTGAGCTGGCATCGCCCGAGCTGCTCGACGTCAAGAGCGATGAGGTCGTCGAAGTGGCAGCCGCCGAGGCTCAGGCTGTCGAGGCCAGTGCCACGTATGAGCAGACTCAAGAGGCCGCGGCCAACCTGCGGCAGCGTCTCGACGACTCAAGAGCCCGAGCCGGCGCCATCAAGGCGACTCTGTCCGTGCAAGCCGAGGTCACGGCAGGCACCGCCCCTCTCATTCGCATGGCCGATCTGGTGGGTGGCGCTTCACCTGACAACGCGAAGTCGATGAGCCTGCCCACCTTCGTCCTGCGCGAACGCTTCGCAGATGTCGTCGCCTCAGCCAACGAGCGGTTAGCCACCATGAGCGACGGACGCTACGCCTTGGTGCACCGCGAAGACCGCGAGGGCAACCGCAAGTCCGGTCTAGGGTTGCGCGTCCAAGACACCCACAGCGATCAGGAGCGCGACCCCAAGACGCTCTCGGGGGGCGAGACCTTCTACTGCTCACTGGCGTTGGCGCTCGGGCTCGCCGACGTGGTCACGGCCGAGGCCGGGGGAGTCGATCTGGGCACTCTCTTCGTCGACGAGGGGTTCGGATCGCTTGACCCCGACACCCTCGATCAGGTGTTGTCTGTCCTTTCGGGGCTTGGTACGAGTGGCCGGGTGGTCGGGATCGTCAGCCATGTTCCCGAGCTCAAGGAGCGGATCAGCGAACGTGTCACGGTCATTCCGAACCGAGACGGCTCGAGTCGGCTGGTTGTGTCCGCGTGACACTGCCCAGCACGCCGCCGCCTGAGCTTCGGTTGTCGATCTCGCAGCATGAGCGCACGCAGATCACCGGGGTGTTGGGGCAGATACCCGACGAACCCACGTTGCTGGCCGTGCGCGATGGTCGTGGCCGGACGTTCCAGCGCCTTGAGTTCCTCGGCGACTCTGTGCTCGACGTGATGCTGGCCGTCCATCAGTGGTGCGAGCCGCAGTGCGTGCACTGTCGTGAGCCCGGAGCGGTCGTCGACTCATCCGACCACCATCTGGCCGAGGTGGCGGTGCGGAACGGCCTGGGTGCTTGGCTCGAGTGGGCGGCCTCGGCCGAGCGGCTCGCAGACCTTGTCGAGACGTGCGTGGCGGCCTGTTGGCTGTCCGGCCGGTGGGTGCAGGCGCTCACGTTCGCCTCGCAACTGGTGCACCCGATGGGTGCTGAGACGAGCAGCGCGCTGTCGGCGGGGGTCAGCGGCCTGGATGCCGGCCGCGCCGGCCGCCGCGTCGGCTCAGCCTTTCTCGAGCTGGCCGCTGCCTATGGCCTGATGCTGGCCTTTCCGGACGCCGACGAGGGCGAGCTGTCTGAACGACGCGCGCAGCTCCACCGCGCCTCGGCCATTGCAACGGTCGTCCGCAGCCGCGACGGGTCGCGACGGGGTGACCCAGAAACGCTGCTCAGCCACGTCGAGGACCAGGTCGCCGAGGCGCTCTCGGGACGAGGTGCTGACGCGGCCCTGG
>CAVPLY010000014.1:0-88841 GCA_963706045.1 uncultured Actinomycetota bacterium | reverse complement strand
AAAAAAAAAAAACATGGCTGCCTTTTTTTTTTTTTTTTTTTTTTCATGGCCATGGCCCTGGCCCTGGCCGCCCTGGCCCTGGCCCTGGCCCTGGCCATGGCCCTGGCCCTGGCCCTGGCCCTGGCCGAAGACGGCCCCTGCCGCTTCCACCCGGTCATGCAGCGGAGATCGTCTGATCCCGCGCGCGGTCTCGCGCTGCTCGAATGGCCAGTGGATTCCGTAGGACACGTCGAGGGTCTCAGTGACGCGCTCTTGGAGGTAGCGACGGTTTCGCTGGTAAGGCTGGGTGCGTCTCGGGTCCGCTTCGGTGAGTGCGTAGGGCGGGTACCCGTCGATCAGCCAGTCAGCGATGTATCGACCTGCTCCTGGGCCACTGAGGAAGCCGATCGAGTTGAATCCGGCGGCCACAAAGTAGTTGCGTAGTTCGTCGACTTCGCCGAGGTGATAGACGCCATCGGGGGTGAAGCTCTCTGGGCCGCAGAAGAAGAGCCGCACCCCGAGGTCAGCGATCCCAGGGATGCGTTTGGCGATCCGTTCGAAGTGGGGCATCAGGTGTTCCCACTCCCCCGACAGTGTCGCGAACTCGACGTCCTCAGGGATTCGGTGCGGCTCCCAAGGGACGCTTCCTGGTTCGAAGAAGCCCACCATGAGCTTGCCGGCGTCATCCTTCACATAGGCGCAGTCATCCGAGCTCTTCAGGGTCGGCCAGCCGTTACCGATCCCGGGGAAATCGTCGGTGACCAGGTAGTAGTGCTCGAGGGCTTGAAGTGGAAGCGAGACCCCATGTGAAGCAGCGAACTGACGGCCCCACATCCCGGTTGCGTTGATGACGAACTCCGACTCGACGTCGCCCGCAGGCGTGCGGACCCCTTGAGCCTGTCCGTTTCGAACGACCACGTCGGTGACGGTCACACCCTCGATGACCGTGGCTCCTCCAGCTTTGGCCGCTCTAGCCAGCGCGAGAGTGGTGTCGGTGGCGTTGCCCCGGCCGTCCTTGGGGTAGTGCACGCCCCCGATCAGGCCGGCAGGATCAAGAAGGGGGAAGTGTTCGACTATCGCGTCGGGGTCGAGGGGATGGGCGTCGATCCCATCGGGCTTCATGGTCGCTGCCTGTCGCAGTAGCTCTTCCCATCGATCACGCGTCGACGCGAGATGGATGGTGCCGGTTGTCTGGAAGCCGATACCGGTCTCGGCCTCGAGCTCTGAGAAGACTTCGAGGCTGTCACGAACGATCCGGCGCATGCCGGCGGTGGGTCTGGCTTGGGTGATCAGTCCGGCGGCGTGCCACGTCGTTCCGGACGTGAGGGTGTTGCGTTCGAGGAGGAGGACGTCGGTCCAGCCTCTTCTCACGAGGTGGTAGGCGATGGAGCAGCCGACGATTCCCCCGCCGACCACCACTACTCGGGCACGGTCGGGTACCTGCCGATCAGCCATCGGATGATGAGATCGGGTACTCGTACCAGACATGCGTCTCGGAGTACCGCCCGGTGCCGCGCTCCCGATCGACCACGAGGGGTGACTGACCGCCCGAGATGACGTACTGCCCCGATGTCGGCATGGACAGCTCAGTCCATGTTTCCCAGTCGTCGACGGGAGCTTCGATGACCAGCGCATCCTCGACGACCTTAGCCTTCTACCCCCGACGCGTTCTTGGATGCGAAGCCACGGGTCGAAGGCCTCTCCTCCTTCGGACTGCCACGTCAAGTAGTCCGCCATGGGGATCAACGGGTACTGGTCTTTGACCAGGGTTCGTACTGGAATGACGCAGCGCCAATCATGACGACGCGCCAGATCCTGAAAGGCGGCCATCAGATCTTCGGAGCGGCCCGACCCCTTGCCCTTCCCTAGTGCCACCCCTTGGACACCGCACAGTGTCGTCGCGTCCTCGATCGAGCACTCAAGGCTCAGTTCGAGCGCGGCGTGGGTTCCCGCAGGCAATGACTCGGGATCCCCATCCCATGGGAAGCGCACCGCGTTGCCGACAAAGACTGGTTCGTCGTCCTCCATGAGGAACAACTGGCACTCTGGGTATCGCTCCATCGCTGGCGGCAGCGTTGCCTCCCACACCGGGTCGTGTAGCAAGAACTCGGGGAAGCCTTCGGTCTCGGCGTCGGCCACTGCCGCTGCCAGGTCGGGGCGCTCTTTCAGGGTCACTACGGTCAGGGTGGACATCATCTGCCTTTCGACGGGGAGCTGAGGCTCTATGGATGCGTCAGGTCGTCGCGGACCTGGCGGTGGAAGTCACGCAGGAGCGAGAACCAGAATGGTGAGTAGGCGGTGCTGCCGAATGACGAGGACATCCGGCCGCGCTGCACAGACTCCACGACCACGTCGTCCTCGATCCGTGCACCTTCGTAGATGTCGATCGTCTCTTCGAGTTCAGCCAGAGCCTCCGGCCCTGGGGCGGTGTCACGGTGCACGTAGTAGTAGTTCGTCATTCGCGTGTGGTCGGCCGCCAAGGGTTCGATGATCGTGAAGGTGAGACTGTTCGGCGCCAAGCCGATGGCGAGGTTGGGGTAGGCGTCGTAGATGTGAATTTCAGGGAAGCGTTCGCCAGCAGCGGTGATGGCGCATGGACCGCTGGATAGGAACTCCTCGTCGAAGTACATGGTCGCCGGAACGTTGAAGCCGTAGAGCCCACGATCTGACACCTCGACTGCAGTCGGCCTGCCCTCGGCGTCCACCTTCGGCGAGATCTCCGGGTGCGCGCGGTAGAAGGCGTGGACGAAGGGCTCGTGGAGCAGTTCGACGTCATTCTCGAAGACGATCTTCCAGTTTCCACGGACCTCGTACTGGCTGGTCGCTCGCGATCCGTCTGGGTGCCGTGCCGGGATGAAGACACCGAGATCGGTGCCATGCAGGCGCTCCACAAGCGGTGCGATGTAGCTCTCGAACGGTGCCGGTTCCGGAGACAGGTTCACGAACACGAGGTCGTGCCAGGTGGCGACCGCCACTGGGCGTGAGATCCCCATCCAGCGCCTTGATCTCCTCCTCCGTGCAATCGGCTCGCCCGTGGAGGTAGGGAGCAGCCTGTAATGCACCGCTGAGACTCCAGCGCCACCCGTGGTACGGCCCGACGATGGCATCCAGGTCGGAACTGCGGTGAAGCACGACCTCACAGCCATCGAAGGCCGACACGTTGTGGAAAGCACGAATGACTCCCCCCTCGTCGGCAACGACGACAACGGGCTGGCCCGCCGACGACGATCGGGAGGGCCGATGCCGGGCGTGAGGTCGTGGACGAAGCAGGACACCATCCAGGAGCGCCTGAAGATCCGCTCCTGCTCGAGCGCGAAGAGCTCGGGATCGGTGTAGAAGGCGTTCGGAAGTCCCCGGGCCTCGTCGAGTGGTTTGTCGAGCAGGTCGAATTGCTCAAGGTAGGGCTCAATCGCGGGATGGGTCACGAGCGTCTCCTTCGAATCGTCACTGACAGGCACGGAGGCCCGGCCGTCGATGTATTGGGTTGCGAGCTGGGTCAGTCGGTCACGACCGAAGACCTGGTCGTGTCCGGCGTAGACGACGTTGACAGGGAGTTCCAGCAGCGCCTTCATGGTCTCCACGTAGTCCTGCGGATCGGACTCCGGCAGGTCGTCCAGGAGCGGTCCGTCGTAAATGGCGTCACCGGAGAACAGTGCTCCGGAGGCCTCATCGAAGAGGCCGATGCTGCCCGGTGTGTGCCCCGGAAGATGAAGTACGACGAGGCGTACGTCACCGAGGTCGATCACGTCCCCGGCATCCACCAGTCGGTTAGCGGAGCCGCCACGGCCTGGTAGCTCTGCACGTCATATCGCGCGTCGGGAACTGCGTCGACGAAGATCTCTGGTACTTCGTAGCCGACCTCCACCAAGTGACGGAACTCGTCAGGTGAGAGATCTGTGCCAGGAGCGACCCCTCGGGTGGTTCTGCGACCAGTCCCGACTCCAAGTCGATGGCCGCGACGTTCGTGGAACTCGTGAAGACCACCGACATGGTCGTGATGGGCATGCGTCGCAACGACGATGGGCTCACGATCGAACAGTTCAGGAAAGGCCGACCTCAACGGTGCGACTCCGAGTCCCGTGTCCACGAGCAGATCACGGTGACTACCCCGGACATGCCAGATGTTGCAGCGCAGAAGACGCGTGACGTGCGGTTCCCAGATCCTCGTCACTCTGGGAGAGATGGACGAGGAACGCCACCACCGTATCGGCGACCGGGAGCGATGGGGGTCTGTCAGGTCATGGTGACTTCCCCAGATAACTGTCGCGCAGGAGTGCACGGTTCTGGCGGAGGTCATGCGATCGGCCCTCCTGCACGACATCACCGTGGACCAGGACGTACGCGCGGTCCGAGTGGGCGAGGGCAAGGTCAGCGTGCTGCTCGACCATGAGCACACCGGCGCCGGTCGCCTGCGCGATCCGACGCATGACCGGCACCAGTTGCCCGTAAATCTGCGGCGCCAAGCCCAGGCTCAGCTCGTCGACCATCAGTAGCTTTGGGTCAGCGAGAATCGCGCCCCCGAGCGCGAGCATCTGACGCTCACCGCCAGACAGCAGCCCTGCTTTGCGACCGAGAAGTGGTACCAGCGCGGGAAACAGCTCGAGTGCGGGCTCAAATGACCGGCGGCGCCCCCCGGACACCATCAGGTTCTCTCGTACCGTCAGTTGTCGGAAGATGCTTCGGCTCTCAGGCACGTGTGCGACGCCACGCGCGCCAACCGATGAGCCGACGCAGCGACGGTACCGAGTCTCCCAGCACCTCGATCGTGCCACTCATCCGTCGGGCCAGTCCCGAGATCGCGAGCAACGTCGTCGTCTTGCCGGCGCCGTTGGGACCAAGTAGGGCCACGACCTCGCCCTGCGCGACCGAGAGGTCCAGGTCACGGACCACCGGGGTACGCCCGTAGCCGACGCTGACCGAGTGCATCTCGAGCAGGTGGCCACTCATGAGGCCGTCTCCGCAGAACCGCCAAGGTAGGCCTCGGTCACTTGGGGGTCGCTTCGGATGTCTGCCGCGGTACCCGTCGCGATGACTCGACCGAAGTCGAGCACGTGGATCACGTCGCACACCGAGAGCACCAAGGACATGTCGTGGTCGATGAGTAAGACGCTCTGACCCCGCTCGCGGAGTTCTCGCAGGCCGTCCGCTAGGTCTTCGGTCTCGGAGCGATCGAGTCCAGCGGCAGGCTCATCGAGCATGAGTAGCGCTGGTCCCCCGCTGCAGCCCGGCCAATGCCGACAAGTTTCCGGTCCCGTTGGGTCAGTGAGCTGGGCAGCTGGGTGGCCGTAGTCTCCATGCCCAGCATCTGCAGAGTCTCCTCCACCGCGGGGATGGGACGTCGCCTGCTGAGCATCTCGCCCAGGGCCCCGAAGAAGGTAAGACCCCCGGCCGCCACCTCTAGGTTGCCGCGAATGTCGAGGTCGTCGAACAGGTCAACCGACTGCCAGGTCCGACCGAGTCCGCGACGGGCCAGTCGGTGAGGTGACAAGCCAGTGACGTCCCTTCCCTCGAGCAGAACCTCACCGGTGACGTTCTTCGGCAAGAATCCGCAGACGGCATCGAGGAAGGTGGTCTTGCCGGCCCCGTTGGGTCCGATGAGACCCGCGATCTCACCTGGACGGCATGCCAGTGAGACTGAGTCAAGGGCAGTGACGCCGCCGAACCGCACGGTGAGTTTGCGGGTTTCGAGGACTGGCTCGCTCATACCTTCACCTCCTTCGCCGTTCTTCGATCGGGCGAAGCGCGCGTTGCCGCACGGTCGGCACGCCAATCCCGGAGCCATCTGCATGAGAGCGCGGTTGGCACCGTCGATCCCCTCGTTGCTACTGACCGCGGTGGCGACTAGTACCACGCCTGCCACGTACGCCTCGTACTGACCGAGCTCGACGGCTCGGTCAGTGAGCACAGCGGCCAGACCTCCCGTGGCCAGGGCACCGGCCCAGAACGACCCGCCTACCGTGGATATGCCCCCCAGGTATGCGTAGGCAAGCAGCGTTAGAGACGCAAGCACCGAGAACGTGTCGGACGAGAACGTGCCCAGCTCATACGCCTTCAGTGCGCCCCCAAGACCGGCGAGAGCACCGGCGAAGGCGAAGGCTGCGATCTTGACCTTGGCTACGTCGACGCCCACACCGGCGGCTGCACGCTCGTCTGAACGCAATGCCAGCATCTGCTGGCCGAGGCGAGAGCTCCTGCAGGTGGATAACGAACAGCACCGCCAGCCGTGGTGACCACCAGTACCAGTAGCCCAAATGAGGCTGAGGGAATCTTGCCGTCACCGCCTGGGAACGACGCCGAGGGGCCCAGATCCAGTCCGAGCAGTGAGGGGGTGCTTGCGTCCTGGCTGGTTGGACTCCCGAACCAGCCGTCACGGTCGAGAACCACCGACTGCAGCGCGACCGCGGCGGCCAGTGTCAGCACCGCGAGGCTGGCCCCTCGAGTTCTGAGCGAGGGCAGCGAGAGCAGGATCCCGAAAGGCGGTAGCCGCGAGCACCGCCATCGGCAGCGAGAGCGACGAGTGGCAATCCCCACTCGCTCGAGAAGGTGCCTACACCAAAGGCCGCAATCCCGGCCACACTCATCTGTGCGAGGGAGACCTGGCCGACAAAGCCGGTGACGACCACCAGGGACAGTGCCAGCAAGCACGGCGATCATGGAGTTGTTGAGACCGGCGCGAATCTCGAAGGGCGCAACGACCATAAGTGCCGCGAGACCCGCCACCACACCGAGGGTGAGCAGCGGCCTGATTCGCCACGCCACCGCTTGAGGCAGTCTTCCGAGCTCGACCGCACCCCGAGATGGCAGCGCCTCACCGCGCACCAGCATGGCGGCAGCGATGACGAGGAAGGGCAGAGATGCTGGGCAGATCGACCGCGGGCAGCCAATCGACGCGTTGCTGCGCCAAGATGAGAACACTCTCGGTCATACCGATCGCTACTCCAGTGGTGGCCGCCACGATGAACGAGGAAAAGCCCGCCATCAGTGCGGCACCGAGCGCCGGGATGACCAAGAGCGTCAGGCGCATCGGGCTCAGACCCGAGATCTGGGCGACAAGGATTCCCACGAACCCGGCCATGAGACTGGCCAGACCCAACTCGTGCCCGCCTGCAGATCGGCTGACACGCCCTTGAGGGCCGCCAAGCTTCTCGTCCTCGGCCGCCGCCCGCGTGGCGATTCCGAACCGTGAGAACTTGAAGGTAGCCCACAACCCCAAGCTCAACACTGCGACGACCAGCAGCAGCCAGAACCGGTCCTGTGGGATGCGCGCTCCGGCCACCTCGACCACTCCATCGGGCAGCAGGTCGGGGACTCGCAGCGACCCCGATCCGAAGCGGAGCACCACGGCGGCCACCAGCACGAGCATGACGCCGACCGAGGCAACGATCTTGGCTAGGTCTGGGGCGTACCGGAGTGGACGGAACACCAGGAAGTGGCTGAGCAGACCGAGTATCACCGCGGTCGTCAACGCCAGCAACACCGCGATGACCGGGCCTGAGTCACCGGTGGTGAACTGCAGACTGGTCGGGATGTCTGGCATCGCCACGTGGATGCCCACCCATCCCAGACCTGCTTCGATCAGCGACAGCGGGTTGGGCAACGGCGGGATCGGGTATGCGCCGGTGTCTCGGAGTGACGCGTAGACGTAGGCGACGTAGGTGGCTACGGCTCCGTACCCGAAGTGCACGACCCCGGTCGATCGATGGATCAGCACCAACCCGAGTGAGATCGCAGCGATAATCGCGCCCGCGCCGACACCGAGCAGTGCGAACTGACCGTACTCAGCCACGCCGACAGCTCCGGGTGTCGATCCATCGCTGCACCACTACAGCAAGGCCTCGAATGCCGACACGTCGATGTCGATGGTGTCCGCCAGCACCAGAGTGTCGCCCTCGGTCTGTACGACGGTGACCTGACGCACGCATGCACCGGGGAATGGCTTTGGCCCGGGGCAGTCGATCGGTGGGTACCACCCGAAGTCCTCAGAAAGCTCGCCGAGTGCAGTGTCAGCCGTCTTTCGGCTCAGGTCTTCGTAGGGGACAGCAGTGAGCGCCAACGAGGCGCCGACTGCTCCCGCCAACCCGTACGGCGCAAAGCCGTAGGGGTACGGATCGTCGGTACTGTACGTCTCGAGGATCCGTTGGCCTTCGTCCATACCGGGCTTGTCAGAGCCTTCTGTCGCCAGTCCCGACGCCACCATCTCGTACCAGCCGTCGACCTGACCTGATCTCGATGGTCTCCGGGCGCAGGCAGGCGTCGAACGACAGGACGGGCTGTTCCACAGCTTCGAATTCCAACGCCTCAGCGACGGGCAGACACTGGGACCGGTCCAACACCAGTCCGACTGCATCGACGTCCTCGATACCTGCCGCAGCGACCGTTCCCGTCGCGTCCGCCTGGTCCAGGCTCACCGGAACGATGCTCTTCACGTCGATTCCGGCCTCGGCGAACACGAACGAACCAAAGTCGCACAGCTCCATGATCCCGGGGTCGTCGGCGCACAGCAGTACCGCTGTCGAGGCCTCTTCCTCATCGTGAAGGAAGGTTGCGGCTCCCTGGACCAACGAGGCCACCCCAGCGTCGAAGGCCCAAGCCGAGGAGACCTGCCAGTCGTTTGGGCGTGGTATTGGTGGTGATCACGGGCAGGCCGGACTTCGAAGCGAGTCTGAGGACTGCGGGATCGCTGTAGGTGGCAGTGATCGCCATCAGGATGGACTCGTCGTTGATCAGCTTCTCCGCGCACGACACTGCGCTTTCGGGAGAGTCCCCCGCGAGGCAGACCTCCAGCTCGACCGGATGACCGTTCACCCCACCCAGCTCGGCGTTGACGTAGGCGACGCCAGCCTCGGCTGCTACCCGTGCCTCACCGATGCTCAGCAGCTCCTTCTCCTGACTGATGAAGCCGACGCGAACCGGCTCGAGAGTCGAATCCGCGGGCGTGCCGCTCGGAGCTGCCGAAGCGTCTGGCCCGGCGGCTTCCTCTGGCGTGTCGGCGCACGAGGTGAGGACGAGAGCCAGTGCACCGACGGCAAGCAGAATGGCGCGGTAGCGAGGTTGTGCGGACACGTGTGTTCTCCCTGCTGTCTCTAGCGCCTACCGGCTGGTGACGCTGACGGTGCTACGTGAGCCTTCACATCTGACCGGCCATGTCGTCCTGACCGAGCATGCGGCGGCCCCACTCGAACTCCCACTTGTGCAGATCCAGATGCATCAACAGGTCGACACTCATGACCCCAGCGAGTGCGCGCACTTTGGTGTTCAGTACTTCGAGCAGCTCATCGGTGTCCTCGCAGACGAGTTCAGCCATGATGTCGAAGGAACCACCGGTGATGACGATGTACTCAATCGCCGGGCACTCAGCGAGCTGGTCGGCCACGGGGGTGACCTCGCCGCTCACTTTGATGAGGGCCGTGGCCACGAGGCGTAGCCCCAAAGCATTGCTGGACACGTTGGCCACGATGTGCAAGATCCCCGCGTCCTTCATGCGCGTGACACGTTGCCGAACCGCTCCTTCGGACACCCCAAGTTCTTGCGCAATGTGCTTGAACGGCCTTCGGCCGTCCTCCTGCAGTTCGGCGAGAATGCCCAGATCGAGCTCGTCGATCTGAGTACCTCGACGGCGACGACCCCAGGTGCGGTCGGTCTTGCCTTCGCTCTTCACCGAATCTCCGTCACTGGGTGCCTCGCTCGACGAGGAGGACGAACCCATGCGACGGGACGAATTCCGGGATGCCATGTCAGTACGATGACCGCACTAAGAACACCTGTCAAGAGCGGATTGCGTGCCAAATCGCGATATTTGTCCATCTAAAGGGCTTGACGCATCGGGTTTGTACGTCCATCGTACTTTCCAGACGAAATCCTGTGATCGGCTGGTGCTCGCTCGGAAGGGTCGTGGTCCATGTACGACGTCGTGGTGGTGGGTGGCGGGTTCGCCGGTGCGACCACACTCCGGGAAACTGCACGCCTAGGTCACCGGACACTGCTGCTCGAGGCCCGAGACCGCCTTGGCGGACGCGCCTGGTTCGACCCCGATGCGCTGCCTGGGGTGGGTGGGCTGGAGATGGGCTGTCAGTTCTTCAACACCGAGTACTCGAACGTGTTCGGAGAAATCACGCGCTACGGAGTGCCCTACCACGTCTACGCCGGTGGGCTCGATGGCACGCACTGGATTCAGCGAGACGGTTCCGTCCACGAGGGAGCCCTACCTGTCACACATGAGGACGTGTCACAGATCGAAGATCTCGTCGTCGCCCTCCGCGCCATCTCCGACGCCATCGATCTGTCGCTCCCCTGGGCTGAGCAGTACCCCGGGTCCGAGGGCGCGCGTCTTGATGTCTCAGTCGATGATTGGCTGCGGACGCAAGGTGTATCAGAGGACCTCAGGCATCTCGTCTCGCTGGCACTTGCGCCATGGTTGGTGTCACGCGACGACGAACGAAGCCTGCTCTACCTCGCCCGCATGGTCGCGGCCGACGGCGGCCTTTACCGCTACCTCGCCGGCGACAACGTCATCCTGGAGAACGGCACAACCGACCTGGTCCAGCGCATCGCAGTCCGATTCTGGGGCGGAGATCCGACTCAACAGCCCGGTGACCGGCATTCAGCAGGACGACAACGGCGTGACACTGCAAACGCCCGACGGAGAGGTGACGGCCCGGGCGGTGGTGTGGGCGGCCCCGATCGCGGTTCTTTCCGATGTCAGCTTCACCCCGGCACTGGATGAGCGGCGACTGCTCTCCGCCGCATCGCGGTCACACGGTGAAGGAAGCAAGGTCTGGGCCCTGGTGCGCGGAGTGCCCTCAGGATTCTTCGCACTGGGACCGGTCGAACGGTTGCACTCCCTGGTGAAGGTAGACGAGCTACCCGATGGGACCGCGCTGGTGGTTGGATTTGGCAGCGGTAGCAACTGGCTAGACGGCACGGATACGGCTGCCGTCCAGCAGGAGATTCACCGCTGGTTTCCCGACGCCGAAGTGGCGGCCTCAACGGGCTACAACTGGCCGGCCGACCCCTGGACCCGACATGCCAGTCCCTTCCCACGCCCCGGTGACGCCTCGACACACGACGTAGTGCTGACACGGCCGGAAGGCCGCGTCTTCTTCGCGGGGGGAGACATATCGCTGTCCCGGCCCGGTTTCGTCGACGGTGCCATAGAAACCGGCTTCAACGCTGCCAGACAAGTATCAAAATTCCTCTCCGAAGAAGGTGGTCTGTCGTGACGGTCAAAGCAACAGCGGAAAGACTCATTGAGTACTACAACGCGCATGACATCGACGGCCTGATGGGCCTGGTCGCACCAGACGTCGAGATCGTCGATCACCCCATGGCAACGACACTGGGGCATGGCGACGTTCACGAGTGGTTCGCCGAAGGGCTGGTCACATTTCCCGATGCCAAACTCTCCAATGTTCGGCACATCGCTGCTGATACCACCGTCGTGACCACCTTCGTCGAGGAAGCCACGCACGGCGGGCCACTCCCGACACTCACCGGCGAAATCCCCGCCACCGGCCGCCCGATCTCCCTGCCGATCTGCTTCGTCCTCGACATCGGCGCCGACGGCCTGATCCACGCCGGAGAGATGTACTACGACATGGACTCACTACTCCGCCAGGTCGCCTAGGAGCCGAGTCAAGGGCTAAGCACCACCCCCGCCAGCGAAAGGACAGGAACCTGTCTCCGAACCGATCATTCTGGGTTGACGACGCCGGGCCATACACCCCGAGCCCGAGCCTCGGTGAGCACCTACAGGTCGACGTGGCCGTCATCGGCGGCGGATACACCGGCCTCGCGACCGCGTGGCACCTCCGCCAGCTCGATCCCAGTGTGAGCGTGGCACTGATTGAGGCAGAGGAGATCGCCTTCGGCGCCAGCGGACGCAACTCCGGCTGGGTCATGCCGCACCTCGGGATCGGGGGTGACATGCTCCGCCAGATCTACGGGGAGCAGCGGGCGCGTGAAGCCCATGAATACGCGACCAGGGCGTGCGCGTACGTGGAGGAAATTGTCAGCGCCCACAGGCTCGACTCCGACTTCCGTCGTCACGGTGCAATCCGGGTCGCCATCGGACCCCAATGGGTCGGGGCGCTCGAGGCCGAGATGGAGTCGTTGCGTCGTACCGGGTTCGGCGACACCCACGAGTGGCTTGACCGGGATGAAGTACGCCGCGAGGTCAACGGCCCCTGGTTCGAGGCGGGAATCGCCGAACGGACGACCGCCTTCCTGCAACCAGTGAAGCACGCCCGAGAACTCAAGCGTCTCGCCATCGCGTCGGGAGTGGCCGTGTACGAACGCACTCCGGTGATCGACGGCCAGTTGACAGCCCACGGGGTCCAACTCATCACCCCCAGCCGGAAGGGTCACCGCCAACAAGGTCGTGCTGGGCACCAACGCATACACTCACCTGCTGCGGGGACTTCCGGAGGCAAAGCTGCCTCGCCGTCAATTCCCCGTGTTCGTGTACGGAACCATGACCGAGCCCCTGTCCGACAAACAGTGGGAAGAACTGGGATGGAACCGCCGGTGCGGACTGCAAACAACGATCAACGGGTTTCACACGATTCACCCCACGCCCGACGGTCGACTTCTCCTGGCCCATGACGGCTACTTTGGGACCCGCCCAGGAAACGACATGGACGGCGACTACGACCTAAAGGCGCTGGCAGCCACCAAACAGCAGTGGCGCACACTCCTGCCCACCCTCAAGAACGTCAGAGTCACACACGTCTGGGGCGGCCCCGTCTCATTCACGCCAGAACTGATCCCACACCTCGGAGCCCTCGTAGATGACCGCATCTACGGCTTCTACGGAGATATCGGCCACGGCGTCTCCATCACCCACCTCAACGGTCGAGTGCTCGCCGAAATGGTGCTCGAGCGGTCCAGCGAGTACTCAGACTTGTGGTTCGTCGATCGCAAGACGAAGAAGTGGCCGAGCCGAACCCTCGGACGATTGGGGCTTGCCGGAGCTGTCCGCGCATACCGATGGCTTGATCAGCGCGCCATGCGACGCGCTGGCATACCGATGAAGTACTACTGATGATCCGCCGGTTCAGGGCGGCGACGTGGCCGTCGTTAGCCGTGCATGCCCGGGTCGGGGGCCCACGTGGCACGGATGCCTGAAGCCGTCATCGTCTCCTGCGCCCGAACCCCCATTGGTCGGGCCCGCAAAGGGTCGCTTCGAGATGTCCGCCCGGACGATCTGGCCGCGCTGGCGGCCAAAGCCGCGGTCGACAAGGTCGAAGGTCTGGACCCTTCCACCATCGACGACCTTCTGCTGGGCTGCGGAATGCCAGGAGGTGAGGCCGGCTACAACATGGCGCGCGTAGTCAGCGTCTTGAATGGATGGGATTCCGTGCCCGGCGCCACCATCACCCGCTACTGCGCGTCGTCGGTGCAGACGACGCGGATGGCAATGCACGCGATCAAAGCAGGAGAGGGCCACGTCTTCATCTCTGCCGGCGTCGAAACCGTGTCTAGATTCGGATTCGGCACCTCCGACGGCCAACCAAACACCCACAATCCCCTCTTCGATGCGGCGACGGAACGAACCACATCGACCATGACGGCCAACCAGGCCTGGCACGATCCGCGGGAGGACGGGCTCTTACCCGACGCCTACATCAACATGGGCCAGACCGCAGAGAACGTGGCAACACTGCGTGGCCTATCTAGGCGGGAGTTGGATGAGTTCGCAGTTCGCTCACAGAACCTCGCGGTGCAGGCGGTCGCAGACGGGTTCTGGTCACGTGAGATAACCCCAATCGCGTTACCCGATGGGACAGTCGTCGCGGCCGACGATGGGCCGCGCTCCGGTGTTACCTACGACTCCATTTCGGAACTCCCACCGGTGTTTCGATCCGACGGCATCGTGACAGCAGCCAACTCCTGCCCGCTCAACGACGGTGCGGCAGCCGTGGTGATCATGTCCGACAGCAGAGCCGCTGATCTCGGCATTCGACCGCTGGCCCGAATCGTTTCGACGGGTGTCTCCGGTCTGTCTCCGGAGATCATGGGTATCGGACCGGTGCAGGCGACACGGAACGCCCTCGAACTCGCGGCCATGAGCATCAACGACATCGATCTGGTCGAGATGAACGAAGCGTTCGCAGCGCAAGTCGTCCCGGCACTACCAAGATCTCGCCATTGACATCGACCGTCTCAACATCAACGGCGGAGCCATCGCCGTCGGGCATCCCTTTGGTATGACAGGCGCACGCCTGCAGGCCACGATGGTCAACTCCCTCGATTGGCACGACAAGACAACTGGCCTCATCACCATGTGCGTCGGAGGGGGCCAGGGCATGGCCCTCATTCTCGAGCGGCTGTGAGTGCCTGGCCGCCCTGCCCTGCTGGGCCCACCAAATAGATCGCGGAAGCCTCCATCGGGGCCAAACCAGCACCAAAGCCCGCCCCCTAGACTTAATCCGCCCCGATCCCAACCGATCGCGGCAGGGTCCAGCAGGTTTCCCACAAGGAATCCCGCACGTCCCGCCCCCGTAGCTCAGTGGATAGAGCAGCTGCCTTCTAAGCAGTTGGTCGCACGTTCGAATCGTGCCGGGGGCGCCATTTCGACCTGCATCTCCATGCACGTGACCTTCGCTACCCCTAGTCGGGACCAACGTCCCTGCCAGCCGCTGCGCCCCCAACGGTGATCCTGAAAACGTCCCGCAAGGAGGATCACCATGCCGAACCGCCCCGCAGTCGTCGTAGGCGTTGATGGATCTGACCAGGCGTTCAATGCTGCTGTCTGGGCGTTGGACGTCGCGGCTCGGTGGCACGTACCACTCGACGTCGTGCACAGCTGGTCGATCCCACTACCTCCAGTGGGGCTCGGACCAGCACCAGTCGGCCTCTCAGATGATCGCATTCGGGACGCCGCGCAGTCGGTTCTCGATAACGCCGTCGGTCGCCTGCAGGCGACCGCCCCCGACGTCACGATCAACGGTTCGCTGTACCCCGGAACACCGGCGGCGGCACTCCTGGACGCCGCTGAGACCGCCACGTTGGTAGTGGTGGGGAGTTCCGGCCTCGATCGCGTCACGGAGTTCATCCTCGGCTCGGTCACGCAGCAAGTGGTCACGCACGCAAGCTGCCCGGTCGCCGTCGTGCCGTCAAGCGAATCCGATGAGCCCGGCCTTGAGGCCGGTCGCGTCGTCGTGGGAATCGATGGCTCCGAACTGTCGGTGGACGCCACTCGCATCGCCTTCGCTGAGGCTTCTATGCGGCATGCAGGTCTCACTCTTCTGCACGTGTGGAACGCACCCGACTACGACACCGCCGGAATCGTCATGCCCGACACACTGCTTCTCGAAGAGGCTCACACCGACGAACTGCGCGCGATGGCCGAGACGGTCGCTGGCCTCGGCGAGAAGTACCCAGACGTCCAGGTAGAGCAGCGCCTGCGCCAGGGACGGCCGGCCAAGGTGCTGGCGGAGGCTTCGCAGGGCGCTGCACTCGTTGTCGTGGGCTCGCGCGGACACGGCGGATTCAGAGCATGCTGCTCGGTTCGACCAGCCGGTCGCTGCTCCACCACGCGAAGTGCCCCGTCCTCATCGTGCGACCTGGGACGACGGAGTCATGATCGCCTCGACGGCGAACCTGACTCCTACTCTGTTGCGTCAACTGATCGCCGCGGCCGTCGCGGCTCCGTCTGTGCACAACACCCAGCCGTGGCTCTTCAAGATCGACGGCGACCAGATCCACCTCTTCGCCGACCCTTCGCGTCAGTTGCACGCCCAAGACCCAGACGGTCGAGCGCTGCTGATGTCATGCGGGGCCGCCTTGCTCAACCTGCGTTTGGCGGCAGAACACTTCGGCCGCACGAGCACCGTCACGATGGCACCGACCGACGACCCCGACCACCTCGCGACGATCGACCTGCATGGCGAGGTCTCGGCGAGCGCCATGGTCGACGAGCTCTTCGCCGCCATCCCCCACAGGCACACGAACCGGAACCCCTACGAAGATCGGCCTGTACCCCCGGCCGTCCTGGAGGCCCTCTCCGAGGCCGCTAGCCAAGAGGGCGCCATCTTCTACCCCGTCACCGAACCGGGCGAGCGACGGCGACTCGTCGACCTCATCCACGACGCGGACGCCACGGCCGACCCCAGCGTCGCCGCCGAGGCCAAGAAGTGGACCGGGGTGGCGTCGAGCCGCGCCGATGGCGTCCCCTCCGACTCGCTCGGGCCCATTCCCCAGAGCCCCGCCACACCCCACCGCGATCTCGCTCCCGGACGCGTGATCTCAGGACGCGGATTCGCCGTCTTCGAGAACGACCCAACCTTGGCTGTTCTCACGACGTCACGTGACGACCCGGGTTCGTGGATCGCCGCCGGACAGGCGCTGCAACGCGTCCTACTTGTCGCCACCGTCGAGGGCCTGGTCGCCACATATGCGAACCAGGCACTTGAAGCACCAGGCCTGCGGTGGCTCGTTCGCGACCCTGACCAGCCGATCGGCTTCCCACAGATGCTCTTCCGCATCGGGTATGCGCCAGCGGCACCCGCGACACCACGACGTCCCGTCGAGGACGTCATCATCGACGCGTAGCAACGCTGTCGTGCCGGCCCGCTAGCCTTCGGGCCATGAGTACCACGCACATGGTGTGGGTCGACTGCGAGATGACCGGTCTCGACCTCGTCCACGACGCCCTGATCGAACTGGCCGTGCTCGTCACCGACGACGAGCTCAACATCCTCGGCGACGGGGTCGACGTCGTGATCAAGCCCCCTGACGCAGCCCTTGAGCAGATGGACGACTTCGTACGCAACATGCACACGAAGTCCGGCTTGCTGGACGAGCTGGCCGGCGGCATCTCCCTGGCCGAGGCAGAGGAGCAGGCTCTCGACTACATCCGCGAGTACGTCACAGAGCCACGCAAGGCGCCGATGGCAGGCAACTCGATCGCGACCGACCGCAACTTCGTGGCGCGCGACCTCACCACTCTCGACGCCTTCCTGCACTACCGCATGATCGACGTCTCGTCGATCAAAGAGCTGTCGCGCCGCTGGTATCCGCGGGCATACTTCCAGGCCCCGGCCAAGCGCGGTGGCCACCGCGCCCTGGCCGACATCACCGAGTCCATCAACGAGCTCGCCTACTACCGAGCAGCGGTCTTCGTGCCGCAGCCCGGTCCCGACTCGGCCACCGCCAAAAAGATCTCCGCTCGGTTCAGCGCCCCTGGCCAGGACGCGGCCGGCGACCCGCAACCCTGAGTCGATTCGGAGTCACGAGGACCCGCCGCTAGACTCTCCTTCGGCCTTCACGGCCGTGGTGGGTGTAGCTCAGCTGGTAGAGCGCCGCGTTGTGGTCGCGGATGTCGCGGGTTCAAGTCCCGTCACTCACCCCACAGAAGTACTGCTCATTCGGCGAGCCTGCGACGGGCTGCCCGCACGGCGTAGCGCCGCTGCTTCTCGCGTCTGAGCCTCTCGAGCGGATCAGCGTCGCCCTCGAGCTGGGCCGGGCCGAAGAAGACGAACGCGAGCCACCGGATGCGGAACCCAAGCCGCCAGGGGACGTCTTCGAACCAGCGAGGGGCTCCCGGCTGTCGCGCCATGGTTCCTCCCACGGGGATTCCCGGTTGTCAGCACCTGTGGCCGACCCTAAGGCGAGGTTAACGACCTCAGATTGTGGCGTTCGGTGCGCGATGGTCATCAAGAACCCACGAAGGAGTTGTCACATGAATCCCATCGCTCGTCTCACGTCCATCGTCGCAGTAGCTGCGTTCGCCCTGGGGGGCGCCGGTCTGGCGCTGGCCAGCGTCGGCAGCTCGGCAACCGACCCGGCCCTCGCATCCGTGACGCCCACCGACGACGCCACCACCGACCCAGCAGCCATGAAGGCACTCACTCGTGAGCTGGCCAAGCTCGATGGGCGTTCCCAGCACCTCAAGGCGCTGCTCGGCGAGCTGCGCGGCAAGACTCAGCAGGTGAGCATGCGCACGGCGGCGGCACGAGCGGCGGCGGCGTCGTACTCCGACGACGGCAGCCCCTCCTCGTCCACCCCTTCGACCTCCCCGGCACCGGCACCAGCGCCGACCAAGACACACTCCGACGACCGTGACGGCTCGTACGAAGGCGACGACGACGCGTACGAGAACGACCACGAGAGCGATGACGGGGATGAGTACGACGACGACGACGAGCACGAGGATGACGAGGACCACGGTGGCTACGATGACTAGGGCCATCTCTCCGCTGGCTCTCACCGCGCCCGTCGCAGCCCTCGCGGTCGTTGCCGCCACAGGCTGGGCGATCAGCGCTGATGACCAATCGGCCGCAGCCGTTCCGCTTCCGGCAACAAGTGCGGCTCCGGCTACGACAAAGGACCCAGCCCTCCGCGCCTTGACCAAAGCCGTCGCAGCCGAGCGCGTCGACGTCCGGCATCTGGAGAAGGCCGTCATGCACGCACGCGAACGTCTGCAGAACGCCCGCAAGAACGCGGTGGTCGTGGCAGCCTCTTCCCCGGTGTACTCCAGCAGTACCGGAAGCTCTGGTACCTCGAGCAGCACATCCGGAACCTCTGGAGGCTCAACGAGCGGTGGTTCATCTGGCGGAAGCGGCGGAGGCGCCGCGGCGCCCAAGCCTGCCCCTGCTCCCGCACCCACCGCGAACACGAGCACTGGCGGGTCCTGATGGTGGCCAGCACCGACCAACGGACGTGGACTCGCCACACGTTCGCGGCGATGGGCACCGCGGTCACGGTCCAGCTGCCGGACGGGGTCGACGTCGCGACGCTGAGCGGCCAGGTCGAGTCTCTGTTCACACGCGTTGAGCGCTCATGCACGCGCTTTCGCCAGGACAGCGACCTGATGCGGGCGAACGAGGACCCAGCGACCGCGCACCAGGTGGCGCCGGAGTGCGCATCGATCGTTGCTGCCGCTCGCGACGCCTACGCCTTGACCGGTGGACTCTTCGATCCACGAATTCTTCAAGGCCTGGTGTCCGCCGGCTACGACCGCAGTTTCGACGACTTGCCATCAGAGTCACGTGCTTTGGCGGGAGGAGACTCCAGTTCTCCGGTGGTCACCACCTGGCGACCACGCGTCGACACCAGTCGCACCACGATCGAGCTCGGACCAGATCCCATCGACCTAGGGGGCATCGGGAAGGGCTGGTGCGTGGACGCCGCCGCTGCCCTCCTCGCAACGGAGCTTCCCAGCTTCCTCGTCAACGCCGGTGGAGACCTAGCCGTATCGGGCGATGGCCCGGACGGTGACGGGTGGACGGCCGCCATCGAAGACCCCAGCGACCCCACCCGCACACTCGCGGTGCTGCAGATGTGGTCGGGCAGCTGTGCGACCTCGTCGACCGGTCGGCGCCGCTGGGTGCAGGACGGCGAGCTGCGTCACCACCTGATCGATCCTCGAACGGGGCGTCCGGCCGCCGGGGGCTGCAGTCGGTCACGGTGATCGCCGACTCGACCGTGACCGCCGAGGTGTGGAGCAAATCACTGCTCATCGCTGGTCGGGAGGCCGTCGCAGACGTCTGCCGAACAGAAGACCTCGCCGCCTACTGGGTAACCACCGACGGTCGGACCGCGCACAGCCCCGCGCTCACGCGCCATTTGATCTGGGAGCGGGACGTCCATGACGCATAGACCGCAGCTGGTTGAGCCCACGCGACCTTCGACCTCGAACTCCCCCTGGCACCCCTGGGTCTCAGCGGTGGCTGTTGCATTCGGCGCCCTCGTAGCCGGGTGGGCGATCGGTTGGGTCGCGCTGCAGGTCGCCGGCGGTGAGCACCCGAAGTGGCTCCTGGCGCGGGTGTCGGGCCTGGCCGGCATGTTCCTGCTGACTGCCCTTGTGATGCTCGGGCTCCTTCTGGCCCATCCGCGTGGAACCGCACTTCGCTCCCTGCCGCGCGCCACGATGCTTCGCGTCCATGTGGGCCTTGCGACGTTCACGCTCGTGTTCATCACGTTGCACGTCGTGGTCCTCGCCCTGGACGACTACGCAGGGGTCGGCTGGTCCGGCGTCGTCCTTCCCTTGGGCGCCGAGTACCGGCCGCTGCCGGTCACGCTGGGCTGGCTCGGCCTGTACGCCGGTTTGGTGGCGGGTCTGACGGCACGGTTCGCCGGGCGCCTCGGCCGAGTCTGGTGGCCGATCCACCACACCACCCTGGTGATCTACGCAGCCGTCTGGGCTCATGGCGTCCTCGCCGGCACCGACTCCGCCGCCCTGTGGTTCTGGTACGCCGGCTCGGCGCTCTTGGTGGTGGCCACGGCCATCAGCCGCTACATGACGCCTCCCCTCCGGTCCACGCTCGGGGAGGACCGAAGGTGAGGATCTTCGATACCGCCGTGCCGATCGGCGTCCACCGCGTGGCGATGGATGTCGGCGAGTCACTCAGCGAGCACCGCGACCGACGACCAACCCGGCTCGACGCGGCCGAGGTGCTCGCCCGTGTGCGCGACACCGATCTGCGCGGCTACGGAGGCGCCTTCTTCCCCACAGCTCGCAAGTGGCAGTCGGCCATTGACGCCGGAGGCGGCGGCCTCGTTGTGGCCAACGGCGCCGAGAGTGAGCCGGCCAGCGCCAAGGACGCTGCGCTGCTGCAGCTTCGCCCACACCTGGTCCTCGACGGCCTCAACGCCACCGCCCGCGCCACCGGCAGCGTTGAGGGCATCATCTGGCTCCACCACGGAGCCGCGCACAGCCGCGTAGCCATCGAGCGGGCGATCGTCGAACGCCGCGCAGCAGGTGTGCCCGACATCCCCCTCAGAATCGCCGAGGGTCCGGCCCGGTATCTGAGCGGTGAGTCGAGTGCGATTGTGCGCGCACTATCCGGCGGGCCCGCGCTCCCTGTCACTCGCACCACGCCAGCGGCCGTCAGTGGCGTCGACGGTCGGCCCACCTTGGTGCACAACGTCGAGACCATCGCCCGCGTCGCACTGGCAGCGTCCAATGGTGAGCCTGCAGACAGTCGTCTGCTCACCATTACGACGTCGTCAGGGAAGACCGTCGTCGAAGCTGCGCCTGACCAGACGATGGCGTCGCTGGTCGCCGCCGCCGGGGGCGATGCGCAGGCGCTCTTGCTCGGCGGATACGGCGGATCCTGGCATCGCTGGGATGACGTCGCTTCGCAGTCGCTCGGCGACCTCGAACGGGTGGCCAGCGCCGGCATTGTGATGGCACTCCCGCGGTCCAGCTGCGGGCTGGCGGCCACAGCTCAGATTCTGCAGTACCTGGCGGCGTCCAGTGCGCGACAGTGCGGCCCATGCCTGTTCGGCCTCGACGCGCTGGCCGATGTCATGACACGGGTCGCCGATGGCCGGGCCCGTCGCGGTGACTCGGCACGGCTCGCCAACATCTCGGCCACGGTTGTTGGACGCGGCGCCTGCCATCACCCCGATGGCGCGCTCCGGATGCTCGGGTCTGCGCTGCAGGTGTTTGCCGCCGACCTCCCAGCCCACCGGCGGCGCAGCACCTGTGCCCGTCGCCACGACATCACTGTGCCAGGACGGGTTGCCGCATGAGCCGACAAGAGACGCTGAGCATCGACGCCGCGGCGTGCGACGGAGTCGGAATGTGCGCGTTGGTCGCACCCGACCTCATCACGCTCGACGGGTGGGGATTTCCGGTGATCGACGCTGAAGTGGCAGCTGCACGGGCGGTGAAGAAGGCCCGGGCAGCAGCACGGGCTTGTCCGCACCGTGCGCTACGCGCGCAGAGCCCTAGGCGTCGTCAGCGCTGGGGCTCGTTGCTACAGGTATTGCGGCCTCTGTCGACCACGTTGCCGGCGGTCGTCACGAATGCATGCTGTGTACGTGCCGTCGCTCAATAGATCGAGACGTAGGACGCCGTAGCGATCGCCGATCCGCTTCTTGCTGCCCGGCGACTTGGTCGTGATGTCGTAGTGGTTCTTTCCACCCGTTCCCACGACGAACTGCTGGATGTCGCTGCGTCTTGGCGAAGCGCTCGTAAATGTGGTCGTGGCCATTGAGGACCACATCGACTCCGCCCGCATTGGCGATCTTCCACAGCTCGAGCGCGTGCGACCGCTGTCGATGTTTCCTGCGTAAGCGCCCGACGTCTGCAGCGGGTGATGCCACATTGCGACGGTGCACGTACGCGAGTTGCGGATCCAGTACGCGACTTCAGCCACTTGCCCTGTCGGCGAGTCTCGGACCGCACCCCCCGACACGCTCACAGTTCGAGTCGAGCAGGAGGACCCGCCACCCAGCGACGGGCGTGTACGTGCGCCAAGGCTGTTTGCGCGTGCCCGCGCGTTTGCCCCAGTAGCGGAAGTGACCTCGCGCCCCGTTGGTGTAGTACTCATGGTTGCCCGCCACTGCTTTCGTCACCGATCGGACGTCGCGGAAAGCGGGGTGGAACTCAGCGCGGAAGGCCTTGTACTTCGCGGTCTCGTACTGGGCGTCGCCCAGCGTGACGAACGAGTCGGCTCCCCGCTTCACCATGCGCTTGACCAGCGCGCCGACCCGATCGTGCTGGCAGTAGCCCGGCTTCTTGATGTACGGACTACTGGGGTCGCAGGCGATATCTCCGACCGAGACGATGCGGACCACCTTGGGCTTGGAGCTAGTCGAGCCTGCCTCTACTGGGCCCACGCCACCTGATCCCAGGAGCACAAGAGCGCAGACACTGGCAAGAAGAGCCGGGATCCGGAGTCGCATGGCCTCAAGTGTGCCTTGCCCGGACTGTGGCACGATCACGGGCATGCCAGACCTCTCCTTTGGTGTCTATGTCATTCCCAGCGGCCCCGAGCACGGCCGCGACCTCGCCCTGCGGATGGAGGACACCGACTTCGACGCCGCCTGGATCGGCGACACGCTCGGCGACTGGCGCGACCGCTCGTCTCCGCTCCTCGACCCGTGGGTCACCCTGGGCGCCCTCGCGTCCGAGACCGACGACCTCGAGCTGGGAATGATGGTCACCAACCTCGCTTGGCGCGACCCCGTGCAGGTGGCCCGCTTCGCGATGAGCGTCGACCAGCTCAGCAACGGCCGGTTCGTGCTCGGGCTCGGCTGCGGGCAGGTCGACGACCAGCTCATGGTCGGACGCGCGACCTACGAGATGCCTGCCAAAGAGCGGGTCGACCGACTCGAAGAGGGCACCCAGGTGATCGATCGGCTGCTGCGCCAGGACACCAGCGACTTCACCGGGCAGTTCACCTCCTACGAGAACGCCGCCATGGCGCCGGGCTGCGTCCAGAAGCCTCGACTCCCGCTGGCGCTGGCGGGCAACGGACCGCGCATCACCAAGATGGCAGCGCGCATGGCCGACACCTGGAATGCGTGGATCGACATCACCGACATCGACGAGTGGCACCGGCAGATCAGCGAACGGACAGCGATGCTCGACGACTACCTCGCCGAGATAGGTCGTGAGCCCGAGTCGTTGACGCGCTCGCTGCTCGCCTTTGATGAGGCGTTCGACGCGTGGACCGACCCTGGAGCGGTACCACGCCTGGTCGAGCAGTTCGCGCCGCTCGGCTTCACCGAGTTCATCTTCTACCCGCCCGATCCAGGGGACTGGAAGAAGTTCCTCAAGGTGGGCATCGACGTCCTGGGATCGCTCCGCTCGTAGCCCGCACCTGCCCGCCGAGTGCTCACTTGGGGCTGACATCGCCCGTCGAGTGCCAACTTCGTTGCTGACCGACCGCGTGGTCACCTCACTGGGTGCGTTCTCGTCGTGCATGCGGCTGGTGGGCGTCCCTTCGGTCGAGATACGCAACCATCAGGTGAGCACTCGGCGGGTCTTGGGGTGGCGCTGTTGCGCTAGCGGACTCGGGTGGGGGTTCCCCCGGTGGCGGTCACTAGTCCCACGTAGGTGAGTCCGACGATGCTGTCGGGGGTGCCGCCCGCCGCCCAGATCTCGGGGAACAGCTCGAGATCGACGTCGATCAGGGTCTGCAACGGGGACGGGTGCCCCACCGGCGCGACGCCGCCGATCGGAAACCCCGTGGCCGCCCGCACCTCTTCGGGCGTGGCTCGCCGCACCTGCTGCACCGACACCACGTCCGCCACCCGAGCGGTGTCGACCTTGGCCGCACCACTGGCCATCACCAGCAGGGGCGCATCATCGGCCATGAAGACCAGGCTGTTCGCGATCGCACCCACTACGCACCCCAGGACCTCGGCTGCGGCGACCGCCGTATGCGTCGACTCAGGCAGCCGACGCACCTCAGCGGTGATGCCCGCGGCGTCCAACGCCTGCTGAACACGGATGTTGCTGGGGTGCATGCCCCTCCTCGACCTGCGGCGCCGACCAGACTTCGGCATCCTGGTGTGATGAGCAGTCTGCCCCTGATCGCCCCCACCCGGGACGCCATCCGGCGTACTTTCCGAGTCATCTTGTCCGGAGACCCTGACGGCGAGCCCGCGTGGGTCAAGGCAATCGGCACTGACGGCGACGCCGGCTGGTTCGGTCCCGGTAGCGCCACCTGGGAGGTCAACAGTTCGCTCGCAACGCTCGTCGGCGGCCCACGCGCGCTGCTGCTGCAGGCCTGCCACCCGTTGGCGCTCGCGGGCGTCGAGCAGCACTCCACCTACCGCACCGACCCACTTGGACGCCTACAGCGCACCAACCTCTACGTCACCACGTCGACCTTCGGCTCGAGCACCCAGGCCGAGCAGACTGCCGCGATGGTGCGCAGCGTCCACGAACGCGTGTCCGGCACGGCTCCCGACGGCCGCCGCTACTCGGCACAAGACCCGCGCCTGCTGCTCTGGGTGCACATAGGGCTCACCGACTCGATGCTCGTCGCCTACCAACGCTTCGGGCGTGGCCAGGTGGACGCCGACCAGTACGTGGCGGAGATGGGTCAGCTCGCGAGCGCTCTCGGTGTCGAGAACCCCCCGACCACGGTTGCCGAGCTCGCCGAGGCGTTTGACTCGTTCTCCGGCGAGGTCGCCGGCGGCCCTGATGCGCGTGCGGTGGCCAAGTTCCTACGATTCCCCGGCCGGGCTCTGCCGATCGGAGCGTGGGGCCCGTACGAGGTGCTCGTCCGGGCGGCAACCGACCTGCTGCCCGGCTGGGCACACGACGCGCTGGGCTCGAGTGCCCGCCCGGCAGCAGTGGAAAGAGCCGATTCGGCCGTGTGTGCCACGACTCTGCGTTCGCTGCAGGCGATCCTTGGCCCGCGATCGCGGGCCGTCGAACTGGCCTACCGCCGCCTGGGAATCGACCCTGATGCCACTCCCCCTCGCGCTAGCGAGAGGTCTCGATGATGACCAGGCCGTGCCGCTAGCGAGAGGTCTCGATGATGACCAGGCGTGTCTCGGTCATTTCCTGCACTGAGTAGGCCGGGCCCTCGCGGGTGTTGCCCGAGTCACGGATGCCGCCATAGGGCATCTGGTCGGCCCGCCACGTGGGCACCTCGTTGACGAGGACGCCGCCGAAGTCGAGGGTGCGCACCGCCTCGAACGCGGTGGAGATGTCGTTGGTGAAGATCGCCGCCTGCAAGCCGTAGGCGGTGTCGTTGGCGATCTTCAGCCCCTCATCGACCGAGTCGATCGCCTGGATCGCCACAACCGGGCCGAACACCTCGTTGATGCACACCTGCATCTCTGGCTTGGCATCAGCGATAACCGTGGGGACCAGCACACCGTTGTCGTCGATGTCACCACCAGCGACGATGCGTCCGCCCTGGGCGACAGCTTCGTCGACCCAGCCCTTGACGCGGTCGCGCTCGTTCTGCGAGATCACTGACGAGACGTCGGTCTGCTCGCTGAGCGGGTCGCCCACCACGAGTGACTCGACCATCGGGCCGAGGTAGTCGGTGAACTTGTCGGCCACGGACCGGTGCACGAGGACGCGCTGGGTCGAGATGCAGGACTGCCCGGCGTGCGAGAAACCGGCAATCTTGATCTTGTCAGCGGCCTTCTTCCAGTCGCCGTCCTCGGCAATGATGACGGGAGCGTTGTTGCCGAGCTCGAGTCCCACGTGCTTGCGCGGTGCGCGCGACTTGATGCCCCAGCCCACCTCCGGCGAGCCGGTGAACGTGATGAGGGCGATGTCGGGGTGGTCGACGAGCGCATTGCCGACAACCGATCCTGGCCCAGTGACCACCGAGAGGTAGGACGCCGGAAGGCCGCACTCCTCGATCAGCAACCACGCAAGGGCGATCGCGCTGAACGGCGTCTGGCCCGCTGGCTTGAGGACGACAGGGCAGCCGGCAGCGATCGCCGGCGCCACCTTGTGCGCCACCAGGTTGAGGGGGAAGTTGAACGGGCTGATCGCACCGACGACACCGATCGGCACGCGCATCGTGTACGCCACCTTGGTGTCGCCACCGGGCGCTGCAGCGAGCGGGATGACCTCACCGGCGAGCTTGCGCGCCTCAACTGCTGCGAACGCGAACGTGCCGGCGGCACGGTCGGCCTCGACGCGTGCGGTCTTGATCGGCTTGGCGGCCTCGTGGGCGATGATCTGCGCGAACTCTTCCTGCCGCTCACGAAGCAGGGTGGCTGCCTTCTCGAGGACGTCCGCCCGCTGCCACGGTGCCAACGGCTGGTCGTGCAGAGCCGTCTTCGCCGAAGCAACCGCCGTGTCGATCTCGGCCTGGCCCAGGAGTGGTACGTCGCCCAGCCGTGAGCCGTCGAAGGGCGAGTTCACCTGAGACGACTCGGTACCGGTGACGGGCGAGCCCGCGACGGGTACCTCGGTGACGCCCTTGGCGGGCAACAAGATGCGGTGGCTGTCGGCCATGAACCCTCCGATGCAGTCGGCCTTACACGCCCCTCGGGCGCACCCTGAAGTCTGCCGTACGCCTAGGGACGGCTGTCACGCGGCCGGGTCGTGCCCGTGCCACCGGCTTTGCTTCTCGGCTTTCCTTTGTCCTTGTCCGACGGCTTGCTCTTGCCTGCTGGCTTGCCCTTGCCCGATGCCTTGCTCGACGAGGTGGCAGGAGGCTTGCGCGTTGAGGTGGAGCGGGGCTTGCTCGCTGGCCTGCTGGTTGCCCCGGGTTCGTCCCGGTCTGGCCGCACCTGCACCTTCTGGCCCTTGACCCGGGTCGCACGAAGGGCGTTGACGACCTCGGTGACGGCGTCGGCCGGTACCTCGACGAGCGAGAACCGGTCAGTGATCTCAATCGATCCGACGTCGCGCCCGGTCAGCCGGGTTTCGCCGGCGATGGCTCCGACCAGGTCCTGTGGCCGGACGCCCCCGGCGCGTCCCGCGCCCACGTAGACGCGAGCAGTACCGGCCGAGGGACGACCGCGGTCCTTACTCGGACCGCGGCTACCCGTTGTCGGCTTGCCTTTGCCCTTGGCCTTGCCGCCGTCGTCCTTGGGGGCGGCGGCGTCGGGGATCTCGTCCTCGTCCGATGGTCCAGCCACAGCCTCGTGGGCAAGTTTGACCGCTGCCATCGCGACCTCGACGACGTCGTACTCGTCCGTGAGCGACTCGACGACCACACCGACGTGTCCGAGATCGCCGGCGATCAAGATATCCTCGAGCGCTGCCCGCGTCGCCTCGAGCCGGCGCGCGTGAAGGTCGGCCACCGTCGGCACCTTGTGCACCGGGATCTTGTGCTTTGTCACGCGTTCGATCGTCTTGAGCTGTCGGTGCTCGCGCGGTTCGGCCAACGTGATGGCCACGCCTTCGCGTCCGGCGCGTCCCACTCGACCGATGCGGTGCATGTAGGACTCGGGGGCTGAGGGGACGTCGTAGTTGACCACGTGGGTCAGCTGCTCGACATCGAGCCCTCTGGCGGCGACGTCGGTAGCCACGATGAGATCGGCGACTTCCGATCGAAGACGGTTCATGACCCGGTCGCGCTGGTTCTGATCCATCCCGCCGTGCAGTGCCTCAGCTCGGTAGCCGCGGCCGTTGAGGGACTCGGCGAGGAACTCGACCTCGGCGCGAGTGCGGCAGAACACCAGTGCCGCCGTCGGCGACTCGACATCGAGGATGCGTCCGAGCGCAGCTGGCTTGTGAGCACGCGGAACGATGTACGCCGACTGCTTCACTCGCGGGCTCTCACCGGCGGCCACCTGCTCGCGCTCGATCTCGACGCGTACTGGGTCGGTCAGGTAGGTGCGGGCGATCTTCGTGATCCGCGACGGCATGGTGGCCGAGAAGAGAACGGTCTGACGTTTCTTGGGTGCAGCCGACAAGATTCCCTCGAGGTCGTCAGCGAATCCCATGTCGAGCATCTCGTCGGCCTCATCGAGAATGACCGTCGAGATCCAGTCAAGGTTGAGCGTGCCCCGGTTGACGTGGTCAAGCGCACGCCCTGGAGTGGCGACGACGACGTCGACACCGCGCTTGAGCTCGCGCAGCTGCCGGTAGATGGGCTGCCCACCGTAGATCGGCAGGACGCGGGCATTGCGCCCCTTGCCGTACCGGTGCAGCGCCTCGGAGACCTGGACACAGAGTTCGCGGGTAGGCACGAGCACCAACGCAGAGGGCTCGTCTCCTCGTCGTCCTTCGGTGAGCTGGTGCAGGACGGGAAGCGCAAAGGCCGCCGTCTTGCCGGTGCCGGTCGCGGCCTGCCCGATCAGGTCGTTGCCCTGCAGCAGCAGCGGAATGGCTTCGCGTTGGATCGGGGTGGGCTCTTCGTAGCCGAGGCCGGTCAGCGCTGCAAGCAGCTCTGGGTGGAGACCGAGGTCGGCAAAGGTTTCAGGGGTTGAGGCATTCACTTCGCCATCCTCCCGCGCCGGACGCCCCTCCGTCACCTT
Source organism: uncultured Actinomycetota bacterium (assembly GCA_963706045.1). Lineage (GTDB taxonomy): Bacteria > Actinomycetota > Actinomycetes > JAHEKZ01 > JAHEKZ01 > JAHEKZ01. The sequence continues at coordinate 60,218 of CAVPLY010000014.1, read as the reverse complement.
TGCCTTCTCATCAGGTGTGTGCCGCAGAGCGGGGCTAGCGGCGTCAGGAAGCCGGTACGAGGGCCAGCAGACGTTCGACCAGCGCGTCGTCGGCGCCCTCGAAGAAGCCGCCGACGACATCTTCGACGTGCTCCAGCGACTCACCGCAGAACAGCACAGGCTGGTAGTGCGTGATGTCGTACGTCATGGTGCCCATGAGCGGGATGTCGAGCTGGCGCAGGTCGGCGCCGACGAACTCCTCGATCTCGCCGTAGCTCGACAGCAGGCCGGCCCCGTACGCCTTGGGGTGTCCGTGCTCACGGAGTGTCCCGAACTCCAGCGAGAACCAGAAGACCTTGCTGACGAACTCAAGGGCCTCGGGGGTCTTGCAGCGCCGAGCTGCCCCACCCGCGGCCCGATAGAGCGCCGCCAGGCGCGGGCTCGCGAGGGTCGTGGCGTGCCCGATGACCTCGTGCACGACGTCGGGCTCGGGCGTGTAGAGGGGTAGTGAGGCGTGGCGGATGTACTGCGTCGACCAGAACGCCCCGTCGGCCAGCGATCCGTAGAACTCGACGAGCGGCACGAGGCCAGCCGCCGGCTGGTAGCGGAAACCGGTGTGCGGCGCGAGCAGGTCGTTGACCTCGGTGAGCTGCGGGATGTGGTCGGTCGGCAACCCGAGCTGCTCGCCCGCGTCGATCACCTCGTGAGGCGCCAGCCGAAGGTGCTTGGCACGAAGCTCGGCGCACACCACCTGCCACACGTGGTGCTCGTCGTCGGTGTAGTCGATGACAGGAAGTGGGTCACCTGGTCGCCAGTCGAGGGCGGCCTCGGCGATCGCGTTACGCCGCGCTCGGTACTCCGGGTCAGCCACGCCTGGATGGTCCGACGCCAGATGCACGGTGACCTCGCCATCGTGACGGGTCACCGGTGCGTAGAGCTGGCCCTCTTCAAACATGAGCCCAGGGTGCGGGCGACCGCCAAAGAAGACAACGGTGCGGCAACTCGTTCAGCAGCCTGCCTAGCGGCGTCGCGAAATAGTGCAGTCAGGTGGTCACTTTGTCTACGGCCTGCAGGATGAAAGCAGCCACCTCGGCCTCATACGCCAGGTGGGCGAAGCGGCCCGTTGGCCCGCTGTGGCCGCCCTCGCCGAGCTCGGCCCGGAAGAGCGTGCGCGCATCATCTGGGCCGCCAGTTGCCCTGATCCGCGCCACCCACTTGGCCGGCTCATGCACCAGCACCCTCGGATCGTGCAGCGCACCAGTCGCCAACAGCTCTGGCCGATTCGCCGACGGCACGTTCTCGTAGGGCGAGTAGGTCAACATGTAGTCGAACTGCTCCTTGATGCGTGGGTCGCCCCACTCATCTACCTCATTCGCGGTCAGGGGAACGTTGTGATCGAGCATCGAGCTGATGGCGTCAACGAAGGGAACCTCGGCGACCACCGCGCGCCAACGCTCTGGCCGCATGGCGTACACGGCGCCCTGCAGCAGTCCCCCTGCCGAGAGGCCGCGCGACACGATGCGTGATCCGTCGATCAGACCCTCGTTGGCCAACGCGTCTGCGACATCGATGAAGTCGGTGAAGGTGTTGCGCTTGGTCAACATGTATCCGTCGAGGTACCAACGGCGTCCCATCTCGCCGCCTCCCCGAATCAAGGCGTGTGCGAAGACCACTCCGCGGTCGAGCAGGCTCGGCAGCGATCCGTCGAAACCGGGCCAGAACGAGCTCTCGTACGCACCGTAGGCGTAGAGCAGCAGTGGCGCTGACCCGTCGAGCTCGGTGTCGCGGTGCCGGGCCAGCTTCACCGGCACGCGCTCGCCGTCGCGAGCTGTCACCCAGTGGAACTCGGTGACGTAGTCATCGGTGTTGTAGTGGGGAAGCGCACGACGATGAACCACGGTGCGCTCACCTGACTCAAGGTCGACGCTTACGCACTGACCCGGCTCGACATACGACTCGACATCGATGAGGACTGCCGTGACGTCAGGCTCCTCGTTGTGCCAGAGCTCCAGCAGTCCCGCAGGCACTCCGGACTCGACGACTCGCGCGCTCTGAAGGTCGAGTGCGCCACCGGAGTGCAAGGCCGCGCGAGGCAGGACGCGCAGCAGCTGTTGGCCGGCTGAGACAGTGGTCAGGACGACGTGCTGCGCGAACACATCGACGTCGTGCAGCCGTTCGTCGCCGGCCTCCGGCACCACTTCGATCCACGCCTCCGGCGCCGATGTCGTGACCGGGCCGCGCAGAAGTCGGAACTCGGTGGCCCCGTCATTGGAGACGACGAGCAGCTCACCCCGCTCGCTGCCGGGAAGGTGCGCCACCGTGTACTCGTGGCCACGACGTCGCGGCGTCACGACCCACGCTGGTTCCTGTGGCCGGTGGGAGTCGACCAACCAGACCTCGGCGGTGTTGCGGTTGAAGGTTCGGATGACGATCAGGTCGCCGGCCCGGTCGGCCCACACCACGACGTCGAACTGGGTGTCCAGATCCTCAAAGACCAGCGCGTCGTCTGATGCTGGCGTCCCGACCACGTGGCGCCAGACCTGGTACGGGCGGAAGACCTCATCGTGCACGACGTAGAAGAAGGCGGAACCGTCGGCCGACCACGCGCCGCCGTAGTAGGTGCGTGCCACGGTGTCGTCGAGGTCTTGGCCAGTCGCGATGTCGCGGAACCTCAGTTCGTAGACCTCGTCACCGGTTACATCAACTGAGTACGCGAGCCGGCTGCCATCGGGGCTGACAAGGCGAACACCCACTTCGACGTACTCGCCTGGCGCCACGAGCGTGTTCTGGTCCAAGACGACCGACTCATGTCCTGCGGAGTCGACGCGGAGCAGCTGTGGGTACTCCTGACCCTCCGGCGCCCGCGTGAAGTACTCGAAGTCGCCTTCACGCCAGCGCGCCGAGTCTTCGGTCGCGGGCACCCGGGCGATCATCTCGCGCGTCAGGTCGTCGACCAGCGGCTTGAGCGGCGCCATCTGTTCGTCGTAGAACGCCCGCTCGGCGCGGAGGTACGCCATCGACTGATCGCTGGTCTTGTCTTTCAACCAGGCATAGGGGTCGGGTCGTTCGACTTCGTGCTCGGTGTGGGCGTAGGGGTGCTGGGCGGCGATCGGCGGCTGACTCATGAGCCAGAACGCTAGCGCAGGAGGTCGCGCACCACCGAGGCGTCGAGTCCGTACAAGGTGTTGCCGCGGCGTCCGATGACCGTCGGAGCGGCCAACATCGAGTTGAGCACTGACTCCTCGGTGGCATCGACGACGGCCTCGAAGAGCGGGTCAAACTCGCGCGCGGCCACCGGCGAAACGGCGGACGCTGCTCCCCGCTTCTCGCGGAGCCCGGTGGCGAAGGCCATGAAGATCTCACCGCTGCCGTGGTGGGCGGTTGACCCGGTGCGCGCCAGCCCGAGCCCGGCGCGACGAGCCAGCCGCTCGCAGCCGGCGTGGTCGACGGGGGCGTCGGTGGCCACGACGACGATGCACGATCCCTTCGGGCCTGGGTCAGCCGGCACCTCCGGTGCTGCAGCGGCCGGGTTCGGGATCTTCCGTCCGACCGGGACGCCGTCAACGGTCAGCCGCCCGAACTCGCCAAAGTTGGACATGATCAGAACAGCGACGGTGTGGCCCGACGGCAGAACCCGAGACGAGGTGCCGATACCCCCCTTGTGGCCAAGGCACGCCATGCCGGTGCCGCTCCCCACCGCGCCTTCTCTTGGCGACTCGGACGCGCCGACAGCTGCGCGGGCTGCGCCGAGCGCTTCGGCCACGTCCGACTCTTCCACCTGCATCGCCCTGGCTTCGTTGAGGAACGAGTCGTCGCACTCACCCACCACCGGGATCATGACGTCGTCGACACCGATGGTGGCGTTCTCGGCCATCAGCAGCCGGCATGCCGCGTCGTAGACGCGACCGAGCTGCATCGTTGACGTGAGGAAGATCGGCGACTCCAGAAGTCCCCACTCACCCGCCGTGATGAAGCCCGTCATCTCACCGGCGCCGTTGAGCGCGACGGCGCCGAACGGGATCGGCGATCCGAAGGTGTCGCCCCCCGGGTCGACCACCGTGACACCGGTACGTGCGACGCCACGCCCTTCGGGCGGCTCTGGCTCATCACGCCAGACGGTTGCGTGGCCGACGCCGACACCCGGCACGTCGAGCATCGAGTTGGTCGGTCCGGTGGGCAGAACGCCGATGGCAGCATCTAGATCTCGAAAGCGAGGCACCGTGACATCATGCCGAACATGACTCTCAAGACTCCGGTGGTGTGGTCGGACGCGTGTCTCCTTCACGATCCGAAGGGTGAGGTGTGGGTCGGTGTCCCCATCGAGGGCACCGAGGTGGCCGCCCGCGCCGAGGTGATCGTGGCAGCGCTGCAGGAGGCAGGCGCGCCGGTGTCCCCGGCGTCCGAGTACGACGACATCGTTCTCGAACAGGTGCACGCGCCGGGACTCGTCAACTGGCTGCGCACCTGCTCGGACGAGTGGCAACGGGGCAACTACTCGGTCGATCCAGGCCAGGAGCGCGTGGTCCCCTACGTGTTCCCGACCGATGCGATGCTTGGCGGCATGCCGCTGCGTTCTCCAGCGGCGGTGCACGGCAGAGCAGGGCAGTACGCCTACGACACGATGACGCTGGTCGGCCCGGGCACCTGGGAGGCCGCCCGTGGAGCCGTCGACGCCGCACTCACCGCCGTCGACCTGGTGGCCTCCGGCGCCCACGACACGGCCTACGCCCTGTGTCGCCCGCCTGGGCACCACGCCACCATCAACGGGTACGGGGGCTCGTGCTACCTCAACAACGCCGCCGTCGCCGCGCAGGCTCTCAGAGGCAAGGGTCATGAGCGGGTGGCGATCGTCGACATCGACGCGCACCACGGCAATGGGACTCAGGCGGTCTTCTACGACCGATCAGACGTCTACTACGGGTCAGTTCACGTCGACCCTGCCGCCGGCTGGTTTCCGCACTACGTAGGCCACGCCGACGAGACCGGACGGGGCAGCGGCACAGGCACCAACCGCAACATCCCGCTGGCCGAAGGGACGCCAGACGACAACTGGCTCGAGGGTGTCGCCTCGCTCGTCGATGACGTCAAGACCCACGGGGCCACCGCCCTCGTCGTCTCCCTCGGCGTCGACGCAGCGATCAATGACCCCGAGAGCCCCCTTCAGATCACCGACCGCGGCTACCGCTCCGCAGGTGAGCAGCTCGCAGCCCTCGGCCTGCCGACCGTCGCCGTGCAGGAGGGCGGCTATCACCTTCCCTCCTTGGGTGGCTTGGTCGTCGCAGCGCTCACTGGATTGGAGAGCCGCGGGTGAAGGTTGCGTCAGCGCTGACGGCGGTCCTGGCGATGGCGTTGGCGGCTGCCATCCCGACAATCGCACCAACGATGGCGTCGGCTGAGCTCGACGCGTCCTCCGCGAAAGCGCCATCGCCGAAGCGTTTGGTCGTGAAGCTGGACGCCTCCGACGTCACTGCTCGCACCAGCGCACGACGTGCCGTCGCTCGCGTTTCCGCGCGACCACCAAAGGCACTCGGCGGCCACTGGTACCTGGTGCGCGGCATCGACGACCTGACGGACGCGCGAGCGACGTTGGCCGCCAGCCCCGGCGTCCGCCGGGTGCAGATCGACCACCTCCGCCGAACCTTCGGCGACCCATACTTCCGCCGCTACCAGCCGTACCTGCGCAGGTCCATGGACATCGACACAGCGTGGAAGCGTAGTTCGGGCCGTGGTGTCACCGTGGCCGTCGTCGACACCGGCGTCGACCCGAATCACGAAGACCTCCCCAAGCTGCTGAGAGGACGCGACTTCGTCAGCGGCGACAAGAACGCGTCCGACACCAACGGGCACGGCACCTTTGTGGCAGGTGTCATCGCCGCCAAGCGCAACAACGGTCGCGGCATCGCAGGCGTCAGCCGCGCCTCGATCCTGCCGGTGCGCGTGCTCAACGCCCGCGGGTTCGGCCGCGACTCCGACATCTCGCGCGGCATCCGCTGGGCCGCGAACAACGGCGCCGATGTCATCAACCTTTCGCTGGGGGGCGGGCGGAGCAGCCAGATCCTGAAGGACGCCGTGCGCGCCGCCACACGCAAGGGTGCGCTGGTGGTGGCCGCGAGCGGCAACGGTGGTGGTACCCGACCCATGTATCCAGCGGCCTACAGCCAGGTCGTGGCTGTCGGAGCCACAGATCTCAGGGATCGGATGACGTGGTTCACCGACCACGGTCCCTGGCTCGATGTGGTGGCACCCGGCGTCGACATCATCTCGACCGTGCCCCGCGACTCCTATGCGATTGGCGACGGCACCTCGTTCTCCTCGCCTCTGGTGGCCGGTGCCGCCGCCCTCGCGCTCTCCGACCACCGACGCTGGTCAGTGTCCAAGCTGCGAGCTGCCTTGATCCGCGGCGCGGCGGACGCCGGGCCGGTCGGGCCCGATCCGTTCACCGGTGTCGGGGTCATCGACGTCGATGGCCTCGTCGGCGGGCGCGCGAAGAGCTCGGTCAGCACGACAGGTCCGACGTCGGGGACAACCCCTGTCACGGCCCGGCCCCTACGCGGCGACTCGGTCGTCCCGACGTCCAACCCTGAAGGTACCGCTCGTTGGTTCCGCCTCGACGTCGCTACCCCGACGAAGGTCACCGTCACGGCCAAGATGCGAACGGCCAGGTCGGGAGTGCTGCGTGGCGACATCGAGCTCGCCATGTACGACTCCTCGTTCGGTCGCCTGGACAACGCCAACAACCGCTCGGGTGCCGGCAAGGAGACCGTGCGTGCAGTGGTCGACGACGTCATCTACGTGCGAGTGCGCAACACCGAAGCGACGCGTTGGCCGTCGACGGTCAGCCTGGGACTCGATCAAGCAGGCGCCAGCGCCGCCGACGTCCAGGTGGGCTCGGCTCCGAGGCCCACATTGGTCGAGGCCACCCCCGTCCCCGAGTCGTACGGAGCGTCGCGCTCGGGCGACATCGCTGTGCTCCTGGGCTCTGGCATCGCAGCGAACAGCATCAACCCGCGCTCCGTGCAGCTGATCGACGGCGAGACGGGCCTGACCGTGTCGCGCGAGGTCTCGGTGAGCGGCCAGACCCTCACGATCACCCCTGATTCGGGGCTCGGCGCGGGGCGGGTCTACAGCGTCGACCTGACTGGACTTCGAACGGCGGGCGGGCAATCTCTGGCCGACGCCAGGGTCGGCTTCCGGACGGTCAGCTAGCGCTGCTCACCACGGGATCGGCTGCCTGTCCTCCCACAACCGCCCGGTCTGCGCTCCCTCAGCATCCCTGGTGGCCAGCCACACGATGGTGTCGGCGCCTTCGTCGGCCGAACGCGGCGCATCATCACCGCCCATGTCGGTACGGCAGTGAGCCGGGCACATGGCGTCGACGAGGAGCCCCCGACGCCCGAATCCGGTTTCGGCCGCAAAGTTGAGCGTGAGGGCGTTGAGCGCACCCTTGCTGACGCGATACGGCGCCAGCCCGCCGGCGAGCCCTGGACCGGTGAAGCGCCCCATGCACGCCGACACGTTGATCACCCGGCCCCGACGTCGTTCAGCCATCGCCGGCCCGAACTGGCCGATCGTGTGAACAGCGCCCATGAGGTTCACGTCGAGCACCCGTCGCCACTCATCGGGCGTGGCCCGAAGCGTCTTGGACATTCGCTCGCTCATGACCGCTGCCGCGTTGACGAGGACGTCGACAGGTCCGAGGTCTGCGAGGGCAGCGCCCAGCCGTGCCACGGCTTCGGCATCTGAGACATCGCAGGCATGGCCCACGACGTCGAGCCCCGACGTCACCAGCTCATGGGTGGCTTTGGCGACCCGTTCCGGATGCTGGCCGACGATGACCACCGTTGACCCGTGGCGGGCGAGACCGACGGCGGCCGACCGGCCAATCCCGCGACTGCCTCCGGTGACAAGGGCGATTCCCGTCTGGTCCATGGCTCCACCGTCGGGTAGGGAGCGGGCTCGCGCAAACCCACGGGACGTCCGACCGCCCACTGCACCCCGACGGGGATACCCTGGCTGATGAGACGTCGACGCCGGTGAGGGGTAGCAGCGCGAGGATGACAACCCAGCAGCAGTCAGCATCCACCGAGTTCGGCCCTAACCAATGGCTCGTCGACGAGCTGTATCAGCAGTACCTGGCTGATCCTGATTCCGTCGATCCGGCGTGGCACGGCTTTTTCGAGGACTACCGCCCCAGCGAGGGATCTGGTGGGCCGTCGGCGATCCCGGCGCCGCCCGACGACGTGACGACCGTGCACATCGAACCGGCGCCAGCACCGACGACGCCGGTCACACCCCCCTCAGTCGCCGAGCCGGCTGCTCCTGGGGGCCCCACGAAGGTCAGCGAAGCTGTCGACACGACCGTTCTGCGCGGCCCGGCGGCCCGCGTCGTCACCAACATGGAGGCCTCGCTCGCGGTTCCGACCGCGACGAGCGTCAGGGCGATTCCCGCGAAGCTGCTGATCGACAACCGCACGGTGATCAACAACCACCTCCGGCGTAGCCGCGGCGGCAAGGTGTCCTTCACCCACATGATCGCCTGGGCCACCGTGCTCGCCCTCAAGGCCATGCCCGAGATGAACGCCAGCTATGCCGAACTCGATGGCAAGCCGGTCATCGCGCACCCCGACCGGATCAATCTGGGGCTGGCGATCGACCTCGCAAAACCGGACGGAACACGTCAGCTGCTCGTTCCTTCGGTGAAGGCCGCTGACCTGTTGGACTTCACCGGCTTCTGGTCGGCCTACGAAGACCTGATCCGCCGCGCCCGAGCCGGCAAGCTGAGCGTCGATGACTTCGTGGGCACCACGATCAGCCTCACCAACCCCGGCACGATCGGCACGGTCCACTCGGTGCCCCGCCTGATGCAGGGGCAGGGGGCCATCGTCGGCGTCGGCGCGCTCGAGTACCCAGCCGAGTACCAGGGGGCGTCCCCGGAGACCCTGGCCCGCCTCGCTGTCAGCAAGACACTCACCCTGACATCCACTTACGACCACCGGATCATCCAGGGCGCGCAGTCCGGTGAGTTCCTCAAGCGCATCCATGCCTTGCTGCTTGGTGGGGAAGACTTCTACGACGGGGTCTTCGCTGCACTGCGTATCCCCTACGAGCCCATTCGCTGGGTCTCCGACATCACGGCGTCCCACGAGGACGACGTCAACAAGACCGCACGAGTCCAAGAGCTGATCCACGCCTACCGGGTGCGTGGCCACCTGATGGCCGACACCGACCCCCTCGAGTACGAGCAGCGGCGGCATCCCGACCTCGACCTCGTCAACCACGGCCTCACTCTCTGGGACCTCGACCGCGAGTTCGCCACCGGCGGCTTCGGTGGCGAGCCGCTCATGACCCTTCGCAACATCCTCGGCGTGCTTCGCGACTCGTACGCGCGCACGCTCGGCGTCGAGTACATGCACATCCAGGACCCCGATCAGCGTGAGTGGATCCAGGCCCGCTTCGAACGGCCGCACGAGCGGCCAACGGCGGCTGAGCAGTTGCATATCTTGCGGCGCCTCAACGCCGCCGAGGCGTTCGAAGCCTTTCTGCAGACCAAGTACGTCGGCCAGAAGCGCTTCTCCCTCGAAGGCAGCGAGTCGGTCATCCCCCTGATTGACGAGCTGATCGCCTCCGCGGCGAGCGCTGGCCTGCACGAAGTCGCGATCGGTATGCCACACCGAGGGCGACTCAACGTGCTCGCCAACATCGTCGGCAAGTCGTACGGACAGATCTTCCGCGAGTTCGAGGGCAACCTCGACCTTGAGGCAGTGCAGGGATCGGGCGACGTGAAGTACCACCTCGGCGCCGAGGGCACGTTCACTGCGCCGGACGGATCCACCATCGACGTGTCTCTCGTGTCGAACCCCAGCCACCTCGAGGCCGTCAGCCCCGTTCTCGAAGGATTCGCTCGGGCCAAGCAAGACCTGTTGGGCCTTGGCGAGTCTGGCTTCACCGTCCTCCCGGTGCTCATGCACGGCGATGCGGCTTTCGCCGGGCAGGGCGTCGTCGCTGAGACGCTTGAGCTCTCGCAACTTCGTGGTTACCGAACCGGTGGCACCGTTCATGTGGTCGTCAACAACCAGGTCGGCTTCACCACGGCACCGGCGGCCGCACGATCCAGCGTCTACGCCACTGACGTCGCGCGCGCTGTTCAAGCGCCGATCTTCCACGTCAACGGCGACGACCCCGAAGCCGTCGTGCGCGTTGCCCAGGAAGCCTTCGAGTTCCGTCGCGCGTTCAAGAAGGACGTCGTCATCGACCTCGTCTGCTACCGCCGGCGTGGGCACAACGAGGCGGACGACCCCTCGCTGACCCAGCCACTGATGTACAACCTGATCGACGCCAAGCGGTCCACTCGCAAGCTGTACACCGAAGCGCTGATCGGACGCGGCGACATCACCGTCGAAGAGGCCGAAGGCGCGTTGCGCGACTATCAGGAGCAGCTGGAGAAGGTCTTCCGTGAAACCCGCGAGGCCGCCGAGAGCACCGATGAGACGGTCGAGCCCCCCAGCGAGGTGGAGCAGCGTGGCGAGGTGACGCTGGCGCCGCAGACCCCCGAACGCGATGTGGTCACTGCCGTCTCACGCGACGCCGTCGACCGAGTGGTCAAGACGCAGCTCCAGCTGCCAGACGGCTTCACCGTCCATCCACGCTTGGCGCCGCAGCTGCAGCGTCGCGCCCAGATGATCACCGACGACACCATCGACTGGGCCATGGGCGAGACGCTGGCCTTCGGAACTCTTCTCAGCGACGGCATCTCGGTGCGGCTGGCCGGCCAGGACTCCCGGCGCGGGACGTTCGGTCAACGTCACATGGTCATCATCGACCGCAAGACCGGGTGGGCCTACAAGCCGCTCAAGCGCTGCTACGAGAAGGGCGCCAAGCTCTACGTCTACGACTCCCCACTCTCAGAGTTCGCGGCGATGGGGTTCGAGTACGGCTACAGCGTGGCGCGCCCCGGGGCACTGGTGCTGTGGGAGGCGCAGTTCGGCGACTTCGCCAACGGCGCCCAGACGATCATCGACGAGTTCATGGCCCCCGGTGAGCAGAAGTGGGGTCAGCAGTCCGGGCTCGTCCTCCTGCTCCCCCACGGCCATGAGGGGCAAGGCCCCGACCACTCATCCGCACGGATCGAACGCTTCCTGCAGCTCTGCGCGCAGGACAACATGACGATCGCCAACCTCACGACACCGGCCAACTACTTCCACCTGCTGAGGTGGCAGGCGCTCTCACCGGTTCAGCGTCCACTCGTGGTGTTCACGCCGAAGTCGATGTTGCGCCTCAAGGCGTCGGCGTCGGCCACCTCAGAGTTCATCTCAGGGCATTTCAACCCGGTGTACCCCGACGCCTCCGTGGACGCCGATGGCGTGCGTCGCGTCCTGCTCTGCAGCGGCAAGGTCTACTACGACCTGCTCAAGTACCGCGAAGAGACAGGCAAGACCGACACCGCCATCGTGCGCGTGGAACGCCTCTACCCGTTGCCGACCAACGAGACGTTCCGAGCGATTGCCAAGTTCGGCCACGCCGAGCTGCGCTGGGTGCAGGAAGAACCGGCGAACCAGGGAGCCTGGCCTTTCATGGGGCTGGCTCTCACCGAGGCACTCGGTCAGCCCATCCGGCCTATCACCCGGCCGGCCAGCTCGTCCCCTGCGACGGGTTCGCATCACGCCCATGAGCGCGAGCAGCGCGACCTCGTCGAGCGCGCCTTCTCCGCGTCTTAGGGCGCTGTGTACTTCACCGATCGCGGTATCGAAGAGCTGGTGGCCCGCCGCGGAGACGAACACGTCAGTTTCGCCTGGCTCGCCGACCAGCTTCAGGCGTTCGTCGACCTGAACCCTGACTTCGAGGTGCCCGTCGAGCGGTTCGCCACCTTTCTGGCCCGGATCGACGACGACGACTGATTAGACACCGAAGACGATTTGGCGGGCGATCTTCCGGTCAGATAGAGTAAGAGCCGAAGAATCGCCTCTCTGGCGAGCATTGAAAGGTTCTTCTTCCCACCGCCTGAGGAGTTGTCGTGTCCGTTGTTCGTCCCGCCTCCGTCCGAGTCCTCGTCGACGAGTCCCACCAGCAGGCCTGGTCGATTCGGCCAGAGGTCGCAGCACGCATGCAGCCCTCACACCCCGGCGACAGCTCGTACGCCAAGGCGGCCGACCTGCTGAGGCGTCGCGACTTCGTGGTCGAACCCCTCACCGAGGGCCGACTCACCTCCGACGTTCTGTCCGGCATCTCGCTGCTGGTCCTGCCGCATGCCAGCGACCCGAAGTTCGAGGCGACCACCGGCGTGGGCTCGGCACGCTACGACGCCGACGAGGTCGCGGCGATTCGCGACTTCGTCGAGGCAGGTGGCGGCCTGGTCATCCTCGCGGAGTCAGAGCAGGACAAGTACGACTCGAACCTCGGCGACATCGCCGCCGGATTCGGCGTCACGGTCGAACACGGCACCGTGCAGGACTACCAGCGTCATCACCAAGCTCCCAGCTGGGTCTCCTCGGAGCTGACGGCGCGACACCCCGTGCTGTCGGACGTCGATGAGCTGGTCTTCTACCGCGCTGGCTCGCTGGACGCCGGCGACGGGGCCACCGTGCTGGCACGGTCGAGCGCCACCGCGGCACCTGCGGGGGCTCCGCTGCTCGCTGCCACGACCCTTGGCCAGGGGCGCATCGTCGTCTCGGCCGACTCAGACCTCTTCGGTGACGACTGCATCGATGACTTCGACCATGCCCAGCTGTGGGCGAACATGGCCTACTGGGCCGCCCTTCCGACCTTCGCCTCGCAGGTCGACCACGCCACGTCTGCTGCGGCCGCTGACCCGAACTGGTTGGCGCTCAAGGCTGCGACCGAAGAACTCAGGGCGCTGCAGGCGGCCGACGCGACCATCGACCTGGCGGTCACTCCCGTCGACGAGGTGAAAGCCATCGCCGCCCGGGTCGGTACCGCCCTCGAAGGCCTGGCTCTGCACTTCCCCCACCAGGCCGACTACCTGAAGCAGACCGTCGTCGACCTGAACACCTGGATCGACGATGGATGCGCCAAGCCGAACTTCGGCCCCGCGCTTTCGCTCTTCCGTCCCGAGCTGCAGCGCGCGAACGGCGTCGAGCACCTGGCGTTCTTCCCGATGTACACCCCCAACGGGTCGCTCGACGTTCGCTTTGAGGCACTCATCGTTCGCGTGCCGTGGCCCGAGTGGATTGCCGAGCTCGAGGCCACCGAGTTCGCCAACGACAAGTTCGTGCCGGTACACCTGGTCGACAACACAGCTGGCTACGACAGCGAGTGCGCGGTCTTCTTCCCCGAGACGATCAGCGTCATCGGTGAGGCCGCCAACACCTTCGGCGGCATCTTCTGCGACCGCGAAGCCGCCCGCTACCAGAGCGTCGTCGGCGAAGCCGTGCAGATCACCGGGCTCGAGCTCCCGCCGTCGGTCTCAGCGCTGCTGGCCAGCGAGCCGATGACCCGCGACATGTTCGAGCTCTGGGACCTCATCCACGACCGTGCGCACAGCCACGGCGAACTCCCCTTCGACCCGTTCATGATTCGTCAGCGCCTGCCGTTCTGGATGTACTCGCTCGAAGAGCTCCGCTGCGACCTCACCGCGTTCCACCAGGCTGGCGAGCTGTCAGCAGAGTTCCCGTTCGCCGAGTACGTGCAGTACGGCGTCCTGTTCGACCGTCTCTTCCGCTTCCCGCTCACCGGCGGACGCGTGCGCAACTACGACGGCCTGTCGGGCCAGATTCTCTTCGGCTACCTGCACGGGCAAGGGGTTCTCACGTGGCGCAACAACACCTTGACCATCGACTGGGCGCGGCTGCCCGAAGCTGTGGACGGGCTGCGTCTTGAGATCGAGGCGCTGTACCGCACGGGGATCAGCAGCTCGAAGGTGCGCTACTGGATCGCCGCTCACGATCTGGTGAGCAAGTACGTCCAACCGAACCTCGGTTCGCAGTGGACGCCGGAGGCACGTGCCGGGCGTGACGAGGCCGACCACAAGTCGTGGGTGAACCTGGTGAACCCCGACGAGTTCCCGCTGAGCATGTTCTACCAGTCACTCGGCGCCAAGCTGCTGCCGACGATCGAGGCCACCGGAAAGGCAGCCGCATGAGTGCACTTGCTGGTCGACGCGTCCTGGTCACCGGCGCTGCCGGTGGCCTCGGACCCACAGTCCTGGCGGCGGCCGCAGCAGCCGGTGCTCGGCTCGTGCTGGTCGACGTCGCTCAAGAGCGCCTGGACATCCTCGCTGGTGACTTCCCCGAAGCTGTTGAGAGCACGCACGTTGTCGACCTGCTCGACGACGACGCGACAGCAGCCTTCGCTGCTGAGGTGACGGCCAGCGCTCCTATCGACGCGCTCTGGCACCTGGTGGGTGGCTGGCGCGGCGGTAAGCCGCTGCAGGAACAGTCGTTGGACGACTGGGAGTGGCTGCACAACCTTCTGGTGCGCACCACTGTGCACGTCGCCCGAGCCTTCGCCGAGCCGCTGCAGGCGTCCGACCAGGGCCGCTTCGCCATCATCTCGGCGAAAGAGGCGCAGGCGCCCACCAGCAAGAACGCCTCGTACGCCACCGCCAAGGCGGCGTCAGAAGCCATCGTGCTGGCCCTGGCCAACGGCTTCAAGGGTTCGTCAGCCACTGCGAACATCGTGGTGGTACCGGCCATTCTGACGCCAGCCATGCGCGCGAAGAACCCCGACAAGGACTGGGGCGCATTCGTGCCGGCTGAGCAGATCGCTGACGCCCTGGTCTATCTGTCGTCCTCGGCAGGGGCGAAGATGAACGGGCAACGCATCCGTCTCTACTCCGGAGGGCCCTCGTGAGCCACCGAGGCTTCGCCAGCGACAACTATGCCGGCGTACACCCAGATGTTCTCGCCAAGATGGCCGAGGTCAACGTCGGTCACGTCGTCTCGTACGGCGACGACCCGTACACCGCCGAAGCCGTCGAGCGCTTCCGGGCCCTGCTCGGTGAGCAGGTCGAGGTGTTCTTTGTCTTCAACGGCACCGGCGCCAATGTCACGGCGCTTCAGTCGATGCTGCGGCCGTGGCAGAACGTCATCTGTACCCAGAACGCTCACATCAACTGGGACGAGTGCGGTGCACCGGAACGGTTCCTCGGCAGCAAGCTGTGGGACATCCCGACGCCCGACGGCAAGCTGACGCCGAAGATGATTCGCGACGCCTTCATCGGGCGCGGCGACGTGCACCACGTGCAGCCCACCGTCGTGTCGATCACACAGTCCACTGAGCTGGGCACGCTCTACTCAGTCGACGAGGTCAAGGCGATCGCCGACACGACCCACGACCTCGACATGTACCTGCACATGGACGGCGCCCGCATCTCGAACGCTGCCGTCTCGCTAGGTGTCGAACTGCGCGAAACCACCGCCGCCGCGGGGGTCGACGTTCTCTCGTTCGGCGGCACGAAGAACGGCCTGATGGGTGGCGAGGCCGTCGTGTTCTTCAACCCAGCGCTGGCTGAGAACACCCCCTTCATCCGCAAGCAGCAGATGCAGCTGTCGAGCAAGATGCGCTTCGTGTCTGCCCAGTTCCTCGCGCTCTTCGAGGACGACCTGTGGCGTCACAACGCCGCGCACTCCAACGCCATGGCTAAGCGTCTGCACGATGCTGTTGTCGACATCCCCGGCGTCACGATCACGCAGAAGGTGCAGGCGAACGGCGTCTTCGCGATCCTGCCTCAGCAGGCCATCGCCAAGCTGCAAGAGGCGTATCACTTCTACGCGTGGGACGAGGCCCGCAGCGAGGTGCGGTGGATGTGCTCGTGGGACACCACCGAGGACGACATCGACTCGTTCGCCCGCCTGGTTGCCGAGGTCGTTCCCGCCTCGCTGTGACTGAGGAGGCCCCACCGCCGGGCGCGGTCGCAGCACAGCAGCTGGGGTTACCGCACCGGGTCATTCACCACGGAGCAGTCCGCAGTCTCGCCGAGGCAGCCGTCGCCCGTAGCGTCGAACCTGCTGACGTCGTAAAGACCATGGTCGTTCGTCGCGGCGAAGGCGACTTCGTCTTCGTGTTGGTTCCAGGTGACCGCGTCATCAGCTGGCCAAAGCTGCGGGCGCTTCTGGGCGTCAACCGCCTCTCGATGCCGAACGCCGACGAGGCACTGGTGGTCACGGGCTACCCACGCGGCACCATCACACCGTTCGGCGCCAAGGACGTGTTGCCCGTGATCGCCGATGAGCTGCTCGCCGGTCGGGCCATTACCCTGGGCGCCGGCGCGAACAACACCGCCCTAGCCGTCGACGCCGATCAGGCCCTGATTGCTCTCGATGCGCACATCGCCGACGTCACCGAGCCGGAGTAGCCCACCTCAGGCATGGGGACGCAGGACGCCGTCTTGGCGGGCGGCCTTCGCGACAGCTTCAGCGACCGACGGCGAGACCCGCTGGTCGAACACGCTCGGGATCAGGTGGTCGACGTCAAGGTCATCGCCCACCACGCCGGCGAGTGCTTTCGCCGCCGCCAGCTTCATGCCCTTGGTGATCTGCGTCGCCCCGACCTCGAGGGCGCCCTTGAAGATGCCGGGGAAGACAAGCACGTTGTTGATCTGGTTCGGGTAGTCGCTACGGCCCGTGGCGACCACCTTGGCGTATCTCGTTGCAACGGCCGGATCCACTTCCGGGACTGGGTTCGCCAGGGCGAAGACCATCGCATCCGACGACATCGAGGCCACTGCGCCTTCGGAGACCGTGCCACCGGAGACGCCGATGAAGACATCGGCACCCCGCATGGCGTCCTCGATCGATCCGGTGAGCCCTGAGGAGTTCGTGGCGCCCGCAATCCACCCCTTCATGCCGACGAGACTGGCACGATCCCGAGTGGATGATGCCCTTGCGGTCACCCACGGCGATGTCCCCGATACCGGCCTCGAGCAGGATCTTTGTCACGGCAACCCCTGCAGCGCCAGCTCCCGACACGACGACGCGTAGGTCCGACAGCGGGCGCTCGATCAGACGGGCCGCGTTCTCGAGGGCAGCCAGCACCACGATTGCGGTGCCGTGTTGGTCGTCGTGGAAGACCGGGATGTCGAGTCGCTCCTGCAGTGCCTTCTCGATGTCGAAGCAGCGCGGGGCGCTGATGTCCTCGAGATTGATCCCACCGAAGCTAGGGGCCAAACGTACGACCGTCTCGACGATCTCGTCGACGTCGGTGGTGTCGAGGACGATGGGGACGGCATCAATTCCCCCGAAGTCCTTGAACAGCAAGGCCTTGCCCTCCATCACCGGAAGCGCGGCCAGCGGCCCGATGTCCCCGAGACCCAGCACCGCCGTCCCGTCCGACACCACTGCTACGACGTGCGAACGCCACGTGTACGTGTCGGCAAGGCGGGGATCAGCGGCGATCGCCTCGCAGACCTTCGCCACACCGGGTGTGTACGCAAGAGCAAGTCCCTCGGCGTCACGCACTCGGGCCGTCGACCGGATCTCGATCTTTCCTCCCCGGTGAAGTGCGAAGACGGGATCAACGGGCAGATCGGAGGCAGTCACGATGCACACTTTCAGGAGGGTCGAGCCGAAAGCCCATCGTGTCACACGGTCGGAGGCACCTCGATTCGTCGCACGGGCCACAGCCGTCGCACAACGCGCGCGACAACGTCCTTTGATGGGATAGCACCGACGACCCATGAGTCGACACCTTCGCGAGGGTTGTCACGCTCGACCCACCACCCCTCGCCTTCAGCGCGAAGCGCACGCTTCACAGACAATCCCCCTCGGCCCGGAAGTCGGACCACCACGAGGGAACCCGGACGTGCACCTTGCCCCACCCGCACCAACAACAGGTCCCCTTCGCGAAGCGTCGGCTCCATGGACCGGCCACGCACCCGGACCACGCCGCGTCCGGCGACGACGAGGCCCAGGCCATCGCCTGAGGGGGATCTGCGTGCCATGGGCATGGGGGGTAGTGTCGCTGACATCCCAGACCTGCGTCGAAAGGACTCACCCATGGCTCTCCGGCTCATTGCCGAGGTCAGTGCCCACTGCGACCTGCCGTGCGGCGTCTACGACCCTGCCCAGGCCAAGATCGAGGCGGAGTCGGTGAAGGCGTGCATGCAGAAATACCACGGCAGCGACGATGCTGACTTCAAGGCTCGCGCCATCTCCATCAAGGAGGAGCGTTCGAACATGGTCAAGGAGCACCTGTGGGTGCTCTGGACCGACTACTTCAAGCCGCCGCACTTCGAGAAGTACCCGCAGCTGAACGGACTCTTCAACGAGGCCACCAAGCTTGCCGGCGCCGGCGGCACCAAGGGCAGCACCGACGTAGCCGTCGCCGATCAGCTGCTCGGCAAGATCGACGAGATCTCGACGATCTTCTGGGAGACCAAGAAGGCCTGACGCCCACTCAGCACTCACCCATCGAACGCGGGGTCGCTCCTACGGGAGGGCCCCGCGTTCGCTTTCGCCCGCTACGACAGTTCGGCACGGCGTCGGGCCAGATTCTGCTCCATCGGCGTGCTCAACAGTCGTAGCGAGGCCCGTTGCGGGAGGATTCAGGGATGACGAGTTCCCGTATCCGCAGTGCGACGCCCGCAGACGTGCCCGAGATCTTCGCGATGGTGTGCGAGCTCGCCGAGTACGAGAAGGCTCGCCATGAGGTGCAGTCGAGTGAGGAGCTGTTTACCGAAGCGCTCTTCTGCGACGACCCCGGGGTGTGGTGCTCGATCCTGGAACACCACCCGAAGGATGGGGCCGCCTATGACGAGGACGGCTGGGAGATCGCTGGCATGGCGATCTGGTTCCGCAACTTCTTCACCTGGACCGCCAAGCACTCGATCTATCTCGACGACCTCTACGTCCGCGAGCAGTACCGAGGGCTGGGCTACGGCAAGGCCCTCCTGCAGCACCTTGCGCAGATCTGCGTCGAGCGCGGCTACCCCCGCCTGGACTGGTGGGTGCTCGACTGGAACCCAGCAGTCGACTTCTACAAGCAGATCGGCGCTCTCTCGATGGACGACTGGACCGTCAACCGACTGACCGGGGTTCCACTGGAACGTCTGGCGTCCGGCCGCTTCGACGACACCGGCGACCCCGAAGCGGTCTAGGTGAGCACTCGGCGGGGTGTCAGGAGTTGTCGTAGATCAGGTGCTGACGCACCTCGCGGCTGAAGAGCAGCCGCAGCACGACCACAGCCGCCACCACGACCACGCCCCACACCACGCGGGCCACGGGGGCAGCCGCGCCGAAGAACGTGATCGCCGCGATGCCGAACAGCCCCTGCGTGAACAGGATCGGGGTGAACGCCCAGCGGCGTCCGGCCAGAACGCCACGCGAGACGACGACCAGTCCGGCGCTCCAGAGGCCCATCACCACGGCGACGAACCACACCGCCCCCCACTCAGCGTCTCCACTGTTCACCGCGCCCACCAGGTCGACAACGATGAACACGACCATGGCCACCGCTTCAGCCAGGACTGCCCCAGAGAGCAGCCGCACCTGGGGGGGACAGAGGGCGGAGCCGTTGCATCGGGGACGTCAGGGGTCACGGCGGGAGCGTAACCCGAGGCGTAGGCTGACGCCCATGCAGCGGGCCCGCCTCATCGTGAATCCCCACGCCACGACCACCAGCCCCCGCGCCCGCGACGTCCTGATGCAAGCGCTCGCTTCGCAGGTGTCACTGGACATCACCGAGACCCAGGCTCGTGGCCATGCCGCCGAACTCGCCTTCGACGCAGCGCGCTCAGGCGCCGACATCGTGATCGTTCTCGGCGGCGACGGCACGGTGAACGAGGTCGTCAACGGCATGCTCGCCGATGGAGTCGACGCCGGATCCCCCACGCTAGCTGTGGTGCCGGGCGGAAGCACCAACGTCTTCGCCCGAGCCCTCGGCATGCCGGACGACCGTGTCGAAGCCACGGGCTACCTTCTGGAGCTGCTCCGCGACCGCGCCGAGCGCACCATCGGCCTGGGCCGAGCCGACCACCGCTGGTTCACCTTCACAGCCGGCCTCGGACTCGATGCCGACGTCGTCGCCCAGGTCGAGCAGAAGCGCGCGTCCGGACGCCGTTCCAGCCACTCGCTCTACGTGCGCACCGCCTTGCGGTCGGCGTCACGGCGCTCTTCCAGGCGCTCCCCGGCCCTGCACCTGCACGGCCTCGACCACCCGCACGATGCTCCCGTGGCGATGGTGCTCGTCGGCAACACCTCGCCGTGGACCTACTTGGGGCGTCTCCCGGTCGATCCGTTCCCCGGAGCTTCGTTCGACCTCGGCCTCGACCTGCTCGCCCTCCAACAGGTCAGCCTGGGTCGCACCCTGCGGGTGGCCCGCCAAGCCCTTGGAGCCAGGCAGCGACCACCGACTGGTGCCGGGGTCGTCCACGGCCACGACCTCAGCACTTTCACCGTCGAGGGCGACGAACCCGCCGCCTTCCAGATCGACGGCGACTACCTCGGGTCACGGGCCTCGGTCACCTTCGAGGCCGTCCCTAAAGCCCTGAACGTCGTCGCGCGAGCTGACGACACCTGATGATTGACCCCCGTGTCGCCCTGTGACCTGCGGCGATGTGACGCATCTGACATAACCCACGGTGGATTCAGCATCGTGATCGTCTTGTGATCCGACGCGCCATCTGTAAGGGTGGTGAAGACCGCTTCGTCTCCGACCCCCCGGGTGACGAGCGGAGTGGTGCGACGCCTGGTGCAACCCTCCAGCGGCCGCCCCCAGTGATCTCCAAGGAGTGTGCATCGCATGGACTGGCGCCACCGTGCCGCCTGCCGTGACGAAGACCCCGAACTCTTCTTCCCCATCGGCAACACCGGCCCTGCGTTGTTGCAGGTCGAAGAGGCTAAGGCTGTCTGCCGACGCTGCGAGATGATCGAGCCGTGCTTGGCCTGGGCCCTTGAGACCGGCCAGGACGCCGGCGTCTGGGGCGGCCTGTCTGAAGACGAGCGACGCGCCATGAAGCGCCGCAACCGCATGCGCACCAACGTCTGACCTCTCACCTGTGCTGACGATTCGCCAGGCCCTCGAGCACGAGTATGCGGAGGTCGGCCAGCTCACAGCCGATGCGTACGCCCCCGTGCTCACCTTCGGCGCCGCCGATCCCTATCGAACGACGCTCATGGACGCCGCTGGCCGCGCGGCCAAGGCCGAGCTCTGGGTGGCCATCGACCACCAGGGCATCGCGGGGACCGTCACGGTCTGTCGTCCCGGCGGGCCTTACGCCGAGATCGCGACGCCGAGCGAGCTAGAGGTGCGCATGCTCGCGGTATCCCCCGGCCGGCAGGGCCAAGACATCGGTTCGTCGTTGATGGCGGCCGTGCATGAGGTCGCTGCCACCGAGAACTTTGAGTCAGTGGTCCTGTCTGTCATCGACTCGAATACGGCTGCGGCGATGTTCTATGAACGTCTCGGCTACGTCCACGAAGCCACCCGCGACTGGCAACCCTTGCCGAGGGTCACGCTGCAGGTATGGCGGCGGGAGCTCGGCTAGGCGGTCTTGCGGAAGGTACGCCGGTACGACTGAGGGGTGGTGCGGCGCTGCTTGACGAAGTGGTGACGCAACAGCGTCGCGGAACCGAACCCCGAGAGAGTCGCCACCCGCTCGATGGGCTCATCGGTCTGCTCCAGCAGGCGCTCTGCGTGCTGCACCCGCTGCGCGATCATCCAGGCATGCGGTGTCGTGCCGGTCTCGGCCTTGAACCGTCGCGCAAAGGTGCGCGGTGACATGTGCGCCCGCGCCGCGAGATCGTCGACCGACACTTCCTGGTCCAGGTTCTGCGCCATCCAGTCGAGGAGCGGCCCAAGAGTGGCGACGTCGGTTCTCGGAACGGGTCGCTCGATGAACTGTGCCTGCCCCCCCTCGCGGTAAGAGGGAACCACCATGCGGCGGGCGATGCCGTTGGCAGCCTCCGCACCCAACTCTTTGCGCACGACATGTAGGCAGCAGTCGATCCCGGCCGCGGTTCCTGCGCTGGTAATCACCGGGTCGGCATCGACGTACAGCACGTCACAGGTGATCTGGGCCCGCGGGTATCGCGCCGGCAAGCTCGTCGACGTGGAACCAGTGCGTCGTACACGGTCGGTCGTCGAGCAGGCCAGCGTCTCCGAGCGTGAAGGCGCCACTGCACACGCTGAGAACCTTGGCGCCGCGCGTCGACTGTATTTCGCAGCAGCTCGATGACAGCTGGGCTCGTCGGCAGATCGGGAAGTGACGCGGGCACGCACACCAGGTCGGCGGTGCGATGCCGCCTGCAGGTCGTCTCGTGCCGGAGATGGTGAAGCCGACCGAGGACTGGACCGGCGCACCTCCCTCGGAGACCACGGCGAAGTCGAAGGCGGGGAGCCCGACGTCGCTGCGGTCGATCCCGAAGACCTCGCAGACGACGCCCAGCTCGAAGGGCGCGACACCGGGCAGGGCGAGCGCGACGACGTTCTGCAGCATGCGACCCAGTATGGCAGTAAGTTTGCGTACCGTGTCAAGAGTGCCACTGGTGGCAGTCGTTAAGTGAAGTCAAACTTACTGCCATGAACCGATTCAGCCCAGCCCCACAGCTCTGCGCTTGTCGCGCACACCCCGCGCCGGCGCCGCCGTCACCTCTCAGAAAGGACGGACATGGACCCGACTCTGATGCTCATCGCGCTACTGGTGGTCGGACTCGTCTTGGTCACGGTCTGCGACATACCGCACCATCCGCAGGCGACCGCCCGCAGACCCCTCCGGGCAGGCCCACCGACTGGCGCAGCAGACGCGCTGGCCTGGAGCCGCCTCGGCATTCGTTGAGCTCCCCTACCCGATGACCCGACAAGTGTCGGGTCATTGGCCTGTTCTGGCCAGAAACCGGTCTCGATCGACGAGCACGCGTGTGACGACGGCCCGACCGAGCAAGCGGTCGCCGTCATCGGTGGCGACAACCTCGAAGCGCAGCAGGCGGCCATCGAGGTGGTCGAGTCTGGCCGCCACTCGCACCGTCTCACCGACCGAAGACCCCAGCAGGTGCTCGAGCTCGACGCGGGTTCCCACGGTCGTGCTGCCGTCAGGGAGCCCAGCATCGGCCAGGGCCGCGATACAGGCTGCCTCAGCGAGCGCGAGAAGACGTGGCGTCGCAAGGACGGCGACGTCTCCGCTGCCGACGGCAGACAGCCGTGTCGTCGTCGCTGACGACGTGGACGAGTGCGGCCTGCAGTCCCACCTCGAGCGCCATGGCGCCAGAGTAGGCCGGTCAGGCCACCAGCCCCAGTCGACGGAGCTCGACGGTGAGGTCGTGCGGGCTGCTGGACGCAAGCATCGCAGCCTCGAGCGTGATGACGCCGTCGCGGATCAGCGACACGAGGTGCTGGTCGAAGGTCTGCATCCCGTAGTACGAGCCCTCGCTGATGAGCTGAGTGATCGTTCCCGTCTTCTCCGGGTCGGCGATCGCGTCGGCGATGCGGCCGGTGTTGACGAGGACCTCCATCGTCACGCAGCGGCCGTAGCCGTCCGAACGCGGCACCAGACGCTGGCACAGGATGCCCCGCAGCGACTCCGACAGCGTCATACGGATCTGCTTCTGCTCGTGCGGCGGGAAGAAGTCGATGATGCGGTTGACCGTCTCGGCGGCGTCGGTGGTGTGCAGCGTCGACATGACGAAGTGACCGGTCTCGGCCGCGGCCAGCGCGGCCTTCACCGTCTCGGGGTCACGCATCTCACCGACGAGGATGACATCGGGGTCCTGCCGCATACCGGCACGCAGGGCGGTGGCGAAGTCAGCGGTGTCGAGCTTGACCTCGCGCTGGTTGATCATCGAGAGCTTGTCGAAGTGGAGGACCTCGATCGGGTCCTCGATCGTGACGACGTGCACCTCGCGGTTCTGGTTGATGTGGTCGATCATTCCGGCGAGAGTCGTGGTCTTTCCCGAACCCGTGGGCCCGGTGACAAGAACAAGTCCACGCGGCTCCATCGCCAGCGCGGACACGACCTGAGGCAACCCGAGGTCCTCGAGACCGATCGCTCCCACCGACACCCGACGAAACACGAGCCCAGCCGATCCGCGCGCCCGGAAGGCATTGACGCGGAACCGTCCGATCCCAGCCATGGAGTAGGCGAAGTCGGCCTCGTTGGTGTCGACGAACTCCTGCCAGAGATCGGGGCGCTCACCGCAGGACGTCGCGCACCATGGCCTCGGTGTCGGCGTTCGTCAGTGTTGGCGCCTGCAGCTTGCGGAGTCGGCCGTCGATGCGGACCCGCGGTGGCGAACCCGTCTTGCAGTGCAGGTCCGAGCCGCCGATCTCGACGAGGGCCTTGAGGAACGGCTCGACCGACTGGGGGCCGTCGGGCTCAGCAAGCACCTCGGTCACGAGCGGATCGTCCGTGCCCAGGGCCTGTTCGAGGTCGATGTCAGAGGTCTCCACGAGGGAGACTTCGACCCTGAGGGCGCCGACCTTTAGGCCAGACAGGCTAGCCCTTGGGAGTCAGGTCAGCTCCACCATGACGTCGCCCTCTTGCACGACGTCGCCCTCAGCCACCGAGACCGCCGTCACGGTGCCGCCGAACTCGGCCAGGACGGGGATCTCCATCTTCATGGACTCCATGATGACGACTGCTTGGCCGGGATCGACAGCGTCACCGGTGGAGACGAGCAGAGAGAGAACGTTCGCCACCATCTCAGCCCTGATCTGCTCAGCCACAGGGCTCATCCAACCACGTTTCGGCGCTCAGGCATGCACCAGCATCGTGCGCTCGACGACGCGACCGATGACGTCGACGACCAGGGGGTCGTACTCGTCGGACGCCCCCTCACGCAGCCGCTCCAACGCGTAGAGCCTCGTGACGCTCTCCATCGAACCCCCGGCGAAGTCGTCGTAGGCGTTGGCGACCCGAATGATGCGGCTGGCAACCGGGATGTTGGCGTCGAACGGCTGCCCGGGACGTCGGAAGGGTTCGGTCTGCTGCTCGACGATGTGCGCCACCCGGTCCATGCCGCTCTGGCGAATGACCTCGGCCCCGTACGAGGCGATTTGGCGCTGCTCGTCGCGGGCGATCATGGTCGTCGCGCCGCTGGGGATCGGGTCGGTGAGAGACAGCTGCCCGATGTCATGCATCAGGGCGGCGTACTTCAGGTCCTTGACGTCGGCCTCGGACAGTCCCATCTCGTGCCCGATCGCCACCGCCAGCTGCGCGACCCGCTGCGAGTGCCCGGTCTCGGTGTAGCCGCCGAGCTCGGTGACCCGCGACAGCGACTGGATGGTCTGGTCGTACGTGGCCCTGATGCTCGCGTAGCGGCGGAACGAGAACTGCGCCACCAGCAGGGGCAGCGCGAACAGCGGCAGCGCCCAGTAGCCCATGACGACGGCAGCAAGGGCGATGAGGACGCCGGTGGCACCGATCGCGGAGCCGATACCCATGAGCGCTCCGAACTCGTCGCGAGCCGCGGAGGTGAACGGGCTGTGCTCGCGCCCGGAACGGGCCAGTGCCGCCAGCAGAGCATCAACCAGACCGCTGAAGAACACGATCGCCAGCATGAGTGCCGGCAGCTGCCAATCGCTGTCGGAGATTCCGTCCAGGTACCCGCCGAGGTACAGGGGCCGGAACAGCATCGCGGCGAAGCCGGCAATCAGGACGCGCCTGGCGAGTGACTCAAGGCGAGGCGACTGCCCGACCGCCATGTGCGGTACCGCGCCCACCAGGATCGCGATCGAGGTGACGGCCACGACCTGAAGCACCCCATAGGTGGTGGGCTCGTGGCCCCAGCGGTGTGGAAGTCGCCGAGCAAGGCGTAGGCCAGGGCGCCCGCCGCGCCGAGCGGAGCCGCCGACCGGTCTCCCGGCAGGTTCACTCGCACGAGCTCGCCCACCGCGATCAAGGCTCCGAACGCGAGCGCGATCTCGAGGTCCGGCAGCACAGGCTGCGAAGCGGTGGCCGCGATCCCGGCCACGGCAAGCAACATGCCGCCGGCGATGACCAGCACCGACCCGCCCGAGAACTCATCGATCCAGGTGCGCCTCACAACCAACCACCTCTGCGGGTGATCACACGTCGATGCAGCAGGCGCTGGTTGCGCCGTTCAGCGAGTTCAGCTTCAGCGGCGATCTTGGGGTCTGGTTCGGTCGGCAGGTTCGCGGTGGGGTCGTCGTGGTCGAACGAGGGCGAACCGAGCTCGATGTCGATCTGCCGTTGCTCGGCCGGCGCAACGGCCTTCCACGGCTCGCTCTGCAACGCCTCGATCAGAGCCGACACCATCGTCGGGTCGAACTGAGTTCCCGAGCAGTTCTCGAGCTCCTTCAGCGCCTCCGGCACCTGGCGGGCTCCGCGGTACGAGCGCGTCGACGTCATCGAGTCGAAGGCATCGGCCACTGCGATGATCCGGGCGAACTCCGGGATGTCAGGTCCCGCGAGTCCCATGGGATAGCCACGGCCGTCGAGGCGTTCGTGGTGGTGCATGATGCCGTTGTACGCCTCCTCCAGGAAGGCGATCCCCCGCACCATCTCGGTGCCGTTCCAGGGGTGACGCTTGATCGCGTCGAACTCTTCGTCGTCGAGCGGACCGGTCTTCTGCAGCACTCGGGTAGGGACACCGAGCTTGCCGACGTCGTGCAGGATTCCGGCGTATCTCAAGGCCTCGACCCGGTCATCGCGCATGCGCAAGATCCGGGCGATGAGCACGGAGGCTCGCGACACACGCTCGCTGTGACCGCGCGTGTAGTGGTCTTTGGTCTCAACAGCCTGAACCAGCGCGCGGATCGTCGACTCGTAGGCCTCGCGTTGCTCGGCGTACTGGTTGAAGGCCCGACGTGCGACGAGCAGCGGCAAGAGCACCAGGGCGGCAGCGAAGCCGCCACCGATCGACCACAGCACCGCCATCAACAGGCCGAGCAGTCCGTAGGCGAAGATCGACCCGACGGACGTGACCACCATGTTGCGCCAGATGGTGGCGGGCTTGATCTGTTCCTGGAAGGCCAGGATCCCCAGCATCAGGGCAGCGTTGACACCGATCACGGCCACGATCGAGACGACGATCGGAACCAGAAGATCGAGCGAGAACCCATCCTGGGGCAGCTTCCCCATCTCGACGCCACCCATGGCCTCGAAGATCAGCCCGCCGGCCAATCCCATCAGCACCCACTGCGCGTTGTTGAAGAGAACCCGCGAGAGAGCCTTACGCCGATCCAGGACGATCGCCGAGAACCCCACCAGGCACGCCACTGACCAGCCACCGATCAGGTACGCGGCAATCAGAATGGGAACGCTGGCCGACAGTGAGATCTCCTGAGTCATCCGCGACTTCAGGTAGATCGAGAGCACGAAGATCGGCGACAGCACCAGAAGCATGCGTACGAGTTCGGTTCGAACGTCGCCAGGCTGGCTGGCCACCTGTACCGCGGCAGCGATCAGCGCAGCCAGGGCACCGACCGTCACGACGGTCAGGTACACCTTCGCTGCGGGACGCAGCTGCTGCATGCGGACGACTCCTGGGGGAAGGGTGAGGGGGGATCGGGGATCGGCAGCGTTGAACCTCTAGTTCCAAGACCAACCAGCACCGCTGGAAAGGAAACGCTCAACCGCGGAGACAAGCTTGTTCATGTGTGGGAATCACCCCTTGCCTGTGATGTCACCGGCCCCGCTAGTGGCCGATGCAGCATCCGCTCCGCTCAAAGGTGTGTGCCCCCGAAAGAGCACACATGATTCTCAAGATCATCAGCTCATTCGCTGCCGATCCCCGATCCACCCTCTTCAGTTGTCAGATGGATTTTTGCGCACCGACGAGCGCGCACGCAAAAAACACCACCGAAACGGAAGTGAAGGGTGTGACAGGTGTGAACGTCAAGCAGCGAGAGGCCTTCGGGCCGCGGTTCCCCTGTTAATGGTCCTTTCGAACTAGTTCCTCCGGTACCAAAGAACTATGTTCAACCCATTTGGACCAGGTACTCAGGGGACTCGGCCTAGACGGGCAGCGCACGCCGTAGCCTGCTCCAGGGGAGCACAGGAGCATCGAAAGGGGGGACCGTGAGCACCGACGCCAGCCGTCTGGCCGCCTACGCCGACCTCGTCGCTGCCGTGCTCGATCTGCGGTCCTCAGCAACGCGTGAATCCTTTGACGAAGCACTTGCCCAGGCGCTCGCCTCTGGGGCGATCGCTGACGACCTTGCTCGACAGCTGCGCTGGCTGCAGCGGCAGAGCGAACGCGCACTGGTGGAGCACGCCGAGTCGGTCCTACCGCCCGCCCTGGTCGCTCTCGATCAAAGCGCGAGCGGTGCCCTCGCCGCGCCTGCCGACGTCCTGCCGGCGGCACGTCCGACTCCACCACCACCGAGCACTCCAGCCCCAGAGATGGACGAACTGTCCGACGAGCCACCCGACGATGAGCCGGCTGCTGTGGTCAACTTGCAGTCACGAAGGCTGCTCGTCGCCGGGCTGCGACCCATCACCGATTCCACCCATCGTGGCGTCTTGCCCTCCCTGCCCTCCGTGCCCGCCGACCCCGGACATTGACGCCCCCATGATCCCTGACCCGAGAGAGACTCACCTTCATGCCGAGCCTGCGCCTGCTTCCCGACCTCGAAGAGTCGATCCGACAGATCCCTGGCGTCCGCGCCGTCAGTGTGGTCACCGACGCACAGGCGCAACCCACCGAGGTGCATGTTCTCGCCGCTCCCGGTAAACCGGCCAAACAGATCGTGCGCGACGTCCAGTCGCTCTCGATGGCTCAGTTCGACATCGACCTCGACCACCGCATCGTCAGCGTCGTCCAGATCGAGGATGAGTCAGCGACCAGCGAAGCGGCCGTCATCGACCTCTCTGACTCGCCCGCCCCGGCCGCCGACGAGCTGCTCGAAGAGATCGAAGCCCAGTCTCGCCCCATGATCAGCGAGATCGGCGTGCGCAGTACCGGATCGGAGATCGAGGTCGAAGTAAGGCTCGAGCTCGACGGAGACACCTTCGTCGGGATCGAGCGAGGGGCAGCTGCAGCGAGTGCACGTCCTCGCCTGGTCGCAGGAGCAACGATCAGCGCCCTCGACGAGCTCCTCGGGCTGCCCGCAGCCGTCGAGAGCGCCGCGGTCGTCGACACTGGCACCCATGCGGTGGCCCTGGTGGTCATCACCATCTCGGTGCCGCGGCTCGGGGCGCAGTCGCTGGCCGGCAGCGCCGTGATCCGTGGCGACGAGACCGACGCCGTTGCCAGGGCCGTTCTGTCTGCGGTCAATCGTCGTTTGGGCTGACGTCCGTGGGTGTGGGACGATCAGAGCAGCATGTTCGCCACCGGCGGCATCCCCACGAACCGAAGCAGGAGTCACGATGAGCAAGCGCGCACGTAAGCGCCGCGACCGCAAGAAGAAGCCAGCCAACCACGGCAAGCGCCCCACGGCCTGACATCTGTCCCGGCCTCAGACCGGTGGCGCCGGTCTTCAGGTCAGTCGGTGCGGAAAGTGATCGTCATCTCGGTTCGAACGACCTCAAGTCGCTGCACGACTGACGCTCGCAAGGCGTCAGGCGCTGTCTCGCAGCAGCTGCGGGCGATCAGCGCCTTGACCTCCTGCTCGATCCCGTACTCACGAAGGCACGGCGAGCACTCGTCGAGGTGAACGCGAATGTTGTTGATGTCGTCTTCGCTGAGCTCTCCGTCGAGATAGAGATACACCGCCTCCACCACGTCTCCGCAGTCCAGTTCATGGCTGTCGTGAGCGCTCATGATGACTCTCCAGAACTCGTTGCGGTAGCAAAGCCCCGATCATGGGCGTACTCCTCGAGCATTCCTCGAAGCTGTCGGCGACCGCGGTGGAGACGTGACATGACGGTTCCCACGGGGGTATCCATGATCTCGGCGATCTCCTTGTAGGCGAATCCCTCGACGTCGGCCAGGTACACAGCCATCCGAAACTCTTCCGAAAGCGCAGCCAGGGCGTCCTTGACGTCGGAGTCCGGTAGCCGGTCGAGTGCCTCGACTTCGGCCGATCGCAGGCCACTGGACGTGTGCGACTCAGCACGCGCAAGCTGCCAGTCCTCGATCTCGTCCGAACCGGTCTGCTGGGGTTCGCGTTGCTTCTTGCGATACGAGTTGATGAACGTGTTCGTCAAGATGCGGTAGAGCCAGGCCTTGAGGTTGGTCCCGTCCTTGTACTGATGAAACGCAGCGAAGGCCTTTGCATAGGTCTCTTGCACGAGGTCATCGGCGTCACTGGGATTGCGCGTCATGCGCAGGGCGGCTCCGTAGAGCTGGTCGAGGAACGGCAAAGCGTCTCGCTCGAATCTCGCCGCGCGCTGGTCAACAGTCTCTGTGGGTGCCTCGTCCTCGCTCATCGGGCGCAAGGGTAGCGCGAGGGGGCTGGCCACGGTCATGGTTGCCTCAACGTCGTGGGGATCGCCGAAGATTCCCGCGCACGAGTGCAAGCACCCAGCGCTGCACCGCCAGACCCACGACCTCGTCCGCCTCGGCCTGCGTGAGGGGCCCAGCCCGCAAGACCCGCAGGGCGTGGTCCCCACCTGGCACACCAACCGTTGTGAGCCCCCTGGTGCTCGCCGCGGAAGCCCTGATCTGGTCGGCACTGCCAAAGGCGTCACGGTCACCCTGCACCACGAGAACAGGCAGCCTGGGTAGCTCACCAGCCCTCGATCGGTCGGGTCGGCCCGGCGGGTGAAGGGGGAAGGCGAGCGCGACCACGCCAACCGCGCCCAGGGCGACCGCCGTGCGACAGGCCACCCTGGCCCCCGCGCTGCGCCCGCCTACGAGCAGGGGCAGCGACCCCTTTCCGGGCGCCGACTCTGACGCCACCGCCTCGCACCACGCGGTGTCCAACTGTGGGCCGGCCGGCGCAATCCGGCGTCCGGCAACCCGCCATGGCTGCTCGAAGCGGGCCACCACCACACCAGCCGCCGACAGCGTTGACGCCACCACCATCAGGTCAGCCGCCTCGACTCCGCCGCCGGCGCCGTGCCCCAGCGCCAGCACGGCACGCGGCCTCTGCTCCGGCCGGTCGACATGCCATCGGCCGAGGCCGTAGCTGGTCGACGTCTCGATGACCTCGGTCACGGAGTGGCCGGAGGCCAGAACCCGTCGTCGCCCACCGAACCCGCCACGGTCTCCTCCAGCGGGAGCGGCTCGATCAGCTCTGGTCCGTTGTTGCGCACGCTGTTGACCCGGATCGACACGGGGTACGCAGAGAGCGGCGAGCTCTGTGCAGGTTCCATCAACGGCTCCACCACCGAGCGATCGACGACCGTGGGATCGAGCCACTGCCCCCAGTCTGCACGGCCGATGACCACGGGCATGCGGTCGTGAATCCGTCCGACGGCGTCAGTGGCTGATGTCGTGATGATGGTTCCGGTCAAGAGCCACGCATCCGGGTCGTCGCGTTCCTTGGTCTTGTCGTACCACCACTCGTAGAGACCAGCCATGGCCAAGCTTCCGCCATCGGCTCGATGGATGTAGAAGGGCTGCTTCACCGGCTTGCCGCGCGACGTCAGCGGGGCGTTCTCACCGGTGGGCGTGTACCACTCGTAGTAGCCGTCCGCCGGCAGCAGACAACGACGCTTGACGAAGGCTCTGCGGAAGGCCGGCTTCTCGGCCACGGTCTCTGACCGGGCATTGATCATGCGCGAGCCGATCGACGGGTCTTTCGCCCACGACGGAACCAGCCCCCAACGCACGATGCGTAGCTGGCGCTCGGAAGGCGAGTCCTCGGGTGCAGCATCGGCGTGCCGCGAGAGGACCGCGTACACCCGCTTGGTGGGGGCCACGTTGTAGTCGGCGTGCAAGGGCTTGTCGACCAACGACTCCTCGACCTCGAACTCCTCAACCAACGCGTCGGGGTCCTGGGCCGAGGCATAGCGTCCGCACATAGCACGCACCCTAGGCTGAGCCGGTGAGCCAACGCCACGACCATCTCGACGAAGACGACGTGCGGGTGCGCCCCGGCAAGGGAAAGTCGCGCGCCCGCAGCAAGCTTCGCCCTGAGCACGTCGAGGCCTCTGAAGCCATGGTGACGGCCGTCGATCGCGGTCGTTTCACCGCAGTCCTGGACGATGACCCCGATCGCCTCGTCTACGCCGTCAAGGCCCGCGAAATCGGACGCAAGGGCGTCGTGGTCGGTGATCGAGTCGACCTGGTGGGCGACCTTTCAGGTGGCGGCGACGCGTTGGCGCGCATCGTCCGACGGCAGCCCCGCGCCACCGTGCTTCGACGATCGGCTGACGACAACGACGATGTTGAACGCGTCGTCGTGGCCAATGCCGAGCAGCTGGCCATCGTCGTGGCGGCTGCCGACCCCGAGCCACGCCCGCGTCTCATCGACCGAGCACTGATCGCGGCGTTCGATGGTGGGCTGCGCCCGATCGTCATCATCACCAAGACCGACCTGGCGAGCCCTCGCGCACTCATCGAGCGCTATGCGCCACTCGACATCGATATCCACACGCGAGCAAAGGGCGATCGGCTCGATCCACTGCACGAGCTACTCGACGGTCGCACGACGGTTCTGCTCGGGCACTCAGGCGTGGGTAAGTCAACGCTCGTCAACGCTCTGGTTCCCGAGGCGTTCCGCGCGATCGGGGTCGTCAACGCCGTCACCGGACGAGGACGCCATACCTCGACCTCAGCGGTCGCTTTCCCACTGAAGAGACGTGGGTGGGTCGTGGACACGCCAGGCATTCGGTCATTTGGCCTGGCCCACGTCGATCTGAAGCGATTCATGCGTGCATTTCCTGACCTCGAGGAGGGCAGCCGCGACTGTCCTCGGGGTTGCACACACGAGGCCGGTGAAGGGCAGGAGTGTGCCCTTGATGCGTTCGTCGAACGCGGTGGAGCAGATCCGGCACGGCTGGTCTCGCTGCGCCGCTTGCTGGCGAGCCGCAGCGACACGACGGCTACGTACTAGCTAGCCCCAGACCGAATTGGCTCCAGAGTGACCCACCAGCACTATCAGGACCATGGAGCCAAGGGAAACGACGACGGCCGCGACGGTCACCAGCACGTTCAGCCAACGGGGCACCGGCGATCCGGCCTGTTCACGGCGCCCGAACCACCAAAGGGCAACTGACAGCACCAGCAACGGCACTGCCCAGAAGATCACCCCATTGCCGAACTCGACATGATCGTCCAGCCGGCTGCTTGCCGGCACCGTCTCTTGGAGTTCCTCCCCGGTGGAGGTGGCAATCGGAACGACACGCCAAGGTGACCGCGGCCGCAGCCACGACGAGGATGCCGAAACGGGTACGCCATTTCGGCACGAGCGCAATGGCGATCACACCAAGGGCAGCAAGAGGTAGCAGCACGACTACTGCGTGCACGACGAGTGGATGCAGCGGGATTCCCCCGACGGTCTCTGGCATAGGCACATTGAGCCAGCCAATCGCCTGCCGAGCAAGCACCCCCGGGTATCTCTTGCGCGGTGTCAACCCGCGACTTACCTCAGCCCAGGCCCCACCGGGCGCTCGCTCCGGTCCAGGCCGTCAACAGCACCTGACCGGTACCCGCCATGGCAGCAACGATCGTGATGACCGCCACCATGGTCGGCAACAGCGGACTACCGAACCCGTCCCTTCGGCGACGGTCGAGGTCGAGGAGCAGCACCGCCGAGACGGACAACCAGAGTGCGAGCCCGAACCACACTGACGACGAGCCATAGTCGGCGTGCTGAGCAGTGGCCAGGGGCCTGACGTCCGGATAGAGCGATGACTGGAGGTTCTCGCCCGAGAACTTTGCGGCGATGGTGGCGGCCCACGCAGCTGTGGCCAGCATCCACGTCAGAACACCCCACCGTGCCCTGCGCTCCTGGCTCACCGAAATGATGACCGCGAGCAACGCCGCGATCGGCACGAGAACGATGGCACCATGTACTACCAACGGATGCACCGGAAGGCCGAAGACCGTCTCTGGCACGTGACCTCCTTCCCACCCCCGCGCAGGGTAGCCCCAAGGATGCTCGCGGCGTGGTCGAAACGAGTCGATAGCCTGCTCGCCGTGACCGACGACCTTGCCTTCGCCCTTCGTCTCGCCGATGCTGCTGATGCCGTCACGATGCAGCGCTTTGGCGCTCTTGACCTTCGCGTCGACACCAAGCCCGACCTCACCCCCGTCAGCGACGCAGATCAGGCGGCCGAGGAGGCGCTTCGAGGCCTGATCGCCGCCGAACGCCCTGACGATGCCGTGATCGGCGAGGAGTTCGGGACGTCACGCCCAGCATCGGGGACAGCGTCGCGGCACTGGATCATCGATCCGATCGACGGCACGAAGAACTACGTGCGAGGCGTGCCTGTCTGGGCCACTCTGATCGCTCTCGCCACAGAGCTGCCAGCTACCGACACCGGTCACATCGCTGTGGGCGTCGTGAGCGCCCCAGCGATCGGCCGCCGCTGGTGGGCCACCCGAGGGGGCGGCGCCTGGCTCAGGACCACCGGCGCTCCCGTCCAACTGCATGTGTCCGGTGTCAGCGACGTGAGTGACGCCTCGCTGGGGTACTCCGAGTGGGGAGACCCGGCATGGGACACCGACGATCGGCGGGCGCGCTTTGACCGCGTCCTTCGCTCTGCCTGGCGCTCCCGGGCATATGGCGACTTCTGGTCGCACATGATGGTGGCTGAGGGATCGGTCGACGCCGCACTCGAACCGGAGCTCAGCGTCTGGGACATGGCCGCCCTCGTACCGATCGTGGAGGAGGCCGGGGGGGCCATCACAGCGCTCGACGGGACCTCACCGATGGTCGGTGGCAATGCGGTCTCGTCCAACGGACTGCTCCACGCCGACCTCCTGGGGCAGTTCGCGACCTCGTGACCTGAGCCGGCTCCACCGCGCCACGATCATCGGAGCGATCGTGATGGCGGCGAGGTCGAACCACCCGTAGCCGCCGGCCGCACCGCTGGGCGGGTTGCCCATGCTCACCAAGCCGGTCGGGTCGTACGGCTGCCACGTCCACGTCCCTACCCAGGTCCCAATCCACTCGAGGTAGGTCACAACGACGAAGGCACCCACGTACAGCAAGCGTGAACGGCCGAAGGCAAGAAACCCCAGCAGGCAGCCGTACCAGAACAGCCCGAGGACGTCTGGGCGGGGCGCCAGCGGGCTCACACCCCACAGCGCATAGAGACCACCCAGAACAACCGTCACCAGTGACGAGTGAGCGCGAGTGCATGCGGAAGAACGACGAACGGCCCATGCACAGCGCCGCCAGGTAGACGAGCCCGTGCCCAGGCGGCACGAATGCGGGCACATTGTCGAAGCGGTACGTGTACACCTCGAGCCATGGCGAGAACGTGTACTCGACCAGGGTGGCGAAGACGATGACCACGGCAGTCTGCATGCGCACCAGATTGTTCTCGCGACGCAGCAACCACACGAGCAGAATCCAGGTCATCAGACCTAGCAGGTACTGCTGCAGCAGGGACGCCCCATGATCAAGACCCAGCGTGACCGGAATCCAGGCCAGCACGATCAAGGGGGTACGCCATTCGGTCACCTGCCTAGTCTGACAGCGCCTCTGCTGACGAGATGACCCCGCACAACCATTGCCCTCGGACCAGCAAGGCGTCGATCATGGAAGGACAACCCCTGGAGGTGCACGGTGCTCGTCTCAGACGCCATGACGACCGATGTGGTCACAATCGGCCCTTCCCACTCGCTTCGCGCAGCAAGTCAGGTGATGGCAGACGAAAGATCGGGTCCGTGATCGTGCACGACACCGAGGCGGGAGCCCCTGGGATCCTCACCGAACGCGACATCGTGAGCGCCGTGGCGAGCGGGATCGACCTCGACACGTCCAATGCTGCAGACCACCTGACGACCGACTCGGCCTACGGGGCGCCCTCCTGGAGCCTTTCGGAGGCCACCGAAGCCATGAAGCGGGGCGGATTCCGGCACCTGGTGGTCGTCGAGGGCAGCGAGGTCGCTGGGATCATCTCGATGCGCGACATCGTGCGAGCCTGGGGGAACACCGAGGCCTAGGCTCTGGTTATCCCCTGTGGGCCCGACATGTCCCTCGGTGCCCGCTCGACGTACCGCGAGGAGAAGCATGTCTGCCACAGCCACGTACACCGTCACAGGAATGACCTGCGGCCACTGCGTCCAGGCTGTCACTGACGAGATCGGGGCGATCGATGGCGTCGAGACGGTCGACGTCGAACTGGCCAGCGGTGCCGTCACGGTCGTCAGCGCCGCGCCAATCACCGAGCAGGCCGTTGCCGCCGCCGTCGATGAAGCCGGATACGCCCTCGCGCCATGAGCAACCCCGTTGAACTCGCCATCGGGGGCATGACCTGCGCCTCATGCGCGGCGCGGATCGAGAAGAAGCTGAACAAGCTCGATGGGGTCTCTGCCACCGTGAACTACGCCACCGAGACGGCCCATGTGAGTGTCACCGACCCGTCTGTCGACACCGATGCCTTGCTCACCACTGTAGAAAAGCTCGGTTACTCGGCCACCTTGCCAGAGGCTGAGCCTGAGGCCACCGAGGGCGACGCAGCTGCTGATCCCGAGACCCAGATGTGGCGTCAGCGTCTGATCATCTCCAGCGTTCTTGCCCTGCCGGTCCTGCTGATGTCGATGATTCCGCCGTTGCAGTTCACCAACTGGCAGTGGCTGGCCCTCACGCTTGCTTCCCCGGTCGCCATCTGGGGGGCGTGGCCGTTCCACCACGCGGCATGGGTCAATCTGCGCCACGGCACCGCCACCATGGACACCCTCATCAGCGTCGGCGTCGGAGCCGCATACCTCTGGTCGGTGTACGCCCTCTTCTTTGGCGACGCGGGCATGCCGGGCATGACGATGGAGGTCACCTTCACCTCCTCTGGCAATGAAGAGATCTACCTCGAGGTGGCCTCAGTGGTCACCGTCTTCATCGTGGCAGGCCGCTACTTCGAACGACGGGCCAAACAGCGGTCCGGTGAAGCACTCCGCGCTCTGCTCAGTCTCGGTGCCAAGGATGTCGCCGTGCTCCGGGACGGCACCGAGGTTCGCGTCCCCATTGAAGACCTGGCCGTCGGTGACCTCTTCGTCGTGCGCCCCGGCGAACAGATCGCCACCGATGGCGTGGTGACGGAGGGCTCGTCAGCTGTCGACACCGCCATGCTGACCGGAGAGAGCGTTCCCGTCGAGGTCGCGATCGACGATGCAGTGGTCGGCGCCACGGTGAACGTCGGAGGGCGCCTCGTCGTCCGTGCCACGCGCATCGGTTCGGACACTCAGCTGGCGCAGATGGCTGCGTTGGTCTCGGCGGCTCAAGCAGGTAAGGCTCCTGTTCAGCGCCTCGCCGACCGAGTGGCCGCCGTTTTCGTTCCAGTGGTCATGGCCATAGCGGCAGTCACCTGGATTGCTTGGTTCATCGTGGGCGGTTCGGCCACCGAGGCATTCACCGCGTCAGTGGCGGTACTGATCATTGCCTGCCCGTGCGCTCTCGGACTCGCCACGCCCACGGCCCTCTTGGTCGGCACCGGCCGCGGCGCCCAATTGGGAATCGTCATCAGGGGCCCGGAGATTCTCGAGTCCACGCGACGCGTCGACACGATCGTTCTCGACAAGACCGGCACCGTGACGACCGGCAAGATGTCAGTCGGCGACGTGGTGCCGATGGAAGGCACCGGCGCAGACGAGCTCCTCCGTATGGCGGGCGCCGTCGAAGATGCCTCTGAGCATCCGGTAGCTCAAGCCGTCGCGCGGCATGCTCGTGAGTCAGTGGGCTCGCTGGCCGCGGTCGAAGGGTTCGCCAACCATGGCGGCCGGGGCGTCACCGGAGTTGTCGAAGGGCGCGCCGTCGTGGTCGGTCGTCCCTCGTGGCTGTCGGAGTGGAGTCTGTCGCTCCCACCATCGCTGTCGTCGCGTATCGCAGATGCGCAAGCTCGCGGCGGAACCGTCGCCGTCGTTGCCTGGGACGGCGAGGTGCGTGGCTTCATCGCCGTGAGCGACACCGTCAAACCGACCAGCACCGAGGCCGTCGCCGAGCTTCGACGACTTGGCCTCGAGCCCGTTCTGCTGACCGGAGACCATGCAACGACGGCCGCTGCGGTTGCCGCCGAGGTCGGGATCGACCGCGTGGTGTCTGACGTCCTGCCAGAGGGAAAGGTCGACGAAGTCCGACGGCTCCAGGCAGAGGGTCGCGTCGTCGCCATGGTGGGCGACGGCGTCAACGACGCCCCGGCACTGGCCACCGCCGACCTGGGCCTGGCGATGGGTACGGGCACTGACGCCGCCATGCAGGCCAGCGACCTGACCCTGGTGCGAGGCGACCTACGAGCCGCCCCCGATGCCATCAAGCTGTCGCGGCGGGTGCTGGCCACGATCAAAGGCAACTTGTTCTGGGCATTCGCCTACAACGTCGCTGCCATCCCGCTTGCCGCAGCCGGTCTGCTGAACCCGATCATCGCGGGCTTCGCCATGGCGGCGTCCAGCCTCTTCGTGATGGGAAACTCGCTCAGGCTGAAGGCCTACACCCCCTAACCGCCCTTGCCGCCCTGACCGCGTCCCCCCTGACCGCCTCCCCCTGTGGGGCCATGTCACACCGGTTAGGAATGACCGAACCAGAGGGCTACCCATCCGTCCACAGAGCCGCCGCCTCCAACCGATGGGTACGGCGTAAGTTCGTAGTGACCGAACCCATGTGACATGGCCCCAAATGGGCGGGGGGCGTGGCTCGCCGGCCCCTAGCCGGGTTTGGGGGCACCCGGACGTGCGTAGCGCACCCACGTGATGACGACTCCGACGGCGGCGTAGGCCAGTCCGAGCACGAAGAAGACCTTCGGCTCCGAGGCGGCCAGGATGGCGCCGAAGAAGAACGGGCCGAACGCCGCAATGGCAGACGTCCAACCGAGAACTCCACCGGCTTGGCGACGCTCGAAGATCATCGGCATCTGCTTGAAGGTGGACGCGTTGCCGATGCCGGCGAACAAGAAGATGGCCAGCATGCCCCACAGGAACGACATGAAGTCGGACTGCAGAGCCACCGCACCACCCGCCGGGTCGGGCGACAGCGTGGTCAGCGTGAAGCCGATCGAACCGATCAGCCCGATCCCAGAGATGAGCGTCCACACAGCTCCACCCATCTTGTCGGTGAGTGGGCTGAAGACAACACGTGCTCCGGCACCGATCAACGGGCCGAGCCACACGTACTTGATCGGGTTCGGAAGGCTGTATCCCTCGACCAAGAGCTGCGTCGATCCATCGCCAAGTGTCTCGACGATGGCGGTGTTCCCCGCCCCGTAGAGGTTTTTGAGGAGCAATCCGAACTGGGCGCTGAGCCCGGCGAACGTGCCAAAGGTCATGACGTAGAGGTACGTCATCCACCAGGTGTCCTGGTTGCTGAAGATGTCCATCTGTTGACGGAAGTTGGCCACGACCGGAACGCTCTTGAGCAACACCCAGGCCAAGATCGCCGCGATGACGACGAGAGGCAGGTAGACGAGCGCCGCGTTCTGGTACCAGACGTCCTTCTGATCGCCAGTCGCTGGGTCTGTGAACACCTGCGAGGTGCCGACGATGCCGACCCCGACGACAACGGGCGTCAGGAACTGGACAAGGCTGACACCGAAGTTGCCGATTCCGGCCTGCAGTCCAAGAGCCGTTCCCTGCAGTCGACGCGGGAAGAAGTACGAGGTGCTGGGCATGAATCCGCTGAACGCCCCGCCGCCGATGCCGGCGAAGAACGCGAGCGACATCAATACCCAGTAGGGCGTCTCGTTGTTCTGAATCGCAATCGCCCATCCCAGCAGCGGGAGGACGAGCAGCGCCGTAGTGATGGAGACAAGCTTTCGTGTGCCGAGAACAGGCGGCAGGAACATCCACACCAGGCGGAGCGAACCACCGGCAAGACCCGGCATGGCGGCCAACCAGTACAACTGGCTCTTGCTGATGACGAAGCCGAGGTTGGTGAGGATCGGTGCCAGCGCGCTGGCTAGGAACCACGTCGAAAAAGCAAGCGTGAGCGCAAAAGTGGTGATCCACAAGGTCTTCCAGGAAAGCTTGGAGTCCCACGTCTCCGCGTTCTCAGGATCCCAGTCGGCAAGCCATTCCTTGCCTCGCGGGTTATCGAGCTGTGCTGATCCGGACATGCTCAGACTCCTGACGTAACGGGTGAACGTGCGGGGGACTCTTCTTCGAGGTTGTGACTTAGCTCAGGGCTGGCGCGGTGCAGCATCCGCATCACTGTGAGGTGCATCCAGAGCGCGCACACAGCAGTGAGGACGAACAGCACCATGAACGTGGCCTGAGGAATTCCCACCCATGCCGTCGCGGCCACGAACAGCGGCGGCAGGAAGAACCCACCCAGACCACCGAGCATCCCGACGAGCCCACCGACGGCGCCGACGTCGTGCGGGAAGTAGTCGGGAATGTGCTTGTAGACCGCCGCCTTGCCAATGCCCATGGCGATACCCACGAGGAAGACCAAGGCGGTGAAGGGAACGACGCCCAGCGAGTACGGCATGACTTCCCGCGTCCCGTCCGGAGTCTCGAGCACGATGTAGCCGAACGGCGCCGACAGGAGCAGCAAAGCCCCGAGCATCAGGCCGAAGGTGAGGTACATCAGGCGACGCGGACCGTACCTGTCCGAGAGCCAGCCACCCACAGGGCGCAGCAGCGAGGCAGGAAAGATGAACAGTGCCGTCAATAGCGCGGCCGACTGCAGCGAGAGCCCGTAGACCGAGACGTAGTACTTCGGCAACCAGGCGGCCAGCGCCACGTAGGCACCGAAGACCGCAACGTAGTAGAGGCTGAATCGCCAGACCCGCACGTCGTTCAGCGGACGGAACATCTCAGCCAACGGGCGGCTCTGCCCCGGCTTGCGGTCATGACGAGGGGCGAGCGCCCACACGATGAAGCCCATCACCACCAGGGCGATTGCATAGATGAACGGGATGAGACGCCAGCCACCTTCGACCTGACCACCGAGGTACACGCTGCCGGCGGTCGCGGTAATCAGCACCGGGCCAATGAACTTGGTGAGTGACGCCCCGACGTTGCCGGCGCCGAAGAGCCCAAGGGCGAACCCCTGGTGTTCCCGACTGAACCACGCGGCGTTCCAGGCGATCCCGACGCTGAACAGGTTGCCGGCGAATCCGATGAGGAAGGCTAGGAACAGCAGGAGGGTGTAGGTGAGGTCTAGCTCGGACACAAGGTAGGTCGGCACGGCTGTGGCGAACAGCATGAAGATGGTGATCACCCGACCACCGATGCGGTCAGCCAGCACCCCTAGCACCAGTCGCCAGAGTGACCCGTTGAGGATCGCCACAGCGGCGATCCACGCCAGCTGACTGTCCGAGAGCCCGAACTCGGTCTGGATCGGAACGCCCAGCACCCCGAACATCAGCCACACGCCGAACATCAGCGTGAACGACACCGTCGAGAGCACCAGCACGCGAGTGCTACCGGGTGCCTCGTGGTGAGTTGCGCTGGGTTCCGGGGCCTGTTGGCGGGCCTCGGACGCAGTGGTCGTCATGAATCGCTCCTTCTTTTCATGTCCGGCTCGACCGTAGAAGCCCGGCAGTGGCGTGATCAGGTCCCACTGTCCCGTGATTAATCGACGCCATTTGCGAGTTTCCGTTTCAAATCGGTCTTCTCAAGATTGCCTCTGACGCCCAACGAAATACGGGACCAAAGTCCCAGGACGCGGCCGTCGATTCCAGCCAGGATCGGTGCGTTAGTTGAAACGGCTGCACGTAGATCCAATGGAGGATCGGTGAGCATCGAGCGCGAGGCCCGCCAGGGGCGTCAAGCAGTGCTCCAGGTGATCCGTGAAACCTCGGTGCCCTTGGCTGTCGCAGACATCGCCGAGCGGGTGGGACTACACATCAACACCGTGCGCGGACATCTCGAGCTGCTGGTCCACCTCGGCGTCGTCTCCCGCGAGACCGAGCGTGGCGGAGGCCGCGGACGCCCGCGCGTCCTCTACGAGCTCGCGCCAGACGAACCGCGTCAACAGGACGCCTACAAGACCTTGGCCGCAGCCTTGGCCAACGAGATCTCGATCCTCGGCGGGACCAACCAAAAGACAGCGGACGAAGCCGGACTGCTGTGGGCGCAGGCTCTGGTCGAGCAGGGCCGCCTTCGGCCGACAGCATCCGCCGACGAGGCTGTCGAGCAAGTAACCATCCTCTTCAGCGAACTCGGTTTCGATGCCACCAGCGAGCCGCTGTCAGATCGCATCTACCTGCGCGCATGTCCCTATGCGGCGATTCGCGAGGCCTTCCCAGGCGTCTGCGAGATCCACCTGGGTCTTCTACGCGGGTCGCTTGCCGTGACCGAGTCCGGCCTTTCTATCGATGGCTTCGAGGTCGAAGCCCGCCCGGGTCTCTGCGTCGCTCACCTCGGAAGCTCTGCCACGCCGGACGCACACGAAGAGACAAAGGAATCCTCATGACCGCGCGCACCGATGGTCCCGCTGCCGACCTGCTGCTTCAGGCCGGACGCCTACTGCGCCGCTCAGACGTCTCCCAGGACTTGCGCACCGTCACCCATGAGGGTGGCCGGGAGGGTGACGTCTTCTACCGCGATCGGTGGAGCCACGACAAGGTCGTCCGCTCGACACACGGCGTCAACTGCACCGGCTCGTGCTCGTGGAAGGTGTACGTCAAGGACGGCATCATCACCTGGGAGACCCAGCAGACCGACTATCCCTCGATCGGCGCCAACTCGCCCGAGTACGAGCCCCGGGGATGCCCACGGGGAGCCGCTTTCAGCTGGTACACCTACTCCCCCACGCGGCTGCGCTACCCATACGTGCGGGGCGTGCTCCTGGAGATGTACCGCGAGGCCAAGAAGCAGTGCGGACATCCGGTCGAGGCTTGGGCCTCGATCGTCGACGACCCCGAGAAGCGTCGCCGCTACCAACGTGCGCGCGGCAAGGGCGGCCTCGTTCGTTCAAGCTGGGAAGAGGTCGCCGAGCTGGTGGCCGCCGCTCACGTACACACGATTCGCAAGTACGGCCCAGACCGTGTCTTCGGCTTCAGCCCTATCCCTGCCATGTCCATGGCGTCACACGCCGCCGGGGCGCGTTTCATCAGTCTCGTCGGCGGCGCGATGCTGTCGTTCTACGACTGGTACGCCGACCTTCCGGTCGCCTCGCCACAGGTGTTCGGCGACCAGACCGACGTGCCTGAGTCGGCCGACTGGTTCAACGCCAGCTACCTGATCATGTGGGGGTCCAACGTCCCCGTCACCAGGACGCCTGACGCCCACTTCATGACCGAAGCGCGCTACCGCGGACAGAAGGTCGTCGTCGTCAGCCCCGACTACGCCGACAACACCAAGTTCGCCGACGAGTGGCTCGCACCCCACCCCGGCACCGATGGCGCCCTCGGAATGGCGATGGGGCATGTGCTCCTGAAGGAGTTCTTCGTCGACCGGCAGGTACCCCGATTCATCGACTACGTGAGGCAGTACACCGACCTCCCCTATCTCATCCGGCTCCGCGAGAAGGACGGCGCCTGGGTGCCCGACAAGTTCGTCACGGCCGAAGACCTCGGAATCGAGACCGAGGCCGCAGCCTGGAAGCCAGTCCTGGTCGACTCCGCCACCGGGCGCCCCCACGTACCCAAGGGTTCGCTCGGTGATCGTTTCACCGAGAGCGGCAAGGGCAACTGGAACCTCGAGCTCGACGGCGTCGAGCCGGCGCTTTCGTTGCACGGTGCGGAGAACACCAGCGCTGCTGAGGTCCTGCTCCCCCGGTTCGACCTCGGCCAGGAGCAGAACGAGGGCGGCGGCGTCCTGCGCAGGGGCGTTCCGGTGGCGACGCTGGGCGACATGACCGTCACGACGGTCTACGACTTGATGCTGGCCCAGTACGGCGTCGGGCGCGATGGACTGCCGGGCGAGTGGCCGCAGGGCTATGACGACCCCGAGCCCTACACGCCGGCCTGGCAAGAAGAGATCACTGGCGTCCCCGCCGAGCAGGCGATCCGGATCGGCCGCGAGTTCGCGCAGAATGCCGAAGACTCCGGTGGCCGCTCGATGATTCTTCTCGGGGCCGGCACGAACCACTGGTTCCACTCCGA
Organism: uncultured Actinomycetota bacterium; assembly: GCA_963706045.1. Taxonomy (GTDB): domain Bacteria; phylum Actinomycetota; class Actinomycetes; order JAHEKZ01; family JAHEKZ01; genus JAHEKZ01. The sequence continues at coordinate 16,354 of CAVPLY010000014.1, read as the reverse complement.
CACCATCTATCGCACCTTCCTTGCCCTCGTTACGCTGACCGGCTGCCAGGGGATCAACGGTGGCGGCTGGGCACACTACGTCGGGCAGGAGAAGTGCCGTCCGGTCACTGGGTGGGCGCAGGTGGCGTTCGGCCTCGACTGGCAGCGCCCTCCGCGCCAGATGATCGGCACCGCCTTCTGGTACGTCAACACCGGTCAGTGGCGCTACGACGGGCTGCCGGCCGACACGCTCGCATCACCTCTTGGCACGGGCCGATGGAACGGCATGACGGCAATCGACACGCTGGCTCAGTCAGCCCGATCCGGCTGGATGCCGTCGTACCCATCGCTGAACCGGAACTCGCTCGATCTTGCCGACGAAGCACGAGCGGCTGGCGCCGATCCGGCCGACTACGTCGTCGACCAGATCAAGTCCGGTGACGTGTCGTTCGCCATCGACGATCCTGACGCACCAGAGAACTGGCCGCGCATCTTGACGGTGTGGAGAGCCAACCTGCTCGGGTCGTCCAGCAAGGGCAACGAGTACTTCCTCAAGCACCTGCTCGGCACAGACAACTCGGTACGGGCCGAGGAGAGCGCTGAAGAGGACCGTCCGCGCGACGTCCGCTGGCGCGAGACCCCCGACGAGGGCAAGCTCGATCTGCTGGTGTCGATCGACTTCCGTATGACCGGCACCGGCCTCTTCAGCGATGTCTTGCTGCCCGCTGCGACGTGGTACGAGAAGCACGACCTGTCGAGTACCGACATGCACCCGTTCGTGCACGCGTTCACGCCGGCCATCAATCCCCCGTGGGAGACCAAGAGCGATCACGACATCTTCCAGGCCTTGGGCCGCAAGGTGTCAGACCTCGCAGCCGGGCACCTCGAGGAGCGCGAAGACGTGGTGATGGTGCCGCTTCTGCACGACACCCCTGACGCCATGTCGGTGCCGCACGGCATCGTCAAGGACTGGCGGGCCGGCGAGGTCGACCCGGTTCCCGGTGTGACCATGCCCAAGCTGGTGACGATCAAGCGCAACTACACCGAGATCGGCGCCAAGATGTCCGCACTCGGCCCGCTGGTCGAGAAGCTGGGCACACTGACCAAGGGTGTGAACGTAAAGCCCGGCCCCGAAGTCGAAGCGCTCGCTCGCACCAACGGGGTCATCGCTGAGGGCGTCGCGGCTGGACGCCCCTCCCTCGTGACCGACATCCACGTCTGCGAGACGATCCTGGCTCTCTCCGGGACCACAAACGGTCGGGTCGCAGTTGAGGGCTTCCGACGCCTGGAGGAGCGAACCGGACGCGAGCTCGCTGACCTTGCTCTCGACAACGAGGGCAAGCGCATCACCTTCCCCGATACCCAAGCCCGCCCCGTGCCCGTTATCACCAGCCCTGAGTGGTCCGGCTCCGAGCACGGGGGACGTCGCTACACGGCGTTCGCCATCAACGTGGAACGGCTTAAGCCGTGGCACACCCTTACCGGGCGCATGCACTTCTTCCTCGACCACGACTGGCTCACCGAGCTGGGCGAGCAGCTACCTATCTACCGGCCGCCGCTCAACATGCATCGCATCTTCGGCGACCAAGGCAGTGGCGTCGGCAAGGAGGTGACGGTCCGGTATCTGACCCCCCACTCGAAGTGGTCGATTCACTCCGAGTACCAGGACAACCTCTTCATGCTGTCGCTGTCGCGCGGCGGACCCGAGATCTGGATGAGCGTCGAGGATGCCGAGCTGATCGGCGTCAAGGACAACGAATGGATCGAGGCGTACAACCGCAACGGCGTGGTCGTCGCTCGCTCGATCGTGTCGCACCGCATGCCCAAAGGAACCGTCTTCATGTACCACGCGAAGGATCGGGTGGTCGATGTTCCGCGCACCGAGACCTCAGGTATGCGTGGCGGAATCCACAACTCACTAACCCGGCTGATGCTCAAACCCAGCCACTTGGTGGGCGGGTACGCGCAGCTGTCGTTCTTCTTCAACTATCTCGGGCCGACAGGCAACCAACGCGACGAAGTCACCGTGATCCGCCGTCGCTCACAGGAGGTCGTGTACTGATGAAGGTCATGGCCCAAATGGGCATGGTGATGAACCTCGACAAGTGCATCGGCTGCCACACCTGCTCAGTCACCTGCAAGCAGGCATGGACGAACCGCACGGGCGTCGAGTACGTCTGGTTCAACAATGTCGAGACGCGTCCGGGACTCGGCTACCCGCGCACCTACGAGGACCAAGAAGTGTGGCGGGGCGGCTGGGAGCGAACGCGACGTGGCCGTCTGCGCCTCAAGGGCGGTGGTCGCTTCAGGAAGCTGGCCACGATCTTCTCCAACCCCAAGCTTCCGAGCCTCGACGACTACTACGAGCCGTGGACGTACGAGTACGACACACTCATCTCGGCACCCTTGGGCGAGCACACCCCCGTTGCGCAGCCCAAGTCGCTCATTACCGGCAAGCCGATGAAGATCGAGTGGTCCGCCAACTGGGACGACGATCTCGGGGGTGGACCGGAGGTCATCTCAGAAGACCCTGTGCTGGTCAAGATCCGCGACCAAGTGGGAGATCGAGTCAAACTCGACTTCGAGAATGCGTTCATGTTCTACCTGCCGCGCATCTGCGAACACTGCCTGAACCCCTCATGTGTCGCGTCCTGCCCGTCAGGAGCCATGTACAAGCGCGCTGAGGACGGGATCGTGCTCGTCGACCAAGACCGCTGCCGAGGCTGGCGCATGTGCGTCTCAGGCTGCCCCTACAAGAAGGTCTACTTCAACCACAAGACAGGCAAGGCCGAGAAGTGCACGTTTTGCTACCCACGCGTCGAGGTCGGGATGCCGACTGTGTGCTCCGAGACGTGTGTCGGCCGTCTTCGCTACCTGGGGCTCTTTCTCTATGACGCCGATCGCGTCCTCGAGGCGGCGTCCGTGGAAGACGAGCGAGATCTGTACCGCGCGCAACTCGATCTGATGCTTGACCCTCATGACCCTGAGGTCATTGTGGCCGCACAGCGCGATGGGATTCCGAGCGACTGGCTCACGGCGGCTCAGCAGTCTCCGGTGTACCGCCTCGCCAAGGAGTTCGAGGTCGCCCTACCCCTGCACCCTGAGTACCGCACCATGCCGATGGTTTGGTACATCCCACCGCTCTCCCCCGTCGTCGACGCCCTTGTCGAGACGGGTCACGACGGCGAGGACGTGCGGAACCTGTTCGGAGCGATCGACTCGTTGCGAATCCCCAAGGAGTACCTGGCCGAGCTCTTCACAGCTGGCGACACCGAGGTGATCGACACCGTGCTGCGGAAGCTGGCCGCCATGCGCTCGACGATGCGCGATGTGAACCTCGGCCGCGACGTGGATACCTCGGCAGCCGAGGCGGTCGGCTTCGATGAGTCCAAGGTCTACGAGCTCTACCGGCTCCTCGCCATCGCCAAGTACGAGGAGCGATACGTCATCCCTGCCGCTCACAGCGAGCGGGCCCACGACCTCGAAGAGCTGGCCTGCTCACTCGACTTCGACGAGGGTCCCGGCATGTATGGATCGGGGCCGTTCGGTGAGGCGTCCGGAATGCCGGTGCCCGTTGCGGTGGAGAACTTCCATGCCCTCAAGCAGAGGCAGACCTCCGAGGCGGTTCTCGACACCGCCAAGAAACATGGACGAGTGAACTTGTTGAACTGGGACGGAAAGGGAGCCCCAACCGGGATCTTCCCGACGGGTCAAGGGAAGGGAAGCTGATGGACACCGTCGACCGTGCCCGCACACAGCAGGTGTGTTCGGTGCTGCTCCGATACCCGGAAGAGTCGCTGTCCGACCTTCTCCCCCTCATCGGCGAGGTGGTCGCGGATCTGCCCGAAGAAGCGGCTGATCCGCTGGGCGGCTTCCTCGACTACTTCACCACCACCTCCCTCCTCGACGTTCAGCGTCACTACGTCGAGACGTTCGACATGCGCCGCAAGTGCTCTCCCTACATGACGTACTGGACCCACGGAGACACACGAAACAGAGGCATGGCGTTGTTGCACTTCAAGGGTGCCTATCGGGAAGCGGGCGTCACGATTGACGAGGAAGAGCTCCCCGACCATCTCGCTGTCGTGCTCGAGTTCGCTGCCACGTGTGACGACGAGCTGGGCAACGCTCTGCTCGCCGAGCACCGTGGCGTGATCGGGCTTCTTCATGCAGCTCTTTCCGATACTGCTTCCCCCTACGCGGCTGTGGTCAAGGCGGTGCTCGAGACCACGAGCGCTCTCACTGCCGAAGACGAGCTCCTCATGCAGCAGCTCGCGGTCGCCGGTCCCCCCACCGAGACCGTGGGCATGGCCGGTCCGGTCGATCTCACCCTGACGCCGTTCGGCGTCCAGTCTTCTGACGTGGCGATGGAGGCCCGACGATGACCAGCTCTCAGATCTTGCTGTGGGACGTGCTGCCGTACGTCACCATCGCCGTCTTCGTGGTTGGCATGTTCTGGCGGTTTCGCTACGACAAGTTCGGTTGGACGACCCGCTCGTCACAGCTCTACGAGCGCTCCCTGCTGCGTATCGCCAGCCCGCTTGTTCCACCTCGGCATGCTCGCCGTCGTCGCCGGGCACATCGTTGGCCTGCTGATTCCGGAGTCGTGGACGGTGGCAGCTGGCGTCAGCGAGGACTTCTACCACCTCAACGCCGTTGCCCTCGGAGCCGTTGCCGGGGCAGCGACGCTCGTGGGGGTCGCGATGCTGGTCTACCGACGGCGCACCACGGGCCCAGTGTTCGCCGCAACCACGAAGAACGACAAGGCGATGTACCTGTTCTTGGTGGGTGCGATCTGCCTGGGCCTGGTGGCCACTATGACCGGCGCCGGGGTGCTGGGCGACGGCTACAACTACCGCGAGACCGTGTCAGTCTGGTTCCGGTCGATCTTCTTGCTGCAACCGCAGGGCGAGTTGATGGCCGAGACACCGATGGCCTTCCGCGTCCACGCGCTTGCCGGCATGGCCCTGTTCATCGTCTGGCCATTCACCCGCCTCGTTCACGCCTTCAGCGCGCCTCTGGGCTACCTCTTCAGGCCGTACGTGGTCTACCGCACGCGCAGTACCGGCGCCGTGGGGAACCGCACCCCGCGTCCAGGATGGGACCGCACCAAGGTGTGACCCACCCCCCATTCGGGGCCATGTCACACCGGTTCGCAATGACCGCACCACCGGTGCACCCATCCGTCCACAGATCCGGCGAGTCCGAGCGCTGGGTACCGCCTCAGTTCGTAATGACCGAACCCATGTGACATGGCCCCGAAATGGCGGGGGCTAGGGGGTGGATCCCTTGACGTCGCCGTGGGGTACTCGGTCGTCGGGGGACGCGGGAACGGTCCCAAGGCGTCCAGCCTGGAAGTCCTCGAAGGCCTGGATCAACTCTTGCTTGGTGTTCATCACGAAGGGCCCGTAGGCGGCCACCGGCTCGCGGATCGGCTGCCCACCGAGCACGTAGACGTCAAACGCGCTGTCGCGCGAGTCCTGCTGCTCATCGGCTGCGATCGTGATCGACGAACCTTCACCGAACACCGCCAGCTGGCCCCATGTCATGGGACGCCGTTCGGCACCTACCGAGCCCCGGCCCGAAAGCCCGTAGACCAACGCGTTGAAGTCACTGCGCCACGGCAGTGTCAGCGACGCGCCCGGCGCGATGGTGGCGTGCAGCAAAGTAATCGGCGTGTACGTGGCGCCGGGACCTGAGTGGCCGTCGAGATCTCCGGCGATGAGCCGCACCAACGCCCCTCCGTCAGACGACGTGAGCAGACCCACCTTCGCCGACGTGATGTCTTGGTAGCGAGGGGCCGCGAACTTCAACGAGCTCGGCAGATTCACCCACAGCTGAAGACCGTGGAAGAGCCCACCCGACGTCACCACGTGCTCCGGGGGTGCCTCAATGTGCAAGATGCCGGCGCCCGCCGTCATCCACTGGGTGTCACCATCGGTGATCATTCCCCCACCACCGTTGGAGTCCTGATGCTCCATGAGTCCATCGATCATGTACGTGACGGTTTCGAACCCCCGGTGGGGATGCCAAGGAGTGCCTTTCGGCTCGCCGGGGGCGTACTCGACCTCTCCCATCTGGTCCATGTGAATGAACGGGTCAAGAGTGGCGAGGTCGACGCCGGCAAACGCCCGGCGCACCGGGAAGCCCTCACCCTCGAACCCGGAAGGGGCGGACGTGACTCCAGTGACCGGCCGCGCACGGTCAACGAGCGCATCGACATCGGTGATCCGCGGCAAAGAAAGGACGTTGTCAACGGTGACCGCAGGCATGAGTGACTCCTCGAGGTTGGCTTCTACCGACTCCAACTTACTTGATTGCTCAAGTATTCCACAGAAAACTCGCTGGCGCATCACGCTCCTCTCCTCCTAGCGTGGCCACATGTCGCACCTGGACGAAGACACCGATGGACGCGTGAGTCGCGTTGATCGCGGGATGTGCGACGTCCTCACACCTGCCGGCACAGTTCGTGCTCGTTGGGGGCCGCACGTCGTGGAGGCGGCGGGCACGTCTCCTGTCGCCACGCCCACGGTCGGCGACGAGGTGCTGCTGGAGACCCTGGGTGACCAGATCTGGCTCACCCGCGTCCTGCCGCGACGCAACATCGTGGCGCGAGCGTCAGTGTCGCCGGGCAGCAGCCACCAGCAAGTACTGGCCGCCAACGTCGACGTCCTCGCGATCTGCGAGCCGTGCCATCCGGCCCCCGCAGCGGGCCGGATCGAGCGTCTCCTCGCCCTGGCCTGGGAATGCGGCAGCCACCCCGCGGTGCTGCTCACCAAGTCTGATCTGTCCCCGGACATCGACGGAATCAAGGAAGAGGTGAGCCAACTCGCCATCGGGGCGTCCGTCATCCCGGTCAGCATTCCGCAAGCCAGAGGCTTGGACGCGATACGCGCGCTCACCATCGCAGGGCAAGCCCTTGCTCTCCTCGGTCCCTCTGGGGCTGGCAAGTCGACGATTCTGAACGCCCTGCTGGGAGTCGATGTGATGCCCACGAGCCACGTCCGCAACGACGGCAAGGGACGCCACACCACGGCCCACCGTGAGCTTCTGGCAATGGGCGACGGATCCTTCATCATCGACACGCCAGGGCTCAGACGCATCGGTCTGGCGTCCACAGACGGGCTCGAGCAGACCTTCGCCGACGTCAGCGAGCTCGCCGCAGAATGCCGCTTCAACGACTGCGCGCACCAGACCGAGCCCGGGTGCGCCGTTCAAGAAGCCATCGATGACGGGTCCCTCCCGCAACGACGACTCGACAGCTACCGCAAGCTGCTACGTGAAGCTGCCTATCAAGAACGCCGCGGCGACGCCCGACTGGAAGCCGAAGAACGAGCCCGCTCGAAGTCGCTCTCACGACAGATCAGGCAACTGCCGGGGCACAGCAGACCCTGACGGCGTGCCCACCGAACCCACGTTCCGGTGATCGGCCGCGAGGGGCTAGACGACTTCGCGGACCTCCGCGAAGTGGCAGGCCACCGGGTGACCCGTTCCGCGGTCGACCAGTTCCGGTGTCTCGGTGGCACAGATCTCCTGCGCCTTCCAGCAGCGCGTACGGAAGCGGCAACCGGACGGCGGGTCGATCGGGCTCGGCACATCGCCCTCGAGCACGATGCGCTCGCGGGCCCGCTCCTTGTCGGGGTCGGCGATGGGCGCCGACGACAACAGGGCCTGCGTGTACGGGTGTGACGGTTGTTCGTAGACCTCGGCGCGGGTACCGCTCTCGACGATCCGTCCCAGATACATGACGGCCACCCGGTCAGAGATGTGCCGAACGACCGAAAGGTCGTGGGCGATGAAGATGTAGGCGAGCCCGAGCTGCGCCTGCAGATCTTCGAGCAGGTTGACGACGCCCGCCTGCACCGACACGTCGAGGGCCGAGACCGGCTCGTCGAGGATGATGACCTTCGGGTCAAGTGCCAATGCCCGGGCGATGCCCACGCGTTGACGCTGTCCACCGGAGAACTCGTGTGGGTAGCGGTTGCCGTGCTCAGGATTCAGACCGACTCGTTCGAGAAGATCGGCCACCCGAGCAAGGACCTCGCTGCCCTTCTTGCCGTGAACACGCATCGGCTCGCCCACGATGTCGTTCACAGGCATCTTCGGGTTCAGCGATGCGTACGGATCCTGGAACACGATCTGCAGGTCGCGCCGGATGGGTCGCATCTGCTTGTTCGAGAGAGTGGTCAGCTCTTGGCCGTCGTACCGCACCGATCCGGACGTGGGCTTGTGCAGCTGCAGCACGGCACGTCCCGTTGTCGACTTGCCGCAACCAGACTCACCGACGAGTCCGAGCGTCTCTCCGGGATCGAGATGGAAGCTCACATCGGACACGGCCTGGACGGCCCCTACGGTGCGCCGGAAGAGCCCTCCACCCTTCACGGGGAACTCTTTGACGAGATTCTCGACCTCGAGCAGGTGCTGCGACGTCTTCGCGGCGGGCTCGGTCATGCGTCCACCGCCTTCGTACGAAAGAGCAGAGTCGGGTCTTCAGACTCGGCGACCTTCTCCCAGTTGTGGCACGCCACCTGGTGGTGGGGCAGGTCGGTGGGCACGAGCTCCGGCTCCTCGGTCTGGCATCGCTCAGTGGCCAAGGGGCAACGGGGCGAGAACGGACATCCGGGCGGCAAGTTGATGAGAGACGGAGGCGCTCCGGTGATCGGATGGAGTTTGCCGCCTGCGCTGTCAAGTGCGGGGATCGAACCCAAGAGCCCTGCCGTGTAAGGCATACGCGGCCGCGTGTAGATGTCCTCGACGTCAGCCCGCTCGACGCCCCGCCCGGCGTACATCACGAGCACACGGTGGGCCATACCCGCGACGACCCCTAGGTCGTGCGTGATGAGGATGACAGCCGCGTTGACCGAGTCCTTGACCTCGACGAGCGTCTCGAGAATCTGGGCCTGCACCGTCACGTCGAGAGCCGTCGTCGGCTCGTCGGCAATGATGATGTCGGGGCTGTTGATGATGGCCATGGCGATCATCGCGCGTTGCCGCATTCCACCTGAGAACTCATGCGGGTACGAACGAGCTCGGTCCTTGGCCTGTGGGATGCCGACTCGGTCGAGCATCTCGACAGCACGCGCGAGCGCGACCTTGCGCTCAACCCGGTGATGAGAGCGGTACGCCTCAGCGAGCTGGTCGCCCACGGTGTAGACCGGGTTCATGGCGGTCATCGGGTCTTGGAAGATCATGGCGATGTTCTGCCCGCGCAGTGCCCGCGAACGCTTCGGGCTCATGGCGAGAACGTCTTCGCCGCGATAGCGGACGTCTCCGGTGATCTGCGCGTACTTCGGCAGCAGCCCCATGAGTGCCATCGCGGCGACTGACTTGCCGGACCCGGACTCTCCCACGATCGCGAGGACGTCACGTTCGTTCAAGTGATAGGAGACACCGCGGACCGCATTGACCATGCCGTCTTCGGTCGGGAAGGCCACCGATAGGTCGTTGACGCGGAGGATCTCTTCGCTCATCAGGCACGCACCCGGTTCTGCTTGGGGTCAAAAGCATCTCGGAGTCCGTCACCGATGAAGTTCACCGACAGGGCGATGACCACGATGAACAAGCCTGGCCACCAGAACAACCACGGCCTGGTGCTGAAGGCGGTCTGGTAGGTCGAGATCAGCAGCCCGAGCGAGGTATCGGGAGACTGGATGCCGAAGCCGAGGAAGCTGAGCGCTGCCTCGAGCAGGATCGCCACGGCGATCGTCAGCGTGGCACTGACGATGATGGTGCCGATGGCGTTGGGGAGCATGTGACGGAAGATAATGCGCGGCGACGACGCACCCATTGCTCGGGCAGCCTCGACGTACTCCTTCTCGCGTAGGGACAGGAACTCACCGCGGACAAGACGGGCGAGTGAAGTCCAGATCAGCAGCGAGAGCACGACTGCCAGGAAGAACGGCCCCAGTTTGCCGAATGCGTTACCGACCACGGCGGCAATCGTGAGGATCGGAATAGTCAGCAACAGGTCGGTGAAGCGCATGATGACGTTGTCGGCCTTGCCGCCGTAGTACCCCGAAATCGCTCCGGCCACGGCGCCGATGAAGGTCGACATGATTCCGATGACGAACGCCACCATCAACGAGATCTGCGTTCCACGCATGGTCAGCGCAAAGTAGTCGCGCCCGATCTGGTCTTGCCCGAAGGGGTGCGGGCCCACCGAGAACCCGTCGCCGTCGATGAAGGCGGGCAGCACATCGAGTGTGGGCGCTCCCCCGTTCACGATCGGGTTGGTCGACGTGTACCCCAGGTACCACCAGCCGGGGATCTTCCAGAACCCGATCGAGGTGTACGCCATGATGATCACGATCACCAATGCGGTGAACCCGATTGCGGCACCGCGGTGACGAATGAAGCGGCGGCGCACCATTTGGCCCTGAGTGCGTGCCTTGATGGTGAACTCACGCTCAGGGCCGACAGGGGTCATGTCAGGTTCGATGCTCTCGCGCATCGTCATGGCGTCGCCCTCCGTGCCTCAGCCGGCATCATGAGAGCCGAATCCGTGGGTCGAGGACCGCGTAACTGATGTCAGCGATCAGGTTGAACAGCAGAACTGCGATCGCCGTCACCATGAATACACCCATGATCTGGTAAGCGTCCTCACGCTGAACGGCACTGGTGAAGAGCACGCCCATCCCTTTCCAACCGAAGACGGTTTCGGTGATGATCGCACCCGAAATCACGGCACCGAAGTCGATGGCCGCCAAGGTGGCCAGGGGAATCATGGCGTTGCGGAAGGCGTGCCGCAGCACCACGGTGCGTTCGGTTAAGCCCTTGGCTCGAGCAGTCCTCACGTAGTCGGCGTTGAGGACCTCGAGCATCGAGGCTCGGGAGTACCGGCTGTAGCCCGCGAACGAAATCAACATGATGGCGAGCGTTGGCAGAACGAGGTGGGTGGCGGTGTCGAGAACCCCTTCCCAGAACGTGCCTTCGAAGTTCGGCGTGTTACTGCCGATGGTGGCGATCGGGCGGCCGTTCACTTCGGCTGAGTAGGCCGCAAAGCTCGACACCGTTCGATCCATGAAGACGAGAAGACCTACCCCGAACGACGTCAGGACCGCCGCGCGGATAGCCGGCGGGCGGTCGATGTCGCCGAAAGCGAATGCGATACCAACACCGATCGCCGTCACGAGCACACCCAGCCCGATGAGCGTGAACCAACTTGGATCCTCGAGTAGTGGCAGCGCCGCGTATGCCGTGATCACGCCCACCGCCGCAGTGCCCAGCGAGATGAAGAGCACCCGCCGGTTCTCGAGATTGGTGAAGAGGAGGGTGACTCCAACTGCAATTGCTGCGGCACCAATGGTGACGACGCCCGGGCCCATACCGGGGTTGGAGAACCATCCAGACGCCACCAGACCCACGAAGATGATCACCGCGCCAGCCGCGGCGCCGAGACCCACCAGTAATCGTCGTTTCCGGGACCCTCCCACCACGGCGCTGAAGAAGAGGGCGCTGAAACCGGCGATCACGATCGCTGTGGGGAGTGTGACGGCCGGCTCGGCCAGCCAGTCGTTGATCCGAATCGCACCGAACTGCTTCAGGAGCACCGCCACCCAGAAGATGGGGAGTGAGTAGAAGAGGAAGGCCAAGAAGGTGATCGAGTAGTCGAATGCGGTGTACTGCCTGATCGCGGAGATGATGCCGATCGAGATTCCCAGCACGATGGCAAGAATCGTGGCGGCCAGGACCAGCTGCAGCGTGGTCGGGAAGGCGTCCACGATCAGTGACGTGACCGGTTGGTTGTTGAGGTTGACGCCGAGGTCGCATGACATGCCCGGAATCAGGCACCCGATCGCGCCACCCAGCCAGAGGAAGTACTGGACGAGGAAGGGCCTGTCGAGGTTGAGTGTCTCGATTCGCTCCTGGATCAGCCGTGCCTTGTCCGGGGCGTTACTACCCGTGAACTCTGCCAGCGGGTCACCGCTCAGGGTGACGAGCGCAAACATCAGAAAACTGGCAGCAAAAAGAATGAGCAGCGACGCCAGGATGCGGCGCACGATGTAAGAGCCCACTCGCGTGTCCTCCTAGGCCTGAAGTTCCCCTCGGATCATAGGGGTCTGGAGCCGGATAGTGGTGGTGTCGAGAGACGACACCACCACTATCCGATCCCTTGTACTGCCTAGGAGACGTTCCAGTCCTGCATGTTCCAGGTCAGGCCCGCCTGCGTTGCGTTGTACTCCACACCCTCGGCCGTGGCGTCGTACGCCACGATCCCTGGGAAGGCGAACGCCGGAATGGTCGCCAGGTCGTTCCAGAGGATCGTCTCGATCTGAACAATGATGTTCTGCTGCTCAGTCAAGTCGGACGTCTGGTTGAGCTGTGCCGTCAGGTCGTCGACCTCTTTGTTGGAGTAGTTGCCGTAGTTGCTTCCACCATCGGTGACGTAGATGGCCGACGAACCGGTCACCAGTGGCGATCCTGCCCAGGCGAACATTGCCACGTCGAACCGGCCGGTCACGAGAGCGCCGTTGGCGTTGAAGAAGGTCTTGTCTCCTTCGTCAATGATGTTGAAGCCAGCGCCGTCGGGGCCACAGGCTTCCTGCACCAGCTGCGCCTCTGCCTCACGTCGCGGGTTCGGCACGATGTAGCCGAGCCTCACGTCAGTGCCGACAGCGTTGGCTTCCTTCACCAATGACGCAGCCTTCTCGATGTCCTGCGAGGCGTACTCCTCCGGAGTGATCTGCGCTGCGACCTCTTCGTACTGCGGTTGGAACGGCAGGTAGTAGCGCGAGTCCAGCACGATCGCCTCGGGGTTGTCCGGCTTGATCAAGGTGTCCACGATCTGCTGCCGCGGCAGGCAGAGCGCGAAGGCTTGCCGGAGCTTCTCGTCCTTGAACACACCATCGAAGTTGAAGTCGTAGTGCTCGAACGTGAACTGATCCTCAGGCGAGAACACAATCTGGTCGCCCAGAGCCTCCAGCTGCGCCTTCAGATCCGGGTTCGGCTGCGGGTCCATGGCCTGGACCTCGCCGTTCTCCAGCGCCTGAGCCTGCGCGTCCGCTGCAATGAAGCGAATAACAACAGTGTCGGCGACAGGTGCGTCGCCGTAGTACTGGTCGTTCGCAACCAGGGTCAAGCTGTTACCAGACTCCCACTTGTCGAGCTTGTACTCACCAGATGACGGGATGATCGACTCGTCGGGCAGTTCGCCCGGCTTGAAGACCCAGCCCTTGGTCCAGAAGTCACCAGCCTTCTCGAGACCCTTCTTGTCGCCGTCCTGTACTGCGGCGATGAAGTCGTCGATACCCGCTTCGTTCTCCACAACGTGCGCCGGCATCATCGCGCCGAAGTTGGCGACCCAGTCGGCGTACGGCTTGTTGTACGTGACGGTGAACTGCTTGTCACCGTCTGCACAGTCAACCGTGTCGATGTCTTCGTAGCCGTCCGTGCTCACCGGCTTGAAGGTGTCGGTCTGTCCGCTCTGGCTGTACCAGGAAAGCCACGCGTCATCACAGTCGATCGGCTCGCCGTCGCTCCAGACAGCGTCATCGGCGAACGTGTACTGAATGGTCAGGGGGTCGTCGCTCGTCTTCTCGTAGCTACCGAAGTCTTCTTCGGGGGCGACCGAGCCATCGGGAGCGAAGTACCAGAAACCAAGCGTCACGCGGTTCATCGGAATGGCATTCTGGCTGGCATTGGTCGCCACCGTGTCCGTGTTGTAGGCCTGCCACTCCTGCTCGTACGCGTACGTGAAGGTAACCGGATCGCTCGAAGTATCTGTGGTTTCCGTGTCCGTTCCTCCCCCAGAACATGCTGCAAGTACCAGCGTTGCGCCGAGGAGGGTCGCGACTGCGGACATTCTCTTGCCCGTGCTTCCCACTGCATCTCTCCCTGTTGTAATGGAGTCATAGCGCCGGTCTAGGGGTGCCTAACCCGGCAACCAGGCAGCCCACGCGGGGCGACGTCCGGTCGCTGCGAACGATAACAGCAGAAAGCCCCCCTCAAGCCCCCCACACGCCGTGAAGTTACTCACTCGCAACGCGCCGTGACCGGATCGAGATCTGGCGAGCCGTGGCTTGTTCGGAGACCGCCCAGCGCGCGTCGCGCTTTGCCTGCCGTCGTGCTCCGGACGCGAGCGTCGAGGCGTTCTTCTTCTGGTTGGCCGGCGTCCTCTTCTTGGCCGGTTTGCGCCCTGCCCCGGAGGGTCCTTGGGAACGAGTCGTTGAGGCCGGGCGCCGAGAACTCGCGCTCGTTGCGGCCGCTAGTCGCTCAGCCTTCAGCTCTGCCGCCGATTCCTTGGCCGCCCTGCTGAGGGCTCGGCTGACGCGCGCCAGAGCGTCTTCGAATACCTCTGCCTTGACCCCGCTCCGTTGATTCTTCGCCGAGGCTGCCGCCCGCGAACCATCTCGCCTCACCTGGCGACTCGCCTGGCGACGGTGCAGCTTTCGGTACTTTCGACTGGCTCTGCGTACTCGGTCATGACGATCGCCGAGTGCGTCCTCGTCCAGGCCGCTCAGATTGGCCGGTTTCGTCGACTCGATCAGGTCGATCTCGCCATCGGTGAGGTGCGTGCGGAAGGCCTTGTTCACGAGCACAGCCCTTCTTTCGTGGGGGCGGAACGTCGAAAACGTCTCAGATTGTCAGGTTCTCGGCACCCTGAGCACGCTGACCGTGAAGTCCGATGTTTCACTCCACGGTCGAAGATCCCACGTCGCAAAACGCTGCTCAAGGTGGAGCCCAGCGATCCGGACGTCCTCGTCGAAGTTCTCCAGCGAGTACCCGCGGTCGGTGCCGAACCCAACCACCACCACTCCATCGGGCACAACGTGCGCCGCAACGCGGGCAAGAACCTCAGCCTCCGTGCCCACCGCAACAAAGGTCATCACGTTGCCAGCCATCACCGCCGCATCGAACGGGGCATCAATACCCTGGGCGGGCAGATCCAGCTCAGCAAGATCGCCCACACACCAGCGCGGGCCGGGATGATCCTGCTGGGCAGCCTCGATAAGCAGAGGATCCGCATCGACGCCCACGACGAAGTGGCCGCGGTCAAAGAGGTGAGCGCCAACGCGGCCCGGTCCACATCCGGCGTCGAGAACACGCGATCGGGGCGGGATCATCGCATCGAGCAGGCGTCCCTCTCCGCCGAGGTCAGCACCCTCGGCAGCCATCGACCGGAACCGCTCGACATACCACTGCGAGTGGTTGTCGTCGGTGTCGGTTGCCCAGCGGGTGGGTTGCGCCACAAGGGCAGGGTATCGAGGCTGCGCGCCCGCCGGTCGCTCGACGAGCCATCCCCCGCCCAGGTGGACGGGGGATGGCTCTGTGGTGCGTCGACGATCAGGAGTTGATCGCGTCAGCGATCTTCTCGCCACCCTCATCGAGGGCCTTCACGACGGCCTCGTAGTCGCCCTTGTCGATCGCCTTGTTCGTCTTCTTGATGGCCTTGTCCACGGTCGCGTCGACCCGGTCGAGGTAGAGATCGTCAACGACTGCGACGATTGCCGACGAACTCACCGGCAACCACGCCTCGGGCGTCAACGCCGATCTCCTTCTCCTCGTGCCGCTTCACAAGCTCCCCAACGCCGGCGCCGATTCCGGCGCCAACGGCGGTGGCCAGAAGCAGTGGCGGGGCGAACAACCCAACGACGAGGCCCCCAACCGCGCCAGCAGTTGCGCCGCCTCCAACGAGCCCGCCGCCGTGCTCTTTGACGTCAACGTTGCCCTCAGCATCGCGTTCAAGGACCACGGCAACTATCACTGCCGTGTCACCCAAGCCCTTGATGGCCTCGTAGTCTGCCGCGGCTGCCGCGGAGTCATTGCCGTAGGAGGCGACAAACAAGGCTGATCTTCTCGGTGGTCAACTGCTTCTCCCTTGTCTCGTTCGGATCACAGATTGCGTCCGGCGCGTACCTCTTCCCCGATTTTGCGCGCGGGTTGCGGCAACGCCGAAAGTACTTCCGACCATACGGCTCCCCGAGCCATGCCGCGCGGCGTTGGACGCGGACGACACTGACTGAGCGGCGAGAGCCAGGCATCGGCCACGCCACCACCACCGGAGGCCATGCAACTGATGATGCAACGCATGGTGGGGACCTGGAAGGGGAAATGGAATCCGCCGGCACATCGTCTTTGGTGGCCACTTGCACGGCACCGATGCGACCACTGTCGTTCGGAGTGACGGGGCAGGATCGGTCATGAGGGATGGGCCGTTGGTGGAGTCGAAAGAGCACGAGCACATCGCCGGCTTCTACATCACCAATGCCAAAGACCTCGACGCCGCACTCGGGTGGGCCGGCAGGCGAGCCAAGCCGCTCGACCAAACGACCACCGGTGCGGTGGGTCAGGTCGCGCTGTCGATGAGCGACGGGGCGGCCGCGCATCGGAAGCCAATGTGACTCATGCCGGTGTCGATCATCTGTGGGCGTCGGGC
>CAVPLY010000013.1:0-13569 GCA_963706045.1 uncultured Actinomycetota bacterium | reverse complement strand
GACCGCGGCTTCGCCTACTCCGGCGACCCCACTCCTCCCCAGGGCAACTGGACGATTGACGGCGCCGGTCTCGACCCAGGTCTGCTTCCTGGCCTCTACCGCGAGAATGCCCGGCGTCTCCTTAGCCTCACTGATTGACTGGTCAGTTAGTTTTCGCCAGGGTGGTGCCATGACTGACGCACCGATTCGCTCCGTCCTGTACGACGTCCAAGACCGCCAGGGGGGCACATTCGACGACTTCGGCGGGTGGATGTGGACCCTCGACTTCGGCGACATAGCCGGTGAGTACGAGGCGTTGCGGTCTGGCGCCGGCATGTGGGACGTCTACGCGCTGAACAAGTGGCTGGTGACGGGCCCCGACGCCGGGTCAGCGCTGCAACGCGGGTTCACGAACAACCTCTCGACCCAACAAGTCGGGCAGGTGCGCTACGGCGCCTTCGTCGACGCAGATGGCACCCTGCAGGACGAAGGGACCATCTACCGCCGAGCGGACGGTTCGTACTATGCCTTCACCAACACAGACACCTTCGACGAGTACGTCAGAGGGCACTCACCCGACGCCGACGTGACCCTTGCCAACCTGCTCCACGAGATGCCGTTGGTGTCGGTGCAGGGCCCACGATCGCGCGAGATCCTGCAGTCGCTCAGCGACTTCGACTTCACCACGCTTCCCTACTTCCGTTTCGCGGAGCCGGTCACTGTGGCCGGCATCGACGTGTTCATGTCACGTACTGGATTCTCCGGAGAGCTCGGGTATGAGCTCATCCCTGCGCGCAACGACGCGGAGCGCCTGTGGCTGGCGCTGGCGGACGCCGGCGTCCGACCGGTCGGGTTCGACGCCATCGACATCGCACGCATCGAAGCCGGGCTCATCGTCTTCGAGTACGAGTACGAGCCAGGTCAGCTGACGCCGTTCGACCTCGGCATGGACCGCATGGTGAGCTTTGCGCCCGAGGCCGACTACATCGGGCGCTCGGCACTGCAACAGATCGCTGAGGCGCCACCTCGTCGCCTGAAGACGCTGAGACTCGAGGCGGGAGAGCTGCCGGAAACAGGCTCGGCCATCAGCAAGGACGGCGCGGTGGTTGGCACGCTGACTAGTCCGACGAACAGCCCACGCTTCGGGCCGATTGCCCTCGCGATCATCGAGTCCGGCGCGGCCGCCAACGACACCGTCGTCCAGGTCGCCGGATCAACAGCGACGGTTGCTGACCTGTCGATCTTCGACCCGACGAAGGCTAAGCCGCGCGCCTGAGCTCTCGACGTCTACGCAGGGTCATCCAGAGTCCGGCCATGCCGGCGCCCAGGGTTCCGAGGGTCTCGTCGAGCAGCGTGTCCTCGTAAGCGGTGTCGAGTTCTGTGCCGTGCCGGATGAAGGCGTACCACTCGCCGATCTCCCAACCGACGGCGAGGATCGCTCCGATACCGACGGTGAGCCATCCGAGCGTCCAGGGCGGCAGGTCTGACGCGCGGGACAGGATCAGACCGGCGCCAGCCGCCAGAAGGAACCAGTTGACGAAGTGGTTTGCGTCGTCCCACCACGTCACAGAGTCGTAGAGGTCGAAAGTGTTTCCCGTGACGTCGATCAGGAAGGGCGCCCAGATGAATGCGTAGGCCGTCCAGGGGGTTGCCGGCACCGGGTCCTGCCGGCCGCTCCACCACCAGTAGCCCACCGGCACGATCAGCATCATGAGCGGGTAGGCCACCAGCCGGGCGCCGAAGGCCTTGCCCTCGAACTGATCGAGGTCGGGGACGAACGTGGCGATCGCCAGCTGCGCAACCGTGAGGCCAAAGATGGCCAGGGCAATGGCACGGCTTCGGGCAGCGTGGGTCACGCGGATCAGAGTAGGGGCTCACACGACGCCTGGTTAGGATCCGATGCGATGAGAGGTGGTGCCGTCGATGAGCGACGTCCTGAAGCAGCGTGACTTTCTCAAAGAGGTCGATTTCTCGCGCGACGAGCTGCAGCATCTGATCGACCTTGCCGCCCAGCTGAAGGCAGCCAAGAAAGCAGGAACCGAGCAGCAGCACCTTGCAGGTCGATCGATTGCGCTGATCTTCGAGAAGTCGTCGACGCGCACCCGGTGCGCCTTCGAGGTCGCCGCGTATGACCAGGGGGCCCATGTCACGTACCTCGACCCCGCATCGTCCCAGATCGGTCACAAGGAGTCAGCCGCCGACACCGCTCGCGTGTTGTCGCGCATGTTCGACGCCATCGAGTTCCGTGGCAAGGCCCAGGTCACGGTCGAAGAGCTGGCGGCGTTCTCAGACGTTCCCGTGTACAACGGCCTCACCGATGAGTGGCACCCCACGCAGATGCTGGCCGACTTCCTCACGATGGAGGAGCATGCCTCCGTCAGCACGACCCGAGCAAGCTACTGCTTCCTCGGAGACGGTCGGTTCAACATGGGCCGCTCCTTGCTCGTGATGGGCGCAATCATGGGCTCCGACGTGCGCATCTGCGCACCCAAGGCCCTGTGGCCGGACGCCGAAGTTCAGAAGATCGCGCGCACACACGCCGAGCGGTCGGGGGCAGCAATCACCCTCACCGAAGATCTCGATGAAGGGCTGCAGGGCGTCGAGTTCGTGCACACCGACGTGTGGGTGTCGATGGGCGAACCCAAGGAGGTCTGGGCGTCCCGCGTCCAAGAGCTCATGCCCTACCAGGTGAACGCGGCCGCTCTCGCCAAGACCGGAAATGCCGACGCGAAGTTCATGCACTGTCTGCCGGCCTTCCACGACGAACGCACGAACGTTGGCCTCGAGGTTTCCGAGCTCACGGGTGTCACTGGCGGGCTTGAGGTGACCGACGAGGTGTTCGCGTCAGCTGCCAACATCGCCTTCGACCAGGCCGAGAACCGCCTGCACACGATCAAGGCATTGATGGTGGCCACCCTCGGCCGGTGATCGGAGCATCCCAGCCGCCAGGCAAACGACAGCGAGAATCTGACCCCCCCCCCCCCCCGTTGACGCGACTCCGTCATGGGCAGGCGGGCTCTTCGCTCCTAGGCGCGAACCGCCTGGCCGGGCGTCGCAACCACGAACGCCCCCGCCCGCTCCGCATGCGCCGCCCAGCTGAGCAGCTCGGCGTCAGCCCCGGGGCGTCCAATCAGCTGCAGGCCCATGTGAAGACCGGACGCGTTCGCCCCGGCCGGGACGGACATGGCCGGCAAGCCGGCCAACGTCGCGAGCGTCGTCACCTCCATCCACCGGTGGTAGGTGTCCATGGGAACCCCATCGATGGCCCCCGGCCAATGGAGGGCCGAAGGAAACGGCCAGCACTGAGCGGTGGGCAGGGCGACCAGGTCGAAGTGCTCCAGCGCTGAGAGCAGAGATCGGCGGACGCCTTCTCGAACCGACCGCGCGTGTGCGAGCTGCCGTGCTGAGAGGGCGTGGAAACCCGCTAGCTCCCACTGCGCCTCGGGCTTCATCGTGGCGATCTCGGCCTCGTCGAACTCCGCGTCGAGCCACCCACCGACTTCGTGATGCCGGATCGACTGCCAGGCTGGCCACAGCTGGTCGGGGCTCGTGAAGGCACCAACACCGGGCAGAGTCACGGTCGCAGCGTCCTCACACCATCGACTAACTGCTTCACGACATACGTCGATGACGCCGTCCTCGAATGGCAGATACCCACCTAGATTGCCAAGCCAGGCGATGCGTGCGTTCGCAGTCGCCGGTGGCACCAACAGCGGGCCGACCCTGCTGACCCCAGCCATCGTTCCAAGAAGTGCATGGATGTCGGCAGCCGTACGACCGATGGGACCGTCGACCCCGCTGCCCGGTTCCGCAGCATCATTGGTGGTTCCGGGCACGAGGCCCGCAGTCGGCCGCAGACCCAGCACGCCGTTCCACCCAGGCGGATTCCGCAGGGAACCCATGAAGTCGCTGCCGTCAGCGACGGGGACCATGCCGGTCGCGACGGCGACGGCCGCTCCTCCGCTGCTTCCCCCGGCGCTCAACGACGGGTCAACCACATTCCCGGTCGTGGGGCCGATCGCGTTGTACGTGTGCGACCCGAGGCCGAACTCGGGTGTGTTCGTCTTACCGATGAACACCGCTCCGGCCGCCCGGATGTTCGAGACGAACAGGTCATCAGCTGTGGCGACGGGTGCATGTTCGGCGCGCCGGAACCCGAGCGTTGTCGGAAGTCCCTGCACGTTCGAAAGATCCTTGACCGCGTGTGGCAAGCCATGCATCCATCCGTGCCGGATGCCCTTTTCGAGCTCGTCGTCACGCTCGATCGCAGCCCCGATCACGTCTTCAGCCGGACGTCGGCTACTGAGAGCGTGGAAGGTCGGATCAAGGGCGTCGATGCGGTTCAGCATCGCGGTCACCACTTCGCGACACGTCACCTCACGTCGCTCGATCGCCGCACTGAGCTCGAGCGCGGAGCGGTCGAAGAGCTCGGTCATGGGGTCGACTCGATGATCTGGTCGCGCAAGAGGCTCTTCTGCACCTTGCCCATGACGTTGCGAGGAAGGGTGTCCACCACCACCACGCGCTTCGGGGTCTTGTAGCCGGCCAGCTGCAGGCGGGCGGCGGCGCGAAGCCCCTCAGGGTCCAACTGAACGCCTGGCTCAGCAACAACAACTCCTACAACAACCTCGCCGAGATCCGCATCAGGCAGACCAACCACTGCCGACTCGCGGACCCCTGGCAGCGCGTCAAGGATCTGCTCAACGTCCTTCGGGTAGACGTTCAGCCCCCCTGTGATCACCAGGTCCTTCGACCGGCCCACCAGCTCGAGGTACTCGTCGGTGTCGAGTCGCCCGAGGTCACCAGTGCGAAACCAGCCATCGGCGGTGAACGCCTCTTCCAACAGGTCCGGACGCCGCCAGTACCCACTGAAGACATTGGCACCGGACACCTGCACATCGCCCGTCTCGCCATCGGCAACGCGCTGATCGTCTACACCCACGAGTCGTATCGACACACCTGGAAGAGCCGGACCAACCGTTCCTGGACGCCGTTGCCCCTCAAGGGGGTTCGACGTCAACATCGATGTCTCGGTCATGCCGTAGCGCTCGAGGATCTGCGCACCTGTTCTCTCCGTGAACTCGGCATGAACTGCAGGCGTCATGGGCGCCGACCCAGACACGAAGAGCCGCACGCCCTTGCACTGCGGGGCACCAAACCGCTCATCGGCCAGCAGTCGTGTGTAGTGAGTGGGCACGCCCATCATCACCGAGCAGGAGGGCAGTTCGTCCAGCACCTGGCTGACATCGAAGCGAGGGAGCAACACCATTGATGCCCCACTCGTCAGCGCACAGTGAGCTGCCACAAACAAGCCATGGGTATGAAAGAGCGGAAGCACATGCAAGAGCACATCGGACGAGCGGAAGCCCCATACGCCTACCAGCGTCTCGGCATTGGCCGCCAGGTTGGCGTGGCTCAGCAACGCCCCTTTCGGGCGCCCGGTAGTGCCGGACGTGTACAGCAGGGCCGCCCCATCACCCGGTGCAATCTGCGGCAAGGCCTCCTCGCCGTCGCCAAGAAGCGCACGCAAGGACCCTCCCCCGTCCGTGTCCAGGGACAACGTCTGCCAGGAGCCAGGCAACACCTCTCGCTCGGTGGGACGGATCAGAATCACGGGCTCAGCATCATCAAGCAGAGCGCGGACCTCCTGGTCGGAGTAGTCCGGGTTCAGAGGCACCTGGATGGCGCCGCAGCGCAGGAGCGCCAGGTGCACGACAAGAGTGCTCGGGGACTTCTGCACCTGATACGCGACACGATCTCCAGCGCCGACTCCAGCCCGTACGAAACCGAGGGCCAGTCGCGTCGACTGCTGCTCGAGCTCGCCATGGGTAAGCACGGTCCCCGATGGGTCGCGCACGGCCGCGGCCCGCGGATCAGCCGTCCTCAGCAAGTCAACCAACGGGCCGTTCACGGGACTCCGCCGTCCACGACGTAGACATCGATCATGATCCGGCTCTCGTCCACCTCACGACCCATGCCTACAAAGACGCTGCGCCGCAGCCAGTCATGGGGACCGTCACCCACCACGAATACCGGAGAAGTGACGAAATAGGGAGCACCCCCTTGCCGCTCACGCCAGCGCCCGACGTTGTCGACCTCGATGACCTCGCCGCCCCCGGTACGAATCAGATAGTGCGCATGGATGTCCATACCACCGTCGGCTCGTTCCAGTGCCCAGTCGCCGCCTCCCTCGATGATCGTCGCCTCAAGGTGGCTGCCAGAAACCGAACCACCGACGATCGGAATGAATGTTCTTCGACCCCCCGGTGCGTCGGTCAAGACGATCGGAGGACGCAGCAGCACATCGAGAGCGAAGACGTTGGTCATGGTGGGCGGCGTCGGGTCCATCGCGTTCATGCCACCTCAAAGATGTCGAACTCGACAGCACCCTCGACCTTGCGGCCATCCGCGACATAGACAGTTGCTGACGTCGCATCAGCAGTGTCGCCATCGAAGAGAAGCGATGTGCGAAAGCCACCACCTGCGCCTGCAGCCGGACGTGCCCCGCGTGCCACGAAGCAAACCGTTCGCCCATCACTGAGTGCGACCGGGTACCGCGCCGACAGGGTGACCGAGCCGTCGGCGTGGACCTCTTGCCAGTCAGCGCCACCGGCGAGAACCACGCCGTCCCACGCTCCCGTGACGCGACCGCCGGTCACCGGCACGACTCGACGCTCACCCTGCGGGCCCGGGCCCAAGCTCACCGGTGCCTCGACCTCTACCCGGGCGTGGCCGACCCATCGCAGAACCGGAGCCTCGATCTGCATCACCCAACGCTCCACGACGCTCGCTCATTGAGCTCGGCCGGGTGAAAGCCAGCAACTCGCTTGTACTCAGAAGCGACTGCTTCCAGCTCGCCGGCACCGAACACGTCGTCTACCGAGACGAACCCATCCGGAGCCCGTTCGTACGCCATCTGCATGACAATCTCAGGGCCCATCGAACGGTTGGCCTGTTGCAGCGCCCGGGTGGGCGGCAGCCGCAGCGCGGCGTATCGAGCCAGCGCTTCATCAATGGGAAGGGCCGCCAGGCAGTGAGCAAGGACCCGCGCATCGAGAATCGCCTGCGATGACCCGTTCGACCCGATGGGGTATGTGGGATGAGCAGCATCCCCGAGCAACGTGACGCGTCCGGCTGTCCAGCTGTCCAGCGGCAGCCGGTCGACCATGGGGTACTCGTAGACAGCCGAGGCGGTGTCGATGAGACGAGGCACGTCAAGCCACGAGAACTGCCACGTCTGGAAGTGGTGAGCGAAGACAGACGTGTCGACCTTGCGGTTCCAGTCTTCGCGGGCGAAGTGCTCGTCGGGGGCACGGCGCTCCGCGATCCAGTTGATCAGCTGCAGGTCGTCATTAGCGGCACCGATCGGGTACGCAACGAACTTCACGTCCCGATGGCCGGCCATGATCATGCTGCGCCCGGTCAGGAACGGTGGCGCCAGGGAAGTACCCCGCCACAGCACGGCGCCATTCCACAGCGGAGCCCCCTCAGCGGGATGCCACTGGGCGCGGATGGTCGAGTGGATGCCGTCTGCCGCGATGACGACGTCTGCCCTTGCCTGCTGCTCGGCCCCGGCGGCGCCCCATGTGACGGTGGCCCCTTCGGAGTCACTGCCCACCGATCGCACGCGCACACCGCAGGTCACGGCGTCAGCACCGAGCCTGTGGTGCACGGCGTCAAGCATCATCATCTGCAGGTGTCCCCGGTGCACGGAGTACTGCGGCCAGAGGTACCCCGCAGCCCGCCCCCGTGGCTCGGTCCAGATCTGCGTCCCGTGGCGGTCGAAGTAGGCAAGCTCAGCCGTGGGGACACCGATCGCGGCGAGCTCATCTGCCAGCCCGAGCTCAGTCAGCTCACGAACGGCGTGTGGCAGGACGTTGATCCCCACGCCGAGTGGTTCGATCGTGTCAGCGGACTCAAGGACCCGAACCTGCTCGAATCCGGCGGCGTGCAGGCTCAGCGCAGCGGCCAGCCCGCCGATACCACCACCGATGACCAGGATCTCCACGTCTGCTGCTCCCATCGGTCGGCGACCACCTGACCCTATGGCAGTCAGTCGTCGCTGCCCTGCTGATCTTCCACAACCCCCTGACCACGAGGTATCCTCATTTCACTGACTGATTGACCAGTCACTTGACCGGAGGAACGATGACCGCCGTACGCCACACCCTGCCCGCCACGCACTACTACTCCCCCGAGCACTACGCAGTCGAGCAGGAGCAGCTCTGGTACGAGCAATGGGTCTTTGCGGGGCGCGCCGAGCCGGTGACCAAGCCCGGCCAGTTCCTCACCATCGACATCGCCGGCCAAGGTGTGATCATCACCCGCAACGACAACGGCGAGCTGAAGGCCTTCTACAACGTGTGCAGCCATCGTGGAGCCGTGCTGTGCGACGACACCCGCGGCGAGACCAAAGCCGTCTTCCAGTGCCCCTACCACGCATGGTGCTACGACCTCGACGGTGCACTCGTCGCCACGCCGCGCGTGGGCAAGGACGAGGTCGATCGCTCAGTGCTCGGCCTCAAGACGGTGCACGTCGACGACTGGCAAGGGTTTCTCTTCGTGAACCTCAGCCGCACAGCGCCTACCCCATTGCGTGAGGCGTTGGACGCCCACTACGACTCACCGCTGCGCTTTGAGAAGCACGAGATGGAGCGACTGGTCACCGTCCACCGCACCGAGTCGGTCGTGGCGGCCAACTGGAAGATCCTGATCGAGAACTACAACGAGTGCCTGCACTGCCCGATCGTGCACCCCGAACTCGTCGAGGTCGTTCCCACGTACAAGAAGGGCATGACCGGTGATCGCAGCCGAGAAGACGGCGGCGTGGCGCTGCTGACGGGCGGCACTAGCTACTCCGACGACCCGCGGGCGCGCAAGGCCGTCCTCCCGGGCATGAACGAAGAGATGGCCCACTCGATCTATGGCAGCCAGATCTTCCCGAACATGTTCCTCGACATCGCTGGCAGCAATGTCGTCGCCACGCGACTTGTACCTGAAGGCCCCACCCAGACACGTGTGCTCACCGAGTACCTCTTCATGCCAGAGGACATCGCCGAACCCGACTTCGATCACCAGCCAGTCGTCGACTTTTGCGAGCTGGTCGCCGGCCAGGACTACACCGTTTCAGAGCGCGTCCAACGCGGCATCACCTCGCGCGGCTTCGCGCATGGCGTCTATCCCGAGAAGGACGACTACGTGCACCAGTTCAACGAGTACTACCGCACGGTGATGAACGGGGCCTGACGCAGCTGAACGTGTTCCTTCG
The DNA here is from genome assembly GCA_963706045.1 of uncultured Actinomycetota bacterium. Lineage (GTDB taxonomy): Bacteria > Actinomycetota > Actinomycetes > JAHEKZ01 > JAHEKZ01 > JAHEKZ01. The sequence goes on along the minus strand of CAVPLY010000013.1, from coordinate 4,322 downwards.
GCGGCGTGATGGTGTTCACTAATGCGATGACGACGTCACGTACTCTCTGCCGAAGCCTGCTCGAGGCGCTCGACAACGCGTGGGATCCCATGCACAGTCGGCTACAGGGGATCCGTGAGGACGAGTACGCGTGGCAGCCTGTTGCCGGATGTTGGGCCGTTCGCGCCGAGAGCGGCTCGTGGCACGCCGACTGGGCAGATCCAGACCCGGACCCCGCCCCGGTCACGACGATTGCGTGGCGCACCTGGCATGTCGCTGTTGATGCTCTCGACAGCTACTCCGAGCGGCTCTTCGGAGCAGGTGGCACGGGGCTCGCGGGCACGAACTGGGTGGGGACCTGGCGAGAAGCACAGCCGCTCATGCTGGCTGCGTTCGGCGTCTATCGCGAAGGGGTCGCAGGCTGGAGCGACGAGGCCCTTCTCGAACAACTGGGGCCTGGCTGGGGGCCTTTCGCCAACCACACGCATCTTGATCTTGCCCTGCACGCAAACCATGAGGTGATCCACCACTTGGGCGAGATCGCGCTGTTGCGCGACCTCTTTCGCGCATCACATGAGCAGTACGGAAGTGACGTTCGCCCCTGACGCACTGCCCGATGATGCACATAGCCTTGCTGTGACGGCCGATCCTCGGTCGTCGACGGGACTGCCAGTCGCCCCGCCTCTCAACAATGGGAGCGTCGGAGGCTTGAAATGACATTCATGCGTACCAAGACATCCCTCTTCGCGGTGGCCGCAGTAGCGGCACTCGCCGTCGGGGGTACATCCGCACTAGCAGCCGAGGAAGAAACACTCGGCAACAACCTCTCCATGCCGGTCGTCTTCGCTGAAGGCTACGGACTCACCGGGATGAACACCCAGCCGTACACGACGTACCCCACCCTCACAGAGGACGACGGGCTCCGGCCACGCACTGAGGCCGAAGCGCTTCCCTTCAACGAGGACGGGACACCGGCTCCGTACCTGGATGAAGCTGACTCGTACATGCTGGATGGGACCAAGTACTACACGCAGAAGGGACCGAGCACCTGGAAGGCGTACGCGAAAGACGGCGCCACCAACAAGAAGGTCGCTTCCTTCGTGTACTTCGGTGACAACCTCACCGGTCACCAGTGGACGACAAAGACCAAGGTCATCCACCTGGAGATGGGCCTGCAGAAGGAGATGAAGAAGGCTCAGCTCACCTACCCGATGACATCGCTGGAAGGCACGAAGATGAACGAGATCTTCGGCACCACCGGCGAACCCGCCACTAGCACCACGGCCAAGGTCTACACCCCCCTGGGCAAGCTGGTCATCCAGAAGCTCAACAAGAACCACAAGCCGATCGGCAAGATCTTCTCGCAAGCCATCTACCGAAGCTTCTCGACAGATGGCAGCGGGCAGTTCGCCACCGAGGTCACCGGATCCGGCACGCTCTCGTATGCGTACAACTGGTTCCTCAGTGACACGGGCGACTTTGACAAAGCCGGCTGGTGGAGGATCACCTTCAAGATCAAGGCACAAGGCACGTGGAACGACGGCGTCAACGATGTGACCGTCGACCGCAACGCCAAGATGGTGGACACGATCGTCAGCACCGAGAAGGAAGGCGAAGACCCGCTCTTCCCGATCAAGCTCGCTGACAAGTTCACCGCCTACGTCGACATCCAGATCAAGTAACAGGCCTGGGTACGTCAGGGAGAGAGCCGCCCCTCGGCGCTCTCCCTGACTCCCGGCTATTGGCACTTTCCATTCAGTGCTGGCGCGAGGCTCACCGCCGAGAAGCCCAGCCGAGGGTGAGGCACCCCATGAGACACCACAGACCACATCTACTCCTCGTGGCTGTCGCCGCCCTGGCGGTCGGCGTCACTCCCGCCTGGAGCTCCGCGGCTCTTGCCGACGGGCAAGCGCCCACTGACACCAGCACCACAAGTTCGCTGGCCCCAGAGTCACCGATCCAGGCCGAGGCCGACCAGATGGTCGACGTCGCTGATCCAGTAGGGCCAACTGAACCGGCTGAACCGGTCACGACCGATCCCGTCACCACCGATGACGCCCCTTCACCAGCACCAACTGACGATGCCACCGACCCGACGGTCACGACTGAAGTCCCCGCACCGTCCACCACCGACGGCAGCCAGCCAGTCGTCAACGAGAAGGCCGACGAAGGCGGCGGTCACGAAGGCGGCGGGCACGGCGAGGGCGGCACGTTCGCCGACGGAGTGACTGTCACCGTTGATGGCCGCGACATCAAGGCCAGCGACCCCGAAGGCAGCCTGCCAAAGATAGCTAGCTGCACCTTCGACATCACCGCGAGTGGTCTCACCGTAGAGCCACCAGACACCGTGGGCGTGCGCATCGTCGCCTGGCCACCGACAGCTCCTGGTGAGAGCCGCGTCAAACTCGTTGACGTCACCGAGACGTCCGCTGACGGAGCGTGGGCCGGTAGTTTCCCGCTCGACGAAGCGGTCCAGCAGTTCGACCGCAAGGGCAACGGCTACCACATGCGGCTCGAGATCCTGATCAATGGCGAGATGGGCGCCATGAAGATGTACTGGCTCGGGTGCGGCGAACCACAGACCGGTAACCCCCGCCGGATGCTCTTCGACGTGCAGTGGTTCGATGCTGACGGAACCTTGCTCACCACAGCTCTTGATAGCGCGCTTCCAGCGGGTTGGCGTGACGACTTCGTGCTGAACGCCGCAGGCGAACGTGGCACTGTGGAGTGCACGTACCCGCGTGGTTCAGATCTTCTGACCTGCCGCTACATGAACCCGGGACACGGCGATCAACCTGGTCTAGTGCTGCCCGGCAAGCCGGGGACCAGTTACACCGTCGAGGTGAACGGAGAGCCCAAGCGCTGGGTTGTCGACACCGAGACCATCGGGTACTTCCTGGCTGACGACACCTGCCCCAAGGGCGGCGGAGGCCACGACGACGGACACCAGGAGAAAGCAGCAGCGCTCGCCGCTGATGAAGGCGACGAGGGCGGAGGCCATGAACCGTGTGTGCACACGGTTGTGATCAACCAAACGACCGTCGAACCCCCGCCCGACGAAGGAGATGGTGGCAACGCCAACCCGCCCGACGAGGGAGACACCGGCAACGCCAACCCGCCCGAGGGCAACGCTGCCGCACTTCCGACAACTGGCGCATCCTCACTTCCGCTTCTCCCCGTGGGGCTGATCCTGCTGGCGCTCGGAACGGTTCTGGTGCTCAGCAGCAGGCCAGTCCGAGTGGTGGTGAAGGCCTGACGCAGAGCGCACTAGCCGGTGAAGCCCAGGTGGATGTGGTCCCGATGCGTGTCGTCCGAGAAGAAGGACGCACCTGAACCATCAAGATCGACGGGACCACCCACCTGGTACGCGCCGGCATCCTGGGCCGCTCGCATGAAGTCCGCGACCTTGGCGCTGTTCCTTCGCTCGATGATGGGCTGCCCATCAAGGGCCCAGATGTCGACAGCACGCCCGTCGGTGTGATTGCTCGTTCGGTTGGTACCGAACACCCGCACCGGATGTCCTGACCTCAAGATGCTGACGTCGAGCCGGTGCAGCTCTGCGAGCAATGCGAGGGCGCGGAGCACTGAGTCCTCGATGGCGCCGGAGCGGACATCGCGAACCGCTGCGCGGGGCAGAATCACCCGATCGTTGCTGAGCAAACGTCGTCCTGCTCCCGTAACCTCGGCAACACGCCGACCTGGCCGCGCGGGGCGCGCCGTCGTGACCACCCACTGCGGTTCGTCGGCGACCAACCGAACATCGAGAGTGGTCCCACGACGCCGGACACGACCGTTCTCACCCCGCACCCACTGATCGACGACGATGAGAACTGACGCGCTTGTGTCGAGGATCCCTCCGTACTGCGCGACGACTACTTCAGCAGCCGCTGTGTCGTCGCTGGTGATCAGCGGCCCGAGGTCGTCGACCAGGTTCGGGTCGAACCCTCCGCGCCGCAACCTCCGCTTTGCTTGCTGGACGCCTCCTTCGCCCTCCGGCCAAGAGCCAGTCATCTCCACCAGACGCACAGCCACCTGCTTGACCTCGGGCGCAACATCGCGGGCCGCGGGTTGCCAGACGCGCGTCGCCGGCAACACGTCAAGCGTCGGAGTTGAAGAAGCAGTAGGGGCCGGGGCGGCGCCGCCCGAGGCCTCCGGTGCACCAGTGGGCGGCCGATTTGCTGGCTCTGAGCAGGCAAACAGCCCTCCTCCGAGCGCCACACAGCCAGTGGCCTGGAGAAGGGTGCGGCGACTGATACTCACCCTCAGATCATCCACCTTCGCCGACAGCCCTACCGACTGCGACCTCCGAGAAGGCGGGCTCCGCTGACCCAATCGACAAGTCG
>CAVPLY010000012.1:0-62826 GCA_963706045.1 uncultured Actinomycetota bacterium | reverse complement strand
GATCGGTATCAGCCGACCTAAGGGGACCACCGTGACCGACCAGAGCACGACGCCCGAGACTCCTGACCGCAACCTGGGCCTAGAGCTCGGCCGAGTGACCGAGGCCGCTGCTGTGGCGGCGTCCCGCTGGGTGGGTCGAGGCGACAAGAACGGCGCTGACGGTGCCGCTGTGGAAGCCATGCGCGCACTGATCAACACCGTGAGCATGAACGGCACCGTCGTGATCGGCGAGGGTGAAAAGGACGACGCCCCCATGCTGTTCAACGGCGAGCGGGTAGGCGATGGAACCGGCCCCGACGTCGACGTTGCCGTCGACCCGGTCGACGGCACGACGTTGACAGCCAAGGGGATGAACAACGCGGTCTCAGTAATCGCGGTGGCCGAACGCGGCACAATGTTCGACCCGTCTGCGGTCTTCTACATGGAGAAGCTGGCCGCCGGGCCTGAGGCCGCCGACGTCGTCGACATCCGTCTCCCCACGAAAGAGAACATCCGGCGGGTCGCCAAGGCGAAGAAGATCGAGGTGCAGGACGTCACAGTCTGCGTCCTGGACCGACCCCGCCACGAGTCCCTCGTCCAGGAAATCCGGGAGTCAGGTGCCCGGATCAAGTTCATCTCCGACGGCGACGTCGCCGGGGCGATCATGGCCTGCCGTGAAGACACTGGCGTCGACCTGCTGCTGGGCATCGGTGGGACGCCAGAAGGCATCATCTCTGCTGTCGCGATCAAGTGCCTGGGTGGCGTCATCCAAGGACGGCTCTGGCCAACCGACGACGACGAGCGACAGAAGGCGATCGACGCCGGACACGACATGTCACGTGTCCTTGCCACCGACGACCTCGTCACGAGCGATAACGCGTTCTTTGCAGCGACTGGAATCACCGATGGCGAGTTGTTGAAGGGTGTCCGCTTCCACGCTGAAGGCGCCACCACCCAGACCCTCGTGATGCGGAGCAAGAGCGGAACCATCCGCTTCATGGAGAGCGACCACCGGCTCGGCAAGCTTCGCAAGTATGCGGCGGTGCAGTTCTGAGCGACGACATAGCGATCGTCCTCGATCGGGTCGTCAAGTCGTTCGGCCAGATCACCGCGGTCAACGGGCTTTCGCTCTCGGTGCCTCGGGGCATCGTGCTCGGGCTGCTGGGGCCGAACGGCGCCGGCAAGTCGACCACGATGCGGATGCTGACAGGGCAGACCAGACCAACCTCTGGATCGATCAAGGTGCTGGGCTTCGATGTCAGGACCGAGTCCAAGCAGGCGAGGGCGTTGATGGGCGTCGTCCCCCAGATCGACAACCTCGACACAGACCTCACGGTCGAACAGAACTTGATGATGTTCGCGGTTCTGTACCGCGTCCCTCGTCGCGAACGGCAGGCAGCGGTGGAGAGAGCTCTTGGGATCGCGCAGCTCATCGACCGACGCGACTCGAAGGTCACGGAGCTCTCCGGCGGCATGAAGCGTCGGCTGCTCATCGCTCGCGGTCTGGTCCACACACCTGAGCTGGTACTGCTCGACGAACCCACCGTGGGGCTGGACCCGCAAGTGCGGCAGGAATTGTGGTCACTGATCGACAACCTCCGCACCGAAGGGACCACGGTGCTGATGTCGACGCACTACATCGAAGAAGCCGAGCGACTGGCGGACGACGTCGCCGTCATGTCGCACGGCTCGATCGTTGCGCGGGGCACCCCTCAAGACCTGCGCGCACAGCACGTCGGCGAACGTGCCACCGAGTTCTACGGTCCACCCGACCGCCTGGCTCAGATCGAGGAGTCAGCCAAGGTCGCTGGCCTTGCGACTCGACGAACCGGACCATCGATCGCCGTACTGCGCTCTGAGGACGCGCCTGGCGACGTGCTCGCAGACATGGGCGAGGGCGTCCACCGCGCCGCCACCCTTGAGGATGTCTTCGTCCTCCTCACCGGAGAGGTTCTCGAGTGAGCACGTCGACGCCGACGAGTCGTAAGGCTCGAAGCTACGAGTGGGCCACCTTCGAGGGCGTATGGAACCGCGAGTTCACCCTCTTCAAACGCTTCTGGCTGTCGACGACGATCTCGTCGGTCGTGCAGCCGATCATCTACCTTTTCGCATTCGGTCTTGGCGTGGGCACGCTCGTCAGCCAGGTAGATGGCATCTCGTATGTCGAGTTCGTCGGCACCGGCTCAGTCGCCACGGCGGTTCTGTTCGCCTCCGCTTTCCCCGGCATGTTCAACACGTACGTCCGCCGAGTCTTCCAACGAACGTATGACGCGCTGCTCGCCGCCCCCGTGAGCGTCGATGAGCTCGCCCTCGCCGAAGCTACCTGGATCGCAGCGAAGGCTGGCTTCTACGGGTCCTTCCCGCTCGTGGTCACCTTCTTCTTCGGGCTCACGCCGACCTGGGGGATGCTGCTGGTTCCGATCGTTGGATTCGTGACCGGGCTCGGCTTCGCCTTCTTCGGCATGTGGGTTGGCGCCACCATCAAGACCATCGAACAAACGACGTACATCACGTCCATCGTGCTCACGCCGCTCTTCCTCGTTGCCGGCACGTTCTTCCCGATCAGCAACCTGCCCCCCGGCCTGCAGGTGGCTGCCCAGTTCAATCCGCTCTACCACTGCGTCGAGCTCGTTCGCGCGGCCTGTTTCGGGTGGGACCTGCCGGCCGACCTCTACAACTTCGCCTTCTTGGTGGTCTTCGCTCTCATCATGTGGTTCGTGGCCGTGCGTGCGCTGCGCGCCCGCCTCGTCGACTGACCGAGACGAGGTGCGCCGCCGCACCTGCGGATGGCGGCTGCCGACGTGAGAGTTGTGACCAACTCAGGACCGAAATCCTGCCCTGCCTTCTGGTGACAACTCTCATGTCGGCAGCAATTATCGGTTGCGCACCTTGACCTCGAGCCCCGCGGGCCACACCCATGGCTGGCTCACTCTGCGCTCGGCAAGCCGAAACCACCTAGTGGCGAGTTCAGCAGGGTCCCCACGCACCTCCGCATAGGTGAAGCGAAGCACTGACAGGCCAAGCTTCTGCTCCATCCACTCCTGCCTGCGCTTCTCCCGCCACAGTGCATCATCGTCGTCATACTTGCCCCGTCCGTCAGCCTCTGCGGCGATACCAAGGGGTAGCCAGAGCATGTCCGGCCTGATCTCGCGCCCGCCGAAACGGAGCTCGAGATTGCACTCAGGACGCGGGACGCCCTCCAGCAGCAGTTCGCCCCTCCCCCATGACTCAAGCGGCGACTCCGAGTGCGGATCGACCCAGCTCAGCGTCTCGGCGGCGCGACGAGAGTGCCGCACCGGACCCCGTGCGTGCAGTGCCGCGAGCAGCTGTCCCACGTCAACTCCGGAGCGAGCCACCGCGTCGATCGTCACGAGCGCCTCTGGCGGGCGCATCTCGAGTGCGAGATCGACAGCCAACCGTGGCATCGACGTGACGAACAGGCCACCATGACGAAGAACTTCATCGGCCTTGAGCGTTCGATATCTGGTGTTCGCTCCGGTGGGACGACTGGAACCAGGAGGCCGGATCAGCTCAGGGCGTTCCGGGATCGAGGCAACAGGTAGCCCCCAGGCCACCGACCCGGTGCGGAATGCAAGCACCGAAACCGGGCCCGAGTGGGCCGCCGCGGCCTGCAGGTGCTGCGATCGCAGCCGAACCCAGTGATCGTCGATCTCTCGGAGTGGCAGGGCGTACAGCCCCCGACCCGTCCGGACCAGCAGTCCACCGCGCAGGTACCGCCGAAGGTCGGCCGCAGGCGTCCCCCAACGCAGCATCTCCGCCCGACTTGCTGAGCTCCCATGGTCCATCAAGCGCGAGACCACCTCGTTCGGTAGCTCCTCCCCGGAAGGCATGGGGCACACGGTGCCCGACGGGAGGCTGCCTCGACAGACCCTTTGACCGCCTGTGGACAACTACCGCCACCTGCCCAGCCATGGCGCCGTCGCACCGTCACTACCCTGGCCTCATGACCGACTTCAGGTACTCCGAACTGCTGCCGCTCAGCCCCGAGGAGACTCCCTACCGGCTCCTCACCACTGACGGTGTCGACACCTTCGACGTCGGCGGCGACCAGTTTCTTCGCGTGCACCCTGACGCGTTGACCCGTCTTGCGTACGAGGGCATGCACGACATCGCGCACTACCTTCGCCCAGGGCACCTACAGCAGCTAGCCAGCATTCTTGACGACCCTGAGGCGAGCCCCAACGACCGATTCGTCGCGCTCGACCTGCTGAAGAACGCCAACATCTCTGCTGGCGGCGTGCTGCCGATGTGCCAAGACACCGGCACCGCCATCGTGATGGGTAAGAAGGGTGAGCGCGTCGTCACCGGTGGAGGCGACGGCGAGGCCATCAGTAGAGGGATCTTCGACGCCTACACGCGGCTCAACCTGCGCTACTCGCAAATGGCACCTCTCACCACGTGGGACGAGAAGAACACCGGCACCAACCTGCCGGCTCAGATCGACCTCTACGCCACCGACGGCAACGAGTACCACTTCTTGCTGATGGCCAAGGGAGGCGGCAGCGCCAACAAGTCGTTTCTTTTCCAAGAGACCAAGGCGATTCTCAACCCGGACGCCATGCGGCGATTCCTCGACGAGAAGCTCCGTAGCCTTGGTACAGCCGCCTGCCCGCCGTACCACTTGGCCGTCGTGATCGGGGGCACCAGCGCTGAGGCGGCGCTCAAGACCGCCAAGCTGGCCAGCGCCAAGTATCTCGACACGTTGCCCACCGAAGGTTCAATGTCTGGTCACGGCATTCGCGACGTGGCCCTCGAGGCCGAGATCCTCGACCTCACCCGCCAGTTCGGGATCGGGGCGCAGTTCGGCGGCAAGTACTTCTGCCACGACGTGCGCGCGATTCGACTTCCTCGTCATGGTGCGAGCCTGCCGGTGGCGATCGCCGTCTCGTGTTCAGCTGACCGTCAGGCGAAGGCCAAGGTCACCGCCGAGGGGGTCTTCCTCGAGCAGCTCGAGACCGACCCCGCGCGCTACCTGCCCGAAGTGACCGACGAGCACCTCGACGACGACGTGGTCCGTGTCGACCTGAACCGTCCGATGTCCGAGATCCGGGCCGAGCTGAGCCGCTACCCAGTCAAGACCCGGCTCTCACTCTCGGGTCCGGTCGTCGTCGCGCGCGACATCGCCCACGCCAAGATCAAGGACATGCTGGACGCCGGCGAGCCGATGCCGTCGTACCTGCGCGACCACGTCGTCTACTACGCCGGGCCGGCCAAGACACCCGAGGGCTACGCATCTGGTTCGTTCGGCCCCACCACCGCCGGACGCATGGACTCCTATGTCGACCAGTTCCAGAAAGCTGGCGGCTCGTACGTCATGCTGGCGAAGGGAAACCGCTCAGCTCAGGTGACCAAGGCCTGCCACGAGAATGGCGGCTTCTACCTCGGGTCGATCGGCGGTCCCGCAGCGCGACTCGCTCAGGACGTCATCAAGCAGGTCGATGTTCTTGAGTTCCCCGAACTTGGCATGGAGGCGGTCTGGATGATCGAAGTCGAAGACTTTCCCGCCTTCGTCGTGGTCGACGACAAGGGCAACGACTTCTTCGCCGAGACGAGCAAGCCGATGCTGACGTCCATCCCGGTGGGCGCACCACCAACGTGACAAGACCTGTGCCCAGCCTTGAAAATTGTTGCGATGTGACCCCCCGAGAGCGCGGTGCCCTGGCACACTCCGAGGCATGGCGCTGACCGAGCAGCAGGCTGTGCAGGAGGGCTTGTCCGCGACGACGGGCGGGCGCCGGTGGGTGATGCCGACCGTCGCGGCCCTCATGGCGACGGTGCTGATCGGCCTGGTCGCCGTGGTCGGCTGGGCGTGGAACTACCAACCCATGGAGAGCGGCAACGTCACGGGCGTGATCGGGGGAACTGGCGCGAAGGTGCGCGACATCGACAACTACTTCGGGATGGACTATCGGGTGGTTCGAGCGGAGCCCGGCTCCACCGTGAAGGTTCTCATGAGCCTCGCAGTCAGCCCGGAGGCACCGGCGGGCGTGACCGTCAACTCCGTGGGGAGCCCAGTACCCCTCACCGGTGGCGGAATGGTCGGCTTCGCCGACTCCGCCGACACGTGGTCACGGCTCCAGACCCCGTCAGCAGTCGACCGCCAGGCCGGCAACCTCGCCAACGGTCCCGTGACTCTCGAGCCTGGAGATCTGCTTGACGTGACCATCACGCTCACGCTCCCGCAGTGCAACGTCGATCGCACGCCTGGCGGATGGAGCAGCTTCGGCAACGAGGTGCCCGTCGACTACTCAGCCTTCGGCATCTCACACACGACCGACATCCCGCTGGGGTACGCGCTCACATTTGGCGACACACCCACCTGCCCCACTCGCTGACATCCCATGAGGCGCCCGGTGACTCCGGTCCGTCTAACGACCGGAGTCACGGACCTGCTTCCTAATCGAGTCGCCGCTGGCTTCTAGGGACGATTGCGCGCCGGAAGCCAAGGTCACCCCGCGGGCTCTTGAACCGGAGCGTCAACCGGCGGACGCACGTGCTTCCACCAGAGATCAAGGGCAACAGCCAGCCCGAGCAGGACTACCAGGGCCGTAGCCGTGGCCGGTTCCTCGACCAGAGTCGTGGTCGCAAACGAGAAGAGGGTGGCCAACAGGGTCACGAGGCCAACAACCAGCACCCATGCCCGAGCGCCGGTCTGTTCGCGTACGCGCAGGTGCGAGATCGTCACGAAGGTGAAGATCAACAGGGCAACTGCGCTACCGATGGACGCGATCGCCGACAGGTCGAACAGCATGGCCAGGACCAGCGTGCCCCCCACCATCGCCGCCAGGCCAACTGGGACGCGTCCCCAGCTGCGGCCAAAGACCGGTGGGAACTGACGCTTCTTGGCGAGGTCCTGCGACAGCCCAACCGACGGGTAGATGCCGGAGTTGGTCGCACCGGCGGTCGCGAAGATCGCAGTGATCGCCATCAGCACATACCCGGCGTCACCCAGTGCCGGCTTGGCGGCTTCCGCAACAGCGGTGTCACCTGCGGCAACGACCTCGTCAACGGTCAGCGCGCCATACACACCCATGGCGATAGCGATGTAGACAACCGTTGCGATACCGAGGGCGATGTACATCGCCTTGGGCAACTGCCGTTTCGGATCGGGAAGATCCTTGGCGGTAAACGTGATCACGCCGAAACCGAGGAACGCGAAGAAGGTCAGCGCAACGCTGGAGAAGATCATTCGCAGGCTCGGGTAACCAGACGGCGCGAGGAGAGACCAGTCGGCGGTGAAGAGCGTGACCAGCGCGAAGACCGCCAAGATCCCGATCACCACTCGCACGATCAAGCCCTGGGCCTTGGTAACTGCTGCCGTCCCCACAATGTTGAGCACGGCGACCCCGACCACGAGCAGTGCGGTGAAGACCTTCGCCCACACCACGTCGTCATCGGCGAACATGGCGCTCGCATATCCACCGAAGGAAGATGCGACCATCGCCGTCACGATGAACTGCGACCCAAACGCGAGCCAGGCGGTGATGCCGGTGAAGTGCCCATCTCCGAAGCCGCGCGAGACATATTCGATCAGGCCTGAACCAGACGGGAACTTCGAGCCCAGCTTGCCGAACGAGTACCCCTGAAGGGCTGCGATCAGGCCAGCGATGAGGAACGACACCCAGACTGCGGCTCCGGCGATCTGCCCCGCAGGTGCCAGCAGAGCGAAGATACCTGCCCCCACCATGGCACCGACCCCGATGAACGCGGCCTGGCGCACCGTCATGCTCTTGTCCGTGGCAGACACCGTCACCACCTCCGACCTCACGCTAGGCGCGACGCCCACTTCGTCGCCAGGGACTCAAGTCCTGATGAGAAGAGGTCACCGGTGCCCAGAGCGCATGCCACCGCATTGGCGGTATAGGGGTCATCTCGGGGTTGCCTCCGGGTAAGCAGGGGTTGAAGCACTGATGTGGCCGGGGACGACAAGGACGAGGGTGAAGTCGACAGCCTGGCCCATCGAAAGGCACCCTCATGACACGCAGTGGCACCGCCCTCGTCCTGGCCCGTTGGTCTGCCCGACACCCCTGGCGAGCCATCGCCGGTTGGGTTCTGTTCGTACTGGCGTGCGTCGCCCTCGGCTCCGCCATCGGAACCCGCCAGCTGACAGATGCCGAAACTGGATCTGGCGAGTCTGCACGGGCGGACGTGGCCATCGAGGCAGCCGGCTATCCGGCCGACGTGACCGAGAGCGTGCTCATCCAGGCCCGATCCGGACAGCTCAGCACGAAGCAAGGGATGGCTGTCGCAGACGAACTGACCAACGCGTTCGCTGGTCTCGAGGTGGTCACCGCGGTTGGGGACCCACTGCCTTCAGCCGACGGGACATCGCTCCTGCTCCCTGTCGTTCTCGCCGATGGCGGGAACACCGGATACGCCGCTGTCGACTACGCCTCACAGAACGTCCAGCCGATGATGGATGCCACAGCTGAGGTTCAGTCGCTGCACTCCGACGTGCGGGTCGAGCAGGCGGGAGACGCTTCCATCGAGGTGGTGCTCGGCGACCAGGTTGCCTCCGACTTCCGCCTCGCCGAGTACCTCAGTGTCCCCGTGACGCTGGGCATCCTGCTCATCGCGTTCGGGGCACTTTTCGCCGCCGGCGTGCCGGTCCTGCTCGCTCTGAGCGCCGTAGCCTCTGCCATCGGACTGTCCGCCCTCGTGTCCCAGATCTTTCCCGTGACCGAGGAACTGGCGAGCGTCGTGCTGCTCATCGGCATGGCTGTCGGCGTGGACTACTCGCTGTTCTATGTACGGCGGGCACGAGAAGAGCGTCGCCGAGGAGCCTCGTCAACTGACGCTGTTGAGCTCGCTGCCGCCACCTCCGGACGTGCCGTGCTCGTCTCGGGTGTAGCCGTGATGGTGGCGATGTCCGGGATGTTCATCTCGGGCAACGCGGTCTTCTCCTCATTTGCCATTGGAACGATTTTGGTGGTGGCTGCCGCCATGCTCGGGTCACTCACTGTTCTGCCTGCGGTTCTGGCAAAGGCTGGAGACCGGATCGAACGCCCCCGCGTTCCGATCCTGCACCGCCTCCACCGCCCGGAGGGGCAGCAGCGCGTGTGGCCCGCCCTCATGCGGGTAGTGACGGCCAAGCCCCTGGTCGCCCTGTCGATCGGCGTCGCCGCCATGCTGGCCCTGGCCGCACCCGCGCTCACCATGGAACTGCGCAACAGCGGATCAGACAGCCTCCCGCGAAGCATTCCACTGATCGCCACCTACGACCGCCTCGTAGCCGCCTACCCACAGGAGGGCATCACCCACACGGTCGCGGTCTGGTCGGACCAGGCCCTCGACAGGGAAGCAGTCGATGCTGCGGCTTCCGATCTCGTCGGGGCGACGTCGACGTCGTCGCTCTTTGTCGGTGGTGCCGCTGCACCCAGCTACTCCCCTGACGGTCACGTCGCCACGATCGACCTTGCGGTGCCCTTCGACGAGTCGGACCCACGCGCGCAGACGTCCTTGGATGCTCTGAGGGGTGAGCTGATCCCCCAAACGCTCGGCGACCTCGAGAATGCCTCGATCGGCGTTACAGGGACTGTGGCGCAGAACCTCGACTTCGTGGACCGGATGGGAGCCCGACTCCCCTATGTCATTGGGTTCGTCCTGGCCCTGTCGTTCATCGTCCTGCTGCTCTTCTTCCGGTCACCTGTCATCGCCCTCACCGCGATCGTCCTGAACACCATCTCGGTCGCCGCCGCCTATGGCCTTCTGGTCATCGTGTTCCAGCACACATGGGCCGAGGGAATCTTGGGCTTCCAATCCAACGGTGCCGTGATCTCGTGGCTCCCTCTCTTCCTCTTCGTTGTGCTCTTCGGGCTCTCGATGGACTACCACGTCTTCGTGGTCAGCAGGATTCGAGAGGCGGCCATGCGAGGCCTTCCGATTCGTACTGCAGTCACTGAGGGGGTCACCTCGTCGGCGAGTGTCGTGACAAGTGCCGCCGCCGTGATGATCGGGGTCTTCAGCATCTTTGCGACACTGTCCCTGCTCGAGTTCAAGCAGCTGGGGATCGGGCTCGCGGTGGCCATCTTGCTCGACGCGACATTGGTCAGGATCGTGTTGCTCCCGGCGGCCATGACACTGCTCGGCCGCTGGAACTGGTGGAGCCCCCAGCCCCTCGGGCGCCTCCCAGAGCTAGAGGCATCACCACCGTCGGCTCCAGTGACTCGCGAGCCCGAGCCTGCGCTGGTCTAGGCGCCACGGGCATGCCGCCGCGCATGGATCGGCGTTAGGACGGAGCCATGGCCACGCTGAAGACGAGACGGAATGACGACGACGTCCAGGCATACTTGGCCTCCGGTGGCAATGGAGCGGCGACGCCACGATGCCGAGCACGTGTGCGCCCTCATGGCAGACGTGACCGGCGAAGAGCCCGCCATGTGGGGCAGTTCCATCGTCGGGTTCGGATCGCTGCGTTTCACCTACGCCGATAGACGCGGCTCAGACTGGTTCGTGGTGGGTTTCTCTCCCCGTAAGCAGAGCCTCACGCTCTACCTCATGGACGGCTTCGAGGAACATAGCGAGCTACTCGAACAGCTGGGACCGCACTCGACCGGCAAGTCGTGTCTCTACATCAAGCGCCTGGACGCCATCGACACCGACGATCTACGGAAGCTGATCGCCAAGTCCGTGCAGGCAAGCAAGCGCAGTGAGCCACCCGCCTAGACGTCGCCCAGGACCTGTGCATGTCTGACTGCAGTAACGATGCAAGGTTGCACATCGCTCCATCGCGTGACCGCTGAACTACTCATCCTGACTACAGACTCAGCAAAGATATGACACTAGATTCTGGCGAAACGCCCTCCAGGAGGCGAAGGCCATGACAGGTGCAGGAACTATTCGGGCTCTGACTACAGCGGCGGTCGTGGGGCTCGCTTTCACGCTCTCAGGATGTGGTGGTGGTGCGGATGAAGCAGGGGCCGCCCCAGACGCCAACGCCAGCGATCTCGCCGGTGGCCTGGAGGACGCCCAAGATCAGGCGGGCGGCGGCACTGCAACCCTGACGGTCGGCAATGACACCTACTCGTTCGACAGCGCCCTCTGTGCCTTCGACTCCGAGACGGGCAACGAAGACTTCACCTTCTCACTGTCTGCGATCGGCGACGGCATGCAGCTCTCGGTCGACAGCGGGCCCACATATGGCGACAACATCACCCTTGACGACATTGAGGATTTCGACAATCCCAAGGTTGGCTGGAGCTCTGACGGCGACGGGTTCCTGACGATCGACGGACTGGATGTCTCGGCCGAGGCCGACTTCATCGACACGACCGATGAGACGCTGCAGACGGTGGAGAAGGGTGAGCTGACGGCCACCTGCCCGTAGCGCCGCCGCTGAACTGCCGCCTGGTCTCTGCCCACGTTCGAAGGTGCGCGGTACGGTTGCCGCATGAACAAGCAAGTCATGTTTGGAATCCTTGGTGGCCTCGTGTGGTTCGTCGCGGGATTGCTGATCGGTCACTTCGTCTGGACCTGAGTCGGGGCTCCCACAAAAACCGGGTGACGTGTGAAGGACGGGGAGGCACACTGACCGGATGACCCGCTCTGCAGATGCCTCAACGCGCCTCCCTGATGGCGCGGTACTCCGCTCGGCGACACCTGCCGATCTACCGGCCCTTGAGGCATTGACTGCCGAGCGTGAAGGACCTGACGACGCCGTCGACCTGCGCCTTGCGGCGCTCTCCCCCGGGGGCTTCGAACGCATCGGTGTCGTCGAGGTCGACGGAGAGGTAGCCGCTACCGCGACACTTCTTGACGAAGAAGTGCGGGTGGGATCGGTCAGGCTGCCGGCGGGGCAGATCGAGCTAGTCGCAGCAGCCCTGCGCTACGAACATCGCGGCTACGTCCGTGCTCTCACCAACTGGTGTCACGAGAAGTCTGCCGCCAGAGGTCACCTCGTCAACGTCATGATCGGCATTCCGAACTTCTACCGACAGTTCGGGTACCACTACTCGATCCCCATGCACGCCTGGTCCGAGTCGCTCGGGCCACCTGACGGTGCGCCTCCACTGACCGCGCGTCTTGCCACCCCAGCAGATCTCCCCTCTCTCCAACGGTTGCAGGACGAAGCCCAGGTGACGTACGACGTCGCTATGGGTCACCAACCAGAGTGCTGGCAGTGGCTGCTCCAGCATCCATCGAGTGGGCAGTGGCTCGTCGAAGACGGCGACACTTCAGTAGGGCTCGCCCGTATTGCGGCCGGAGACGATTGGGCGGATGTCGGAGAGCTCACGGCATCCCGCCCAGAGGCAGCAGGTTCCCTCATCGCGCAGGCGCACAACCTCGCCGGCAAGGAGGGGACCGTCCGTGCCAACCTGCGGCCACACGTGCCAGGCCTAAGTGCGCTCCTCGGCGAGCCTGAGCGACTCGACTGGTACTACGTGCGCATCCCCGACGAACTCGCCCTATTCAGTGCCCTTGCCCCAGAACTCCTGAAGCGCGCGCAAACGGCCGGGCGCGAGACTGGCGAGGCCCTGCTGTCGCTCTACCGCTCACACCTGCGCTTGGTGTGGGACGCCGACACCATGACGGTGTCCGCCGGTGGACCCCTGCAGGCTCCCGTTTCCGCAGGTGGGTCCGGTATCCCCCTCGACGCGCTGGGAACGCTGATCTTCGGCGGCGGGGCGGAGGCCGTCGACGCGCGTTTCCCCGATGGCCTTCTCGGCCGCCAGGCAGAGCTGATGCAGGTGCTCTTCCCTCCCCAGCAAGCCGACCTCCTGACGTGGTACCTGCCGTCCTAGGACGCGGCTGAAAGCATTGCTCCAGCAATCCGTCGTACGGTGGACCCGTGACGGACGACACCAGAACCGAACGCGACACCATGGGCGAGGTGCACGTCGCCGCCGATGCACGGTGGGGAGCCAGTACCCAGCGTGCGATTCACAACTTCCGGTTGTCGGGTCGACCAGTGTCACCCGAAATCGTTCATGCACTCGCCATGATCAAAGCCGCGGCTGCCACGAGCAACGCAGCGCTCGGCGTGATCGACCAAGCCTCAGCGGCTGCCATCGTCGCAGCAGCCGACGAGGTGGCCGCAGGGAAACACGACGGCCACTTCCCGGTCGACCGCTACCAGACCGGCTCTGGAACCTCCACCAACATGAACGTCAACGAAGTCGTCGCGCACCGAGCCCGCGAGACATCTGGTCTCGACATCCACCCCAATGACCATGTCAACGCCTCGCAATCCAGCAACGACACATTCCCGACGGCCATCCACCTTGCCGTCGCCCAGCTGCTTCGCGACCAGGTCATCCCTAATCTGCAAGGACTTGAGGACGCCCTGCTGGTGCGTAGCCACGAGTGGCACGACGTCGTCAAGCCCGGGCGTACGCATCTGATGGACGCCGCCCCCGTCACGCTGGGCCAAGAGTTCAACGGCTTCGCCGGCCAGGTTCGTCACAGCATCGACCGCATCGACTCGGCGGTCCCACGGTTGCTCGAGGTGCCGCTCGGAGGAACAGCGGTAGGCACCGGCCTGAACGCGCCTGCCTTATTCGCTGAGCAAACCCGCCAGGAGATCGCCGACCGCACCGGCATCGCACTCTCCGCGCCTTCCTCGCCGTTGGCGGCTCAGTCGGCGCGAGATGCCCTGGTAGAGATTTCGGCATCGCTGCGTGGTGCGGCCCTGGCGCTGATGAAGATCTGCAACGACCTGCGGTGGATGGGCTCCGGGCCTCATGCGGGGCTTGCCGAGATCAGCCTTCCCGCCGTACAGCCCGGATCCAGCATCATGCCGGGCAAGATCAATCCAGTCATTCCTGAAGCCGTGGTCCAGGCATGCTGCCAAGTGGCTGGACTCGACGCCGCCATCGTCCTGGGCGCCTCAACCTCGGCCTTCCAGCTCAACACCGCGATGCCACTGATCGGCTGCAATGTTGTCGATCAGTCACATCTGATCGGTGCTAGTGCCGAAGCCCTCCTCCACCTCGTCCCCGGCATCACCGCAGATCCTGCAAGGCTGCGACGGTCAGCGGAATCTTCGCCTGCCGTTGCGACGTCCCTCAACCTCCTGGTCGGCTACGACACCGCTGCCGCAGTCGTGAAGGAGGCCGAGACACGCGGCCTCACCATTCGTGTGGCCGCCCAGCGACTGGTCGATGACGGGCTCGTGAGCGCCGATGACCTCGAAGCGGCGCTTGACATCGATCACCTCGCTCAGAGCGGTCACTCCTGACCACCTCTCCGACGAGCGTGGACGTCACGGCTCGAAGGGCACGCGTTCACCCGGTCTCGTGATCAGCACCTCGGTGTCGATACCGAGGGCGTTCACTGCCTTCTCGAACTCGTGAGGGGGTGTCTCCATACGCGCAAATCGCAGCCGGTGCAGACCAGCAACCGCAAGCGTGCCCCAGTGGATCGGCACCGCGTAGCGCGGCTTCAGCAAGGCGATCGCATCTGCCGCCGACTGCGGGTTCAGGTGACCGTCGCCGAGCACCAACCCCCACCCCCACACCGGGATCATGGCAACATCGAGCTCACCGGGCACAAGGTCGGCCATTCCTGGAAAGATGTCTGTGTCGCCAGCGAAGTAGAGCGTCGCCGGCCCCGCCTCGATCACGTACCCGATGGCCATGGCCACCGGCCCGCGCGGTTCACGTTTGCCCGAATGAACAGCCATGGTGGCCCGAATCGTGACGCTTCCGTAGTTCAGCACGTCACCAGGGGCGACCTCTGCCACGTTGTGGAACCCCTTGGTACGCATCCACTTCTCGGCGCCGAGAGGCACGACAATCAGCGGGTCATCTCGCAGACCTCGCAACGAGGGAAGATCAAGGTGATCATGGTGAAGGTGTGAGATCACGACCACGTCGACGTCGGTGTAGTCGCGGATGTCGGCGGCCCCAGGCATCCGATGGAGCATCGCGGCTCCGGGTCGCAAGACCGGGTCGGTCATCACGCGCACGTCGTCGACCTCGATGAGGACGGTGGCATGGCCGAGGTAGGTCAAGTAGTCCTGGTACGCCACCCGCACACTCTACGACTCGGTGGGACAGGTCAGAGGCTGACATCCTCGAGCATCTCGGTCACGAGGGCAGCGATCGGTGAGCGTTCTGAGCGGCTCAGCGTGACGTGCGCGAAGAGCGGATGGCCCTTCAGCTTCTCGACTACAGCCACGATGCCGTCGTGGCGCCCCACGCGCAGGTTGTCTCGCTGGGCGACGTCGTGGGTGAGGACGACACGCGAACCCTGCCCGATCCGGGACAGCACGGTGAGCAGCACATTGCGCTCGAGTGACTGCGCCTCATCGACGATGACGAACGCATCGTGCAGGGAGCGTCCGCGGATGTGGGTCAGCGGTAGCACCTCGAGCATGCCGCGGTCGACGATTTCTTCGACGACCTCGGTGGTGGTGATGGCCGACAAGGTGTCGAAGACGGCCTGGCCCCACGGGTTCATCTTCTCGTTCTCAGTGCCTGGCAGGTAGCCGAGGTCTTGGCCACCAACGGCGTAGAGGGGACGGAAGACCACCACCCGGCGGTGGTGCCCCCGTTCCAGAACTGCCTCAAGGCCGGCACACAGCGCAAGAGCAGACTTGCCCGTGCCCGCTCGTCCGCCCAGGGAAACGATTCCCACCTCAGGGTCGAGCAACAGATCGAGTGCGACGCGCTGCTCGGCGCTGCGGCCGTGCAGCCCAAAAGCTTCGCGATCACCACGCACAAGCCGCACCTGCTTCTCGGGGGTCACCCGCCCGAGCCCCGACCCGCGGTCAGAGAGCATGACGAGCCCTGTATGACACGGCAGGTCACGCGCCTCATCCAAATCGATGGTGTCGTCGTGGAAGAGCCGGTCGAGCGTGTCGCTGTCGACATCGACCTCAGCCATACCCGTCCAGCCCGACTCCACCGCCCACTCAGCGAGATACTCCTCGGCGTCAAGGCCGACTGCCGACGCCTTGACGCGCATGGGCAGGTCTTTGGAGACCAACGTGACGTGGCGACCTTCGGCGGCGAGGGTGCGCGCAACGGCCAGAATCCGTGAGTCGTTGTCCCCGAGACGAAATCCGGGCGGCAGCACCGAGGGGTCGGTGTGATTGAGCTCCACCCGGATCACCCCTCCGCTATGACCGATCGGCAGCGGCTCATCGAGTCGCCCGCCTGCAACTCGCAGGTCATCGAGCATGCGCAAGGCGGTGCGCGCGAAGTACCCCAGCTCAGGGTGGGAGCGTTTGGCCTCCAACTCGGTGATCACGACGACGGGAAGTACAACTTCGTGCTCGTCAAACCGCATCCAGGCTGCGGGGTCAGAGAGCAGTACCGAGGTATCGAGGACGAAGGTCCGACGCTCCACAGTTCATGGCCTCCAGCGTGGGCCGGTCGGGCGCCAACCCACGACGACGCTACGACGACCGGGACCGAACCCGCCGCCGCCACGCCGGGACTTACTAGACTCCGGCGGCAGAACATCTCGGGGGATCGGATCGCTTCGAGCAGCAGGCACTCAGATTTGGCTACGACCTCAATAACTTGCGGCTAGCGCCTCGCGAACCCCTCGTTCAGTCGAAAGGGGCTGCACTGCCCTAGCGCTGTTGCCTTCGCTCAGTTGCCATAGCGCCGGTGCCGCTGCTCGTAGGAGCGCAGCGCACGCAAGAAATCGACGCGGCGAAAATCGGGCCAGTACGCCTCGCAGAAGTAGTACTCGCTGTGGGCGCTCTGCCACAGCATGAAGCCCGAGAGCCTCTGTTCACCAGAGGTCCTGATCACGAGGTCGGGGTCAGGTTGCCCCTTCGTGTAGAGGTGCTCGGAGATGTCATCCGCCGACAGACCTCGGGCGAGATCGGCCATCGGGGTACCGCCCTCGGCGTGTTCAGCCAGGAGCGACCGAACGGCATCGGCGATCTCCTGGCGACCTCCGTAGCCCACGGCGACGTTCACCATCAGCCCATCGACCTCACTGGTCTGCGTCGCTGCGGACTTCAACACCTCAGCGGTGTGCTGGGGCAGGAGGTCGAGCGCTCCAACGGGGTGGATCCGCCAGCGGCCGTCCGCCGACAGCTCGCCGACCACTGTCTCGATGATCGCCAGCAGCGGTGCCAGCTCGGGTTCTGGACGAGCCAGGTTGTCTGTCGACAAGAGCCAGAGCGTGACGAGTTCGACACCAGCCTCGTCGCACCACTCCAGAAGACGCGAGATCTTGTCAGCGCCGGCTCGATGCCCAATGTTCGCCGAGCTTCCGGCTGCCTTGGCCCAGCGCCGGTTGCCGTCGAGGATCACACCCACGTGGTGGGGAGCCTGCTCCGGGTCTAGTGACGCCAACAGCCGGCGCTCGTACAGCGTGTAGGCGAGATCGCGGAGCCCCACGCGGCACCCCCTTCCAGTGACCAGTGCCGACTATATCCCCCGTGGGTCAGGTGCCGTCAGGAACCACGCTCACCGCCCTGGGGAATCACCACCACTGGCCCATGGGCGTGTCTCACCACCGAGGCAGAAATCGAACCGAGCCAGCGTGCGAGACCTGACCCCCTGGCACCAACAACCGTCATGACGGCCTCGCGAGAGGCAGCGATCAGCGCCTCTTCTGCCGGACGGTGAACGGGTACGAGGATCGCATCGGAGGCATCGGCCCCCAACACCTCGGCCAGATCAGCAGACAACTCGTCGCGGACGGCCTCGGAGAACTCGTCCTCGCTCGGAACGTAGCTGAGATCCGAACCTTCGGGTCGGGGCGCGGTCTTCAGCGACCAGGCGCGAAGGACGACCAGGGGGGCATTCCGCCGTCCGGCCTCCACGAGAGCCCACCTGACCGCGCGCGTTGAGTCTTCGGAACCATCGAAGCCGACAACGACGGCTCCGGCGTAGATATCTTCTGGGGATGCGTCGGACGTCATGTCGCTACTCTGTCGCACCACGCAGCAGCTGCGCGACCCGCTCGGGGTCATCGGTGGGAAGTTCACAGCGGAAGTCGCGGCAGACCCAGGCCTGGGGTACCGGGCCCGACCGGCCGCGGAGCAGTCCGACACCCTTGTCCGTCGACGACCCCACGGCAAGGACCCGCCCTGCGGCCGGCCACGACCATGCGGCGTCAGCCAACGCCGCCCGTGCGGCGCCAGGTTCACCCACGATCGCCACTTCGCGAGGTCCGTCCGCCCACGCCTCGGCCACAGCCAGCCACCACCCAGCAAAGCGGGGCGCTCGCGCCGAGAGGTCAGCGGCAGCCGAGAGGAGACCTTCGGCGGCAGCTCGGTGAGCACCGCTGCCCCCCAAGGCGGCGGCGGTCAACGCGGCGCTCGCCAGTGCCGACTGACCGGAGGGGGTGGCGTTGTCCGTCCACTCGCGTGGTCGTCGAACCAGTTTCTCAGCGTCGGACGCCGTGTCGAAGAACCCACCTTCGCCGTCGGAGAATGCTGCCAGCGCCGCATCGAGCACGGTGATGGCGCGCTCGAACCAGCTCCCATCCCCGGTTGCTTGGTAGAGCACAAGCCAGCCTTCGCAAGCCCACGCGTAGTCCTCAAGAACTCCGTGCGCAGTTCCCGGCTTGCCGTCGCGCGACACCCGCAGCAGCCGCTCCCCCGTCCAATGAACGCGCCAGAGCAGTTCAGCGCAGCGCGCGGCGGCTTCGATGAGCTCGGGCCGTCTCCGGACGGCACCGATCTCAGCCAGGGCGGCGATGGTCATGCCATTCCATGCCGTCACCACCTTGTCGTCGCGGGCCGGCTCAGTGCGCTTGGATCGGGCCAGGGCAAGAAGGTCGCGGACGCGCTGCCATCGTGCAGCGTCCGCGGGCGGGGTCCGTAGCTGCAACGTGGAGGCGCCGTGCTCGAAGGTTCCTTCCGCGGTGACGGCCAGCAACTCGGCAGCCCATCGCCCCTCCGTGTCACCAAGCACGCTGACCAGCTCGTCAGGTGTCCAGACGTAGTAGCGCCCCTCAACCCCTTCGGTATCGGCATCGAGTGCCGAGGCGAATCCACCCTCAGGAGTGCCGAGATCGGTCACCATGAAGTCAGCCGTCTCGTCCGCAACCCGACCACCGAGTGGTCGGCCAGACACCTGGCCGATGTGAAGCGCAGCGCGGGCCAGAAGAGCGTTGTCGTACAACATCTTTTCGAAGTGAGGCACTACCCACTCAGAATCGACGCTGTAGCGAGCGAACCCGCCAGCGAGCTGGTCGTAGATCCCACCGCCGGCCATGGCCCTCAGGGTGCCCTCAGCCATGAGGAGCGCGTCCGTCGATCCGGTCCGAGCGTGGTGCCGCGCCAAGAACTCCAGCACCATGCTCGGCGGGAACTTCGGCGCACCGCCAAACCCGCCGCGTGCGTAGTCGTACTGCTTGGCCAGGACGCCAACGGCCGTCGCGCAGTCAGCAGGAGAAGCCGGCTCTCCGCGAGCGGCGACGGGGGCCTCACGAAGCTGATCAATTCTGGCCAGCACGGCAGTTGCCTGCTGACGCACATCATCTGCCTTCTCTCGCCACGTGCCCGACACGGCCCGCAACACGTCAGGAAAGCCAGGCATCTCTCCCCTGCGTCTCGGGGGGAAGTAGGTGCCGGCGTAGAACGGCTCACCTTCGGGGGTCAGGAAGACGGTCATGGGCCAGCCGCCGTGGCCGGTCATAGCCGTGACCGCGTCCATGTACACGGCGTCAACGTCAGGACGCTCCTCACGGTCCACCTTCACCGAGACGAAATGGTCGTTCATCAGGGCTGCGATGTCAGGGTTCTCGAACGACTCATGAGCCATGACGTGACACCAGTGACAGGCTGCGTAGCCCACTGAGAGCAGAACCGGAACGTTTCGCTCACGTGCTGCCTGAAAAGCCTCCTGTCCCCACGGACGCCAGTGGACGGGGTTGTCCGCATGTTGGAGCAGGTAGGGACTAGCGGCATCTGCGAGAAGGTTGGTCACTGGTTCATTCTGGGGTCAGACTCCGCCGGGGGCCAGGCAGCGCGAAGGGGGAAATGTCCCGTAGATGGCGGTTCACCTCGTGCGTGAAGCCGCCGATGTCTACGGTGGGCCTGAGAGAGCTGACGATCGAGCATGCCCTCCGAGGCGCGACCTGAAGGGAGGACTCCGTTGGTCTGGGCGCGACGCAACAGTTGGTGGGCCTTCGCCCTGCTCTGCGCCGGCCTGATCATTGGCTACTACGCGATCCCGCTCAGCGCGTCATGGCCATGGCGAGCCGCCCCGAGCCAGAGTCTGGTCTGGACCACTATCGCGGCCGCGACCGTGGCGGCGATGCTGCTCGCACTGGCCATTCAGCGGCCGCCGGCGAAGACCGCCTGGGTGCTCCTCACCATTGGTGTCGCACTGACCGGCATCGCAGACACGTTCTGGGAGTTCCCTCAGCTCGTGGGGCTGCGGCCCCGCGATATCCCCTACCCGTCGATCCTCGACTACCTCTACCTCGGGTCCTATCTCTTCCTGTTTGCCGGAATCGTGCTGCTGGTTCGGCGGCGATCACCCGGTCGTGATCGCGCCGCCCTTCTGGATGCCCTGATCGTCACCACCGCCGCCGGATTGACGTCGTGGATTTTCATCATCGAGCCGACACTGGCCGGGACCGATCTGGGCGTCGCGGCGTCGCTGGTCACGGCCGGCTATCCCTTGATGGACGTCTTGCTGCTCGGGGCGGCTACCCGGCTGTGGTTCGCGTTGGACTCCGGGCGAAACACATCCATGCGCTTCCTGGTCTTGACCTTGATCGGTGTCCTGGTCTCTGACACGGCCTATGCGTACGCGACGATCACCGGCGATTGGACTGATGGCACAGCGTGGGACCTCGGCTGGTTCTTGTTCTACGCCGGGCTCGGGATCGCCGCCCTTCACCCGTCGGTCTCATCGCCAGTCATCGCGACGAGCCCAGAGCGCTCGGTCAGTCGTTGGCGTTTCATCTTGCTTCTGGCCCTGATGTCGGTACTCCCTCTCGTCCTTCTGGTTGGTCAACTGACCCTGACTGGGGACACCCAGGGCCTGGTCATCATCGTCGGCGCCCTGGTCATGTTCGGATTGGTTCTTCTGCGGCTCAATGACCTGGTGCTGCAGCTTCGCGAAACTCTTCGGCGCGAGCGCGTGATCCGAGATGCCAACGGCGCACTCGCCGCTGCTGCCGATCGCGACACGATCAGAGACACCGTTGTCACTGCGGCCGCTGACCTGCATCCGAACACGACGTCATACGTCGTCGAGCTCAGACGCGAGGGCACAACGGGGCTCGTCACCCAGACAGTGCCACCCGGGCGCCGGTTCGGACTGAGCGATGAGTCGCTCGACGACATGAGGCAGCTGGCAACGGACGTCGTCATGATGTACGGACCGACCGCGATCCATCGCGCTCTTGAGCTCAGCGACCAAACGGCTGTGGCCGCGAGAGCACTTACCGACAACGAGGGGACGCCGGAGGGCTACCTGATCGCGGCGTCAAGCCCGCTCCTGCCACGCGAGGTCGCACCGGCGCTGGCGGCCTTGGCAGAAGCCGCCTCGCTGGCGAAGGCCAGAATCGGTCTGGGCAGGGTGCTTGCCGAGCGAGCAAGCGAACAACGACTGCGTCGAATGCTGCAGCACTCCAGCGACATCATTGCCGTCCTCGACCTTGACCTGAGCATCCGCTATCTCAGCCCAGGCGCTGAGCGGCTGCTCGGGGTCGTTCCCCAGTACGTCATGGGTACCAGCTGGTTGGATGCCGTCTTCCCTGCCGACCGCGGCAAGGCGAGCTCCATCATGAAGGCCTCAACGAGCGAGCGGCCGGCGCATGCCGAGTTCCGTCTGCTCGCCGGCGACGGGTCGCATCGCTACGTCGACGTGGTCGCGACGCGCGTCATCGAGCACGACGAGCCAGGATTTGTCCTGACGTGCCACGACGTCACGGAACGACGCGCTCTTGAGCAGCAGCTCTCGCACCAGGCTTTCCACGACTCACTCACCGGTCTTGCCAACCGTTCCCTGTTCCGCGATCGCCTCGAACACGCCATCGCACGGTCAACGCGCAGCGCAGCCCGGTTCGCGGTGCTCTTCATCGACCTCGACGACTTCAAGGATGTCAACGACTCCCTGGGTCACGCGGCCGGAGACTCGATGCTGAGACAGATGACCCACCGCCTGGGGGAGGCCGTCCGTGAAGAGGACACCGTTGCCCGGCTCGGCGGCGATGAGTTCGCGATCTTGCTCGAGAGCGTGGACAACGACGATGAGGTGATCGCGGTCGCCAACCGCATCGTCACATCGGCACGTGAGCCGTTCGAGGTTGGGGAATCGACCATCTTGAGCGGGCTCAGCGTCGGTGTCGCCATTACCGACACATCCGCCACGTCCGCCGAGGCGGTCATGCGCAACGCCGACCTAGCCCTGTACGAGGCGAAGAACCTTGGAAAGAACCGCCTGGCGCTGTTCGCACCCGCCATGCACGAGCAGGCCGTCGACAGACTCCAGCTCTCGGCAGACCTGAGAGATGCCATCGATCTCGATCAACTGGTGCTGCACTACCAACCGATCGTCGACCTCGGGACCGATGCCGTTGTCGGAGTCGAGGCGCTCGTGAGGTGGCAGCATCCCGAACGGGGACTGCTCGGGCCTGGTCAGTTCATCGGTCTGGCCGAGGAGAGCGGCTTGATCGTGCCGCTGGGGAGGTCGGTTCTTCGCATGGCGCTGGCGGCCGCTACCCAATGGCAGAAGGAGATCTCTGGATACGAGGCTCTTATCCTGACGGTCAACTTGAGTGCCCGTCAGGTGCAGGAGGACACCTTGGTCGACGAGGTGCGCTCAGCACTCGACGACTTCGGCGTGAGCCCGTCCACGCTCGTCCTGGAGATCACCGAGTCGATGCTTCTCCCTGGCGAAGGCGTCACGATGGAGCGCCTCCGCGAGTTGGCCGACCTCGGAGTTCGGCTGTTCATCGACGACTTCGGCACTGGCTACTCCTCACTCAGCTACCTTCAGCAACTTCCCGTCGACGGACTCAAGCTCGCACGCGAGTTCGTCTGCACCCTCGACGCCAGCAACGCCGATGAGACCAGCGGCAGCAACCTGGTGAGAACGATTCGTAGCATCGCCCAAACGCTGGGGTTGAACTCGATCGTTGCCGAAGGCGTGGAGACGCCGGAGCAGCGGCAGGCACTTCTCGACCTCGGCTACACCCTCGGACAGGGCTACCTGCTTGCGCGCCCCATGCCAGCCTCGGCAGTGACAACGCTTCTCAATGACCGAGTCCCGCGACGGCTAGCGGACGTCATCACCTGAAAGATCGTCGGCCGGCTCGTTGTCGAAAGTCGGCGGCACCTTGCGAATGTGCTGCATCATCGAACGCAGCAGAAAGAACGTCGCAACAGCCAGAAGAACCACGATCCCGAAGGCGAGCAGCCCTGGGCCTATCTCACTGGTGCGGGCCTCAGCGGCCCGTTGCACCAGCGGCGTGTAGCCCCCACCAGAGATCGCCGCAGTCACCATTGCTCCATTGTGCCCGACCGTCACCGCAACCCGTCGAAGAGGTCGCTCTCGGGGAGTGGGACGTCGATCAGGCATCGGGCGCGTTCGTAGTCCTCTGTGGGCCATACCCGCTGCTGAAGCTCCAGGGGGACGCCGAACCACCACCCGTCCTCGTCGATCTGGGTGGCATGCGCACGGAGCGCATCGTCACGCACCTCGAAGAAGTCGCCGCAGGGAACCCGCGTGGTGATTCGTCCTTGGTCCTCTGGCTTGTCGACCCACTCATCAAGCCACTCACCGAACGGTGAATCGAGGTTGGCCTCCAGCATCGCCGCATGCAGGGACTCAAAACGCTCCTTGTGGAAGCCGTGGTGGTAGTAGAGCTTTGACGGCTGCCACGGCTCACCGTGCTCGGGGTACATCGCGGCGTCGCCCACAGCCTCAAACGCTGCCACTGACACGTCGTGGCACATGATGTGATCGGGGTGCGGGTAGCCACCCTTCTCGTCGTACGTCGTCACGACGTGCGGGCGAAATGAACGCATCAGTCGCACCAAGGGGGCGGCGGCCTCTGCGATCGGCACTCTGGCAAAGCACCCCTCAGGCAGTTGATCACGGTCTTCGATGCGATAGTCCTCGAGGTATCCGGAGTCGACAAATCCCAGCCACTCCTGGTCGACACCCAAGATCTCTCGTGCCCGGTCCATCTCTTGACGGCGCACCTCCACCAAGTTCTGAGCCACGAAGGGGTCGTCGGCCAGCTTGGGGTTGAGGACATCACCCCTCTCGCCGCCTGTGCACGTCACCACCAGAACCGAGACACCCTCGGCGACATAGCGGGCCATGGTGGCCGCGCCCTTGCTCGACTCGTCATCAGGGTGGGCGTGGACGGCCATCAGGCGCATCGAGTCTTCAGGCGCAGGGGAGGGTGGCACCGGCCCAGAATAGGAGAGCCGGACAATGGTGAGGTGACTGGACCCACCCCTGCCAAACCGCTGCCCCGGCACCTGCGGTCGATGCCGCTCACCGAGGGGGCCGACCTGGAGCACCTGCACGCCCGCTACGGCGCAGGTCAGTCGCGGTGGGGGGTGGCAGTGGCCATCACCCTCGTCGCGCTTCCCTTCGTCGCATGGGTGGTCTGGGCTGGGGTGCTTCAGGGTGATCAAGAGGTGAGGTGGAACACGACCGGCTTCCGCGAAGCAAGTCCGACGAGCGTTCTCGTGGACTTCGACGTGTTCCTGCCGGCGGGAAGCACCGTGACCTGCACAGTCCGTGCTCTGGACCGACGCGGCATCGAAGTGGGACGCGCCGAGGTGCCGGTGCGATCCGCGACGAGCAATGTCAGCGTCGTCTACCCTTTGCCGGTGACGTCCCTGCCCACCAGCGCGTTCGTCGAAAGCTGTCGACCGGCCGAGTAGCCGGGCAGACCTCAGAGATCACGAAGGAGCAATTGGCATGACCACCTGGCTCTCCCAGGACGCCTACGACCGGCTCAAGGACGAGTACGAAGAGCTGAGTACCACCCGCCGCGCCGAGGTCGTCCAGAAGATCGCCTCAGCCAGGGAAGAGGGTGACCTCAAGGAGAACGGCGGCTATCACGCTGCGCGCGAGGAGCAAGGCAAGCTCGAAGCCCGCATCAAACAGCTGAGACACCTGCTTGAGAGTGCGCAGGTGGGTGCCCCCTTAGCGGCCGATGGCACGGTCCAGGTGGGTCACGAAGTCTCGGTGACCTTCATCGGCGGCCCGCTCGACGGCGAGCAGGAGACCTTTCTGCTCGGATCCAGAGAGCAAGCCGGCCACCACGAGATCGACGTCTACTCACCCCAGTCACCGTTGGGTGGGGCCGTTCACGGCCAGGCCATCGGTACCGAGATCAGCTACACGCTGCCAAACGGGAAGAGCCTCACGGTACGGGTCGACTCTTCGGCGCCCTTTGACGCGAGCTAGTCGCCGAACACCACGACCGAGGCAGAGAAGCCATGGAGGTGATTGCGGCCGGCCACAGGTCCAATCTCGCCTGCGGCGAAGTAGCCAGCGACTTCCGCTCCCCCTAGCTCGTCACGCACCGCGGCAGCGTCATGATCGCTCGACGAGAAGAATCTTTCACCGCGGCCGTTACACGAGAAAAGAAGGGCTCCTGCTGGGTTCCCCCGGGTGGACCGATCGTTCCAGCTGGCGAGGGTGGCGTGGAGGTCATCAGCGGCGGCGGCGGCGTCGCGAATCTGGAATCCCACCGTCTGCCCCACCTGCACGTCATCGGCGATCACCAGGGCCTTCCGTTCAGAGTCGATGCGGACCAGGGATCGAACGAGGAAGTCGCCTTGCTCATGGTGATCTGCGTACTCGTCGTGCACGACACCGATCTGCAGCCCTGTCTCCGCCAAGGCCTGGTCGTCGGGTGAAAGCGTCAGCAGCAGATCCTCAAGTCGCTGCAGGGCTGGTCGCCCGGCCAGCTCCAGCAGGACGTTTCCTTCACAGCGCGTGACCGTCATGGGGTTACCGACAGGGCGACATCCCTGACTGACCACGGCACCGATCGAGGCCGTACCACCGAGAACGAGCCCGACTGCGCCCCGCTCAACCACGCGATCATCGATCAGCAACCGCGTCGACCCCGAGCCTTGACCACCCAGCGCCACGCCGCCGGCGAGGGAGAGCCCATTCAGTGACTCTGACGACTGCTCGACGAACCCCTCAACCGGAAACGAGTATGCGTCTGCGAGAACGATCGCGACCTGGTCGCCCGGCTCGATGTCTGGAACGCCCACGACGGCGATCGACTCGGGGGTAGGCATCACTTCCAGGTGGAACGAACGGGCCGTGATCTCCTCGCCGGCAGCCACGAAAACACTCACCGCCGACACATCTTCAATGCCGTGCCCGCCACCGATGACTCCATGCGAGGACGAACAGCCGATGCTGTGCCTGGCGCCGATCGTTCGCTGCGCAGCAGCCAGCGCAGCGGCGACGTCGGCCGGATTTCCGGCGCGCACGAAGACGCACGCGATTACAGGCGGCTCACTCAGCTCGGCCATGGCCCTGGAGGCAGCGATCACTGCGGTGCGAGCGAGGTCAAACCCCACGGCGACGCCGGAGCCACACGAGATCACCTCCTCATGGTGGCCGATGCGGGCCACGCCCGCACCACCTCCCACCAGTCGCCACCCATCCGGCCCATGCCCGACGCCAGATGGTTGGATCAGACGCGTGCGCCTCCTGGACCGACCTGTCGAGTGGATCGCGTCCACTTTTCGAGGCCTCCCTCGCGAAGTCGCCGTGCTCACCGCTGTCGCCTTCGCGGTCGCGGTCGGCTTCGGCATCGTGTTCCCCGTCATCTCCCCCTTCGCCAAGGAATTCGGGGTGTCGACGACGGCCGCCGCCGCCGTGGTCTCGATATTCGCGCTGACTCGATTCGTGTCGTCGCCGCTTGCGGGCTGGCTGGTGGACCGGACGGGCGAGCGCCTTATCCTCGGAACCGGCATCTTCATCGTCGGCATCTCAAGCGCGCTGGCTGGCCTTTCCCAGACGTATTGGCAGCTCTTGGTGCTTCGCGGCGCCGGCGGCATCGGTTCGGCGATGTTCACCGTGGCCGCCTATGCCCTGCTGCTTCGGGTAGTGCTGCCGGAGCAAAGAGGCAGGGCTGCACTCGCCTTCCAAGGTGGCTTTCTGATCGGCGGCGTCACTGGCCCCCTGTTCGGCGCCCCGCTGGTCGCAATCTCGATCCGGCTGCCCTTCTTCGTGTATGCCGCGACCCTGCTCATCGCCGGCTCTATCGGCCTGATCTTTCTCGCGCAGAGCAAGCTTCGGGAGCGCGAGGAGTCCGCTGGCACCGATGTCGCACCCACACCGCTGAGCGTGGCCGTCCGACAGCGCGCCTACTGGGCAGCAGTCACCAACAACTTGGCGACGGGCTGGTCGCTTTTCGGCATCCGCGGATCTGTCTTGCCGCTGTTCGTCACCGAAGCGATGTTGCTCTCGGAGTCGTGGGTCAGCATCGGTATCTTCATCTCCGCGCTCGCTCAGGGCGTGCTCCTGATCCCGGCCGGTCGCGCGTCCGACATGCGCGGCCGGCGTCCCTCGATGATCGTCGGATCCATCGTTGTCGCCCTTGCCTTCATCCTGCTGGCCGGATTCGACACCATCGCCCCCTACGCGCTGGCCATGGCGCTCTTCGGCTTCGGATCTGCCTTGATCGGAACGAGCAGCACCGCTGTCGTCGGAGACGTCGTGCACGGCCGAGGGGGTCCGGCTATTGCCGTCTTCCAGATGTCATCAGACCTCGGCGCCTTTGCTGGGCCATTGATCGCCGGCTTGCTCGTCGACACGCTCTCGTTCTCGTGGGCGTTCGCCGCGACGGCCGCCGTGTGCCTGATGGGTACGGCCACGGCCGTAGCGATGCCGGAAACGCTCAAACGCAAGGCCGAGAACCCCTGAGAGTGTTCGACGCGGTTGCACCTCTCGACGCCGCCCCCGACTAGAGATGCGGAAGCAACGAGCCCTGCAGCAGTCGCATGCCGGCGTCCGGGTCGCGCCGGCTGATCAGACCGGCAGCCGCCAACACATACTTCTGGTCGACGATGAACTGTGCGTGGTCCGGCGTGCGCCAGCCGCCCGCGGGATCGGTAACTGCCGACTGCACCAATGCGGCAGACACCTGGTTCGGGCTGTGCCGCAGCACTCCCCCCGAGCCCACGACGAGCGACACCCGGCTCAGATCCTTGCCTGGATACCGCACCGCGCCGCTCGTGTGCGGCCGGGCGTGCCTGCGCAGCGCCACCGCGGCGGCGAGCCGAGCGAGCTCCCGGTCGATCGAGCGGTCCTTCGGCGAGGTGGGGAGATACCCAGGATCGGCCCGTCTCGCCTCGGCGGCCTCCGACAGGCGATCGTCGTCGGCAGCAAGGAATCCCTCACGGCGAGCTGCCTCGACGATGCCGGGTGCATTCCAACGAACCCCGAGATCGCCCTCGACAGTCCGGCTTCGCCACATGGTGGCGACGGCTTCGCGCTCCGCGGGGTCATGGTCAAGATCTGGCGACGTGACCGAGTAGACATCGGTCGTCGCGCCACCGACGTCGACCACCACGACATCACCGACACCAGGATGGTCGGCGGTGCCATCGGCCAGGAGCTCGACCCCGGAGAGGACCGCATCAGGCGTTGCTGCCTGCACCCACGTCGACAGGTCAACCCTCGCCGACAGGTGCTTACCTCCGATGACGTGGGAGATGAAGACTTCTCGGATAGCCTCCCGTGCGCTCAGCGGATCGAGCACGCCGATCGTGGGCAGCACGTTGTCAGCGCCCGTTGTGGTGACGTGAGCTCGTCGAAGGATTCGAGTCACGTGCGCGCGGGCATCGGCATTTCCCGCGACGACAACCGGCACGCTCACGGCGGCCCGAGCGATGGCGCGGGCGTTGTGGACCAAGACATCTGAGTTCCCGCCATCGGTGCCGCCGACGAGCAGGACCACGTCTGGTTGCGCAGCAACCAACGCGTTCACATCGTCGCCAGCCAGCTCGCCCGATGTCACGTGGCACACCCGCCCACCAGCCGAGAGCCCGACGCGGTAACCAGCCTCGGCGGTGATGGCGCGCTCGTAGCCGACGACGGCGATACGGAGCCCGCCTCCAGCGGAACTGCACGCAAGCGTGTCCGAATGATCGTCGAGGGCAATGTCTCCATCGGCCAATGCGGCGTCGAGCCCGTCCATGACATCGGTGTCGATGGTTGTGCGCGACGAGCCGGTCGCCACCAGGACACCGTCCGCATCGACGGCAACGGCTTTCGTGAACGTCGACCCGAAGTCGACGCATACGTGGAGCGGTGGCACCGAACGACTCAGCCGAGCGCGTTCTGCAGGTCAGCGACCAGATCATGGGAGTGCTCAAGTCCGACGCTGAGACGAATCAGGTCAGCAGGCACCTCAAGTGGGCTTCCGGACGCCGAAGCATGGGTCATGCGCGCGGGATGCTCGATCAGCGACTCGACGCCTCCCAGCGACTCGGCCAGCGTGAAGATCTCGGTGCGATTCACCATGGCAACAGCTGCGTCTTCACCACCCTCGATCTGGAAGGACACCATGCCGCCGAACCCACGCATCTGCTTGGCGGCAATGTCGTGCCCAGGGTGATCGGGAAGACCCGGATAGTGGATCTGGCGGACGCGAGGGTGCGTGGCCAGCATGTCGACAACTGCTTCAGCGTTCTCGCCGTGCCGGTCCATGCGAACGGCCAGCGTCTTGATGCCACGCAGCACCAACCAGCTGTCGAAAGGCCCGGCAACAGCGCCCATGGCGTTCTGGTGATACGCCAGCTGCTCGCCGATCTCGTCGTCGGCTGAGACCAGCGCCCCGCCTACGACGTCGGAGTGTCCACCCAGGTACTTGGTCGTCGAGTGCACCACCACGTCAGCGCCAAGCGCCAGAGGCTGTTGCAGGTACGGGGAGGCAAAGGTGTTGTCGACGACCAGCAGTGCACCCGCATCGTGGGCAACAGCGGCGAGCGCTGAGATGTCTGCGATCGACAACAACGGGTTGGTCGGCGTCTCTACCCACACCACCGTGGTGTTCGGACGCACAGCACCCCGCACCGCGTCAGGGTCAGAGAGCGCGACAGGGGTGTAGTCAACTCCCCAGCGGGCGAGTACCTGTGCGATGAGCCGGAAGGTGCCGCCGTAGGCATCGTTGGGTATGACGACGTGGTCACCCGGCTTGCAGACCGCCCGGAGCAGGGTGTCTTCTGCCGCTAGCCCAGAGGCGAACGCCAAAGCTCGCGTCCCACCTTCGATCGCGGCAAGACACTCTTCCAGCGCCGTACGCGTGGGGTTGGCCGAACGGCTGTACTCGTAGCCGCCGCGGAGGCCACCGACACCATCTTGCTTAAACGTCGACACCTGGTGGATAGGGGGAACGACGGCGCCGGTCTGCGGATCGGGCTCTTGGCCGGCGTGCAGGGCGATGGTCTCGAATTCGTGGGTCACAGTGCGACCCTAACCCCAACGCTACGCGACAGGCACACCGTCAGTCGCCTCGGCGACGGCCTGGTCGTTCGACGGTTCCTCCACCACGAAGTCCATGCGATCGACTGGCGTGACCCGCTCGTCGCCCTCCACCTGGAAGCGCGAGATGGAGTCCTGCATGGCTGCTGCCAGAGTCGTGATCTGGGCTGAAGCCGCGGCCGTCTGCTTGGAGCCGGCAGCGTACTGGCGGCTGACGTCGGCGACCTGGGTCATCGCGACCACGACCTGATCGGACGCCGACCGCTGCTGCTGCGTCGCAATACTGATCTCCTCAGCAGCGCCAGTTGCCTCATCCACCATCGCCGCAATCCGATCCAACGCCACCACCGCGCCGGCAGCCTTGCCCGACCCACGCTCAGCCGCCCGCGCGCCCTCTTCAGATGCCACCACCGTCGACCGCGTATGCGCCTGAATCTCGGTCACAATTCCCTGAATCTGCGACGTCGACTCCTGCGCCCGCTCCGCCAGCTTCCGCACCTCAGCAGCCACCACCGCAAACCCACGCCCATGCTCACCCGCACGAGCCGCCTCGATCGCCGCATTCAATGCCAACAAGTTCGTCTGCTCAGAAAGCTCATCGATCAACGACAGGATCTGACCCACCTGCTCGATCTTCTCCCCCAACCCCGCAGATGACGCCGCGATCTGATCCACGACCGACCGGATCTGGTCCATCGCCTCCACCGACTCAGCTACCGCACCGCGACCCTCATCGGTCAACACCAGCGTCTCCGCCGCGACCCGAGCCACCGACCCAGCCGTATCAGCAATCTGAGCAGCGGTCGCCGCCAACTCCTCAACCGTCGCAGTCGTCTCCGACACCGTGGCCGACTGCTCACTGGCAGACCCGGCCTGCTGCTGGGCCGTCGCTCTCATCTGCACGGCTGCCTGCGCCAGCTGGGCACCGTGTCCTTGGGCTTGAGCCACCAGGGAGCGAAGTTGTTCCAAGGTGTTCTCGAACGACTGGGCGAGCACGCCCAGTCGTTCGTCCTCGAAGTCGACCGGGAGCGCGACAGCGAGGTTGCCGCCCGAGGCCTGGTCAAGAGCGTCGGTGAGGTCGGCAAGGCGCGCATTGAGGTGGTCGCGTTCGTCACGGGTGGTACGGGCGCTGTCGCGGTCGCGCCGAAGGTGCCTGGCATACGAGAAGAGTGCGTAGACCAGCAGCGGCACCCCGATCGCCAGCACCGCCAGTAGCAGCGGCGACAGAGCCGCTGCCACTCCAGTCACGATCACTGAGTCAGACGCCGTGATGTACCAGTCGTTGTCGTTGACGATCTGCAAGGTCTCGGTCGGGTCCATCTGCACGTAGGCGACACGTTCGTCGCCGACCGTGGTCAGACCCGACGGGCCGAACGACTGCGATGGCTCTCTCGAAGGTGAGGTCCTCGCTCTGCCCGAAGTCGGTCTCTGAGATCTGCGAGATGCGGCTGTCGATGGCGACCAGAGCCGTGCGCTGCGTGACCGCCCGCATCGTCGCGTCGCCTTCACGTTCCAGAAGGGTGGCGCGGAGAGCGTCCAGCCGGAGCTCGTAGTAGAGAACTCCTCGCTTCTTTCCATCCACGACAATGGTGGTGCCATTGGCAAGGACCCACTCGTTCGTCTCTGGGGAGAAGTAGGGCCTTGACTGGTACAGCCAGTCCGGCGGCAGAGAGAGCACGTCCTGGAAGAACGGGAGACTGACGTCGGCGTTCGGCTCCAACGTGACCGGTGGCGATCCAGCCCCGTTGACAACCTCAGCGATCTCCTGTCCCGTCTGGGCGTCGACATAGCCGGAGCGGGCCACCGAGCCTGGGAAGAGCGTCTGCACATAGGTCAGAAGATCGACGATCTCCTGGCGCGTCGTGCCGTCAGCGGCCACCTTCTGCCTGGTGGATCCAGGTTCCTTGAAGAAGTTCTTGAAGATGTCGTCCTGCGCCGTCAGCAGCCCAATGGCACCGGCACGCTCGAACTGCTTGCTCAGGAGCACCTCGGCGTTGGCGGCAGCGGTCTGCAGCTCGGTGTTCTGGGTGTTCGCTGCCTCGCTGGCCGACTTGGTCGCCTGGTAGGTGAGGCCGGCCGCTGACGAGAGCAGCACGATGCCAAGCACCAGCGCCGGTCCGCGCATGCTTCGCACAGTCACCCTCCGCAACTCAAACCTCGCTGTCATGGAGGGAATCGGCAGGTAGGGCACCGTGGTTAAGCAGGAGAAGTCACCCCAAGGAG
This sequence comes from uncultured Actinomycetota bacterium, assembly GCA_963706045.1. Taxonomy (GTDB): domain Bacteria; phylum Actinomycetota; class Actinomycetes; order JAHEKZ01; family JAHEKZ01; genus JAHEKZ01. The sequence continues at coordinate 30,253 of CAVPLY010000012.1, read as the reverse complement.
GCACTCAGTGTTATTCGGCACGCAGATCGGCAACGCTCCCCACCCCCAGCCAGGCGCTGCCAGGGCGATCCGAGTCCGGCGTTCGCCGTTCCTGACGAGCACGCCGTCCTCGGGACACCTATCGCCGGGCCGGTCCCCGAGGGCATGGCAGAGGCCTTCTTCGGCATGGGCTGCTTCTGGGGGGCCGAGCGACGGTTCTGGCAGATGCCCGGGCGTCTACACCACGGCCGTCGGCTATCAGGGCGGCATGACGCCGAACCCGACCTACGACGAGACGTGCACCGGGCCTGACCGGGCACACCGAGGCAGTTCGCGTCGTCTACGACCCGGCGGTGGTCTCCTACGCCGAGCTCCTGAGGGTCTTCTGGGAGACGCACGACCCCACCCAGGGCTTCCGACAGGGAATGACCGGGGCTCGCAGTACCGGTCAGCCCTCTACTGGACCAGCGACGACCAGCGCCAGGCCGCCGAGGCGTCCCGCGACGTCTACCAGGCTGCCGTGACGAAGGCCGGGACTCGGCGCGATCACCACCGAGATGTTGCCCGGCTCCGACGTTCTACTACGCCGAGGAGCCCCACCAGCAGTACCTGGCGAAGGTGCCGAACGGCTACGACTGCCACGCCAACACCGGAGTCCCCTACCCCGCCTGACCGGAGTGTGACCACAGTCTGCTGGGGCTATCGCCCCAGCAAACTTTCACGCTGAGGCGGTAGTGAATCGGTTCCGGGCCACTCCGACAGATCCGCCGGATGTGTCAACCTGAGCGGGCGGTCGAACGACTCTCAGGCATGACGCAGTCGGTTCCGGAGGAAATCCTCGCCATGGGTGAGCGGCGCACCACCAGCCCGCGCGATGCTGCGATGGACCTGACTCGCAACGAACTGGTCGACGTGCTGTTCCGGCGGCACTACGCCGCACTGCTCCGGCTCGGCGTCGTGATGGTCGGCAGTCGTGAGGCCGCCGAGGACGCCGTCCAGGAGGCCTTCGCCGCACTCCACCGGAACCGGCGCGCGCTGCGCGACCGCGGGGCCGCCGAGGCGTACCTCCGTTCAGCGGTGCTCAACCGATGTCGGTCCTGGGTGCGGCGTCAGGCCACCCAGCGAGCCGCTCGACCCCTGATGCTCGTCCGCGAGCATCACGCAGAGCGCCGAGGACACGATCGTCGACCGCGACGAAGCCGGATCGCTCGTTGCGGTCATGCGGACGTTGGCCCGACGCCAACGTGAGGTGCTGGCGTGCCGGTTCGTCCTCGAGCTGTCGATCGCCGAGACCGCCGAGCTGCTGGACATCAGCGAGGGGTCGGTCAAGACCCACACCCATCGCGGGCTGAAAGCCCTGCAACAGCGGATCGAGGTGGCCCGATGAGCAGCATCGAAGAGCGGCTCGCGCGGGACATCGCGGCCGTGACGAAAGGTGTCGTCGTGACCGAAAGAGACCTGCTGGACGCCCGAGAGTGCCATCGATGAACGCATCGACACGAGCCGTGGACGTGACCGCCGTCGTACCGTCGCCGCTGGTCGCCGCGGCGGCTGTGGTCGTCGCAGGTGTGGGCTTCGGCGCCATTCAGGCGCTGTCCGAGGACGACGCCACGGTGACGCCTGCGAGCGGGGGCGAGTTCGCCGACGACGTCTACGCGGACTTCCTGAACGGGCGAGGCCCCGACGCCTGAGAACCTCAACGGGTTCTGGCGGGTCGACAACGGGAACACCATGGTGTGGTTCCAGTCTGACGGCATCGTGCAGTTCTCCGACCAAGGCGCCGTCATCTCCGACCCGGACACGGTCGGCACGTACAGCATCGAGGGCGACACGATCGCGGTGAAGGCGACGACGCGCCCGATTGCCCCGGTGGCCGCTTCACCATGCGCGCGGCCCTCCCGGAACCTGGGCTTGTCAACCTCGTCCTTTCCGATCCTCAGTTCGGCACCTGCGGACACAGTCGCGACCACGATTGCCCTTGAGCATGTGCTGCCGGACAACGGGCGCTTCGAAGACTTCACAAGCTCTGGCATACGCGGCTGGCAGCCGGTGACCGACGAGAAGGTCGTCCTCGGCGACTGGATGGCCGAAGCAGGCGGTGGCTACCTTCTGGAGATCGCCGACGACGAGACGTACTACGTCGCTGATGACTCCGGTGACGTGGTCGACAACGGCGCTTGGAGGATCCGTCGTTCGGCGCTGGAGCTCTTCAGCCGGACGGAGTCGCCGCGGTGCGAGGAGGGAAACATGCTCATCCTTGGCAACCTCGAGTACGTCCAATGCCGACAGCAGCCTTGCGCGGGACCGTGGACCAGAACGACTGCGGTGGCGGTTGGACGCCAGACGCCTGGCTACGGATACCCGACGCCACCAGCGACTGAGGTCATCCCGACATTGAGTGAGTTGGCTGAGGCTATAGCCTCAGCCAACTCACTCAATACGAGTTGTTGGCACCCGGCTAGCTGGCGAGGAAGCCGAGCAGGTCCTGACGGGTCAGCACCCCGATGGGCTTTCCGTCTTCGAGGACGACTACGGCATCGGCCTTCTTCAGGGCGGTCACCGCTGCCGACGCGAGCTCTCCCGCCCCGATTCCCGGCAGCGCTGGCGACATATGGTCCTCGACGCGGTCGGAGAGCTTGGCGCTTCCGGTGAAGAGCGCGTCCAGCAGGTCGCGCTCGATCACCGAACCAGCCACCTCTGCTGCCATCACCGGGCGGCTCGGCCCGGACGACCGGCATCTGCGAGACGCCGAACTCACGCAGGATCTCGATGGCCTCGGCCAGGGTCTCGTTCGGGTGGGTGTGCACGAAGGTGGGCAGGTCGCCCCCCTTGGTGCGCAAGACGTCTTCCGACAGACTGGCTCTCGGCCAGCTCCGGCAGGAACCCGTACTGCGCCAGCCACTCGTCGTTGAAGACCTTCGAGAGGTATCCGCGTCCGGAGTCGGGCAGCATCACCACGACCACGTCATCCGGCGGTGAGGCGCGCGCCACCTCGACGGCGGCCACCACGGCCATGCCGCACGAGCCGCCGACCAGCAGGCCCTCCTCGCGCGCCAGGCGACGCGTCATCGCGAACGAGTCGGCGTCGCTGACGGCGATGACCTCGTCAACGACGGACGGGTCGTACGTCGTCGGCCAGAAGTCCTCGCCGACACCCTCAACGAGATACGGACGCCCAGTGCCGCCGGAGTAGACCGAGCCCTCGGGGTCGGCGCCGATGATCTGCACCCGCCCCTCGGACACCTCCTTGAGGAAGCGACCGGTGCCGGTGATCGTGCCACCCGTGCCGACGCCCGACACGAAGTGCGTGAGCCGCGCCGTCGGTCTGCCGCCACAGCTCTGGCCCGGTCTGCTCGTAGTGCGACATCGGGTTGTTCTGGTTCGCGTACTGGTCGGGCTTCCATGCGTTGGGGATCTCGCGGGCGAGCCGGTCGCTGACGTTGTAGTACGAGTCGGGGTGCTCAGGGGGCACGGCGGTCGGGCAGACGACGACCTCGGCGCCGTACGCCTTGAGCACGTTGATCTTGTCTTGGCTCACCTTGTCGGGAACGACGAAGACGCAGGAGTAGCCGCGCTGCTGCGCGACCAGCGCCAGGCCGACGCCGGTGTTGCCCGACGTCGGCTCGACGATCGTGCCGCCGGGTTTGAGCAGGCCCTCGCGCTCGGCGGCGTCCACCATGCGCAGTGCGATGCGGTCCTTCACCGATCCGCCGGGGTTGAAGTACTCGACCTTGGCGTAGACCGGGCGCGCCACCGGTGCGGTGACCTTGTGCAGCCGGACGAGCGGGGTGTTGCCGATCAGGTCGATGACTGAGTCGTAGGTTTCCACGTCCTGCAGCCTACGACCGGTGCTACTCGAGCCACTCGCGGTCCGGCTGCGCTCGCCCCGCGGACGCCTCAGCGTCGCGATCCTTGCGCACGGCCAATAGGACGCAGCCGAACACCGCGCCGGTCAGCGCCACGGGGCCCACGACCATCAAGAGCTGGGCGAGCACAACCGGTCCGATCCCGTCCAGTGCTCCCGTCGACCATCGAAGGACCCGTACTGCGTCAGCTGCAGCAACTGAATGACCACTCCGAGCGCAAGCGACACCGATCCAACAAGGGCCAGAATCCGGAAGACGCGATTCAGGTGGGAGTCAGGCCTCTCTGTGCCATCCATTCATGCACGATAGGTAGCGATTCCGGACGCATCAAGGCGGTAAACCCTCTCCGAGACAGCGATCCATTAGCGTGGGTGCCCGAGTTCCATCGATGCTGCGGGGAGGCGAGATGAGTCGAGCCAGTCGGGCGCGAGCCATCGCGTCGGCTGCTGCCGTAGGGGGCGCCGGACTGGTCGGCGCCGGTGGCGCCATCTACGGCGTCCTCCTCGGGCAGTCCCGCCTGGCCCGACACCGGATCGGCGAGCCCCGCACCACTCCACCAGTAGCTGACGGGACCTATGGGGCGGGGGGCGACCCCATCGACCTTGTGGTCTTTGGCGACTCCGGTGCCGCCGGCTTCGGGGTGGACCGATCCGAGGACACGACAGCGGCCGTGGCCGCCGCAGGTCTGGCAGAAAGGCTCGGGCGCGAGGTGGACCTGCGCTGCGTCGCGGTAGTAGGGGCACAAAGCGCAGACCTGCAGCTCCAGCTGGACGCCGTGGACCCACACTGGCCAGAAGTGGCCGTCATCGCCATCGGAGCCAACGACGTCACCCATCGCACCCCTCCCGGTAAGTCCGTTGCCCTGCTGACCGCCGCGATCGAGCGACTGCGCGAGCACGACGTCGAGGTCGTCGTCGCCACGTGCCCAGACCTCGGCACGATCCGGCCGATCCCCCACCCGCTGCGCTGGGTCGCACGACGCTGGAGCCGGTCGCTGGCGGCCGCACAGATGGTGGCCGCCGTCTCAGCCGGCGCGCGGAGCGTCTCGGTTGCCGACCTGCTCGGCCCTGAGTTCGACGCCCACCCTGACACCATGTTCGGACCTGACCAGTTCCACCCCTCAGTCGCCGGCTACCGCGCCTTCGGCGAGGCCGTCGTCCCCAGCCTCGCCGATGCCGTCACGCAGCCGGTCCTGCCCCAGAAGAACACCGCCAACCTCGACCTCGCCCAGGCAGCCGCAAGGGCCGCCGAGATCGCAGGTGCCGAGGTGAGCGCGGCACGTGGCTCGCGGGTCAGGGGGCTTCTACGTCTGCGGCGATCGCCGTCGCCGGCCACCAGCGATCGCTAGAACGGCTAGATCGAGGCGCGGAGCAGCCGGACCCGCCGCCGCCACTCGACGAGCTCATCGGCTCGATCACGTCCATCGGACGCCCATTCGAGGAAATCGCGGCCGATGACTGCCAGCTGGTCACCGCTGGCCAAGCGGGTGGAGCTGTGGCACTTCGCTGGTCAGCCCTTGGCTCGAAGCAGCCCAGGCGGCGGCCTGGTGCACGGTCTCAGCCACCGAGGCACCGCCCAGACGCTGGTCAGGGCGGACCAGTCGCGCGTCCGTTGCTGAGCGGAGTCGATCGCAGAGGCGGTCGAGTGCCGCTCGGTCATCGTCGGTCCGGGCCACCGTGGCACGTTATCTCGGGACCTTTCGGGTCTTGCGGCGCGGGCCGCGCTCGGGCACGGTAGAGCCACGCCTTCCTCGAGCACCGGGAGTCGCCATGTCATCTCTGCACCACTCCGAAGAGACCCACGCGAACCTGGTCGCCCGGCTGCCCCAGGCGACCGGAAAGCCGATCGACGAGTGGTTCCAGGTGGTGCAGGACGGCCCTTCGCTCACCCGCTTCGAGGAGCGCGTCCACTGGTTACAGGACGAGCATGAGATCCCGCATAGCTACGCCACAGCCGTCGTCCACGAGTACGACAAAGTCCGGGCCGCTCGACGCGTCAAGTAGCTGCGACAGCACCCGGCCCACAGACGAAGAGGCCGCCGACCGTGTGAACGGTTCGGCGGCCTCTTTGCCGTGCAGAGGTCGTCGGTCTAGCTGCGGTTGAGGATCGCCAACAGGCGGAGCAACTCGAGGTAGAGCCAGACGAGTGTGACGGTGAGACCGAACGCGGCGCGCCACGACTCACGCTCCGGGAGGCCCATCTTGATGCCAGTCTCGATCGCGTCGAAGTCGAGAACCAGCGAGAACGACGCGAGGGCGACGCCAGCCACACAGAGCAAGATGCCAAGGCCGTCCATGCCGTAGAAGCCCCAGCCGTCGCCCAGGCCGAAGAGTGCTCCGACCAGGCTGGCAATGGCGATGCCGAAGTACGCCAAGAAGGCGATCATCATCATCTTCTTGAAGCGGCCGGTGACCTTGATGATGCGGGTGCCGTAGAGGAACAGCATGGCGGCGAAGGCAGCCAGGGTTCCGAGCACCGCCTGCATGACGATGTTGGGTGGGTCGGGGTTTCCAGCTGCCCACTGGCTCTGGTTGACGTACTCCTGCATCCAGAAGCTGAACCCACCAACAACGACTCCCTCGACGGTGGCATAGGCGAGGAACACAACCGGGCGGACCGTCTTGGAGAGAGCACCCCAGAAACCGAGGCCGAGCGCGACGAACATCGCGATCATCACGATGCCGAAACCGACCTGCAGCGTCCACGCGAAGTACGCGGTGATCAGCAGCGGCACGAACAAGGTGGCGGTGCGCACCACGACGTCGTTGATCGTCATGGGCCGACCGGTTGGGGTCATCTCGATCGGCATCGCCGGCGGGACGTCAGCGCCAACTGGCGGCGCCTGCGTGGCCGTAGCGGTGGCGCCGAAGCCGGCATAGCCGCCGTTCGCCTTGGCTTCCTGCTCCATGCGCGTAATGACGGGGTTACGTGATTCCATCCGGACCGATCGACCCTTTCGTGAGGTAGTGCCTCGTCCAGCAGCGCAGGCCAGCGGCCCGCATGACAACGGTAACTCATTTCGGGTGTGAGTTCAGCCCGGTACCCCGCGGCGGGGCCCTAGGGGGCCGACAAGGCCTCCGGTGCCCGGAGTGGGACTCGAACCCACACGCCTTTCGGCAGACCATTTTAAGTGGTCAGCGGCTGCCAGTTACGCCATCCGGGCCAGGTCAAGGCTAGTGCGTCGGCCGGAGACGAGCCCTTCGCCGCGCTGTCAGGCCGCCGATGGGGGTGTCTTGCGCTTGGGTGGCGCAGCGGCTGCCTGGAACTCGTTGAAGGGCTCGTGCATCGACCAGAGCGAGACGATCTCGCGCTTGAAGAACAGCGCCATCGTCCAGTCGGCGATCACCCGCATCTTCCGGTTCAGGGTGGGCACCCGGCTCATGTGGTACGTGCGGTGCATGAACCAGGCCGGGACACCCTTGAGCTTGATGCCGTAGACATTTGCCACGCCCTTGTACAGGCCAAGGCCAGCCACCGAGCCCACGTACTTGTGCTTGTACTCGTGCACCGGGAACCCACGGAGCGACGCGACGATGTTGTTCGCCAGCACCTTCGACTGGCGCACCGCGTGCTGGGCGTTCGGCGCGCATTCGCGCAGATCGTCGGTGGTCAGATCGGGCACAGCGGTGCCGTCACCAGCCCCCCAGGCATCGGTGGTGCCGACCACACGAAGGTTGGCGTCCGCCAACAGGCGACCACGCTCGTTGAGTGGCAGATCGGTGTTGCCGAGCACCGGGCTGGCCTTGACCCCAGCAGTCCACACCACGGTCTCGGCGTCGAACGTTGTGCCGTCGGACAGCACGACGTGACCGTCCACGCAGCTTTCCAGACGCGTTTCGAGCTTGACGTCGATGCCGCGGCCACGAAGCTGCTCGAGCGTCCAGACCCCCATCTCCGGACCGACCTCCGGCAGGATGGCGTCAGCGGCCTCGACCAGGTGGAACTTGACGTCGTCGGCATCGATGCTGGGGTAGTAGCGCGTCGTGTACCTGGCCATGTCCTCCAGCTCAGCCAGCGCCTCGACGCCCGCGAAGCCGCCGCCAACCACCACGAAGTTCAGGTTGCGTTCGCGGATCTCAGGGCTGTGCGTCGACTCGGCGATGTCCAGGCACTCCAGGACGCGGTTGCGCAGCTGGATCGCCTCCTCGACGGTCTTGAAGCCGGTCGCCCAGTCGGCCAGCCCGGGAATCGGCAGCGTGCGCGAGACCGAGCCGACCGCCATCACCAGCTGGTCGTACTCGAGCGTGTAGGCGTCACCCTCGAGCGGTTGCACGGTGGCCTGCTTGCGCTCATGGCTGATCTCGGTCACCTTGGCCGTGATGATCTCGGCTCCCCGGAGCACCCGCCGCAGGGGCACCACGACATGGCGAGGCGAGACGGCGCCAGCTGCCGCCTCGGGAAGAAACGGCTGGTAGGTCATGTACGACCGCGGGTCGACGACGGTGACCACCGCCTCGTCGTCGCGCAGCTTCTTGAGCAGACGCATCGCGGTGTAGAGGCCGACGTATCCGCCTCCCACGATCAAGATGCGGGGGCGTTCGGTCTGGGTCGCGGGGGCAGCACTCATGGGTCCAATGTAGGGAGGGGCCACGACTGACCTACTGGACGCCACGGCAAAAACTTGATGTCAAGTTATTCTTCGAGGCCAGCCATGATCCGGGCCCGGGCGAAGACGTCGTCCAGCATCTGCTGGGTCAGACGGCCGGTGAAGGTGTTCTGCTGGCTGGGGTGAAACGAGCCGATCAACGTGCGATCTCCGAGGTCCACCTCCGCACCGTGGCCGAATCTTGGGCGGGGCCGAGGTAGCCCGACGCCCGCACGGGCCAGGGCGGCGAGCGATGTGGTCCACGCAATTGCCCCCAGCGCCACCAGGACCCGCGCATGCGTTGCCAGGCGGAGCTCGGCGTCCAGCCAACCAGCGCAGGTGGCCTTCTCGGCGGGTGTCGGCTGGTTGGCCGGAGGGGCGCATCGGACCGCTGCGGTGATGCGGACGCCACGCAGCGTGAGCCCGTCGTCGATCGCTGTCGACGTCGGTTGGTTCGCCAACCCAGCGCGATACAACGCCGCGAAGAGCCAGTCGCCGCTGCGGTCACCGGTGAACATGCGGCCGGTTCGGTTGGCTCCGTGCGCCGCCGGAGCCAAGCCGACGACGAGGATGCGCGGGGCAGCGGCGCCGAAGCCCGGCACCGGACGTCCCCAGTAGTCGTCGTCGGCAAAGGATCGCCGCTTCTCGACCGCGACGTGCTCGCGCCACTCCACCAGGCGAGGGCAGGCGCGACACTCGCTGACCCGCTCATCGAGCTCGACGAGACTCGCCGTGTCAGCGGCCAGGACCGAGACGTCGTGCAGGCTTGCAGCAGGGTTCACCCTCCGAGCCGGGCACGCAGAAATGCCGTGGTCCGCTCCCATGCTGCCGTCGAGGCGGCCGCGTCGTACACCTCTGGCCGGTCATCGTTGAAGAAAGCGTGCTGGGTGCCCGGGTAGTCGAAGAGCTCGACGGTGCCTCCAGCCTCCTCAACCGCCGCCTTCGCCTGCTGGATGCCAGACGCGCTGGACGTTCCGTCCTGTTCCGAGCAGTGGATCATCGTCGCCTTGCCCTCGTAGTTCGGCCATTCCGGGCTCATGCGCTCCCATGGCAGGGCCGGGTAGAAACCGACGGCCGTGGTGATCTGTGGCGCGAGCGTCGCCGACCACAGCGCCAGCGATCCCCCCATGCAGAAACCCACTGCACCGATCCCCACCCCGTCGGTCGGATCGCTTTCGAAGAGAAAGCGGGCTGCGCCCGCAATGTCGCGCGCGGCCGGATCCATGGCGAGCGACATCATCATGCGCATGGCCTCGTCCGGCTCGTCGGTCTTGGCGCCGTGGTAAAGGTCGGGTGCAAGGGCAACGAATCCTGCCTCAGCGAAGCGATCGACGAGTCGTTCCATGTGGGGCACCAACCCCCACCACTCCTGAATGACGACGACACCTGGCCCTCGTCCGGACTCGGGAACACCAAGGAGCCCGCCGCACGATCCGCCATTGCTCGCGAACGTCACCTGTTCAGCCATTGACCCTCCTGGGTTGCTCGGGTGCCTGGCCCATCCTGTCCCACTGGATACCAGGCGAACACCCCCTTGACGGATTTCGTGGCGTCAGGTCGTCAGGGGGTGATGAGGGATGCCGCGATGCCGTCGAGGATGTCGTGCTCGCTGACCAAGATCTCGGCTACGCCGGTGTAGGCGACGATCGCCGAGAGCACCAGCGAACCGGCAGCGATCACATCGAGTCGCCCGGGGTGAATGGCCGGGTTCGCTGATCGCTTGTCTCGGTTGGAGTACAACAGCTCTTCGCACACACGATGGATGTCGGCCGCCGTAATGACAGAGCCGTGGATGCGTGATGAGTCGTACTCCCACATGCCCATGGCAAGGGCCGCCACCGTCGTCACCGACCCTGCAAGGCCGACCAATGACGCAGCGCGTCGAAGGGGGACCGACGCCGCGACCTGCGCGATGGCCGCATCGATGTCGTCGCGGGCAGCTGAGACCTCGGCCGGCCAGGGAGGGTCGGTGACGAAATGGCGCTCGGTCATACGAACGCAGCCGACGTTGACCGACGCCGACACGGTGGGGGTGCGTCCGGGCTCACCCATGACGAACTCTGTGGAGCCCCCGCCGATGTCGACGACAAGGCAGGGAGCCGCCGCCCCCGCGATCTCCAGGTTGCTGGTTGCGCCCGTGAAAGAGAGCTGGGCCTCCTCCTCGCCATCGATGACCTCTGGTTCGACGCCGAGGCGGCCTCTGATGCCTGACACGAACTCGTCGCGGTTCTCAGCATCACGGGTTGCCGAGGTCGCCACGAAGCGCAGCGCGTCGACCTCGGCCCCCTCAATGAGGGCGGCGTACTCGTCGACGGCCGTGAAGGTGCGCTGGAGCGCCACGTCACTGAGGCGTCCTGTGGCGTCGACACCCTCGCCAAGACGCACGATGCGCATCTCTCTCGCCACGTCGGTCAAGAGCCCTGAGGCAGCATCGGCCTCGGCGATGAGCAGTCGCACAGAGTTCGTGCCGCAGTCGATCGCGGCGACGCGTCGCGATCTCATGCCTCGGCGCTCCGTTGCGCGCAGGTGAGTCCGCGCACCAGGCGTCGGTGTTCGATCTCGGAAAGAGCTTCGTCACCGAACGGGTTGACTCCAGCTCCGGAAGCCAGCGCGTGACCGACGAGGACGTGGAGGCACTTGACCCGGTCAGGCATTCCTCCGGCCGAAATCCCCGAAATCTCGGGCACGTCGTCCAGCGCCGCACGATCATCGAGATATCGTGCGTGAGCGGTGGCATAGCGCTTGGCCAGGTCGGGATCGGTGGCCAAACGGTCCTGCATCTCCCTCATGCGACCTTCGGCCTCAAGCGTGCTGATCGCAGACGTCAGCCGAGGGCAGGTGAGGTAGTAGACGGTGGGGAATGGCTCGCCGTCGGGCAGCCGCGGAGCCGTGGTCACAACGTCCGGCTCGCCGCACGCACAGCGGTGGGCGACGGCGACCATCCCTCGGGGCTCGCGACCCAGCTGTCGGCGCACGGACGAACGGTCGGCGTCTGAGACTGCGTCGGTCACCGGTTGTCAGCCTCTTGGACCGACTCCCACAGCGTGTCGAACCACGCCACCTCGGGTTCGACGGCAACAGGGATCTCTGGCTTGCGTGCCTCTTCGACGTCCTGTGGCGAGAGCAAGACCAAACCCGTCTCGCCCGGCATCACGTAGTGCAACCGCTCCCGCGCCTGCTGCTCGACGAAGTCGTCGTCCTGCCAGCGGTCGACCTGATCCTGAAGGTTGCCGACCCGAGCCTCCAGCATCGCCGCACGTTGCTCGGCCGCGCTGATGGCAGCGCGCTGCGCAAGGTACTCGCGAATGGGAAACGCCAACGTCATGACGAGTGCTGCAGTGACCAAGATGAGGACAACAGCTCGCCCGGTGAGGCGCGCCCACAACGGACGGTCGTCGATCACCTGGAGGTGATCCCGCGACCGTCGCCCGTTGTCTGTAGCTGCCATGACTAGACGACGAACCTCGGGAAGGCAGCTGCCCCTGCATAGCGGGCAGCGTCGTCGAGCTCTTCCTCGATGCGCAGGAGCTGGTTGTACTTGGCGACGCGCTCGGACCTGGCCGGAGCCCCTGTCTTGATCTGCCCACAGTTGGTGGCCACCGCAAGATCGGCGATCGTGGTGTCTTCGGTCTCACCGGACCGGTGACTCATCATGCAGCTGTACCGGTTGCGGTGAGCGAGATTGACAGCGTCCAAGGTCTCAGTGAGCGACCCGATCTGGTTGACCTTGACCAGGAGCGCGTTGGCGATGCCCTCATCGATGCCTCGTTGCAGCCGCTGCGGATTCGTGACGAAGTTGTCGTCACCGACGATCTGCGCAACGTCACCGAGCGACCCGGTGACGTGCTTCCACCCCTCCCAGTCGTCTTCAGACATCGGGTCCTCGAGCGAGACGAGCGGGTAGTCGCGCACGATCCCCAGGTAGTAGTCGGTCATCCACTCGGCATCGCGAGCTTGGCCCTCGAAAAGGTAGGCACCATCGGTGAAGAACTCGCTCGCCGCCACGTCGAGTGCCACGGCGACGTCGCGGCCTGGCGTATACCCCGCCTGCTCGATGGCCACCAGCAACAGATCGAGGGCATCGCGGTTGCTCGGCAGGTTTGGTGCAAACCCACCTTCGTCGCCAAGACCGGTGCCCAATCCGCGCTCCTTCAACACTGCCTTGAGCGTGTGATACACCTCTGCGCCCCAGCGAACCGACTCACGAAACGTCGCCGCACCGATCGGAGCAATCATGAACTCCTGGATGTCGACGTCGGTGTCGGCGTGCGCGCCGCCGTTGAGCACGTTCATCATCGGGACCGGCAGCAGGTGCGCGTTGGGGCCACCGATGTATCGGAACAACGGCAGGTCAGCCGATTCGGCCGCCGCCTTGGCAACAGCCAGCGAGACCCCAAGAATCGCGTTGGCCCCGAGCCTGGCCTTGTTAGGGGTGCCATCGAGGTCGAGCATCACCTGGTCGATCAGCCGCTGCTCGCTGGCCTCGTACCCCAGAAGCTGGGGCGCGATGTCGTCGTCGACAGCGACGACGGCCTTCTCGACACCTTTGCCGAGATAGCGCGCCGCATCGCCATCGCGCAGCTCGACCGCTTCGTGGACCCCCGTTGAGGCCCCCGAGGGAACAGCTGCTCGGGCCATCGCTCCATCATCGAGGGCGACCTCGACCTCAACAGTCGGGTTACCCCGGGAGTCGAGGATCTCGCGCGCGATCAGGGCGTCGATGGTCGCCACGAAAAGCTCCTTCGAGGTGGAGGGACGTCTTTCCAGACTACCCGTCGGAGGCGGGGAGCCCGGCACGGCGCGCCTGCTCGGCGAAGTCGTGCGCAAACCTGCGGAGGGCGGTCTCGGCGTCGAGCCCACGGCGGCGCGCGGCGCTGACGATGCCGAAGAGCAGGACGCCGAGCACGTGCTCGTCGAGGTCGTCAGGGAGGTCTGGTTCGTCGACGTCAAGGGCAAGGCCGGCCTTCACGCTTCTGCTCAGCAGCTTCTCACTGAGTGCGAGGGCCGGTAGTGCCAAGGGGACCCCGTCGACAATCGACTGGCGCGGGCGCTCCTGCTCCTTGAGGCGCTGCCAGTTCTCTTCGACGTCAGACGCCGAGCTCGCCTCACCGTCGGCGAAGACGTGCGGGTGCCGCCGCACCAACTTGTCGACGAGGCCAGCCGCGACGTCGTCGATCGACCAGGCGCGTTCGGTGGACTCCTCACCGATCCGGGCATGGAAGGCCACCTGCAGGAGGACGTCGCCCAACTCGTCGCGCAGGGCGTCGGGATCGTCGCCATCGATGGCGGCCAAGGCCTCGAAGGTCTCTTCAATGAGGTACGGGGCCAGCGAGGCATGGGTCTGCTCGGCATCCCACGGGCAGCCGCCCGGCGAGCGCAGCTGGTCCATCACCGCAACGACGTCGAGGAGTCGAGAGCCAGGCAGGTCGTAGGAGCCGTGGACGACCTCCAGCTCGATGGCTGCACCCTGTTCAGCGCGCGAGGCAATCGCCGGCGCCAGGGCCTCGGTCAGAGACCGGTCGCCGTCATCGCTGACCAACCACACCACCGGACCATGCTCAGCGGCGTCCAGCAGGATGCCGGCCAAGCTCGCAGGCCCTTCGGCGCTCTCGATCGTCACCTCGAGCCCCGCCTCCATCAGCGTCGGGATGAGCGGGTGATCGGAGCGGGCGAGGCGCGCATCAGCACCTTCGAGCACGCGCCACGCCGAGCGTGTCAAGAGGCCAGGTGCCACCCGGTGGGTCGTGATCAGAAGACAGAGCCGACCCGTCACTCCCTACTCCTCGACGGGGATGTCGAGCTCTGGTGGGGTGGCGACCCCACCAGCGGGAGTCGACAGTCGCTCGGGATCTCGCGGCTCTACGGCAACCGCCTCACCGTTCCACGAGCCGAATCGCGGGCTCACAGACACGCCCATGTCAGCGGCGGTCTCCTTCAAGAGCTCACCAAGCTGAGCGTTGACCTCTTCTGGTGACGCGCCTTCGGCCGCCAACGACTCGGTAAGAGCGTTGCTGAGGACGAACACCTCAGCTGCAGCATCCAGGCGTGACGGTGGAATGCCATTGCTCAGGGCGATTGCGTCGCGCTGTTCCTGGTCGGCACCGAGTACCTCGTCGACCTGGGTGGCCGTGGCCGCCAGGTCTCGCTCTTCGGCGATGGCGCCGATCAGCTGTTGGTTGATCCACCACGACAGCACGCTCAGGGTGAGCTGGTCGCTGGGGAGGCGCTGAGCATCCGGGTTCGCGGCGTAGAGGTCATCGAGCTCATCGAACAAGTCGGCCAGCTGGTTCTCGGTCAGCCGGTCGTCACCAGCGACCGCAGCCGAGCCCGCCTTCTGCGCCGAACACCCAGAGATAACGAGGACGCCGAGAACCGACACCGCCACCGCAGCGCGAAGCCGTCTTCCACCACGCATCAGGCCCACCGCTCTCCTCGTCCGCTCCGACATCATCATGCAGCCTCCTGGCCGACCAAGACCGCATCGATGAGCTCAGATGCCCACTGTAGGAGAGCTGCATCGCGCAATGGCTCGCCACCTACGCGCGCCGTTGAAGGTCTTGGCACCAGGATGGTACGGACCGCGGGCTTGACGATGGTCCCCGGGTAGAGCCGTGAGATGCGCAGCGTCGCCGACTCGGGAAGGTTAATCGGGAAGAACCGCACCTTGCTGCCCTGAGCGACGACCTCCGTCAGCCCGCTGGACCGCACGAGTGCTCGCAGTCTGGCGACGTCGAAGAGGCGCTCAACGGGCTCGGGGAACGCTCCGAAACGGTCCACCAACTCGGCCCGGACCTCCGCGAGCGAGGCCTCATCGTGCGCGTCAGCGATCCGCTGGTAGGCCTGGAGACGCACCCGCTCGGACGGCAGCCAGGCATGAGGGATGTGGGCATCCACAGGCAGCTCGACCTTGAGCTCGCTGGCCTCGGGTGCGGCCCCCTCAGCCTCACCCTTCAGGACAGCGACTGCCTCGCCCACCAGTCGGAGGTAGAGGTCGAATCCCACCCCTTCGATGTGTCCACTCTGTTCACCGCCGAGAACATTGCCTGCGCCGCGGATCTCGAGATCCTTCATGGCGACCGCCATTCCCGAGCCGAGGTCGGTGTGCTGGGCGATGGTCGCGAGTCGGTCGTACGCCGCCTCGGTCAGCGGCCTCTCTGCCGGGTAGAGGAAGTACGAGTAACCCCGATCACGACCCCGCCCCACGCGCCCGCGTAGCTGGTGCAGCTGCCCGAGGCCCAGCATGTCGCCACGTTCGACGATCAACGTGTTCGCGTTGCTGATATCGAGCCCTGACTCGACGATCGTGGTGCAGACCAGGACATCGAAGCGCTTCTCCCAGAAGTCGATGATGATCCGCTCGAGTGCGTCTTCTGACATCTGGCCATGGGCGACCTCGATTCGTGCCTCCGGTACCAAGTCGCGGATTCGAGCCGCCGCCCGCTCGATCGATTCGACGCGGTTGTGGATGTAGAAGACCTGTCCTTCACGCAACAGCTCACGGCGTATGGCCGCACCGATCTGCTTTTCGTCGTAAGCCCCGACGAAGGTGAGCACGGGATGTCTCTCCTCCGGGGGCGTCAAGATGGTCGACATCTCTCGAATGCCGCCCAGCGCCATCTCCAAGGTGCGCGGGATCGGCGTTGCCGACAGCGTCAGCACGTCGACATGCGTGCGCAGCGCCTTGAGATGCTCCTTGTGCTCGACGCCAAACCTCTGCTCTTCGTCAACGATGACCAGACCGAGGTCCTTGAAGCGGGTCGTTGCCTGAAGCAGCCTGTGAGTACCAATCACTACGTCAACGCTTCCGTCGGAAAGCCCTTCGAGCACAGCGGAGGCCTCACGGTCACTCTGGAAACGAGACAGCGCCTTCACCGAGACAGGGAAGGCACCGAACCGCTCTGCGAAGGTGTTCGTGTGCTGCTGCACGAGCAGCGTTGTGGGAACGAGAACCGCTACCTGCTTGCCGTCCTGCACCGCCTTGAAGGCGGCACGCACGGCGATTTCAGTCTTGCCGTAGCCCACATCGCCACAGACGAGACGATCCATCGGAATCGGCTGCTCCATGTCGTGCTTGACCTCATCGATGCAGGCCATCTGATCGGTGGTCTCGACGTACGGAAAGGCATCTTCCAGTTCCCTTTGCCACGGGGTGTCCGCCCCGAAGGCATGACCTGGAGCCGACTGCCGTGCCGAGTAGAGGCGCACCAGCTCTGCCGCAATTTGTTTAACAGCCTTGCGTGCCTTGCCCTTGGTCTTGGCCCAGTCAGCGCCGCCAAGGCGATGAAGGGACGGAGCTTCACCCCCCACGTATCGCGTCACGAGGTCGAGCTGGTCAGTGGGGACGAACAGTCGATCGGCGGGCTGTCCCTTTCGAGCCGGCGCGTACTCGATGACCAGGTACTCGCGGGTTGCCCCCTGCACTTCCCGGCTCACCATCTCGACGTACCGTCCCACACCATGCTGCTCGTGAACGACGTAGTCGCCGACCGACAATTGGAGGGGATCGACTGTCGCTCGCCGCCGCGAGGGCATCCGGCGCATGTCTTTGGTCGAGGACCGCTGGCCGATCAGGTCGGACTCGGTCAGAACCAGCAGCTGCAGAGCGTCGCTTTCCAGGCCGTGCTCCATGACTCCGGTGGTGACCTGTACGACTGAACGGGGTTGGGAGACATCCACGTCGCCGACCAGTTGTGCTGGCACCCCCTCATCACGAAGCTGTTCGATAAAACGCTCCGCTGGCCCGTGCCCGGCCGTCACGAGAACGACCCGCCAGCCACGCTTCACTGAATCGCCGATCACCGAGAGCGCGCGGGTAGTGTCTCCGCGGTACTCCTCGGTGGGCCGAAGCGATGATCGAACGGTGTCATCGTCGAGCTCTCCGAATGGACCAATACCGAACCAGCGCAATGGGCGCCCTCGCGCCACCTCGGCGACATCGTCAAGCTCCCGATAGGACGCTGATCCGATGTCGATGGGTGTCGCATTGCCAGAAGCCGCATTGGCCCAGGACGCCGCGAGGAACTCCTCGCTGGTTCGGTGCAGCTCGACGCTTCTGGCACGCACCCGCTCTGGATCGACGAGGACCACGGCGGTATCGGGGGGCACGACGTCAACCAGCAACTGCATGCCTGCGGTCAGGAGTGGAGTGAGTGACTCCATGCCCTCGACGGCTATCCCCTCAGCCATCTGCTCCAGAACATCTGCGAGACCAGGAAGCTCGGCGGCCAGCGTGGCTGCCCGATCCCGCACGTCCGGGGTCAGGGGCAGCTCGCGCGTGGGTGGCGCCCACACACCGTGCGGCGCTGCCTCCAGACTTCGCTGGTCGGCGGCCTTGAACCATCGGATCTCTTCGACCGTGTCGCCCCACAGCTCGACCCGGAGCGGGTGCTCCTCAACGGCGGGAAAGACGTCCAGGATGCCCCCACGAACGGCGAACTCGCCCCGACGCTCGACCATGTCCGCACGTGTGTACCCGCCTTCGACCAGCCGCTCAATGGTGGAGCTGACATCGATCTCATCGCCGACCTGAAGCCGGACCGGCTCGATGTCGCCCAGCCCCAGCGCGAATGGTTGAAGCAGCGCTCGGACCGGCGCCACGATGACCCGAAGCGGGCCGGCACCGGGGTCACTCGGGTCGGGATGGGCCAGCCTCCTCAGAACGGCGATGCGACGCCCCACGGTGTCGCTGCGCGGTGACAAACGCTCATGCGGCAGCGTCTCCCACGAGGGGAAGACCCCGACAGTGCTGGGGTCGAGCAAGGAAGCTAGCGCCTCCGCCAGGTCCTCAGCCTCGCGGGTGGTGGCTGTCACGGCCAGCACGGGACATGCCCGGTGCTCGACCCCTGAGGCGAGGGCAGCGACTGTCGGAGCCGTGGCAGCCGAAGGAACGACCAGACCGGCATCGGTGGTTCCTTGCATCGCCTCGGCGATCGCAGGGTCGGCGGCGATGAGCGGCAGCAGCCCACCCAAGGACATCGGCACTCCCAAGAGACAGTAGACACGCGCGCAGGTGAACAATTCGAAAAGGCCCGCCCCAGCTATCACAGTATCTGGGGTCCGAAGAAAGGCGACAGATGCGCACTCGCCCCCGGCTAGCCTGGTCCTAGGAAGCCACAGGTCCGTCGTCCGATTGTCGCGTCAGTCGTTGAACTGTGACTGGGCCGACTCCAACCCGTGCTGCATCAAGGACGTCACTGCGTCAGCGACCCGCTCGACGACCTCTGGAACCTCTCGACGCTCAGCGGCAGAAAAGTCTCGGAGGACAAAAGCGGCCGCGTCCATGCGCCCGGGCGGGCGACCTATGCCCACTCGCGCTCGGTAGAAGTCGCCGGTTCCCAACGACTTCCGCATCGACTTGAGTCCGTTGTGCCCGTTGTCACCGCCACCACTCTTCAACCGGAGAGCACCGAACGGCAGATCCAGCTCATCGTGGACAGCAATGAGCCTTTCGGGCTCAGCCTTGTAGTACGAGCAGAGCGAGGCGACCGCTTGGCCAGTGTCGTTCATGTAGGTGGTGGGTTTGATCAACACCACCCGACGGCCATGGACGCGCCCTTCCCAGGTGAGGGCTTTGGCACGCTTGCTGGACGCGAACTTGGCACCATCAGCCAGGCGCTCAACCACCTGAAAGCCCACGTTGTGCCGGTGACCGGCGTACTCAGGACCGGGGTTACCAAGGCCGACGACGAGCCACACAGACTCGTCGTCGGCGCCGGCGCCCCCCGAGCGCTCACCGGCGATCAGTCTGATTCCTCCGCCTCAACAGCGGCCGAAGCAGCCGCCGACGCCTCAGAAGCAGCCTCGGCAGCAGCCAGGTCGGCGGCTTCCTCTTCCTCAGCCTCGGCGGACTGGGCGGCGAGAACGTGCAGCAGGACCAACTCGGGGTCGGCAATGAGGACGACGCCATCGGGTAGCGCGACTTCGTTGGCCCGCACGGTGCTTCCGATCTCCAGGTCGTTGATGTCGACCGCCAGCTCCGACGGAATCTTGGTGGCATCGGCCTCTACCGTGATCGTGTCGTTCACGTGTTCGATGAGGCCACCTGGTGCGATCTTGCCGTCGAGACGAACGACCACCTCTACCTCGACCTTTTCGCCGGATCGGACGGCAACCAGGTCGACGTGCTCGATGGTGTGGCGAACAGGGTCTCGCTGTACCGATTTCGGCAGCACGAGCTGCGCGCCATCGTCGAGCTGGAGAGACAGCAACGCGTTGGACTGCTTCAGCGCAAGCATGAGCTCGTGCGCTGGGAGCGCAAGGTGCTGGGTCGCCGCACCGTGGCCATAGACGACGGCCGGGACCTTCTTGTCGCGACGGAGCCGGCGTGCGGCTCCCTTGCCGAACTCGACGCGACGCTCGGCGGCGATGACGATCTCTGACACGGCGGTGGCTCCTGACGGGGGCGGTAGCGGGCTGCGCTCGACAGGGGGCGGTGCGACCGAGCCGCACCTGCGCCGGGGGCGCTAGCACCGCGTCGATCACGGGTGCCGACCCAGACTGCCTGATCAATGACCGTGTGGACAAAGACCGTGGGCCCAGCACACCCTCGCCGAGACGTGCAGGAGTCTACAGGCCGGGCCTTGCCCGCAGAAATCCAGATCCAGGCCCAGCTCCTCGCATGGGGTCATGGGGGCCGATCACGCTGACCACCGGGCGCCAGGCCGGAGCAGGGGCCTAGGCCACACCGTCGAAGAGGCTTGTCACCGAGCCGTCATCGAAGACCTCACGGATCGCGCGGGCCAACATGGGCGCGATCGGCAACACGGTGAGGCTGTCGAATCGCTGCTCGTCGGAGATGGGCAGGGTGTCTGTGACCACGACTTCGGAGATCCGACTGTTCTTGAGGCGATCGATGGCTGGACCGCTGAAGATCCCGTGGGTCGCGGTGACAATCACGTCAGCAGCACCCTGGTCGAAGAGCGTCTCGGCAGCCTTCACGATGGTTCCGCCGGTATCGATCATGTCGTCGACCAGCACGCAAATGCGTCCTTCGACCTGACCAACGACCTCGAACACCTTGACCTCGTTGGGGACGTCGGGATCGCGCCGCTTGTGGATGATGGCCAGCGGGCTGCCCAGCCGGTCGGTCCACCGTTCGGCCACCCGCACCCGCCCGGCATCGGGCGAGACCACCGTGATCCGTGAACGGTCGGACACGCGGCTCGCCACATAGTGCGCAAGCGTCTCGAGTGCGAAGAGATGGTCGACCGGCCCGTCAAAGAACCCTTGGATCTGCGAGGTGTGCAGATCGACGGCCATCAGCCGGTCAGCGCCTGCAGTGCGGAACAAGTCGGCCATCAGCCGGGCGGAGATGGGCTCGCGCCCCCGGTGCTTCTTGTCCTGACGGGCATAGCCGTAGAACGGTGCCACCACCGTGATCCGCTTGGCCGAGGCGCGCTTGAGCGCATCGACCATGATCAGCTGCTCCATGATCCACGTGTTGACAGGAGTGGTGTGCGACTGGATGACGAAGGCGTCAGACCCACGTACCGACTGCTCGTAGCGAACGAAGATCTCACCGTTGGCGAAGTCGAAGAGCGACGTTGGTGTCAGCTCGGTGTCGAGCTCACGGGCAACCTCGTCGGCCAGCAGCGTGTGACCTCGCCCGGAGAAGAGCATGAGCTTCTTGGAGTTCGTGGACTCGATCATGAGCCAGTGCCTTCCGGTGTGTCGCGACCGTCGCCAGTTCCCGCGGGGTCATTCTCCCCTGCTGCCCTCCTACTGTCATCGGTGGGTTCGTCTGCGGACGCCTGGAGCGCCCGCGCCGCGGCCTTGGCCGATGCCGTACCGCTGCGCTTGCGGAGCACCCAGTCGCGAATCGTCCGTTGCCGTGCGCGCCCCACCCCCATCGCGCCCGCCGGCACGTCGTCGGTGATCACCGACCCGGCCGCGGTGTAGGCGCCATCGCCGATCGACACCGGCGCCACGAGCATGGTGTCGCTTCCGATGCGCACATGGTCGCCAATGACCGTTCGATGCTTGGCAACGCCGTCGTAGTTCACGAACACGCTGGCCGCTCCGATGTTCGACCCCTCGCCGATCTGGGCGTCACCGACATAGGACAGGTGCGGGATCTTCGAGCCTTCGCCCACCTGGGCATTCTTCGCCTCGACGAAAGCTCCGGCACGAGCGCCCCGGCCGAGCTCAGTGCCTGGGCGCAGATATGTGTACGGTCCGACACTCGCTTCCGGCCCGATCACCGCTCGGTCGCAGGTCGTGAACCGCACGGTCGCGCCAGCACCCACGACGGAGTCGATGATCTGGGAGCCCGGGCCGACCTCGGCCCCCGTCGCCACCCTGGTGCTTCCCTCAAGCAGCGTCCATGGATGGACGACGGCATCGGCCTCGAGCGTGACGCCCACACCGATCATGGTGGTGGACGGATCGATGATGCTCACGCCGTCGCGCATCCACCGTTCATTGATCCGGTCGCGCATGCGCCCTCTGGCCTCGGCCAGCTGCACGCGGTCGTTGACACCCATCAGCTCACGGTCTCCGTCAGCGACGACGGCGTCGACGCGCTGACCGTCACCCACGAGCACACCGATCACGTCGGTGAGGTACTCCTCGCCTTGGCTGTTGTGGGTCGACACCGCGCTCAGCGCACCAGCCAGGGCTTCGGCGTCGAAGGCATAGATGCCCGAGTTGATCTCGTCGATTGTCAGCGTCTGCTGGTCGGCATCCTTGTGCTCGACGATGGCGACCACCGCGCCGCCGTCGGCACGCACGATGCGGCCGTAGCCAGAAGGGTCAGCGACCCGCGCGGTCAGAACGGTGGCCGACGACGACGTGGCGCCGTGGTGCTCCACCAACGCCTCCAGCGTTGCGGACGTCAGCAGGGGCGTGTCACCACAGACGACGACGACCGTGCCGGTCAGCCCCGCCACCTCGTCGAGAGCGATGCGCACTGCATGCCCGGTGCCGTTCTGCTGCTCCTGAACGACCGATTGGGCTGCGGGCGCGATCTCGGCCAGATGCGCCAGAACCTGCTCACGCTGGTGACCGACCACGACCACGGTGTGGGCGGGTGCCAGCGGTTCGACAGCACTCAAGACGTGCCCGAGCATGCTGCGGCCCAGGAACGTGTGGAGGACCTTGGCAGTGCTCGATCTCATCCGGGTTCCCTCGCCTGCGGCAAGGACGATCACAGCGGCCGAACGGCTCTGGGTCACGGCGAACAGCTCCTGGCAGGCGGCGGTGGCTTGAGGACTTTCCAGCCGTGCGCAGGATACCCAGCGCGCAGCCGCGCGCTCTGGTCATCACGGCGACGTGAGCTCCCGGGGGAGGATTCGAACCCCCATTCACGGGACCAAAACCCGTTGTCCTGCCCTTAGACGACCCGGGAACGGGGTCGGCGACACTGTAACGAGCGACGCATCATGGCCACACCTCGCACCGGTAGACAAGTTACGGAACCGTAGGTTACGGTGGCGTAACTTCGAAAGGATGGACCTGTGACCGCTGAGCTCGTCGATCTCCACAACCCGCCACCCGACCCGTCGGCCATCGACGCCGAGGTGAGCCCGTCGCCCGTGCACCGTTTCTGGCTCTACTACTTCATCATCGTTCCGCTGCTCGCGGTCGTTGTCGCCATCCCCATGGCCTGGGGCGGGTTCGTCGGCCCCGTCGACATCGCCCTGCTGGTGGTCTTCTACTCGGTGAGTGCGGCCGGCATCACCGTTGGCTTCCACCGTCACTTCACCCATGGCGCCTTCAAGGCCAGACCGTGGGTCCGCGTCATGCTCGCGATGGCTGGAAGCCTCGCCATCGAAGGGCCGCTTGACCGCTGGGTGGCCGACCACCGCAAGCACCACGCCTTCAGTGACAAGGAGGGCGACCCTCACTCACCATGGCGTTTCGGCGAGTCGCTGCCCGCCCTGCTCAAAGGGCTCTACTACGCGCACATGGGATGGTTCTTCGACGTCGAGCAGACGTCGCGGCGCAAGTATGCGCCCGACCTGATGGACGACCCTGCGATGCGTCGCGTGTCCAACAACTTCGGGTGGATCGTCATCGCATCCGTTGGCCTGCCCGCGCTGCTTGGCGGCCTGCTCACGTGGTCCTGGTGGGGTGTGCTCACCGGCCTGTTCTGGGGTGGCTTTGTCCGCATCGCCCTCGTGCATCACATCACCTGGTCGATCAACTCCATCTGTCACGTGATGGGCAATCAGCCGTTCAAGTCACGCGACCGTTCCGGCAACGTCTGGTGGCTGGCGATCCCCTCGTTCGGCGAAAGCTGGCACAACCTGCACCATGCCGACCCGACGTGTGCCCGACACGGCGTCGAGAAGGGCCAGATCGACATCAGCGCCCGGCTGATCCGCCTGGATGGAAAACTCGGGCTGGGTGTGGGACGTTCGTTGGCCCAAGCACGACCGCCTCGACTCCCGTCGAGCACCGTGAGCGAGAATCCCCCAGAGCGACGCCGCGCACGGATGACCAGTGCGGCGCGCCGCGAGCAGCTTCTGCAGGTCGCCCGATCGCTCTTCGCCGAACGTGGATTCGAAGCAACATCGGTCGAGGAGATCGCTGCCAAGGCAGGCGTCTCCAAACCGGTGGTCTACGAGCACTTCGGCGGCAAGGAGGGCATCTACGCCGTCATCGTCGACCGCGAGATGCAGAAGCTGTTGAGCATGGTGGAGGGCGCCCTCACTGAGGATCACCCGCGCCGTTTGCTCGAACAAGCGGCGTTGGCCCTGCTCACGTACATCGAGCAAGACACCGACGGCTTCCGCATCCTGGTCCGCGACTCACCGGTCGCCACGTCCACGGGCACCTTCGCGAGCCTGATCGTCGACATCGCGGGACAGGTCGAGCACCTGCTCGCCGGTGAGTTCAAGGCCCGTGGTTACGACGCGAAGTTCGCACCTATGTACTCGCAGATGCTGGTGGGGATGGTGGCACTGACCGGACAGTGGTGGGGCGACGTCCGAAAGCCCAAGAAGGCAGATGTGGCTGCCCACCTGGTCAACCTCAGCTGGAACGGACTCCGCGGGCTTGAGGCCAAGCCGAAGCTGTCCACCGATGCGTAGCCGTGGCCGGTCGCCAGAGGATGTCGCTCCTTCCCCCGTCGCCGGGCACGCACTAGCGTTCTGCGCATGAGCGATCAGACACCCCCAGACCCCTACGCCGTACCTCCAGCTGGTGGCTACCCCCCACAGGTTCCCCCTGCTGCGCCCGAGCCGGCGTATCCCGCTCCCCCGCCGGCCGGCTACCCGGCACCGACGTATCCGGCTGCCGGTTACCCAGGCGGCGAAGCCCCCAAGCCCGGGCCCGGAACGTTCGCCATCATCGCGCTCATCGTGGCGGTCATCGCCCTGCTGATCAGCTGGGTGCCGTTCCTTGGCGCGATCGCGGCGCTCATCGCCCTGGGCCTCGGCATTGGTGCCTGGGTTTCGGCCAAGAAGGGGGGGCGCCCTGCCGGCCTGGCCATAGCAGCCACGGTCATCAGCATCCTGGCCTTCCTCATCGGAGTCGTCATCACGATCGGCTTTCTGATTCTGATCGATCAGGCCCAAGAGGCCGACCGGTACTGCAACTCGGTGAGCACCACCCAAGCCGAGTACGACGCGTGCATCGAGGACCGAGTCACCAGCTGGTTCGGGGTCGACACGACCCCGTGACACTCGAGAATGCGGCAGCGACCGGTCGCGATGAAGTCGATGACCTCGTTGCCGCATGGCGACGTGAGCGTCCAGATCTCGATGTTGCCCCTCTTGAGGTGCTGAGCCGAGTGACCCGACTCGCTCGTCACCTCGACCGGGCCAGGGGTCAGGCCTTCAGCCGGCACGGCCTCGAGGGCTGGGAGTTCGACGTCCTCGCCGCACTTCGTCGGTGCGGCGACCCGTACCGGCTGTCACCTGGGCGGTTGTTGCAGCAGACCTTGGTGACCTCGGGCACCATGACCAACCGCATCGACCGCCTCGCAGCACGTGGCCTGGTTGAAAGACATCCTTCGCTCGACGACCGGCGCAGTGTGATGGTGGAGTTGACCGAAGCTGGTGCCCGCAAGGTTGATGCCGCCCTGATCGATCTGCTCGCTCATGAGCGGTCCATCCTGGCCGAACTCGACGCTCCTGACGCCGACCTGCTCGCCACACTGCTGCGCCGGGTCCTCACCCCGTTCGACCATCCGGGGACATCCACCGGACGGGATCAACCGGCCGCCACGTAGCGGCCATCGCGCAAGACCGGCACCACCATGTCGACGTCGACTTCCTCGGCCAGCCGGACGTCCTCGATGAAGCCACGCTCGAGCAGGTCGCGACCTGTGGGCGCTTCGGCCAACGATGCCCGCGACCGGAAGGCGGCCGCCGCAGCTCTGACATCTGGACTCATCTCAGACTCTCCGACGCGGTCGGCGAGTGCTGCCGCGATCGCTCCAGCGCCGATCAGGTCTTCGTAGCAGACCCGCATGGCGCCGTCTGCCCACTCCTCGCCGGCGGGGACGAGCCCAATGGTCGAGAACCGGCCGGTCAGCCACTCGGCAACGGCGGTCGCGTTGCGCATGGATCCAGCAACCACGGTCAAGCCCGACATCAGCGCAGCATGCGAGATCACCGACCCGTTGTCGGACGGCATGATGAGGCGTTCTCCCTCCTCAACCGCGAGCAGGCTGGCGGGTGAGAGCGTGCGGCCCTCGCGCATGTTGCGACCCCTGACCAGGGTCGCCCCGATCGCACGGGCCAGTTCTTCGGCTCGTTCGTGCCCGCTGTGCGGCCACACGGCGGCCCCGCGCGCAACGGCGACGGCCACCGACGTCGAGAAGGAGAAGACATCAACAATCACGACGCACTCACACGTTTCAGACAGCAGGCGGAGTCCTTGTGGGCCCCACTCCAAGGAGACGGCCGTGCGAGTGGTCATGAGTCCACGACCCGAGCCCCTGCGACCGGTCCGACAGCTGAGGCAACCGTGCGACAGGTGCCCGACGCAGTGAGGGCGACGGCAAGATCGAGCGCCTGCTCCTCATCACTGGCCAGGAACGCACACGTCGGGCCGGATCCAGAGACGATGGCACCGAGGGCACCGTACTCGTCACCGACGTCCAGGGTCATCGACAGATCGGGAAGAAGCGACACAGCTGCACGCTGCAGGTCGTTGGAGAGCGCCGATCCCAGGGCCGCTGCCTCACCCATCCGCAGCGCGCTCATCAGGCCATCTGACACCCGTGGCTCAGCCAGCACAGACCCCGCCCGAAGGCGGTCGAGCTCGGCGTAGACATCGGGCGTCGCAAGTCCCTCACCAGCGAAAGCGAACACCCAGTGGAAGTGGCCCCGAGCCAAGACCGGGGTGAGCTTCTCACCGCGGCCGAGACCGAGGGCCGTGTGACCGACGAGCAAGAAGGGCACGTCAGAACCGACCCGTGCCGCCAGTTCGACCAGTTCGTCACGCTCGAGGCGAGCCTCCCAGAGCCGATCCAGGGCAAGCAGAGCGCCCGCAGCATCTGCGCTGCCCCCGGCCATTCCTGCAGCCACCGGAATCGACTTGTGAATGTGCAGGTGCGCGCGCGGCTCGATCCCCAGATGGTCAGCCAGGACCCTGGCAGCCACGATCGCAAGATTCGACCCATCGGTCGGGACGTCGTCGACGCCTTCTCCTTCGACACTCACGGTGAGGTGGTCTCCCGGAAGCGCGGTGACGTCGTCGTGCAGGGACACCGCCTGGAAAACGGTGGCCAGATCGTGGTACCCGTCGGACCGCTCGGAACCGACAACGAGCTCGAGGTTCACCTTGGCAGGCACCCGCACCGTCACCGGACTCACCCGCCACATCCTCTCGCCACCTGATCTCTCCGACCGTTGGTCGGACTTGGTCCTGTCAGTCTGTCAGCAACCATCAGGGGACCGCAGCCCGACGATGCTCGGCGATGGCCGCGAACTCACCGATGTCGAGTCGCTCACCACGAAGCGACGGGTCGACGCCAGCCGAGCGCAGGACGGCCTCGGCGGCATCGGCACCACCGGCCCAACGGGCCAACGCCGAACGAAGGCTCTTCCGCCGCTGAGCGAAGGCCGCGTCGATGCAGGCAAAGACCTCCTCACGCGTTGCCGTCGTCTCCGGCTGTGCCCTTCTCCGGAACTGGACAAGACCTGAGTCGACGTTCGGGACCGGCCAGAACACCGACCGAGATACCCGCCCCCGCTGGGTGACGTCGGCGTACCAGGCTGCCTTCGCGCTGGGGACGCCGTACGTGCGGCTGCCGGGCGGGGCCGCCAAGCGCTGAGCGACCTCAAGCTGCACCATCACGAGCCCACTCGCCAGCGAAGGGAACTGAGCCAGGAGGTGGAGCAGGACCGGAACGGCGACGTTGTAGGGCAGATTGGCGACAAAGGCATCGGGAGCTACGGGCAGCTCAGCGAGTTGCATGGCATCGGCAGGGATGACCGTGAGACGTTTCTGCGATCCGGGAAGATACTCAGCTGCCGTCGATGGCAGCGCGTCTGCCAGGGTCTGGTCGATCTCGACAGCGAGCACGCGCGCGCCGGTCTCGAGCAGGCCAAGGGTGAGCGACCCCAGACCGGGACCAACCTCAACGACCACAGTGTCAGGGTGAACATCGGCGACCCGCACGATCCGACGGACGGTGTTCGCGTCGACGACGAAGTTCTGCCCCCAACGCTTTGTGGGGTGAACGCCGAGCTGTTCGGCCAGCTCGCGGACTGCCGACGCCCCCAACAGCCGCGCCTCCGATCCGGGTGTGGTCACGCGCCCAGTCTGCCGTCAGCTGAAGAGCAGCGGTCCGCAGACCGGCCATTGCCCGGCGCCTGACCGTTGGTACAACACCTGAGCCCGATAGGTCTGCTCCTCCGGCGTTGCGTCGATCGGGTTTCCCGACCCGCCAACGGCGTACCAGGTCGAGAGAGAGAACTGGTAGAGGCCGTAGTAGCCCGACGCGTTCACCGCCCGAGGGTTGCCCCCCGACTCACACGCCGCCAGGGCGCCCCAGTTCAGGCCCTCTGCTCCGGTGGCGGGGGCCGAGTACGGGCGTTGCTTCGTGCCGTAGACAACGATCTCGCGCACCGGAGTGCGAGTGACGCGTCGGTCGATCGTGCGCTCCCGCACTGTGACACCGTCGTGGCGAGTGACCCGGGCGGTGACCACTCCGCGACCGTCGACCCCCTGCTGGATGACCTTCTCGTAGCCCTCGTACCGCGAGGGGTCGGCTCGACGGACGACCGAGTGGTCGATCGAGAACCCCCGCTTGACCTCGCGCTTGACGACCCGGGTAACGACGATCTGGAGGCCGGACTCGACCGTGCGGGCGCGGCCCACATTGAGCAGGTCGTCGACGCCGAGAGAGATACGCGCCTCGCGGAGAACTCCTGCCACCGTGTCGGCAGTGGTGACGACCGTGGTGCGGCGTTGGTCATGAAGAACGGTGACCTGGTCGGGAAGCCTGACGCCGATCCGTGCACCCGTGAGGGGCACTCGCTCTGTTCGCGACGCCGACAGCTCCGCATTCGCCACACGGACGCCGAACTGCTCGAGGGCTCTTTCGACAGTGAGCGCAGTCGTCCAGATCTGTGTGGGCTGGCCATCGATGACCACCTGCACCTGACGGGCATGCCGAACGGTGACGGTGCCTGCTGAGGACACCGCCGTGTCGGCGGCAGGCTCGACCAGGTCGCGCTCGCTGACGACAACGCCCTGCTCGTCGAGCAGCTCGCCCACCGTGTCGGCTCGGGTCTCGACCGAGCGGGCAACCCCGTCGACGCTCAGCTCGACCGCCGAGTCGCTGCGGGTGAATCCGGAGACGACAAGCACGAGGGCCACCACAAGGGCACCCTCGAGAAGGACGACAAGCCGTCTGGACACCCGATCGACGCTAGCGGTGACAACCCCCCTGATGCCAACCGTCGTCCACAGCAGAGGCGGCCATAAGGGTGAATCTAAGGTTGAGACTCAGCCATTTGCCGGGCCCC
The DNA here is from genome assembly GCA_963706045.1 of uncultured Actinomycetota bacterium. Lineage (GTDB taxonomy): Bacteria > Actinomycetota > Actinomycetes > JAHEKZ01 > JAHEKZ01 > JAHEKZ01. The sequence continues at coordinate 899 of CAVPLY010000012.1, read as the reverse complement.
ACCCGAGTTTTGGCGCCTCACCACGCCCCGAACGCCCGCTCCGTGTTCTTCGACACAGTGAGGGCCAACTCCTCCGCGGACGTCTCGCGAACTCCGGCCATGGCCCGCAGCGTGACCGGGATGAGGTACGAGGCATTGGGTCGTCCCCTGAAGGGCAACGGCGCAAGGAAGGGGGCGTCGGTCTCGACCAGGAGGAGATCAGCAGGTGCCGCGGCGAGGGCATCGCGGAGGTGTTCGTTGGCCTTGAAGGTCACCGTGCCAGCGAACGACATGAACCATCCGTGCTCGGCACAGCTGGCACCCAGCGAGGGTCCGCCGGAGAAGCAGTGGAAGACCACGCGCCCCGGCGGACCCTCGTCGAGTAGCACGCGGACCACGTCATCGTGCGCATCGCGGTCATGGATCACCAGTGTCTTGTCGAGGTCCTTGGCGAGCGCGATGTGCCGGCGAAACGACTCCTCTTGAGCCTCACGACCATCCGGTCCGGTGCGGAAGTAGTCGAGTCCGGTCTCACCGACTGCGCGCACGCGTACATCGGTGGCCATCTCGCAGATCTCGGCAAAGCCGTGCTCGAAGGTGCCAGCGGCAGCCAGGCGAGGTGCTTCGTTCGGATGCAGAGCGACTGCGGCGATCACCTGTTGATGCCTGCGGGCCACGTCGACGCCGAAGCGCGAGCTGTCGACGTCGTACCCCACCTGCACGAGTCGAGTAACGCCGACCGCCGCGGCCTGACGCAGAGCGTCGTCCACGGCCAGCCCTGGGCCGTGCTTGTCGACGTCGTACGCGATGTCCAGGTGACAATGGCTGTCGGGAACAGGAACGTGGAGCGGCTCAGGAAGGCTGGGCCAACTGCCGGAGCCCGGGGTCGGGCTCGACACAGACTGTTCAGACACGGCGTC